>CADCIP010000085.1 GCA_902801485.1 uncultured Bacteroidales bacterium | reverse complement strand
TGAGGGCGATGCGCGTCAGTTCCTTGTTGACCATTGCCTTATGTTCCAGCAATTTGTCTTTTCCGACGAGCTGCTCCGTGAGTTTCTTCTGCTTGTAGTGATAGAAAGCCACCATTCCCATCACGAGGCTCAGAAGTATCAGACCTGCTATGACGGAGAAGAAGACGATGCGTTCGCTTCTCTGCACGATGGCCCTTTCTGCTTCTTTGTCGCGGAGATAGCGGTACTCGTCCCTTGCCCTTTGTGTCTGCTCGAAAGCCCGTTCCACAACGATGCTGTCGTTGGTCTCCTGCAAACGCTGTCCCCATAGTGCCGCTTGCCTGTAGTCTCCCTTTTGCAGATAACACCTTTGCAGACCTGCAGAGGCCTCATACCTTCCTGCCACATTATTCGTTTTTCCGTAGGCAACCTTGTAATATACGATGGCAGAGTCCGTCTGGCTCTTGTTCTCGTGGCATTTCGCAAGGCAAAGCTCATAGTTTTGTGGACGCAACTCTTTCGGCAAACGGTAGACGATGGGCAGCAGACTGTCGACCTTGTCATACGCCTGATAGTCGGAATACGTTGCCAGCAAGGAAGCCAGGATGCGTCCGTGCCTTGACTGACTGCCTTCTTCCTTGATGACGCCATACGATTGGTCGCAATACAGGAGGCTTTTCATCGTGTCGTTCAGGTGCTTGTATGCAGAAGCCGCATCCATCAGATAGCATTCCAGGTTCTTTCCCGATTGCTTGGCAAGGGCTACGGAGTGCAGAGCCACATCCAGCTCCTCTTCATAATTGAGTTGGAGCATGTAGAGGTACCTCAACTGCGAAAGCGCGTTTTGCCAGATTAGCGTGTCTGCATCTTTGCTTTGCTCTGCAATGTCAGCAGCTTTCAGGAAAAGGTTCACAGCTCTGGGATAGTCCTTCAGGTCGCGATATGCACTTGCCAGATAGTAGCAGGCCCGTTCCTTGTCTGTCGTGTTGTTGCGACCTTCGAAATAGGACATCGTCTGTCTGGCCGAGTCGGGAGAGGAGGGAATCATGCCCCGCTTGTCCCGCAAACGTATCGTCAGCAGACTGAACCTCTGCCGTACGAGTTCAGAAGCCTTCCGCACAGAGTCCTCCAGCGTCTCTGCTCGGGCCTCTGCTTCTGGCAACGAGACCTCGCACAGCTGCCACGTTTGTTCGATGCTGCCGTATTAAATCAGAAAATGTATTGTCTTTAACTCCCTTAACTCCCTTAACTTCTTTACTCCTTGTTAATATTTTCAACCGCAAAGTTATGCCTTTCTCACATGACAAGCAAGAAATTCTACTCCCAACCACTCCCAAAACACAAGAATTTTCATAAGTTGGGAGCACTTGGGAGTGATTTTTTTTGGAAAGAACTGCAAAACCGCATAAATTTGCGGCAAGAAACATATAAAACTATTGCTATAATGAAAAAGATAATTTTACTTTTCTTACTATGTTTTGTGCAAATATGTGTCTATGCACAGGAACTGACATTGTCCGATGTTCAGAACAGCGGCTGTATGCACGGCACACGGGCGAGAGCCAATGAGAATGAAAAAAGTCGGACGATTATCCTGACAAAGGAAGGCAACATACTGACGGTGCAACTGTTAGGCTATGAAGCCACCTGCGACATAGAGGATTTTATTATTACACCAAGCGTGATCGATGGAAGCCCATGTTCAGTTATCATCAAAGTGGAATACATTGATAATGATGAAGATTGTATCTGTCCGTACAATATATCGTTCACAATACATGAGCTGGAATCAAGCAGTTTCCGCTTCTCCTGTTGGTGGTACAATGGACTGGTTAATCTGACGGAAGGTGAGGCTTTGGTGCTGGAAGACATCAAGGAGAATATCAGCATAGATGGTACGATTTATACCTTGGATAAGGTGGCGCTTACTGCAAAACTGATAAGAAAGGGAACTGGGGAAAGTGAAGTGGATATACCGTCTGAACTGAGTTATGAGGGACAGAAGTACACTGTGACTGGCATCGGTAGTTATGTGTTTCATAGTAATGCAGCATTGACCTCTATTACCATTCCAGGTAGCGTTACTTACATTGGCGAAGCAGCATTCTATGGTTGCAGCAACCTAAAGGAGGTCTGTTGCCAGGCAGATGATGTTCCCGGCACAGGCAGCTGGGTGTTTGATAATACCCCCATTGCTTCTGCAACGCTTCATGTGCCGGCCGGTTCTATAGAAGAGTACAAAGCGACTTCGCCTTGGAGCGACTTCGGCAACATCGTGGCTTTATCACTGGATTTAACACAAATCAGAATTAAAGATAGACCAGGTGAAACACTTGAATATATCGGAAAAATAGGTAGCGATTTTGATACTGCATTAGATTCCCTACGGATACTAAAAAATATTTCCTCAGAAATAGAGAAAGAACCTTTGGAGGTCTTATTCGATTACGACGACAGATTATTTTTCGGAATAATTTATGGCGATTGTGCAATGTACTCGGACGTTCTTGATACGGAAGGTTATTATTATCTAAGAACATGGTACTCTCCAGAAGAACCCCACCAGCCCCAATCTTTCCTTGAAGGCAATCCGATACATTAGTGACCGACACTTCACCTACTATTTCCTTGGCAATCAGAAGGAGATAGATGGCAAGGTCTATACGATGATGGGTGCTGTCATAAGTAAAGGCGTAGATGATTTTACTGTCAATCATTGGCTTCCTGTTCGTGAGGAGAACGGCATTGTCTACGCCATCACGGATTCTTTGCCAGGAATTGCAGTGGATGATGATATCGTTTATTATGACGAAGATAACCCTATACCTTATCTGCAACAGGGGAATGAGTGCGTGCTCTACAACTTTGGTGCTGAAATAGGAGATTTGTTATTTCCTCAAAATGAGGGTTCTAAAGTAAAGTCCTTTGACACTTACCAGCTGTTGGACGGAACAGAGTGCCGCGTAATGAAAACAAATTGGGGACGCTATGATTTGTATGAAAAGATAGGTTTTTTGAGTGACGATTTTGCTGGTATAATGGACCCTCTCTTATCCTCTGTTATTCCTATACCTATCAATGGTAGTGTGTGTTCCAGCCGCCTCAATGCTTATTATCAAGGCAATATGATGCTTTACAAAGCTACTGACGCTCCTGAGGGTTTATGCGTGAACGACACATGCTGGACATGTGATGATGCTGAAGCTTATGCCGTTACATATAAAGCAGATCCACGTCAGGAAGAAGTATTCGCATATATCCGACAATTGCAAAAGGAAAAAGAACCTG
>CADCIP010000084.1 GCA_902801485.1 uncultured Bacteroidales bacterium | reverse complement strand
ATCCTGGTGTCGCAAAGTGGCGATGGAAGTTCTTTTTCTGTTGCATAATCCTTATTTTTTCTTATGTTGTAAAATACCTTCTATTCCATTTTATACTATTATAGTTCCACATCTGAAAGACTGTAATTGCTCGCCCATCACGTCTTTCATTACCTCAAACACATGGTCACCTGTGCAATGGCTGGTGTAGAACTGTGTTTCTGGATACTTTGCTTTCAGCCTTTGCGCCAAAGCTTTTATTTCATCATCTGTCTCTTGTCCGTCGAGCAAGTGGAAACCACCTATAACGGAATGAACTGGCCAAGGACATGCCGCCAGAATATTCTCCAGTCCGCTATGAGCACAGCCCGTGAATAGCAGGCCATCAACATACAGGGTGCGGGATATGGGCAATGACATGAAGACCTTCCGAAAACTCGCAAGTCTGGTCTACCAAGACGAGTCTGTCTTCGCCTATCACAGGCCACTCCGTAGTAATACTATGCAGATTCCCTCGCTTAGAAAAAAACTTTCCGCTCATGGCATTTGGCGAGACGATAACCTGAGCCTTCTGATTATGTTCTAAGAAGTATCGTAAACCTCCCGCATGGTCGCTGTGTCCGTGAGAAATAAAGACAAAATCCACATCGCTGAGATCTATGCCCAACTGCTCTGCGTTTCGGATAAACACATCGCTTGCTCCTGTATCAAGCAGAATCTTGTGTCGCTCTGTTTGACTACGTTGAAGAAAGATTGACAGGCCATGCTCTGTAGAGAGCCGGCTGTCATCACTTCGATTATCTGATAATACAGTCCATCTCATAGAGGGTTCATTTATGAGAATTTTTATAATCTAAACTGTACATTATTAATTCTTCCTTTTTTTCGTGTATTTTTCCTTGACTATCTCGTATGAGTTCCGGGTCAGTTCCTGCAGCAAATCATCTGGCGCAGTCTTTGGATTGATGCCTATCCAGTGCTTGGGCGACTCGTTATATGGATTGCCGATGCAGTCATGCTGTGCCTTCAGGTCTTCGCCTAACGAGAGACAGTACTCGCGATAGTCTTCTATGTTCATTGTCTTAGCCGATACTCTTTCCCAATTCGAATGCATCTTGCAGTTTGGGATTACCCTCAATTTCACGGGCATCATTCACACCTCCGCAGAAAAGCGTTCCTGCCAGGCGACTTTTGGGATAGCAGTCTATCCATCCCGTCAAGCCCATCTCTGCACGTTTTGGAGTCTCGGCTTCATCTTCTGCTGCCGTGGTTAGCAGATAGACGTCACGGAACTGGTAATCCTGTTCGTACATCGCGTTCATGCGGTCTATGAGGGTCTTCATCTGGCCGCTCATCTCATAATAGTAGATAGGTGTAGCCCAGCAGATAACATCGGCATTCAGCACCTTGGCCATGATGTCGTTCACGTCGTCGTTGATGACGCAGCGGCCTAACTTTTGACAGCCCATACAGCCTTTACAGAACTGGATGTTCTTGCCAACGAGAGAAATCTTCTCCACTTCGTTTCCCGCAGCCTTGGCTCCTTCAACAAACTGGTCAGCGAGCATGTCGCTGTTTGAGCCTCTTCTAAGGCTTGTGGAAATAACAATTACCTTTTTCATATCCTCTAAAAACGCTTAAATCTGAGCACAAAGACAATGCAAACCGAGTGCAGAAAGCTTGCTTTTTGCCAAGTTGAAGCCTGTCTTCGCTTTTTTGATTTGCAAATATAGTGATAATTACGGAATTATCGCAAATTTTACAGCGACTATTAGGAATATTTATGAAGAAAAGTATAATTATCGCAGCATTAGCTGCCATAATTCCACGATTATTTGTACCTTTGCACCAATTATTACTTGTTCCATGTAGTTGCAATAGATGAAGAAAGTATTATTGTTTTTCTCCCTGATGCTTGCAATAGCAGCACAGGCAGACGTTTTAGGAGAGTACAGTTTTGAGGGGACATTGGGTGACAAGATTCCCGTCAGGTTGAAGTTCGCTGTAAATGGCGAAGAGATTGCCGTGGGTGAGATCTATTATCCGAAGGCGAAGAACCCAGCCCCCATTTTAGTAGTCGGCTCACCAACGAATGATGAAGGCTGGTATTATCTGAAAGAATACCAAAGCGACGGTACTATCACAGGAACGATGCTGTTCCGTATTGTGGAAGAAGAAAACGAGGATCCCTATATCGCTGAAGGCACCTGGACGAATCCGAGGACAGAGAAATCGCTACCGATGAAGAACTTCAGTACGAATGATGATGCCCTC
>CADCIP010000083.1:2079-2566 GCA_902801485.1 uncultured Bacteroidales bacterium | reverse complement strand
TCAGGCTGTAGGTGCTACAGGAAGCGAGTTCTCGTTCCAGACACTCGTTCCAGGTCAGGACAGTGGTTTCTTGCATACCCACAAGACTCATGAGGAACTTTACATTATCTTGAAGGGCGAAGGCCAGTATCAGGTGGACGGTGAGATTTTCCCCGTCAGCGAGGGCGCCATCATCCGCGTCGCTCCCGATGGCAAGCGTGCGCTGAAGAATACTGGTAGCGAGAACCTGACCATGCTCTGCATCCAGTACAAGGCCAATGTCTTCACCGAAGCTGACAGTCCCATGACTGATGGTATAATCCTGCAGGAAGAACTGAAATGGTAAGCGGGATGTTCGACAAAGCAATTCAGTTTCTGAAAGACCACAAAGAGATTGCCCTTGCAACGTGCGAGGGCAATCTGCCTAAGTTGCGCATCTTCCAGATCATGAAGCAGGAAGGGCATGTGCTCTACTTTGCCACTTCTGCACAGAAGGCAGTCTATCGGG
>CADCIP010000083.1:0-2055 GCA_902801485.1 uncultured Bacteroidales bacterium | reverse complement strand
GGCAGTCTATCGGGAGTTACGCCAGAATCCCAATGTTGAGATACTGGCCTACGCAGATAATATATCCGTTAGATGTTCAGGGATGGTGAACTTCAATGTAGAGGATGATGTAAAGCTATGGATATACGAGAACAATCCCGTACTGCCCCGTCTTTATACGAGCTATGACCAGATGGAATACTTCTGCCTGCCAATAGCAGAGATGGACTATTACGATCTATCTCCAACACCGCCGATATTCCAACATTTCGACCTCATTTCAGGCGAAATAGGCAACGGTTTCGTTGGCGAAAGATTCAAGAATCATTGATTATTTCCTGCAAAATCGCATTTCCTGCAAAAAGTGAAAAATGTGGCGTAATTTGTGAAACCAAAGTATCAGAAAATCGTCGTACCTTTGCACCGTGATTCAGAATATAATGGTATAAAGATAAGAAATATGAGAGACTTTGTATTTGAGAACAAGACCAAGGTGTATTTTGGTAAGGAGCAGATGTGTCACCTGCATGAGGAAGTGGCACGTTTCGGTAAGCGGGTGCTGATGGTCTATGGCGGCGGCAGCATCAAGAGAATCGGCTTGTACGATAAGGTGATGGCCGAACTCCAGAAGGCTGGAGCCAGTGTGTTTGAACTGTCCGGCGTAGAGCCTAACCCGCGTCACACGACGGTAAACAAGGGTGCAGCCATCTGCAAGCAGGAGGGCATCGACGTGCTGCTGGCTGTTGGCGGCGGTTCTACCATCGACTGCACGAAGGCTATTGCTGCCGCTGCCAAATATGAGGGCGACGACGTGTGGGACCTCATCACAGAGAAGGCCGTGGTCAGCGAGTCGCTGCCCATCATCACCGTATGCCACAGGGACAGGTGACTGACATCTAATCTCTAACTGACAAATATTTCCTACCCATTCATAACTAATGCTCTCTTATGGTGTAAGTAAATCGTTCTATATCTTTTATGCCCATTTGTTGTAGTCATTCTGCAAGAAAAACGTGCAAAATGAGTGTAAAGTCAGAAGAAATTGCTAACTTTGCAAACAAAGTTTGCAGAACGTGTCTTTGGAGGCTGTTTCTTCGGAGCATGTGAAGCATTGAAAGTTAAGGATTGTGAGACGTAATGTCGAGCAATTTAGTGTAAAACAAAAATAGAAATAATAACATAAAAATGAAAATTCTGCTCCCAAAACACGTCGCGAGCGTGTAAAAACGCGCAGAATGTGTCGGATTTAAGGTGCCAGTACTTTACACTAAACCTGTAAGTAGCTGATTATCAACATCCGTTAGCCGCCGCGCAGGCTGCTGTGGAGGAATAATCACAGGACTCTGATAATCAACAAGTTGGGTGTAACCTCCTTAAATATAGGTGGTTGCACCCAATTTCTTTAAATATGATTATCACGATAAATGTGACGAATTAGACAGGAAGCCATATATTTTTAGTTGAAGTAAAATAATCTTGTTGGCGTTCCTGAAGTCTTTTTAGGTCGAACACCCTGTACTCTATCTTCCCTGGCCGCTTACTGACGGGAATAAGTTTCTCCTCCTTCACCCATCGACGTACATTCCCAGCTCCGAACAATTTGAATGCCTTATTTTGGGAGATAATGTCGTTAGGCTCACGGAGGACTTCCGTGGTCTGAGCGACTATCTCCCGGGCGAGATCTTTTATAAAGACCTCGTAAGGCACCAACTTATCGGAGAACTGTATCATCATGTGAAAACTTTTTTTTCGCTGCAAAGAAAGCCATGTTTTGTTGGAGTTATACAAATTTTTTCAGCGAAAAAGTTTAAAACAACTATACATTCCTACATTTTCTTTGTATCTTATTGAAGTACAATGATTTAGACAATGTATAGTGCCTACATAAAATGATATCTCTATACATTATCATGCCAAAAAATGGGTATTTTAAGGCGTTTTCTGCACTTAACTTACTGATAGACAAGTTGTTTCTCATTTGTTTCTCCCAGTGAAACAATTTGTTTCTACGGGAGAAACACTTTGTTTCACTGGGAGAAACAAAGTGTTTCCAATGTTGGAACAATGGTGAAACAA
>CADCIP010000082.1 GCA_902801485.1 uncultured Bacteroidales bacterium | reverse complement strand
CAGGGCACCCACCTTGTCGGCAATCTCACGCATACGCTTGTAGTCCCACTCACGGCTGTAGGCAGAACCACCGCCGATAATCAGCTTGGGCTTGTGCTCCAGGGCCAGCTGCTCCATCTCGTCGTAGTCCACACGGCCAGTCTCCTTATTCAGGTTATAGCCGATGGGGTTGTAGATGATACCAGAGGTATTGACATGTGAACCATGGGAGAGGTGACCGCCGTGGTCGAGGTTCAGGCCCATGAAGGTATCGCCCGGCTTCAGCACGGCCAGCAGCACGGCTGCATTGGCCTGGGCACCAGAGTGGGGCTGTACGTTGGCATACTCGGCGTCGAAGAGTTTGCAGACGCGGTCGATGGCGAGCTGCTCCACTTCGTCCACCACCTGACAACCACCATAATAACGGTGGCCAGGATAGCCCTCAGCATACTTGTTGGTCAGGTAGGAGCCCATAGCCTCCATCACCTGGTCACTCACGAAATTCTCACTGGCAATCAGCTCGATGCCTTTCAGCTGGCACGAAATTCTCACTGGCAATCAGCTCGATGCCTTTCAGCTGGCGCTGATGCTCTTTCTCGATCAACTCGAAGATTGCGTTGTCTCTGTTCATTTTTGTCTTTATGGTTTGATTTTTGCCTGCAAAGGTAAGCATTTTCCACGATACCACCAAATCTTTTCCACCTTATTTATATATGGTAAGGCGTCCACCGCCATACTCTATCCTTTCGCAATCGCAATACGAACCAAAAATTCGCTTGCTTTTGGGCTGAGATTAAGAAAAACACACGGATTAGCAAAAAAGACAGCTCAAAAAGATATAACTTTCAATATTATTTCGTATCTTTGCCACATAATAACATAGTCATGGAAGAAAAGAGATATCCTACAGTTGAAGAAGAAGGCTTCGGAGGCATGGTCAACGAGCCTATTGTTGCTCCTGTTCCAGATACAATGCCTGTAGATAGCTTTACAGAAGTTCACGACTGGATTGATGACCTTGACTGGGACAAGTTCCCCAGCTTTGGCCCGTTCTCCGATGAAGAAGCTATAGCGAGAATAGAAGAGGCAGAGGCAGACCTGAAGGATCCAAGCAAGTGGGTCACAGCCGAAGAAATGGATAGACGATTATACGAGAGGTTCCCATGGCTCAGATAGTCTGGCGAGAAAAGGCAGAGCAAATGTTTTGGGCTTTCGTTGAATATGCAGGTCAGGAGTTCGGTAAAACAACGGCTCAGCGATGGCAGAAAGAAAGGAAATCCATAGAGTGGCGACTTGCTCGTCACCCCGAATCATATCCCCCAGAAGAATCACTTCGACGAAAGAATATCATTTTTCGGCATTGCCATTTGATGAAACGTCGTTTCAAAATCATCTACTTTTACAATCAGATAGAGGATACGGTTCACATCATGGACATTTGGGATACTAAGCGTAATCCCTCGGCCTTGATTCGTAGAATCAAATAATATCCCTGCCACACTCTATCCTTTCACAAACGCAATAAAAGCATCAAATATATAACCAGATTGTCATCAAAAAGGACGCAGAGGAGCAAAGCCCTTTGCGCCAATTAAAGTAGCGACCTTGCAGAGGCTATACCCAGGGGCCCCGTGACTATGATTGTCTGAATTACACAACGTTCCAGTGTGTACACTGCCCTCCTAATACTTATTTTGATTCATTATTATCTCAGAAAGCTTCACGTGATCGGCAACATTCACTACGCCATTATCGTCAACGTCACCTCTACGGGTTTGAGAGGTGTTATCTTTTTTTGTGCCTATTCTATATAGTTTACCAGAGACGTTTCCCCTAACGTAACAGTTTCCTCTGTAACTGTAAGCGTAATTTATGTTTATTCCGTTCAGAGTCTGCTTGACCGTTCCATCCATAGACTTAATCTTTAGACTAGAATAGAACAATCCCCCGTACTCTTCTGTTTTGTATAATTTATATACCGTTTTGTTTCTTTCGTTGTTCCATTCTATAGAATAATCGTTTGCCCCATAATCCCGCCACCAGTCATCCTCGGTGTGCAAAGGGTCGATTGTTGCTTTATCACCCTCTTCTGTAAAGTTCTCAGAGTGTTCGTTGATGTAATCCTGCGTTTTTACCGTGATGGGGATAACGGTTCTGTCGCTCTGAATGAATTCAAAGTCTTCATCATCGTCGAAAAATGTTTGTGAAAGGTATATCATCCTTGAATGGTACGAATTGTCATCTGAGTAAATCTCACAACCTCTGAAATCGGCATATAATGTTTCCTCGAAAGTACGATCTTCGCCGACAGTCCATTCCGTAAGAATTTCTTTGGTTTCTGGGTCAACAAGACAGGTATACTGAACTACTCTTCTTTGATATGTGGTTCCAACCAAAGGATCGGTGTATGTTTTTATAATGTTCAGGTCGCCGTCGTAGACTGTAAATCCGTTTTGACTACGGGAATACAGGAAAGGCTGCCCGTACTTTGTCATCGAGGCAGGAATGAAATATAAATCTCCTTCATAATCCAGTACATGTTCTTGGGCGTTTCCGCTTAGGCAGAAAAATGAAAACAACAATAATTTAATAAATCTTTTCATAAGCTTTGTATCATTTTATGCATTGTAACTTGTTAATTCGCTGCAAACTTACAAAAAGAATTTGACCAAACGACAAATTCCTACATATTTTTTCATTTTTGCCGTAAAAATGTCGGATAATGTA
>CADCIP010000081.1 GCA_902801485.1 uncultured Bacteroidales bacterium | reverse complement strand
GCAAGAAGGGTGAAGATGGCCTACCCATCCCTCCATACGCAGTATATAATATCGGTGGCGGACAGCCTGAGAATCTGTTAGACTTCGTCAATATCCTGCAAGAAGAGTTGGTTCGTGCCGGTGTTCTGCCTCAGGACTTCGACTTCGAGGCACATAAGAAACTGGTACCCATGCAGCCAGGTGATGTGCCCACGACGTATGCGGATGCCACAGCCTTGGAACGTGACTTCGGGTTTACACCAAAGATCACACTAAGAGAAGGGTTACGTCACTTCGCAGAGTGGTACGCAACGTTTTATTGCAAGTAGGGCGAAAAAGAAGGAGCAGTTAGGCAGGTTTGTCTAACTGCTCGTAGATGGAGTTATTGGACTTGTACTCGGGTACGATTTCCTTCATTTTGCCTACGGTAGCCATGTTGTCGTATTTCTTGGCAATGGCTATCAGATCGTCAATCTGTTGACAGGCAGTAGCATAGTCATACTCACGAACACTGGCAATACGAATCTTCTTATTGAAGGTAGGTTTGGTGCCCTCCAGTTCGTTCAGCACTTCCTCGTAAAGTTTCTCGCCCTCACGCAAGCCGGTAATCTTGATTTCGACATTCTTGGCTCCTGACAGGGCTATCATGCGTCGGGCGAGGTCGATAATCTTAACAGGCTGTCCCATATCGAAGACAAAGATTTCGCCGCCATTACCTTTTGTGCCAGCTTCAAGAACCAGTTTACATGCCTCAGGGATCAGCATGAAGAAACGTACGATGCGTTCATCAGTTACGGTGACCGGTCCGCCATTCTTAATTTGTTCCTTGAACAACGGGATAACGGAACCATTAGAGCCCAGTACATTTCCGAAACGGGTGGTCACAAACTGAGTATAGTTAATGAATCCGGGATTTTCGCCTAAGTGATTGGCAGCCTCATGGCGTAACTTACGGTTGAGGCTTTGCACATAGATTTCACAGATGCGTTTCGAGCAACCCATCACGTTGGTGGGATTAACAGCCTTGTCTGTAGAAATCATCACGAACTTCTTGACACCATATTTCACGCTGAGGTCGGCAATGACTTTTGTGCCGTAGATATTATTGAGCACAGCCTCAGAGGGGTTGGCCTCCATCATTGGTACATGTTTATAGGCTGCAGCATGGAATACAAAATCGGGACGATATTTGCTAAAGATGGCTTCCATACGTGTTACACGGTCGATGCTAGTCACGATGATATTGGCCTCAACATTAGGAAAATCCTTTGCCATCATGAGGCGGATGTCGTGCTGGGGCGTCTCTGCTTGGTCAATCAGAATCATTCTCTTTGGTTTGTAGATAGCAATCTGCCGAACCATTTCGGAACCGATGCTACCAGCGGAACCTGTAATCAAGATACACTTGTCTTGTAACAACTCACCTACCGACTTCATGTCAATATCAATCTCAGCGCGAGGGAGCAAGTCTTCTACCGAGACCTCATTCAGTTGCATACCCTCTATGTCTTCATCGGTCAGCTGTCCGTCTTCGACTTTGGCTTCTGTAGCTGGGCGGGCCATGAAAATCTTACATCCTGCTCCTATCAGTAAATTCTGTACTTCCTGATTATCGCGAAATTCTTTAACGCGGAGGGGAGAGACCAGTACACCTTCAATCTTGTCTTTTTTGATGATGCTTTCCAAGTCGTCGTCAATGTAATACACATTCTTGCCCATCAATTGCATGTGCTTAGCCCGTTTATCGTGGGAGATAAAACCACATAACATGAATTTGCGAGGACGCTGGGTGCGGATGTTCTTGGCCAGACCGACGCCACCCGACAATGCCCCATAGATAAGTACACGCATGGTACGTTTATCATTCAGTGCTACGTCATAGAGCGATTTTACTACAACACGTATGGCCCACATGAGCAAGGTAGCTATGATAAAAGCAATGACGGTCTCAGTCTGGGTCAGTGCAGCAATGACAGTCAAGTCGTTCTGCTGTAGAACTTCCGACAGAATGACAGCAATCACCATATTTAAGAGGTTGGCATAAGCCACTTTCATCAAGTCAACAAATGACGAATAACGTACTACTCCAGAATAAGTGCGGAACACTCTTGCTCCGATGAGACTTAAAAGCGCATATAGCACTGCGGTGTAGAATACATCAAATCGCAAGTCGAACAGCATTTGCGTTTTCTCAAACGCCCAAAACGCCAACATTGATGAAAGGAACACCAAGAGACAATCGTTCAGTAGTAAACACCAATATGGTAAAGAGTCCTTACTGAAATACCAACTCAATATTTTATTAATGAGATTCATAGTAGCCGTTATTTTTCGGCAAAAGTACAAAAAAAATAACTAACTTCCAATTGAATTTGATTATTTTTATAAAATAGCGTAGAAATTTGACAAAATGTTTGGTGGTGTCATTCTTATTGTCTAATTTTGCGCCCCAATATATTATTACGATATTGGATGAAAAAAATTTTTTTAATGGCTTCGGCCATGATTGCATTAACTGCCTGCGAGAAGGCAGTTTTGCCAGAAGAAGGTTTAGCTTCGGAA
>CADCIP010000080.1 GCA_902801485.1 uncultured Bacteroidales bacterium | reverse complement strand
TGGCGCCTACAATCACGCACAGGGCCGCAATATCCGCCAAAAAAGTCATCACCTTGATGGCGTTTTTGATGCAGGATCTCACATAATTGTTATGAAAGAGTGCATTGTGCTGTGGCCATATTCTCTCCATATCTCCAGGCTTGTTAATGAATGTACCTACTGATGAAATCCATCACCTCTTCCTTCACTTCTACGGGGCAGTATTCGGGGTTGTTGATGATGGGGGAATGAATGCCCACGGGGTTGATCACCTTCTTCACGTTAGGTCCAATCTTCTGTTTGAACTTGTCACCGTCAGGCTGGTCGTGGTTCACAGGCTGGAGGATATACATGCTGTATTGCGACAGGTATTCCAGCTCGCCCTTCTCCTTTTTCTTCATCGCCGATGTATCAGGATTCTCCTTGATGTCAGAGAAGCACTCATTAGCAGCCAGCACCTCATCGAGCGGACCATAGACCACGGGGTTGTCATTGAGGTCAGTACACGATACGATGTTCAAGGTTACCACCAGGAGCATCCAGAGTCTTAGCGTCTTCTTCATTGCTGTCATATGATTCATATAGCCCAAATTAATAGATATGATGCTGCAAAAATACGAAATAAAACTGAAAGTCCCAAATAAAAGTTTAGAAAAAGCTGTTGCATGTTGTAGTTAATAAATTGATTGTTGACTAATTTCATTGTCGCTGGATTTTGATGTCTTTTGGGTGCCAGTTAGGAAAAATAGTCTAGCTAACTAGGAAAAAAATCCGCTCTGGGCAGGCCGCAAATTTACACCTCTCCTTTCGACATTGCAAAGGTACGAATAATTTCAGCAGGTGTAAAGAATTTGCAGCAAAACTTCCTGTTAAAATTTGTAAAAGCCAAAAACAGGGTAGAGGCTGATTTTTGGAAGCGTCTTAAACGTCTTATGCATTTTTTGTCAAATACGCAATTTTGCCACAAACGCCACTCAAAGTTCGCGTACCTTATATATAATATATAATATAATTAATATATATATAATATTATTAATATCTATTAACTTACATTCCCTCTCTGAAATGCCTGTTTCCCAAAAAAGACGCTAAGACGTTTAAGACGCTTAAGACTGCAATAGTTTCTTCAATTGACATATTTCCCATAATATATGATTTATGTTGCAAAGGTAAGAGTTATTTTTGAAACCGCCAAAGTTTTTGGGGCTTTTTTAGCAGAAAAGTTTGGAGGAATGGGGTGTTGAAAGCAAAAAGGCTCGCTGTCTCAGCGAACCCTGTATGCTACATTACTAACCAAATAACCAAAATTAGCCAGATTCTTGTCGGAGTTGTTGCGACAAGGGGAACGTATTGCGACAGAGTAGAGGAATTGGGTTAGATCGTGTCGTAATTTTGTTTTTTTAGCATAGAAGTTTGGAGGAATGAAATATTTGTTGTATCTTTGCAGGTGATCAGTGTGTCTTTAATATGGACGAACAAGAACTATATATTAATTTCGACGAGTATATCCGCCAGGGTGAGCCTCAGAAGCGCGAACGTGCTGATGCATGGCGCGTGGCTATTGGCTTGCAGGCTGTGGATGGGCTGAAGACATCGGAATATCTGCAAGAGACAGCTCGCAGAAATATTGAGGGTGAAATCACCATCGACGAGGCGCGCGAACTGATAAAACAGTATTATATAAAGAAATCGACACATGATGAAGGTGACGAAGATAGGGAAGAGGCTGACCGTGTATCAAGTAATATCTCGAAACTCTTACAAACGGATGCCTTTACCTATAGCGTAGCTGGACTGACAGCCATTCATCGTGCCATCTTTGAAGGTGTGTTTAAGCATGCTGGCCGTTTCCGCGATTATGACATCTCAAAGAAAGAGTGGGTGCTGCGAGGTGACTCTGTGCTCTATGGACGTTGGCAGGATCTCCGTATGGCTGTAGAGTACGATCTGGAACAAGAGCGACAATTTAGCTATACAGCATTGAGTAAGGACCAAATGGTAGAGCATTTGGCTAAGTTCATAGCAGGTCTGTGGCAAATTCATCCCTTTGGTGAGGGTAACACTCGAACCACAGCCATCTTTACCATCAAGTATTTGCGCTCGCAAGGATTCAGTGTGAACAACGACCTGTTTGAGCGCTACTCATGGTATTTTCGCAATGCGCTTGTACGCGCAAACTATCGGAACTTGCAAAAGGGTATCAGCTACGAACCAATATTCCTTGTGAGATTCTTCCGTAATCTGCTGTTGGGCGAAAACAATACCTTAAAGAACAGGTACATGATGATTGATGCACCTGAGGATTGGAAAATGCCTGAAAGCGAACTATTACCCCACAAGTACCCCACAAGTACCCTACAAGTACAGGACAAGTTAAATACTGAAAATCCAAACATCATACGTCTGGTTCAGGTAATTGGTGAACAAAAATTGTCCGTGAAAGAAATCATGGAAGGTATCGGGTTGAAGGATAGAAAGAATGTTTTGAATCTATACCTCAATCCTGCTATTACAGACGGCTATATCCGTTTGTTATACCCTCAATCTCCTCGCCATCCGCGACAGAAATATCTGTTGACAGTAAAAGGACTGGCGTTATTTAATGAGATTAACTAATAAACTTAAAACTGAAAAGCTTATGAAAGTAGGAATTCCCAAAGAGATTAAGAACAATGAGAACCGTGTAGGCATGACGCCTGCAGGAGTGGCAGAGTTGGCACGTCGTGGACACGAGGTGAGCGTGCAGCATACGGCTGGTGAGGGAAGTGGTTTCTCTGACGATGACTATGTGGCTGCCGGTGCTCGGATCCTGCCGACAATCGAGGCCGTGTATCGTGAGTGCGAGATGATCGTGAAGGTGAAGGAACCCATCGAACCAGAGTATGAACTGGTGCGCCCAGGACAGTTGCTTTTTACCTATTTCCATTTCGCGTGCGAGAAGGAGTTGACGGATGCCATGCTGAAGAGTGGGGCTGTGTGTCTGGCGTATGAGACGGTGCAGTTGCCGAACGGCTCTCTGCCGCTGTTGCAGCCGATGAGTGAGGTGGCAGGTCGTATGGCGACGCTGAATGGTGCCTACTATCTGCAGAAGACGAAGGGCGGTAAGGGTAAGCTGATCAGTGGCGTGCCTGGTGTGAGTCCTGCCAAGGTGTTAGTGCTTGGCGGTGGAGTGGTAGGCGAGGCTGCTGCGATGATGGCTGCCGGCCTGGGTGCTGATGTCACCATCACAGATATCTCGCTGCCCAGACTGCGCCAGCTGGATATCGAGACGCCTGCCAATGTGCATACGCTCTATTCCTCAGAGCACAATATCCGTCAGCAGTTGCCCACGGTGGATATCGTGGTGGGTAGTGTGCTGGTGCCTGGTGACAAGACACCGCATCTGATCACGAAGGACATGTTGCAGCTGATGGAGCCGGGAACGGTGTTGGTGGATGTGGCTATCGATCAAGGTGGCTGCTTTGAGACGTCCAGACCGACGACCCACAGCGATCCTGTGTATATCGAGGATGGTATCGTGCATTACTGTGTGGCGAATATCCCAGGCGCGGTGCCCAACACCTCGACGCTGGCACTGACGAATGCCACGCTGCGTTATGCCATAGCCCTGGCAGACAAGGGTTGGCGGAAAGCCTGCAAGGACGATGGCGCACTGGCCAAGGGCCTGAATATCGTAGAGGGTAAGGTGGTGTTCAAGGCTGTGGCCGATGTCTTCGGCCTGCCCTACGAACCACTGGTCTTGTAACTATTTCGTGCCGACGATCTTAGTCTGAGGCTGTTCGCGGTTGCGGCGGTTGACGACGGTGACGACAGCCTGGGCCAGGTTGATGAATGCGAGGCCTGTGGCGGTGTCGCTGTTGAGGGCGGCGGGAGTGCC
>CADCIP010000079.1 GCA_902801485.1 uncultured Bacteroidales bacterium | reverse complement strand
CTGTATGCGCAAACTTAGTTCCGGGTAGTCCCTCGTAAAGACGCAACTGGCAATGTATCGGTATTTCATATTTGTTTCTGTTTGCTAAATTGGAATTTACTTGACCCTACATTTAATATTCATTTGGGTTAAATCTGTTATCACGTTTTCACGCCGGTCTTTTAATGAATTAAGAAATGGCATAATGTCATTGCCATAGCTTCTTTCACTTATAAAGGTAAGCTGCAAAGCCTTCTTTCCATGACTTGTTACCTGCTTATAGTGATGAACATCATGCTCAACTATTTTCACCAAACCGTCCTCGGTTTCCGATACTAAGAAGTCCAAAATATATTCATCGCCATTCTCAAAAATGTTATAATTACAAATCTTGTCGTACATTCCTCTTTTGTCAAGTTCTGCCGCTTTGCTTTGCACTGCAATCAGAGGGGTTAGCTCTTCTGAGAAATGGAGAGATACTGTAAACATCTGACTGTAGTTGTCAAAAGCCTCACCTTTTGGCAACCATTCCTGAATGTAATAATAGTCTGTTGGATGAGAGCTCCATGCCAAACTATATTTCTGTTTCCCAAACTTTATCGTCTTACCCACATTAAGGTAATCAATGGTTTCTTGCGAAAATATTGCTAAGCACGAAATTAATACTATTAGGGTTACTGATATTCTTTTCATAAATATTACTTTTTTACGCCACCTAATAGCAAATCTCAAAATCACTATGGCAGCGATAATATAAAAGAAATATCTCACAATAAAAATAATAATAAGCAGAAAAGTTTGATAACTATATTGCCCAACCTTTTCCATGAAAGAGGCGTTTTCGTCAATCTGATAGAGATGGTATCTTGGCAATATATATTCTTCATTTCCTTCATATAGCCTGAGCGTATCTAATGACTCGTTTACAATAGTTGAGTCCGGATTTGATATTACATTTTTATATACCTCGTTATCCGAATCAGCCTTAGTCCAAGTAATTATGATATAGGGATGTTTGTATTCATAGTGTCCGCGTACATAATCGGTGAAACGGCCAACAAAATCAGTTGAAGAGATTTCTCCCTCTACCTGAGAGTTCGATTCGAACTCTATATAAATCCTTTCGCAAGCATTGTAATAGCCTTGATAACTCTTGCCTGTAAGGTTGTTATTATCGCAAGAGTATAAAGACACAGCAACAAGGCAAAGGAACACCCACCAATATTTTATGACGAAATGTTTCATTATATATTCTGCTAAATTCCTTCTATGTTGCTATCCAAATAATTGGACAATATTTATTGTTTATTAACTGTTTATTATTAGTCACTTAGCGTTAAATCCGATAGTACGATGACTTTTGAAGAAGACGCAGCCATCTGCCCAACGCCTTGCGCTGGGTTCAGAATGACTACCGACAACAGACCTACCAGACAAACTTCTATGAGATGACACGGATGCCCATTTTCCGCCCATCAATTTACTTCTTCAGAATACATAGTAAGACGCAACAATCTGATTTAAGGGGACACCGCCGTAGCGGTACCGCAGAATTTACTAGGAGTCGTCTTGTGAAGTTGTCTGATAATCCGTATGTCAATTACCCGTTTGGTATGGTACATATTCCCTTTCGTTCTTCAGGACGGAGAAGATGATGTTTGAGAGTTTCCTCGCAATTCTCACTATCGCCTCCTGTGGTTCCATTCGTTTCTTGTATTGGAGGTATTGTGCGCCAAGTCCCGCATCCCAGCCGATGGCAACCCATGCAGCCTCGACGACCATCGGGCCAAGCTGCTTGTTGCCTCGGAATGTCTTCTCGCCATGCACGGTCTTCTCACCGCTGCTGTGGCTTGTGGGTATCAGTCCGAGGTAGGAGGCGAACTCGTTCTCGTTGTGGAACCGTTTCACGTCGCACACCTCTGTCAGGATGCACATGGAAACGATGGGGCCGATTCCTGGAATTGTCCTGAGCAGGTCGTGCCTACGCCTGTATCTTTCCGTCTGGCTCATCTTGCGCAGCTGGCGCGTTGCCTCCAGCAGCGTGCCCCTGATGACCTCCACCTGCCTGATGAGCAGGTCAAGCGACATGCGGGTGTCGGACATCAGTTCCACGTCATTCTTCAGCCACGTGATGAACGCCCTTGACCAGTGTGTCTGTATCCTGGAAAACCTCTCGGGCATTTCCACACCATGGCAGTGCAGCAGATGCTTGACCCTCGACTTGTACCCGCTGAGCTGCTTCTGTATCGTCCTGCGTATGCGGACCACAGAGCGGTCGTCAATGCACTGCTTCTCGGGGACATAGTTGCCCCTGAGCTGGCCGGCCTTCAGCGACCTCGCCAGTTTCGCGGCGTCAACCCTGTCGGTCTTCATCACCTCCTCATACTGAGTTGTCGGAACGTCGGCAGCATGGATTACGATGCAGTCAATACCGACCTCCCTCAGGGCATAGTAGGTCGAGAAACCGCTGAAGCCCGACTCGTACACGGCCTCATACTCGCCATCCGGGTAATTCTTCTTCAAAAAGTCAAAGAGCTCTTTCGCGGAGGGCTTCTGTGAGTGACACTTTACCGCTCCCACCTCTGGGGCTATCGCCACCTTCCAACTTTTCGCATGGACGTCGATTCCTATGAAAATCTTTTGTCCTTTGAAAGAAATTTCGTTCCTTTGCATATTGGTACGGTTTTTAATTGGTTATGTATGATTTGTTTCTTTGCATCTACAAAAATACAATCCAATTATTATCGTACCAACTTTTTTATGCCTTTACCATTCATTATCTTGCGATAATTCGTGATTTCGGCCTTTTATCCGTAACTTTGCACCGCAGCCGGACGAGGAAACGGGCTCTGCTGAGGAGCAACCCGACAGCAACATGGCTGTGCCCGCACTGGAAACAGTGTCTCAAGAGCCGCTCCGCCCATGGGCGGCTTACTTGATTCCAGATGGGCTTTTCGGCTAAGAAAACCTAAACATCGCAGATGCAGAGATAATCTTGCACGAAGAACTGTCTCACATCCTTGTTTTAGCCTTACAAAACAGTCTCTACTATGCCCCTATTGCGTTTGCTAGTGCAAACATAGTAACTGATTTATCTGTTTGTTTATTTTTTGCAAATTTATGAAAAAACTACGCAGAAAGCAAATCTTTACGCCAGTTTGTGAAAAGTTGAAATGGTGAAATAGGGACATCAGCATGGGCGTTAGCATTTCCATCCGGATGGCATCCCCTCCCCTTTGGGGGAGTTGGAGGGGGCTGTTTTTTGGATTGTCTGAACCGATTCTTTGGATTGACTGAACCGCTCCTTTGAATTTAACTAGTTGCCGACGGTTCGTCATCGACTTGGCGAGCCTTCGGCGTGGCGATGGCGAAGGTTCGCTATAATTTCGTTGAGGGCTCGGCTTTTCAGTAGAATCAAAGGAAAGAGGCAGTGGAATCAAAGAAACCATTCAGAATAATCGAAGGAATCATTCAGTACATTCGAAGGCATGGTTGGCTTTCGATGAACTGAAGGTTCAGAAAAATCAAAGGAATCATTGGCTTTAGCTTAGGCGTTGGCTTTTGGCTTTTACCAATTCTACTTCCTGAATACTTTCTTCACTGTTCCATTGCTGAGGCGGATGATGTTGATGCCTTTCGATGCTGCAGATTGCTGGATGCCCATGATGTTGTAAATCATTGGGGTGGTACTTCTCGCATCATTCTCAGTGGCGAGGATGGCATCCGACTGCTTGGATGCTTGGCGGAGAGGAAGCAGATACCAGTTGCGATGCCCGTTGGTTACTACGTTACCATAGTCCCACAGTCCCACTTGTGTGCCCGCAGCATACTGGCTGTTGCTGAGGTCGAGACTCTTCTTGTTGCTGCTGCTGGTGATTTTGCAGAACACGCCATCCACGGACTCTATGTTGAACAGCTGGTAGTTGGCTCCCGTGTAGTTGTTCGTAGTGAGCAAGGCATACGAACTGCTTGCTGCCAACACGTCGCCATTGGCGTTTCGGAGTGCATAACGTCCGTTGGTACCTGCGACGAAATACCATTGTTGCGATGCATCGACGATGAGCGAATCAGAAG
>CADCIP010000078.1 GCA_902801485.1 uncultured Bacteroidales bacterium | reverse complement strand
TCTCTGAACATAAGCATGTTCGTTCGGAGAAGGATAGGTATTCAGTTCAGGCACTCATTGAGAACAATGATATCAAGGCCAAGAAACTGATGGATCTGCTGACTGTATATCCTCCCAAGCATTTCTTCTGTGTAAGTACGGATAAGGCCGCCAATCCCGTGAATATCATGGGCGCCAGCAAGCGCATTATGGAAGACCTTGTGATGGCGTACAACAAATACTTCAAGGTGACCACTGCCCGTTTTGCCAACGTGGCCTTCTCCAACGGTTCGCTGCCCGACGGATGGATTCACCGCTTGCAAAAGAAGCAGCCGTTGGCCGCACCAAGTGACGTAAAGCGCTACTTCGTAAGCCCTGAAGAGTCCGGCCAGATTTGTATGCTGGCTTGTATTCTCGGTAACGGCGGTGAGGTGTTCTTCCCGAAGTTAGGTGAAGACCAAATGCTCACCTTCTCTTCTATCTGTGATAAGTTCGTTACGGCCAACGGTCTCGTAAAAGATCCTTGCAGCAGTGATGATGAAGCAAAGCGCAAGGCCGCTGCCCTGGGTTGGGATGACAATAAGTATCCTACGGTTTACTTTGGTTCTGACACCACGGGTGAAAAGGCATTCGAGGAGTTCTATGTTCCGGGTGAGAAGATTGATATGCAGCGGTTCAAGGCACTGGGTGTTGTTTGTCAGACCACTCGCCATGAGATGGATGAGGTGAATGGCTTCTTTGAGAAGCTGGAGGGAATCTTCGCACGCGAAGATTTTACCAAATCAGAAGTTGTAGATGCAATTCGGGAATTCATACCGAATTTCCAACATGAAGAGAAAGGTAAAAACTTAGATCAAAAGATGTAAATGGCCGTAATATATATTCTTTTATGTGCAAACAACGAATACTATGTGGGGTGCACTTCTGATTTAGAGAGGAGGCTCCAAGATCACCAGACAGGACGATACCTCACGTTAGAAGAAGCATACAAACGCGAACGACAGTTACATGGTTGGTCGAGAGAACGGGGGGACGGGTACCTGTTTCACGAATAATAGGAGTCATCAATAATCAATAGTTGAGAATGCCAAGGCAGGCGAGACAAGCATCAGGAACTGGTATATATCATGTGATGATGCGTGGTATAAATCACCAGAACATTTTTGAGGAGCAGGAGGACTATTACCAGTTTCTCAATACATTAGATTTGATGGCTCAGTCGTACGAATCTGATGGTACACCTGCAGGAAGGAACTATATTCTGTATGCTTATTGTCTGATGTCTAATCATATTCATCTTCTCATTCGTGAACGCGAGGACACAATTGGAATGGCTATAAAAAGGATTGCTTCCTCATATGTATACTATTATAATCACAAGTATTCAAGAGACGGCCATCTGTTCCGCGAGCGTTTTAAAAGTGAGCCTGTGAACGATATGGCTTATTTCGTGACGCTTCTGAGATATATTCACCAAAACCCAGTTAAGGCCGGGATTGTGAATAAAGTAAATGATTACGAATTTAGCAGTTGGCATGAATATGAAGACAAAAATAGTACGCTATTCCCGTTGTGTGATACTCATACTGTTTTGAACAGAATACCATTGAATGAGTTGAGTGAGCTTGTAAATGAGCCTATTTCTGATGAAGTTGCATGTCTTGATATAGAGGATGCCTCGAAAGGACGTCCTTCGGATGATCAGGTTATGATGCTGATAAAAGAAAAGACTGGCGCAACGAATAGCAGCGCTTTTCAACAATTGCCTGCAGATATAAAGAAGTCTGTATTAATAGAATTGAAGGGTAAAAGAGCATCATTGCGTCAGTTGGAGAGATTGACAGGAATCAGTAAAAGCATGATTTATCGCATGTGATGAAACAGGAACCCGTCCCGGTGGTTCTTTGTGGGGCGTTTGTATAAACTGCCATTCGCTTACACACCCGATGCATTTGGATTATTTGGAGATTATGTAGGCGGTGTGTTAGGGGGGGTAACTGGTTTAGTAAGTGTTGTGTTCCTTTATATAACCTACCAAAAGCAAATTGATATATTCAAGCAACAAAAACGACAAGCCGAACTTCAACAATTTGAACAGAATTTCTTCCATCTTCTTGAAAACTATCGTTCAATATTACCTCGTTTGAAAAATAAGGGCGATAAGACTGAAGGTTATGAGTATATCCATAGTATTAGAGTGCTGATTGAAAAGCCTATTGACGAAGTCTGCAAATCTGAAAATGCACTTACAGTGCTTAATAGCCTTGAAACAAGAGATAAGATTGAAAAGATATATGGTCTTGCTTTTACTGCCGAATCTGACCAATTAGGTCATTACTTTCGTTCTCTCTATCATCTTCTTAAATATATCAAAGAGCATTGCCCCAAAGCAGTAGATACTAAGATGTACTTTGACCTGGTGCAGGCTCAAATGAACACTGATGAGTTGTATTTGACATGTATAAATGGAATAAGCAATTATGGAAGAAAGAAGCTTCGCCCTCTATTAGACGATTCTTCTTTTCTTGAGAACTTGGCAATAGATGAGAATGAGAGTATACGAAAGTTGGTTTACTTCTACTATCCTAAGACTCAGCATAAGAACACAAATGGAAAACGTAAAAATATCATTTTAGTGGCAGGAACAGAGGGAACTGGTAAGGGAACACTATCTAAGATGCTTTTAGCAGAGCAGTTGCCTGCCCGTATAACTTCTGTTGTGAGTATGTTGATACGCGCTAATTGTAATTCTATTGACTTAAAGAATAACCAGCAGAAACTTAAAGTGTTTATGGATAAAACACTAGATCCTGACGATATATATGTGATAAGCTGTAATTTCTGTCAGCTTAATCCTGACGGCACAAATGAGACGCTCTCTTTATCTTTATATGATAACCTTCATCCTATAGCGGTAATATTTCTTCAAACTTCTGTGGATAACATGATACAAAGCATTCGCTATGATGAGAAAATTATATTGGATGAAACCCTGGCAGAATTGTATTTGCAAAATGAGGAGACGGCAGCTTCTGATTATGCAGCATTAAAGGATGTTCCGGTGTATAAATACGATGTAAGCGATATGCCAAAGGCGGCTGAAAAGATAAGAAGTTTAGTAGAGGCTTATAGTTAGTGTTTAGAGAGAAGTGGGGTGCCCAATATTTTGTAATTTGGTAGAAATCGCGGTAAGAACTTCAAAAATTGAAGACTATCGATAAAAACAAAGATCAAAGATCAAAGATCAGGGGACGGTTCCTTGATCCGCTGTTTTGGCGCAATCCTGTGCAAAGTTACAGTTAGCGCTTGCTGTTTAAGCGATGGATTACACCATAGGAGACTCCGGTGATTCGGGAGATTTGTCGGAAGCCTGCTCCGAGGTCTAAAAGGGCAAGGAGAATTTGGTTGCGCTGTTCTTTGTCGAGGGCCTGAATCTCCAAAGTTTGAGCTATGCTCGACCTCTGTCGTGACTCGGCAATGTCTGCAGAGCTCGAGCGGACGGGTTCAGACTTGAAACGGTCTTGGAAGAGATGACCAGCACGTGAGTATTTGTGATTGAAGTACATGGCATAAACTACTGCCAG
>CADCIP010000077.1 GCA_902801485.1 uncultured Bacteroidales bacterium | reverse complement strand
GTGTTTTTGCCACCATGAAGGCTGTGTTTTGGAACAAAACCGTACTGGGCTTCTGGATTGTGCAAGAGCGTGCTCTTAGGCACAAGACAGGAAGAACAGAACGTTGGCCTAAAGGCCACAGCCATCATGAGTGGTGTTTTTATTGTTTTTGTCTTTATCATATCAACTTCCGAAAGTTGAATTCTTAATTCTTACTCGGCTGAAAGCCGATACATCTTCGCTCGAGCTCCGCTCGCTTTCACCAAGCGAAGCGACTGAAAGAAGTCTTAATTCTAAATTCTTAATTGCCCAAAGGGCTTTTTCCATTTGCAAAGTTACAACATTTCAAAGAGCGCTTTACGAGTTATGATGAGTTAGGAGAGATAAGAAGAGATAAGGAGAGATAAGGTTTTCCGCCTCGTCCCGACGTCATCTACGGGTTGTTCCAACGTCATCTTCGGGTCGTTCCGACGGCAGTTTACGGTCGTCCCGACGCCTCCTTTCCCTGGTAAACTACGGCACTTTCGGGCGTAAAGTGCCGTCGGGAGGCAGCACCCGCATGCCGGGCCTCAAGCCCAGCGCCTCCAGTTCCTGCCTGTAGGGCTTCATCCATTTGGCCAGCGTGCCGAGAGACACTCCCGCTGCCATAGCCAATTCCGATTTACTCTTTGCCTTCATAGTCTTTCTTTCCATTTTCTTTCTTCCTTTTTCCCTTTTCTTTTTTTCTTCTTCTTTGTAACAGGTAACAGATGTAACAGATGTTTTTAGGAAAATCTTTCACGCGTACCGTATGCGCGCGGTACGCGGGGGACTTTTTTCAGAATATATCTGTTACATCTGTTACCTGTTCCTCACGCGACTCCCTTGCCGTCATACGTCTCATGGCCATCATCTCCTCGGCAGAGCGCCGTACCACCAGGTAGCCCCTGACATGCCGCTGGACAACCTTCGGGAAGCCCTGCTCCACGAAGGCACGGCCAAGCACCACCGTCGAGAGTTTCTGGACGATGTTGGCACTGACGATCTGCAGCGCCAGGGCAACCGGCATGAACTCACCCGGCTCACGTTCCGACGGCACGCGGAAGTACATCTGCACCAGTTCCTGCTCCAGGCGCGGCGTCTCGAACTGACGGTTGTGCACCGCCAGTTGCTCTATCTCCGTGCGTGAGAACCAGTAGCGGAAGTCCTGCCGGTAGAGGGCGTAGGCCTGCGCGTAGATGTTGGAATAGTCGAAGGGCTTTTCTCTTGGCGAGTCGATCGACTCCACCTCGAACGGCAGCCAGCGGCGGTTGCCGGTGCTGTCGGAGAGAAACTGCACGTTGTTGCCCGTGCCGCAGAACGAGGCGACGTGCGGACGGTGGTCCGGGTAGCGGTCGTAGGGTATGCGCTCGTCAACGCTCGTCATGGTCACCGCCGACTTCAGTTGGTTCAGGTCGCGCGGCGTCATGGCGTCCAGTTCCTCGTAGCACACCAGGCCGTACTGCGTCAGTGCCAGCAGGTCGTCCTTCGTGGTGTGACTCGAGTTCGTCTTGATGCGGAAGTAGCGGCGCAGGTCGGGCGGCAGCAGGTACTGGAACCACGTCGTCTTGTAGGCCCCCTGCTCACCTATCAAGACCAGGATCACGTTGTTCACCACCTGCGCGTCTACCCATCCGGCCACCATGCCCACCAGCCACTTCTTCAGGTACTCGTAGAAGCGCATCTGCATCGCCGTGTCCCCCTTTACCGACACGCTCACCGACATGCCCAGTATGTAGTCCTGGCCGTCCCACGGCGGCAGGTGCTCCAGGTAGAAGGTGAAGGGATTGAACATCGGCACGAAGTCCGAACCGATGACGCGCCAGATATCGTCCACCTTCACCTTCTTCTCACGCGACAGGATGCGCCACAGCGTGTTCACGACGCGGTCGGAGATCGTCTGCCATACCTGGCCGTCATCATCGGCCGTCAGCCCTTCTGCTTCCCATTCCGCGAAGGCGTCACGCTCGGGAACACGGTACTCCGTCCGCCCCGTCAGCACATTATGCCTGAGCACGATGTTGTCGCTCAGGAACCGCTCAATGTCATCCACCGTGGCCGTGTATTCCTTGTAGTTCTTCTTGTGAGAAGCGTCCCCCTGGGCCGAGCATTTCTTGTGATTATCCTTTCCCATATTGATAAAGATTAGGTCGCTGCAAAGATACAAAAAAGCAGAAACATTTACCTGCTACATGGCTGCTACATGAAGCGGCTACATTCCATATTCTGGTCTTTCTTATTGGTGAATTGACAGAAAAACAGCAAAATGTTTTGTTATATGAGATAATAGTTGTATATTTGCAGCCAAAATGCAGAAATAATCAGTCTGTGATTAGTTACGCATGTAGACTGCAAATTTTGTAAGATTATGGCAGAAGTTAATAATTTGCATGAATGGGTTATCAGTGAGATGCTGAGAGGACGCTACATCTTCACAAAAGAAGATGTCATAGGTCTGCATCTGCCGATTTCAGATCAAGCCCTGCAGAATAGTCTGAAGCGGTTGACAAATCGCGGCATTATCATGTCGCCCTGGCAAAACTTCTATGTCATCATCCCTACCGAATATAAGTTGCGAGGAATCGTTCCACCTTCGTTCTACATTGACAGGCTGAGCTCAGACAAGACCTTCCACTCGACTATACCAAGAAGGTAAAGACACAGATGGGATATATGAACGTTGCAGGCGCAGAACTGACGGCCCTTGACATCGTGGCAGAGGAACAGAAAATCGGCGGACTGAGTCGGGCGGCAGAGATCCTTCTAGAACTATGCGAGACAATGCAATGGGATGGATCAAAATTGCCCCTATTGGCATATTTCAGTAGTGCCACCATACAACGTTTGGGCTATCTGCTTGAACTGATTGAAGAGACGGAACAGGCAGACAACCTCTATTCTTTATTCAAGCAAACGGGTAAGACCATGCGCAGGACACCGTTAAAGCAGTCAGTGTCCACCAGCGAGGACATGGCGATAGACAATCGTTGGAAGATAATAGTTAATTATGAAATAGATACAGACGAAATATGATTCCCCAATATTCCATACAAGAATGGCACGAGCAGGTGCCTTGGAACACTGATGCGATGGTAGAGCAAGACCTAATTATCTGTCGCGCCCTGATAAGCATCTTCAACGATGAGTTCTTGGCTTCACAATTAGCCTTCCGTGGAGGAACGGCATTACATAAACTCTATCTACAGCCACAGCCTCGGTACAGTGAGGATATAGACTTAGTCCAGATTACGCCAGGCCCCATCAAACCCATCATGTTCCGATTAGGTGAAGTCTTGGACTGGTTACCCAACAGGAGTACAGCGCAGAAGAAACACAGCAATAAGATGTTCTTTCGTTTTGAATCTGAGATGCCACCTGTGCAACAGTTACGTATCAAGATTGAGATTAACTGCTTCGAACATTTCAATGTAATGGGACTGATAAAGGTTCCTTTTAAGGTCGAAAACAGTTGGTTTACAGGAGAGGCCGCATTGACGACCTATCAGTTTGAGGAATTGATGGGTACAAAACTGCGTGCACTGTATCAGCGCAAGAAAGGACGTGACCTCTTTGATTTGCATAAAGGACTTACGACTCGTGAGTGTAATGTTGAAAAGATGTTGGAATGTTACCATAAATACATGGAGTTTGTCGTTGATCGCGCTCCCTCACACAAGGAGTTTGTACAGAATATGAATGAGAAGATGCAGGACGAAGAGTTCCTGACTGACGTAGAACCACTCTTAAGACCTGAAGTGGCCTTCAACCCACAAGAGGCTTATCAATTTCTATATGACAAAGTAATAGAAAAAATGATTGTACCCGCTACATAATCGGTATCATGTGGCGGGTACAACATAAACATCTCATCGCAATAGTTTCTTGATTTCGTCTTGAAATGCCAACGATTGCTGCAGGTTTAGGGCTTTGTAATAGTCACGGTACATATTCTTCCTGTTCCACAGCCCCTCGAACACCTTCCACTTCTCCTTGATGCCCAGCCGCTCAGCCATCGCATCGGCCAGGAGTGCCGCCTGCGTCCGCGAGAGCAGGGGCTGGTAGTTTGCATCAATCCACCCTGCCGCTTGGGTTTTCTTCCACAGCGCCATCGCCTCATCCGTAGCAAGGACATCAGGCAGGCTCTTTGACGCTTCAGCGCTATCTACTCCCTTCCCTTTTGGGAGGGGTCGGGGGTAGGCTCCAATATTAAACTGTTTATCCACATACTGGCTGCCAGGGGCATAGATGAACACGGTGCTGCCTTGGTGATCTTTGTCTTTGCGGTGCACACGCTCCAACAGTTCGTTCACCTTCTTCAGGACATCGGCGGGTAGCATGTCGTCAAGCCCTCCCAGAAAGTCTGGGACTTCTTCATTGTGATTCATATTACGTTTCCGTTAAATTTCTGATAATAAACACATATAATACGCCGTGAGGCGAGAGAAAGAAACGGAGGACGTGGGTTGGGTTTATTTGGTGTCACAGCAAGCTCCCAGGTAGGCAAACCTTTCATAGATGCTGCTACCGCCAAAGCCCACGTCTCCGTTGTAGGAGTCGTGAGCAGGCAGCCATCGCTTCTATGAAGTCTTATTGAATTTGCCGTTCGGGAGACTAACAAAAGCTGCGGTTGCTTCGTCTTTTTATATGTCTTCGGTGCAAAGGTACGATTTTTCCTTCACATTCCAACACATTTTTGAAAATTATCTTATGGACTCATTGCTTTTTTCTTTATTTGAGGGTTTGACTCTTACATAATATTATTCTTTTCAATTATAATCTGTTCTTTTCTGCATTACCAGCACCTGTACCCTTATACTTCGACGGAGTAACATTGAAGCGGTAACGCACTGAGAGGCTGACGCATCTGGAATCGTTGTCCTCCATTTTCCGAAACATCATCCTATTGCTGTAAAGCATAACATGGTTGATGCCACCATTGAAGAGGTCGTTACCTGTCAGTTTGACATTGAGACGGTGTTGGAAGAAGTCTTTGCTGATACTGAGCGAAAGCATTGGGTTGGTACAGTTAACCAAGATATTCGAGCCTGTATTGCCGTGAGTGTGCATATTGAAGTCGGCCTGTAATAGCCAATCGTGAGGCAGTGACACTATGTTGCCCAGTTGTAAGGTCAGCATCGCATGGTTGAAGCTTTTCTTATGACCGTTAAACGTCGTCGTGAACCACGGTTTCATCAACGACGCGTTGTATTGTGGAGTCCATGTTATCCCGTTACCTAATTTGACGTTCTTCTGTGCACCCAAAGTAATAGTAAGCCAGTCGGCATGATCGTAATTCAAGT
>CADCIP010000076.1 GCA_902801485.1 uncultured Bacteroidales bacterium | reverse complement strand
TCCATGTCCTCGCCGTTCCAAAGGATTTCCTGTATGAAGTCAAACGTAGGACGGAGATAAAAGGTGAAGATGCTGTATTCTTCATTACGTTCAATCTCTTCCTGCGACTCGTGCATCTTTAGATCACGGATGTAGTTGGCTTGTCCTGCTGATACTTTCAGCTTGACTGGTTGAATCTTAACAGATTGTTCGGCTATGATGCCAAAACAGCCTTCAAAGAACTTCTCTGCCGTCCAGTCCTTTGGCATTTCAAATGTCTCATCTGTTGTATGAAGATATTTAATACGATCCAGAGAATAGATACGTGGACCTTTCTCATAATAATAAGAATAGGTACTACGTGCTACCATGTACCAACGCTGACGGAACAGCTTCACACAATACGGCTGCACGTCGAAGTTGTTCTCTTCGTCCTTCCAGTAGCTGTGATAGGTGATGTTCAGGACACGGTTCTCCTTCATGGCTTCGATGATGGGCTGGAGGTATTGCTGTCCAGACGGCACATACTCTAGGAGGATGCGATCTTTGATGCTCTGACTGTTGGCTAAGGCATTGCTCACACAGAAAGTGTTGTATAGCCAGGAACGAAGTCCGTTTTTACTTATGTCTTCTTCGTTTTCGATATAGTAGCGGTATTCACCACGGTTTTCATTGACGATGTTGATGCCAAACATATCCCAGATGACATATCGCCAGTTGTCGAAGGTGCGTTTGGGAATATCTACTCCTCTGCTAATTTCATCACGGAGCCAGATTTCATTCAGTTCTTTGAATGAGATCTTACGTCTGCGATAGATGGTTTCTATCACCCAGACGTATTTGGTTATCAAACTTTGTCCTCTATCGTTGTCCATGTTTCTATGATTTTATCTGCAAAAGTATGACAGGGGTACGCCAAACGGTGGCAGAGGTTTAGGAAAAGTGAGTTTTTAGTCTCTTTTTCCTTCCATCTTATCTATATATGTCTCGTAAATAAGGGGATAGGCATCGTTTACATTGAATGATATTTCAGGACGCAAGAGGGATTGTGTGTCATTGATAAAATCGGCATCTTCCATCTTCTCCTGCATGTTATTGACGAACTGCTTGTAAGAAGGTGCTTTATCGACCACGAACTCCATATATTTCTTGTAGCATTGTAGGACTTTATCAACATCTACCTCCTTACGTTGTAAGGCGATATAGAGGTCAAAGAGGTCGCGGCCTTTCTTACGCTGGTAAAGGGCGCGAAGCTTAGTTCCTAATAGTTCCTCGAAATGATAGGTTGTCAGTTCTGCTTCACCTGTAAACCAAGAGTTTTCCATGCGGAAAGGAACTTTGATTAGACCAAGGACATTGAAATGCTCGAAGCAGTTGATTTCAACTTTCAGTCGAATCTGTACAGTGGGCGGTATTTCAGACTCAACTCGGAACAACATGGTATTGTTATACCGTTTCTGTTTCGTAACTCTATCAGGAAGAAAATCGAGCACTTCACCAAGACGATACATGATGGGCTTTATCGGACCTGGATTGATCTGAACCAAGTCAATGTCCTCACTATAGCGTGGCTGGGGTGACAGATAGAGTTTATGCAAGGCTGTTCCACCACGGAAAGCAAGTTGCGATGCCAGAAACTCATCACTGAAGATGGCAACCAAGGCACGACATATAATCAAGTCTTGCTCAATCTGGGCATTGTCTATCCATGGAGCATGATTACTCCATTGTTGTATAGCTGTTCTGTTAATCATATATCATCTGTTTCTATTTGAACGTTTATATTTATTTTCCATCGGCTATCCCTGTTTGATGGATTATCTTCTGCTGATGTACTTAAAGGCTTATATACCATGTGGACAGACTTAGAATACAACTGTTCGTAGAGTTCATCCGCTAAGGTAGTCTCATCTATGATTTTTTCCAATATATAACCAAGTCGTTGCCATGTAACAGTTTTGACATAAGACATAATCAGCCGAAACTGGTTACGAATGTCTATTTGCTCAGCCAGTTCTTCAAGGATGGTAGCCACTCTTGAAAGTCCACCCACATGCTGTTGATATTGGATAAGGTCAGCAGCCGTCAAGAGTGGATTGGAGATGCGGATGGTTCCAGTTTCGGTATTCTTAATAATGAAAGCCTCCTCTGGTAATCTGTCACGATAGAACCAATCAATGGTTACATTACGAGTTGAAACTACCCGACGCTTTGGAAAAGTTGTCATGACAGAGAACTGTTGGGGACGCTGGTGAGCTGCACCAAGATGTTCTGCCGCACTAAGCATACAGACATAGTAAGGCTTGCCAAGATAGGACATCAACTGGTCAATATAATAGCTTGCAGGAATGGAACCTCTTAAAATGTAATGAACAGGGAAAATAACATAGAATCCCCTGTAAACGTTAGCAATGGTTTTATTAGCGCAAAGCCTTGAAAGTTCATTCTGAAGAATCTGCTCAGAAGAATACATACCAGTATTTCTCACATCCTCAATGGAGAACGTGGGATAACCATGTATAGCTCTGTCCTTTATCCACTTTTGAAGAGTCATGTCAATACTTTTTGGTGCAAATATAATAAAATTTTTGTTATTAACGAGTTTTGATAAGCAAAAATGTGCTTTTCTTTTATATTTTTTAAGGAGTGGTGGACATAATACCCTCCAATTTACTAATCTTTTTCATAAAAACAATGACATAATGCAATTTGCCTCCTGAAGAATTTGGCGTTATCATTTTTTCTTTGTACCTTTGCACTCGATGATGGGCTATAGTACGGCTGGTGGTTCATCGTCAGGTGTTCTTTCTTGCGTCCCGTTGGTAGCAAGCGAGCAAGCTCGAGCGGATGCAGTTTATAGCAGAATGTGGAATTGAGTACGGTTGCCAATTCGTAACCCAGTTTTTCCTCAATCTCCCAGACTGCCTTTATA
>CADCIP010000075.1 GCA_902801485.1 uncultured Bacteroidales bacterium | reverse complement strand
CCAGTTGCGATAGCATACTGTGTCCCTTTGCGACTGGCTTTCTTGGCTTTAACAACTTCTGCAGTGAAAGGGGCTGCACCGTCAATAGACACTTGAACCTGTTCCCCACCATATTCTTTCTGACCAACGAATAGCAGATAGGCAACATCGTCTTTACCACCTTGCTGAGCAACAGGGAGATGTGCTTTACATCCTACCATTAAAAGTGCAAGACCAAAGATAAAAATCAGACTCTTTTTCATTTTATTTGTTCAATTATGTAATTAGACATGTTTGTAGAATCGATTGTTTCGGAAGATGAAACTTCCACGAAAGAGTATTCTGTCTCAGGAGTATCGCCACCAGTAGATATGACAAGGACGGCATCACTATCGTATGAAAGGAAGTATGTCTTCCATGGACTGTTTGTACATTTATTAATAATGTTCTCTACAAGCTGATTAATTGCTTCAGAAATAGCCTTGTCACTTAGTGTGGCATCATAGCTGGCTTGTCCACCCACGCCCATGGTTGTCTTTGTGGTTAGTTCAGCAGATCCTTTGGCTTCATCCGAATAGATAATAAGTCCTGTGGAAACATCAACAAGACGAATTGACACTGCTGCTTCTACTGTTTGCGTTTTCTGAGAAGTAAAAACTCCATTCTTACCGGTATTCTTACGTCCATACTCTGTAATAGAACCGATAATCATGTAGTCTGCACCGATTGTTGAAGAACCACCTCCATTTTTCTGGCATTCCTCTAAAAGAGTAGCCAGATCACTACGTTCGAGCAATAGGAACTTGCCCGAAGAAGCAAGTTTGGCCGAAAGAATGTCAAGTGCCTGTTTCCCCATAGGATCATTCTCTTTGTCATAGAAGATTCCCTTAGCATACTGGGTCTCATTGGAAAACCTGCCAATGGCAACTTTTCTTTTGAGTACCATACCATCGTCTTTGACAGTATTAACTGTCGTTTCTACGATTTCAGTTTTTCTCTGAGCTGATGCACCATAACTGATAGTAAGCATCAATGCTAACATAATTAGTTTTCTCATATAGTTCTGTTTATTATGTTATTTGATAATTTTGTAATCTGCAAATTTAAATAGAATTTTCAATTTATTATTAGATGTTTTAGCTTTTGATATTCAGAGCATTACGAATTTAACCTGTCAGGTTAATAGTTAACCGAAGTGTATTAGCATTTATCCGATTTTTCAATGCTAATAACATTACCGCAATAGGGACAGTTGAAGCTGTTGAAACCCAGTTGCTCCTTTTCATGATACCCTTCGACAAGTGAAGCCATCGGTACTTGGAGAGCTTTCGCAAACTTTGCAAGAACAGTAATGGTAATATTCTTTCTTTCATTGACAACCTCACTCACATATTGAGGAGATACATGCATGATCTCAGCAAGTTGAAGGGTATTAATATTATGCTCCTTCATAATTTTATCTATCCTAAGCATATCTTACCTCCTTTTTAAAAATCACAGAAAAAGTCATCATTACAATCCTCAAAGCAGTCGTTATCATAGTCACAACTACAATTATCATGGTAGCCGTCATGATCCATACAGCAGTCATCGTAGCCATCTTCATAACCACGATTATAACTGTCACTAGAGAAACTGGAATGAGTGTTGTTACTCCGTCCACTGTTTCTTAAACTGTTTATCAAAGCACCGAATAATAGATAATCGAAAAATCCCATAACAAGTCACATTTTAAGTTTGACAGTGCAAAGGTAAAATGTATCAGTGCAGTCTATCTGCATAGGAAATGATTATTTGCTTTTCTTGCTATAATTGGCTTCAAAATAGAAGGAACGACCGGCTATCACAGCAGGTCGTTCCAAAGCGTTTGCTATTATTCGACGTCCCAGAAGCCTTGCCGGAAATTCACAGAATTACATCCACGAAATAAGTAGCAATGCGTCCACGCGTCAATGGCGGAGTCTCACGACTCGGAGTTTCAAATAGTCGGCCAAACAGAGATAACCTCGGGATTGAGGATATATTTCTATTGGTTAATCCCAACCTTCTTCGTCGTTATTTTCCATATAACGTGACATGCCGTTGTCATCCATATCGTCCTCAGATGCTGGGTCAAAACCTCTCATGTTATCAATTTCCTTTTCCCTAATATCTCTACTGTAGTTCGAGCTTTGTGTATTTACAGGCTTCTGATCTATAGGCTCAGAAATAGTGCTATCCGGCTTAGCAGAGTCAGCGGAAGTATTGTAAGAAGGATAATCCATGGGATATTGGCTCTCAGGACTCTTTTTGTTTGAACATGATACCGTAAAAAGTATCATTGTCGCAATGATGTAGTATATATGCTTCATATTTATTATTTATTTTGGAACCGCACGGTCTTCACAGAAAGTGCGGTGTGGGAATAGATTTGTATCTAAATTCTGAGAGTTCTCAAAGTCCGTCCAAACAATCACACGAACCTCAAAGGAAAGGATATACGCCTATATCTTGTAATCTCTCTTACTTCATATTCTTTATGATAAGAGTTCCAGTGCGGCAGCATCCAATCGATAAACTGTCCATTCCTTCATGGGCACGGCTCCGAGTGAAAGGTAGAAGTCTATGCTTGGCTGGTTCCAGTTCAGACACGACCACTCCATACGTCCACAATGATGCTCCCGTGCGATCTTGACCAGATGCAGCAGCAATGCTTTTCCATAGCCTTTGCCACGGTCTTCTGGCCACACAAACAAGTCTTCAAGATATAATCCTGAATGACCAATGAACGTTGAGAAGTTATAGAAATAGAGTGCAAAGCCAACCTCACGTCCATCAACGACAGCAAAAACGGCTTCAGCCCTGTGTTCATCAAACATTTCCTGTTCCAGCACATCAGGCGTAGCAACTACCTCGTTCTCCATCTTCTCATACTGGGCAATTCCCTTTATAAACTCCAACAACAAAGGTACATCCCGCCGTTCAGCCTTGCGAATTACAACATTATTCTTCTGCGCCATACATTTCTTCAACTTTGATGACTCGTTATCATCTTTCAGTGGTTCTGATGGATTATTCTTGTCAGACACGGAAGTAACAGTAATGGATAGCGGAATTGACAATTCTTCTTCATTTTCCGATTCCATGCTTACAGATTTTCTGCTGGTACCGATACTAATAATACCATAGAATACTATAACGATTACTGTAATGATAACGAACCAAATCATAGCTTTTATTTCTTTAAAAATTTCGTGTATAGCTTGATTGCATCCTGCATAATATCATAATGATCAAATGCCAGATGTGGCAAGTCTGACAGTGGCCACCACTCAGCTTTTGCTGCATCATCCTGGCCAGTGACAGCAACAGGCTCTTCGATAACAGCCAAATAAGCAACAGTCACTGTTCTCCCT
>CADCIP010000074.1 GCA_902801485.1 uncultured Bacteroidales bacterium | reverse complement strand
CGATGCCATCAAACATGACCACAAGAGCAAGAATCCTACGACAAGGTGGAGTGACATCATCAAGTTGAAATAAGGAAAAGAGACTCAGAACTCAGTTACAAAGTTTTGATTTTAGAAATGAAATCAAGTTAACTATTATCTGTTAACTATTATCTGTTAACTATAAACGCAGAAAACCCTCCGAGATTTCTCTCGAAGGGTTTCTGCGTAAAAAAAGGCGACTACCTACAGCCCATCTTCGCGAATGGGTATTCCCCATTCGCGAAGATGGGCAGAGTCAGAAGGGATCCTTTAACATTTTAACCTAAGAGCTCTTCGCTCTTCGCTTTTTATTTTTCAACTATTTTTCTTCCATCGAAGATGTATATACCTTTATTTGAGGGCTTATCCTCCAACCTTCGTCCGTCCAGGGTGTGCCAACAGCCTTTTGCTGTGGCCATTTCTTCGTCAGCCACAGCATTGCTGATGCCTGTGGTCTGTTCGGTCTGGTAGCCCCATATAGTAACGCCGCTTGATGCCATACAGGTAAAAGCATTAACCTTTTTGTTCGTTGGCTCCATCGTTTGCTCGACCATCACACCATAATAGACGGTGCTGCCCAGTTGGATGGTGACAAAGGAGGTTCCTTCCGTTGCCTGCCACGTACCTGTATAGCTGCCGCTGATGGTGCCGTCCTGATTCAACTGAATAGTTACAGGAGATACGGCTTCTTTCTTTGTATGGTCAAGGAGATATTTGTGTACCAAAAGCTTGTATGTGCCAGAGATTGCTTCTTCTGATACTTGCTGCATGGTGGCGATGTCGGCACTCTTCACTTGTTCGCCTGTGTATTCAAAAGGAGCTGCTACGAGCCATCCTTTTTCGTTTTGGAACACTTGGTGCACACGCACCTGATGACCTTCTCCTCTGTCCTGGAAACGTGTGTGATAAACCAGATAGGTACGACCGTCCTCTGCAGCGATGATGCTGTTGTGACCTTGCGAACGCTCTCCGTCGCTTCCCTTGGCCTGATTTCCCCAGTCGGTATATGCCCCGAAGATATTCTCGCCACGATATGCATTGGCATTGGCACCGAAGTTCAACAGATAACTTGCAAATATGGCACTCTGACCATTGGGACCGGTATAGGGACCGCCGGGCTTGGTTGAACGAAAGACTCGCATCTGATATCCGCCATTGTTGTAGTCGTCAGGATTTCCTCCGGCAGCAAGACCGCCATAGGTTACAAACAGGTAATAATAGCCATTGATATACTCTATATAGCTGGCTTCACCGCTGACATAGTAACCACCGGCTATCTTCTTCCCGAAATAAGGATCCTGGGTGATGCCGTCACCACTGCCCAACTGAGTATAACTCACATTGTAGTCACGCAGTCCTGTATCTTCGTCCAGTTCCAACATCCATATGCCGCCGCTCCATGATCCGTAACTCATCCATAGCTTTCCTTCTTCATCATAGAAAACACAAGGGTCGATACAGTTAGGCCATCGGGTACCCCAACTGTTACCTGTATTATAACGTGCGGGCAACGCGCTCTGGGTTCCAATGGCAATCTCCAAATCTGTTTCCTTATAATCAGAACCGCCTTTGAAGCCACTCATGACAACCGGAGCCTGATAGCGATAGGGACCTGTAATCTTGTCTGCCGTCAGCAGAATTATGCTCGAGAACCACGCTTCTCCATTGATGCTCAGGTACATACACCATTTCTGCATCTTTTCGTTCCAAATAACATCAGGGGCCCACATATTACCATCTACGCTGTAGTTGGCACTGCCCTTTTTCGACCAGTTGAAAGCATTGAAGTTGAGTTCGTATTCGGTATCGCCCTTCTTCACCTTGGTTATTTGCGGAGTGATGAATGCAGCACTATTTGGTGCGTTATTACTGGTTGTTGTCTTCCAAGGTACCGTTATCGTGCTCCAACTCATCAGATCCTTACTCCTGGCTGACGCACGATGTGAGCCAAAGATATAATAGATTTGGGTTGTCGGATCCCATACAATACTGGGATCGTGTACGCTAACACGCTTTAGGGTATAGGATGATATGTCTGTTGTCAGCAGTACTGCCAGTAGCAGAAAAATAAGTTTTTTAATCATGGGATTAAGATCCGTCTTTGAGATTTCCGTTGCAAAGATAGCAAAATAAATCGAGGAGACATCAAAATCCGAGCAAAAAACTTCCGATATTGGTAATATGCCAGAAGATGCCCTGAAGGTATTTGACATCAACCTGCGGCACCTGTATTCTCTTAGGAAAAACTGTAAAGGAGGCGCATCAACGTGCCGTTGATGTCAGCGCCTTTGTATGCACCCAGCACGGAGCAATGCCTAAAATAGTTGAGAGTTTAGAGTTGAGAGGTTTTGATGCTACGCATCGAGCCTGCTATGCCATGGCAAAGCTGATGCAAGCATCGCTATGCTCATTTGGCTTAAACGCAGCCTTCAGGTTATGTGGTTCCCTCAGACATCATACATCTTACATCATACATCATACATCCTACATCATACATCTTACATCTTACATCATACATCTTCAGCGGTTTTTAGGCTGAGAGCCGATGTTTTTCTCTGATACTGTCTGTGCTTTGCGTGCAAAGCCATGATGACGTCAGGGCTAGCGTGAAAGCTTGCTTTCAAACGCTAAGCCATGAAGGCAGCATGAGGGCCGTAGGCTACAGATAGCACCAGAGGGTTTTCTCGGTTTTCTTTTCAACATTCTCTGAAGACCTCTTGCCCCTCCGTCGCCATAAGAGGTATGGCTCCCCTCATCAGGCACGGAATGACATTCAGTCTTTCCTCTAAAGGCCCTCTTACCCCTACGTCGCGAATGGGGATTCGCTCTCCTTTGTGAGGCCGTAGTGACATTCAGTCACTACTCTGAAGACCTCAGTCGCCCACGGACCCGTGGAAGAGTAGACGTGATAAAATAAACGAGAAAAGCCCAAAGAACATTCGTTCCTCGGGCTTTACTCATTTAAAAACGGCGGCTACCTACTCTCCCACGGGTGTGCAGTACCATCGGCGCGGGCGGGCTTAACTTCTCTGTTCGGAATGGGAAGAGGTGGAACCCCGCC
>CADCIP010000073.1 GCA_902801485.1 uncultured Bacteroidales bacterium | reverse complement strand
GCCGAACCAACGTGCAGGATCGCCCTCGCGCTCCAGCTGTTCACCCTTGCGGTATTCCACCATCTTGCCCTCTTTCTTGCAGAAGTCAAGTAGTGCCTGTAAGTCAATGTCATTATCTGATTTCCTGAATTTATGTTCCATCGTCCTATAGATTTGCTGGTGCAAAGTTACCGCTCGGCTCTGCCGCTTCGCAAAAACAAAGCAGAGCGAACCAGTCTTTTCTATGTTAGTCTGTTCCTGGTCCCTGTGAGTTAGAATAAATCTGAATGCGAACCAGTGTCAACCAGTATCAAGCGCAATTGTTTGTCATCTTGTTGCCATATCAGCAACCAATCTGGTGTAATATGACATTCCCAACATCCTTCATAATTACCATGAAGTCGATGAGGGCGATATTCTGCAGGAAGTTGACCCTTCTCTTGCAATATGTCAAGTACGGTTGTAAAGTTCTTAATATCAAGGCCACGACGCACGCATAGTTTAAGCGATTTCTTAAACTGGCCGGTATAAATAACCTCGTACATGAATCAGCCGAAGATTTGTTTGATCAGATCCTCAGAATTCTTGGCATGATAAACTTTACCTTTTTTAATATCATCCAAGCCTTTTTCAATCCCTGTTTTGCGATGGCGTCTAAAGGTCCATCCCATCTTTTTCGATAGGGTGCGGAGAAAACTCAAGTCTGCATTTGGCAGCATGAGAGTTACACTTTCTGATGTAGATGCTGTATCCATAATCTTTTTTTATTATTTCTGGGGGCAAAGATACAACTAATATTTTAAACTTGCAAGGAAACATAGCAAAAAAGAAATAAGGGCAGCGTCGGTTCTAAGCCGACAACTGCCCACTTAACAGAAGAGAGAGTCTAAAGTCGGTTCAATTCGTTCGTAGAAGCAGTACCCTTGTACTTGCTCTTTGATGGATTAAAGCGGAAGGTTGCTGAGAGCCATAAGGTACGACGACCTCCGTCATTCCATTTCTCAAGTGTAATCCCGTTTGTAACCATGCGCCATTTCTCATAATTTGTATTAAAGAGGTTTGTTACCTTTAGGTTCAAACGCAGTTTTTCATTCCAGAATGTCTTGATGAAATATATATCAGTATGGAAATTTGAATAAAAGTAGCAGGTTCCCATATGTCCTGAAGTATGATACGACATATCGCATCCTGCCTGGAAGGTGGGAGCAATATTAATCAGATTATTAATACCGAAATCGCAGATAGGCTTATTATACGACAGACCATTGTAGGACTGATGTGGTTTGGTAACGTTGATAGAAAACTTTGGTTTCCATATCCTAAATAACGTGGGTGAATAATAAACTGCGAGAACGAATTCGCTGTTGTCAAGGTCACGTGGCTGAAAGAATGTAATAGAGTCACTATCCTCAAACATATCTTGAACACTGATTTTACAATCTTTATATGTAGTGTACGAGGCCATTAACTGAAGGTCTTTCCACGAAAAAGTAAGCGTCAACATGTTTGTCTTAGTAGGTTGAAGTGTCGGATTACCCCCTTCATATGAATAAGGGTTATTTATGGCGATAGCACTACGAAGCATTCTGTATGAAGGGCGATTCGTTGTATAACGATAAGAAAGTGAGAACCCAACACCGCCATTGCGATAGCTTAGCGAGGCTGAGGGGAAAAGACCTGCATACTTTTTGCTGGCCTCATCAGACTTTACCCCATCCACTGAGTAATCAAAATCTGTATATTCGTATCTGACACCCAAGTTGGCACTCCAATGCTCACCCCACGAACGGCTGTAGTCAAGAAAGCCTGCATAGAGATTTTGGCGTGCTATGTTGGCAGTAGAATAGAGAGAATTTTCGATCGTAGCATCATCGGCCACTATATTTTGGTTGTCGTTGTTAGTGTATGAGGCTTCAAAACCAATTTTAATAGTTCCTCCACATAACGGTGTTACGAATTGAAGTCGCCCCGCATAGAGTTGGTTCTTGGCCTCATTTCTACTTTCAAGCTTTCCATTACCGATATGGTAATCCTGATCATTGGTGGTTCTAGTATTGAGATAGTCCATGTCAATTTTCAGATAGCTGTCGGCCGAAAAACCATAGTCACAATATGCATTCACATAGTGGACACCTGAAGTTTTTTCTCGCTGGTCAGTTGAATTCAACTTATTACTATTCACATCGTTATGCATGACATGCAATCTGTCGAAGAATGAGGAATGACTATTGGGGGTTCCTGTATAACGGTAACGAATGCCTGCTGAGGAGCGTTCATTCCATTGATAATTAGTACCCAGTGTGGTGAAGAATGTGAATTGGCGATTTTCCTGTCTGAGACTATCAACGACCAGCCAATTTTTATAAGAATTCGCATCAACCTGATTAGCCTTATAGAGATTCCTATAATAGCTGAACGTTCCAAAGATGTCAAGGCTTCTCTTACGATAGTTCAAAGATACGCTCGCATTATGCGATAAGCATCGTTCTGTGTATAGGTTGCCTTCAGCTATACCACTAAAACCTTCACCCGTCGGAATCTTGGTAATAATACGGATAATAGCATTTACTGTGGCATCATATTCTGACCCAGGATTAATAATCAATTTGATGCTTTTAATATCGGAAGAATTAAGTTGTTTAAGCTCTGAGTTATCACGTACTTGACGGTTGTTGATAAAAATAAGGGGCGTTCCCTTACCAACAATCTCAATTTTTTCGCCATTCGTATTGACGAAAGGCATCTGTTTTAGGACGTCAGTAGCATAGCCCAATCCTGCCAGCGGGCTGTTCTCAATAGTAACGTTTAGACCGTCATTTGTCTGTTTGATGAAATGACCCTTTATGGTAATACCTTTTAGCATCTGCGATTCAGGCTGAATGCATATAACCCCCATATCTGACTTACTACACATTATAAATAATGTCTTATAGCCGACATATGAGATACGAGCGAGTGCTTTCTCTTGTTCGTAAGGGATAGCGAAATAGCCACTCTCGTTAGAAACACCACCGCTAAGCAGTGTGGAGTCAGCAGGGTTGAGAACGGCAATATTAGCGTAAGCAACGGGCTGACTTTGTTCGTCGATGATGGTGCCCGTCAGATG
>CADCIP010000072.1 GCA_902801485.1 uncultured Bacteroidales bacterium | reverse complement strand
AAAGCCCTGAGTCCCTCGGAAGAGCCCACAACTACGAAAGCGAAGCTCGTAGTTATAGTGGGCTATATCAAGGGCAAGCCCTTTATCTCCCTGCACGCACGTTACGGATCATAGTACTGACTGTTTATGGATGATGTCTATCAGATACTGGTTAATGTCTTGGTGGGTAAAACTGTCATCCACCTTGAACTTGCTGCCAAAGTGATCTGACCAGAAGTCGAAGCAGAAATCGTCAGGGAAGAGGATGACCTGTCGTCCCATGAACTTCTTCATCATGTTCTCCGTAAGGTTGTTGCCGACACCAACTGCCAACCAGTCGTAGTTAGGATGAACCAATGCTCCGAGTAAAGCGGTCTTCTCTTCTTGGACGATGACGGTCTGTCTGTCACGACACAGATGTTCTCCAAAGAATACGTTAGAGTCAGTATAATAGTCGAAGGCATACCAAGAATAGAGATGATTGATGAGTTCATCCTTCTGGAACATGGCTCCATTCTCAGTATTGTAGTAGATGACACTTCCCCCAACTATCATCCCTTTACGGTTGATACGTGGCATAATAGTACCAAAGTGTTCGTTCATCGTTTTATGTACGGCTCCCAGACGGTAGCGCATAACGAGATTATCAATGCGGTTAAGCATCTTAGCATCGTAGTTCACCAACTTGTCCATATAATCAGACATAGAGGAATGACGAGGAACAAAGCTATCCCTCGGAATCTCTATTAAAGACCGCTCATAGACTGATGCCTTGATGGCAAGTATCCGTTTCAGTTCTTTATCGTCCATTCTTTATTCAGTTTATGCAATTATGCAACATGAATAATGTGAATAATGAATAATCCAAGGCTACTCTTTCAGCAGTCTTGACACCTTGCTTTGTGAAATACTGAGCTGTTCGGCAATCGCTGTCTGTGTCATTCCTTTGGCTGAGAGTTCTCTTACACGAGCCTTTATTTCTTCCCTTTCGTTGCCACTCTCAATACTCAGATGTTCCTGCTCTGTGCCAAAGCCACGACTGATGAACCCCAGATTACCATAGCCATCCTTACAGCGTTCATAGACAGCCACATGGTCGGCTCCCATAGTCAACTCACCGTTACGCCACTTGCACTGTTTGACGTAAACAAGGTTTGAGTCGATGCAGGATTGTGCTATTCCGATAGCGTCATCTATCAGCTGGTTTATCTTTGCAGACCCCTGTATGGCAGAAAGGGAAAGAGGCTGATAGCCAGAAAACATCTTGGGAACATGGTTGAGCACGACCAACGTCCAGTTGTATTGCTTCTTCAAGGTATTTAGCGAGGCCATCAGGGTTCCTGCATCAGCACTTCTGTCAAGCGATTGTCCCAAGGCAGTGATGTTGTCGATAAACACGACTTGTACATGATTGACTACAGCTACTTCCTCTATCCCCTTAAGAACATCCTCAGAAGGATGCTCCCTATCCATCTCTGCACGAAGGAAAGTAGGAGGAAAGTTAGCAGTCCCATAGCGGTTGCCAAGTTGGCGAGGTGTCATCTCACAGTCCACGTATAACAGTCGCTTGCCATTCTCGGCGATATAGCGGGCTATCTGCATGGCGAAGATGGTCTTGCCGATGCCAGACTGCCCGAAGATGATACTGAGATCACCTTCGAGCACAATGTTTGGATAGAGAGGAACTAATGGAGGCAGTTGATGAGCTTCGTCAATGCACTGGTTCATCCGTTCAACATGGAATCCACCACCATCTACAGGGCCACACTCTTGGTACTCCTTGAATGATTGATCAAATATGTCTTCCTTCATCAAACTCTGCCTCCTTCCTGTTTTGGTAGATTAGGATTAGTAGCAAACGCTTCATAATGAAAGCGACGCAAAAACTTGTCTATGTCATCCTGAGTGTACCAGTACTTGTCACCTTCACGCGAATAGCCGATATAGCCATTGTCGCGGAGTTTCTTCATGTACTTATCCTTGACACCCAACATGTCCATAACCTCCTTGTTGCTGTAAACACGAGAAGGCTGTTCTGGAAGATCATTGTTACCTGAAAGGTTCTTTTTACCTTGTACTACGCGAATGATCTCTTCCAGCAACTCTCTGTCGCATAGCTTTTCTACTGTTGTTTTTTTCATTTTTACTTTATTTTAAGAGATGGCCTTTGACGGGGCCGTTTTTCTCTCAAAATAAGGGTCAGAAGGAAAATGTCAATAATAAATCATTAGGGAAGGTTATAGTATGGTTATGAACAAAGTTATGAATCATTATGAATTGGTATATAATTCTCTGATTTACAGAAACATAAAAAGGCAGCCTGTTTATAGCTGCCTCCTATCTATTGTAAGCGAAAAGTTGGCTAATTAAACCAAGAATCCACATGGACAGAACCGTCAAGAGCAATATCATTCTTGCCATTTTGACGGGATTGACCAATGTTTTTAGTATCGAATAATGACTCTAACAAAGAAGTTGGGAAACGACCTTCGTCTCCCCATTTCCATCGATAACAATTTTCTCGTTTATAATACTGAGAGAAGTCACCACAGTAAATACGTCCACACATATATGCTAACAATGCTGTTGATTTTTTCCATTTCAACTTTCCTTTTTCTACTTTTAGGAATTCGTCTTCAAGTGCTTTATTAAAAACTTTCATTGCCAGTTCTGTATTCAACTTGTCTGGTAGCTTTATTACATTCTTTATCTGCAATTGATGTTTACTTTCTGCTACATAAAGTATAACTCCCGAACAAATCAATGGAAAACAACCTTCCCATATACCGTATAAGTTCTTGGGATGCATTATTCCAAGCCCAAATAGCAACATTGTTACAATGAAAAGTAACAAACCTGCTGACCATAAAATGGTGCGCTGATATTTCTTCAGGGCATACGCCACAGCAAGAACAACAACGCAATATACAATAACTAATATCGAAATAAACATTCCTTATTCTTCAACGACTTCCCAATGCCCGCCTTTATCAGGCCCAATACGTTTAATCTTGTTTTGTTCTTTCATCCTGTTCAGCACATTCCAGATGCCATTTTTAGAGAGCCCTGTTAATTTCTGAAACTCTTGAATAGTTATTGAAGAATCTTTCCTTATTGCCTCTTTAATAACATCTTCGAGTTCCTTCCCAGTTTTCTTCCCAGTTTTCTTCCCACTCTCATCTATAGTGGGAAGTAAAGTGGGAACATAAGGAATCTCTATGCGGTATACATCCTGTTCTTCTATAATTGGTTCCTTGCCATTAGCATAGAGCGGCGTATACTTGAACATCTTTCTCATTCCACTGCCCAGTTCCTCAACTATACCCATTTGAGAAAACACATTGGCTATCTTTGGATTCTTACGATGTGGACGCATTGTCTGGAGGTCGATGTGACCATAGACGAATGGAATATTCCAGTTCTCGGTAACGATGCGGTCACGATAAATCGTAAACGTCGTTGGATAAGCACTGAATCTCTGTATTCCCTCAATGTAGGGCTGTTCTGGCAGATGCTTCTTGATAAAGTCCATCATTATTGGATAGGCTTTCAGCAGATTACAACTCAGAAGTTCCCTATCATCATATAACTCTGTGTCGTTTACTCGGCATAAGAGATCTATTCTATATGTTGGCAAAGCAGTTGCAATAGCATGACTGTTACCAAACAACAAGATAGCAGCTAGTGTTAATCCCTCTTTACCAGTCTCAGGGTCAACAGCAATAAGTTCGCCCGAACGAATGATTTCCTCATTTGATAGATTCAGCCAAGGATGTTTTGAGTTCTCAATGCGAATACCTTTTCTCAGTTCCTCGAAGGCTTCTTCATCAAGATCCTTCATCCCTAGCATCGGATATACCCTATCCTCAGTCTTCATCCTGCTCTTACGAATAAACAGATTGGCAATCTGCTCGGTACTGCGCAATTCAAAGTCACCATCCTGATTACGGTCATAATAAATTCCTTTATAGCTATGAGCCTGGTTACTCTCAGGGACATAGAAGTAGATTACCTTCTTCCCGTCTATATCCATCGGTTCATAAGTCAGATAGTAGGTGGGCTTAAATAACTGAGGATTATTCATGTCCTTAGCCAACTGATCCATCTGTTCTTGAACCTTTGCAGGGTTGACACCAACAATCTCCCCATTGTCCTTCGCTCCCAATACGACATGACCACCTCTGCGGTTCAGAAATGCACAGATAGACTCATAGACCTTTCGAGCCAAGCTATCCTTGGATTCCTTGAATTCAATCTCTGTACCCTCTTTCTGGGCTATGATTGTCTTTAACTTATCTGGAGTCATTACTATATCTACAAATTTGGGTGCAAAATTACGCATTTTTTCTTAAAAATCAGCTTCTTTCACCAAACTATTTAACTATTTATATGATACACTATATAATTAAATAAATCATAAAAGAAATAAGCGATGTAGCAATTACATCGCTTATTTCTTAATACTCATCCTCGTTGAA
>CADCIP010000071.1 GCA_902801485.1 uncultured Bacteroidales bacterium | reverse complement strand
GGTTTTCTGCATAGTTAGGATAATTATCGTTCATCGCGCGGATTTTCTTGGCGATTTCAGCCCTCAGGGAGGCTGGTGCCAACACTTCTATATCTGCGCCAAAGGAGAGTATCAAGGCAATCAACTCCTTGTTGATTTTTACATTGATGGAGATTCTTGTGTGGTTCCTATCCTCCCCTATAACGCGCTGAGACAGGTGCAGCGGTTTGGTCTTGATGTAGTTGAAGCGATTGTTGCTGACACGCAGGATGACATCCACTGGCTCATAACGCTCTGGAACAGTTACGCCTATCACATCATCGAAATACTCACTGAAATCTACCTCGGATTCCACATAGGGCATATCAATCTCCTCAAAACTTTCGATACGGTCTAAAGCATAGTGGCCCAAAGTATCGTAACCCACAGCCTGGGCTATCAGATACCAGCGATCATTGAATTGTTTCAGGTGATATGGATAGACGCGAACCTCATAAGCTTCTTTGCCAAAGGGGGCATAAGTGAGCTTCAGCACCTTCTTATTAAGAATGGCCTGCAGCAGATCGCCAAAGAGAGAGATGTTTTTGAGGTCTGGATTAGACTGGAAGGACACCACTGAGGAGGAGTCGCTGCCAAACAGTCCACTCTCTATCTGCATCAGCAACGTACGAGCCCAGTCCAAAAGAGGCTCACCCCCATAATTTTCGAGCACATTGACAGCAGCCTTGATCTTAAACCTATCAGAATCATCCATCTCAAGATGAGGCAACGAATAGTCAGTATCATAATACCTATATAAGCGCTTTTTGCCTCGATACAAATTTTCATCAAGATGGATGCCATAATCTGCCTCCATGGTAGCAATATCGTACTGAACAGTACGTTTGGAAACTTCAGACTTCCCCAACTTGCGCATGGCTTTATTACACTCTTCGACCAGATCGTCGATAGTGTATTCTCGATATAGGTCTCTGAAGCATTTGTTCAGTACCTTATGCCGTACTTCTACATGTTTAACATTAGGCATGGGCATTTCAGCTATTGATCATCTGCAAAAGTAAGAAATAAATTGGAAATAAAGAAAGAAATGGGTAAAAAAACACTCTCGTTCGACAATAATACTAAAAAATCGTTTTTTATTTTGTATTGTGTTCACTTATTCGTACCTTTGCAACCTCGGTAATAATTTAATAAGTTAGTTAGAGAAGTGGGATGGGATTTGCAGTGATGCACATCCCATTTTGCATAAAGAAAACAATATTTATCCAAATTCTTCTATTTATTCCGTTTATACCAAATCCTAAAAACAGGATCTTCCAGATAAACTGAGTTCTTGTCGAAATCAATCATTTCTTTGTCTTGCAGTGAAGCCTTGATACGTGAGATGTTCGACTTACTACCAAGATTGTAAGACTCCAAAATGGCTTTGCTGCCAAAGTCTGAAGTGACACCATCGCATAACGCACGAATAAAGTTCAACTGATAACTTGTCAATCCCTTCAACTGCTCTTCAAAGAGGGCGGAGCACTGGGCCAGTAAGGCATCGACACCACGGCAGAAATCTTCTTCTGTAGTCGTTTGCTCCGTTTCTGCCAACACATTCCAAGCCAATTGCTGCACATAAGAGGAATTACCATCTACCGTCTCGCATATCCTCTTTGCAAGTTCCTCAGAGATATGCTTTCCCTGGCGCTCGAATCTGGAACAGATAAAGGGCACCCAGTCTGCTGTTGGTATCTTGTCTAAAAACATCATCTCACCAAACTGATAGAAAGGCATCCTGCGATTCTGGAAGAGATTGGTCATCAGGTGTTTCTTGCTTCCGAAAAGGCAATAAGATACATTACGCTGATGTTGCCAGATTCCACGCAGACGTTTCTGAATGGTCAGTGAGTCAGACATCTCGCCAATCTGCTGAAATTCATCGATACACACTACAATATGAATGCCTTGGGCCTGTCCTATCATCTCGGGCAACTGCAGAATTTCTTCGGGCTGATAATTCTGGGGCGTGATACCCAAAGACAGTGAGAACTCAGACATCGGCTCTGGCGAAAACGCAATCTTCGGTGTCAATCTAACCAAGAATTTCTTGATGTTCTCTATCACCTGTTCAGTCTTGGTAGCCGTCTGTTTCAACAGTTCGGAGGCAAAGCGGTTATAGAAATCATACTCACTACGACAATCGTAGATATCCATAAACACCATCTTGATCTTCGTGTCAGCCATCTCCTTCATGACTTTCCGCACAATAGAGCTCTTCCCGATTCGACGAGGTGATACCAGGATGACATTGATGCCATTCTCCAAGTCCAATTTAAGCCGTTTGGTCTCTTTCACTCTGTCAGTGAAGTTTTCACCCTCAACAGACATACCATATACGAATGCCTTTTCCATATCTATTCAGTTATTTTGGGTGCAAATATAATAAAAAAATCTGAAGTACACAAATTTGTGGACCACAATTTTGTAAACCAAATGCAATTTTTGGTATTTATTCCCCTAAATCTTTGATAATTTGAGCGAAACGTGCCAACGTGCCATCGTGCCATTATGATTTTCAGCATTTAGGTTAGGGAAATGATTAGGTGGAAGTAGTTCTATATATTTATATATTATATTATATATTATAATATATAATATAATATATAAATATTAATAAGGCAAGATTTATGGTGATTTACGATATATCAAATGGCACGTTGGCACGATGGCACGAAAGGAGGGGGATTAGGGAAAATTATGCTTGAATACTGCAATCTACCTCGATAAATAGTTTATTCTATGAGATTGCAGTAATTTCGTTGCCAGCGCGCAAGGCCGGGGCGTTTTGACTCCCCGAGTTGGCTTGCCAAACCCAATTTTAACATTTCAAATTATTTAAAAACAAATTGGAAAAATACTTGGATTTTATCGATTTTTTTTGTACCTTTGCCGTTGCAATCGAGATGCAACGGCGACCATCGGCGGCGGCTCAGCAAAGGCCAAGCGAGCTTGCCTCTGCATTCACCTTGCACTTCACTTGCAGTGCATTTTGAGCGGGAATCGGCCACCCGATGTAGCTGGCCGAACGAATCTTATACCATGAAGAAAAACACAAGAGTATGGCGAAGATTATCTATGAAGTGTACCAGAATCAGAATGAGCATTCCAGTGCGTTCGGCAAGTGGTACGGCCGAGTGAAGTATCTGGAGAGTTTGAACACCCGTAAGTTGGCTAATCACATTAGTGAGCACGGATCGATCTACACCCCTGACGTCGTGTATGGCGTGCTTGAGAAGTTCCGCAGCTGTCTGTTGGAGATGTTGCTCAACTCGAAGAAGGTGAAGATCGAGGGCCTCGGCACGTTCTACACCACGCTGGAGTGCAAGAAGGGCGGCGCGCTGACGAAGGACAAGTTCAACATCAGCTCGAACATCGACGGTCTGCACATCCGTTTCCTGCCTGAACAGGAGCAGGAGCAGAACATCAGCAGCCGCCAGTTCCTGAAGCAGGCCGAGTTTATCAACGTGGACAGCCTTCTGAAGAAGGATGACGAGGCCGAGGGTGGCAATCCTTCGAGCGGCTCAGGCGGCAACACTGGCGGCAGCGGTTCCAACGGCGACAGCACTGGTGGAAACACTGGCGGTAACACCGGTGGTGGCAACACTGGCGGCGGGGGTGACGGTATCGCATTGTTGAGGTAGCGGTGAAGGTTGTAGTAGCCGCTCTCACGGCCTTCCTGACGGCCATCACGACCACGAGTTGCATGGGACAGGGGCCGATCATGCTCTGACGGATGAGGCCTAACGGCTGAGAACCAACGAATGGACTGGCAGACTTTTAAAGCTGCCAGTCCTTCTTTTTGCATCTTTAACAGTGAATTCGGGCTATATTTGAAATTAAATTCGTAAATTTGCCAGCGAAATCAATAAAATTGTAGCGTATGACACCACAGCCCATTGATAATTATCGTCTGACGAGTCTTGAGGAACCCACCGACGAGATGCTTGCCCAGCTGATGCATGAGGCAGCCGAGGAAGCACGCGAATCAAACCGTAAGGCAACCGAACGTTTTTTTGAGGAGATCAAACAGGCCGCTACAGCTTATTAAGCAATGAGTTATAGCAATACACCGAAGATATTCCAGATTGGGCAAAGACGCTGAGCAATACACCGAAGATATTCCAGATTGGGCAAAGACGCTGATATAGACACGCAAAAAGACTTTTATTCCATTGGCGGTTCCCAAAGATGTCGCGTCATATCCACATGACCATTGGACTTGAAGTGGATGCCCTCGGCTTCTAAGAGTGGGCGCTGGCGGCTCCAGCCTGGGGCTGTGCGCCCTTCTTTGTTGACCACTCGATGGCAGGGCAATTCTTCGGCTCCTGGCGTATAGCGGAGCGTTCGGCCTACCATACGTGAATGACTTGGCCAGCCCGTCAAGGCTGCGATATGGCCATAGGTAGTCACCCGTCCGCGAGGTATCTGGCTGACAATGTTCAGCACATCATCGCGAAAGGTCCGTGCCTGTTCTGGCGTCATTTTGTCAGGATAGCCGTGCATTAGTAAAATTGACTAAATAGGAACTGCTGGCCCGTGTATTCCCAGTGGAGGGTGCCGAAACGGATGAGGCGGGCCATCAGGGTGATGACCTTATGACGGGGCAGACGGGAGAGACGGACGATCTGATTCAGCGTGAGCCGGTCC
>CADCIP010000070.1 GCA_902801485.1 uncultured Bacteroidales bacterium | reverse complement strand
CTCCACCTTGATGCCGTCCAGCATCTCGCGGTTGTCGAGTGTTGCGTAGTCAGGGTCGCCCTCGTTTGCGCCGAAGTAGATGGTCGAGTAAATGTAGAAGGTGTCGAACTCCTTGGTGATTTCCGGAATCTTCCACCAACAGGCCTCCTTGGAATAGTCGGTAGCCTTGATTTTCTCACTTTTGGGATCCTTAGAAACTGGATTGTCGCTACTGCCGATACACGAAGTAAGAGACGTTGTGCCGCAAATAAGGGTAGCGGCAAGCATACTTTCTTTCAATTTACTCATAATTACAATATTTATTAGTTATACTTAGTTATCGGATTAGATAACATTGATTGCAAAGTTAGCAATTTCCACAAAAAATATAATCACGGCCTATGTTCTAAGCCGTGATTTTGCTGATTATGACACTATTTCTGCTAATTTTGACAATTGTGGTTCATATCGAGTATCCACGCTCTCACGTTTTGACCCATTCGCTGCTTAAAGGCGAGCCTGAAGGTGCTGTAACTCCGGTAGCCACTTTCATGAGCTAGCTGCTGGGCTGTAAAGGGACGGTTTGCAGCAACAGCCTCACGATAGAGGCTAACGAAATGATTGATGCGCAGATCGTTGATATAGGCATTGTAAGTCGTGCCCAGACTAGAGAAATATTGGCTGAGATAGAGGCGGTTGGTACCTATTGTTTTGGCAAGTTGGAGAAGCGTCAAATCATGCTGTAAGTAGAGTTGCGTGTCTATGCAATGCTGTTGGAGCAATGCTCCAATACTGTCGCGGTTGGTCTGTGAAAGGCTTTTGGACGAGGATTGATCTTCGTCGCCCTCTGATTCAGCAGGGGCAATTTGGATGCCCAAATCGCTTAACGTCTCTACTCGCCATAAGAGATAGCAGATAAACACAGCGCTGACCACCAGCATGACATAGATGTAAATCGAATTTTCGTTGATTAACGCATAGACAACGAACACCAGTAGCACGATAGCCAAAACCACGAAACTCTGCCACACTTCTTTCTGCTCCAAGTCAGCATAGTTGTCGCGCAACCAACGACCATATTGTCTCAATGCACGTACCATATATATAATTAAGCCAATGCCCATCAACAGTAGATAGCCATATAGCATCGGCAAATACTCATAACTAAGTGTGGCAACGCCTAATGCATTTCCTACAATGAATGGAGCTACCATCACGGCAACGGGCCATAGAGGGCGCTTACGGTCTTGTAGCATCGCGAGCATTACGATGATTGCCAAAGGAAAAATCGTCATGCTATCAAGCAATCCACCTATAAGGTCACATAGCTTGATATCCTCGCTTGAGGAGAGAAACATGATTGGCATATACCATATATGATCCAATGCGTAGGCCGCTAAGAAGGCTGCAGCCCAGCGGCGAAGGCGTGTAGGCGTCGTAATGTCTGGAGCAAAAGCGTTACCACGACGAAAAAGCAGATAACAGCTTGCCATCATGGCCATAGCCGTCACCACTGAATATAGGATAATAAAGAGAGTATCTCCCTGAATCTGATCGTACATGAATGATAAGTCTTTGGCTGCAAAAATACTACATTTTTGGGAATTAGCCACCCTTTCGAATGAAAAACTAAAAATAATATGCGAATTATTTGGAAGATAAGAGAAAAAAAACTATCTTTGCAGCGTCAGAACATTAGTTTTGACTACGCCGCTGAGTGCGGGGAGCAAGGCTTGATCGATACTGCTCCATTTAAAGCCACCTAATGGGTGGCTTTTATTTTTCATATTTCTTTCTGAATAAACGATTAAATCTGGGAGCTTCGACCTGCCATCTTGAAATGGATATGGATTTCTTGCCTTTAAAAATCAAAACTTCTACAGCCTGTTCGTTGGCTTCAAAATACGCTTTTATTTCAGATGATAACAAACGTGCATTATAGTTTGTTGTCATGTTCAATATTACGCGATTTGTCTGTCCTATAGAATCAAGCAACTGCGTCCCTACAGAACCTTTTCCATGAACGGTTTTTAAATCATAGAGTCCAAGAATACCTTTCTTCTCAAAAATGAAATCGGCAGTCCTGCAACTTCTTGGATTTGGCAGTATATAGACGCGATAACCATGCTCTACAGCCTTGCGCGCCGCATTGATTAGATTGTCGAAGTCATCACTTTGTTCGCTGATAGCGCTGAAAATATTCGTTTCGCCCTCAACAGGATGGAACTCACCATAGTAGATTATAAGTTTCAGTTGGTTGATAAACTGGGCACCCTTCAGATAGTGTAATTCCTGCAACTCGTCAGCCATACCTCTCCATGAGGCTTCCGCAGCCAACAGCACAGAGCCATCTTCTTCAAATGTCCCAATTTCAAATATATCGTCTTCAATGATAGTTGTTTTCATATTATTTGCAAAGGTACATAAAAGTCAGGAAATTAATTCTCTTTTTGGTGAAAATCTGAAAATAATAGTTTATTGGCTGGGGGAAATCCAATAAAAATAAGTAACTTTGCAGGCAATTTCGAGGATACAAAGACTATGATGAGAAAAATATACGTTTCAAATTGAGTATAGGCGCGAGGCCGTTGGGGTATAGGCAGACGGCTGTTGGGGTATAGGAGCACGATGGAAAAGAGGCTTCTCTCTCCCTGCGAGCATTAGTATTTGTACTTGCGGGCATTAGTATTTGCCCTTGAAAGTGTTAGTTTTCCCTCACGGAACTTAACAAAAGTGGTCACGGTCACAGCTGTGACCATGTGACCGCAGAGGAGACAGATAAGATAATAAACAGAAAGAACATATTGATAATCAATAATTTACATACAAATATACATCATTGTCGCAGAGAAAAGGTCACATGGTCACAGCTGTGACCGTGTGACTGCCAGACAAAAAAAAGAATATGACAACAGAAGATATCAAGCGAATTGTTGACGACGAACGGGTGGAACAACTCACTGTCCAACTGTGCCGTCATTGGGAAGTAGCCACAGAGCGACTGGAAGGACTTGCAAAGGAGTTGGAAGACGGTATGGATACCTGCGCCGAAGCTGAGATCTATGCCGCCCTGATGCGTATGCAGAGTGCCGTCATGGCACTGATGGAACTGAGCAAACTACCCTGCACCTACCTGTTTACGGCATATCTCGAACGCATTGCCAAGACCGTTTCCAACGAGGAGATCCGCGGCTCTGCGGTGAAGTTGATAGAGCTGCTGTTGAGCGAGAAGTCCGCCCAGCCGCAGACATCCTTCTTCGACATGGTGAACCAGTCGCTGAAACAGCACTTCGCCTTGTCGCCAAAGCAGCAGGCCGCCATCCAGCAGAAAGTGATGCCCATGCAGCACATCTTCGCCATCTGTGCCCAACATCTGAAGCCAACCGATCTCATGATGTTCGCCTCTATCATTCAGGAACTGAACACAGAGGGCAATGCCATGGATCATGAAGAGACCATCCAACACCTGAAGCAGATGCGCCAAGCGATGGACACCCTCGCCACGCAGATAAACGAGAACCTTCAGATGATGCTGATCTGGTTGGGCATTCTTACGCTGCTGCCCAGTATGATGGTGAGTCTGATGCAACAGAGTCAGCACGACAGCAAGGCGATGGCCAACCTATTTAATAAGGTACTGGTACGCGTGCGCGAGAGCAGCCCATGGTGGAACTACTGGAAGGAGCACCGTGACACCCTCCGCGTGGTGAGCGACAGCAGTTCTTGGAAGGACATCATGAATGCCGAACGCACCAAGGAGCGCACCGAACTGGGACAGGTGCCAGGCGGTTTATTTGCCAAGTGGACCACTGATCGCGAGGCTTTCGAGGCGGATTTCTTGGATGCCCATTTCAGCGACGACGAGGTGCGCCGCTTTATCTTCCATCTAGCCGTCCTGTCGGAGATTGCCAGAGAACTCGACCCCACGACAAAGTTTGGTGATGAGCAGCTGGTGAACAACGATCTGCAGCGTGTGGGTGAGGCCGTGATGGCAGCTGCGAATAAACTCAGTGACCTGGTGGATCAGCATTGGTATCCCCACTATGAGGCGATGTGGAAGGAACTGATTGAGAGCGAAA
>CADCIP010000069.1 GCA_902801485.1 uncultured Bacteroidales bacterium | reverse complement strand
GCAGCGCATAACACAAAACGCATAATCCTTTCCATTGCAATTAAATTATTCTATTATTCTATTTCATATATTGTAACATCATAACTCGTAGGATTACCCATATAGTAATTTTCTATATTATGAACCGTTCCTATATCGTACGTATTTGAACCAATGGATCAGGGGACGGTTCTCTGATCTATCAATAGTCTTTATATTACCATTTATCAATTTAGGAGTTCCATCCTTTGCGTAGTGAATATTACATTTCACTCCATCTATCTCGATATCTTTATATAACACCTTATACGATTCATGGAAACCTCCATATGCATCATTAATTGTTTCTGTGAGAGATAATGAATAATTTTCATTTAACCCAAGCAACTTTCTAATAATAAAGTTGCCATGCGATTTTTCCTTAACGCTTAATGTCGATAATATACTATCAGAAATTAAGTAGTATGAGGGTATTAATTCGTCTTGAGTATATAAAGTTTTATTATCTGTCTGTGAATATAGAACATTCGAAGATAATAATATTAGCGTGGTAAGAATGATAAAATGTTTCATAGTCCTATTAACTGATTATTCATACTTAAAAGTCATTTTGTCCCAAGGCTTGATGGAAACAATATTGTTTCCGTATGGATAGATTTCCATCTCTTTCAAGCCCACAAGACACTTATAATTGATTGTTTGCCCTAACAGCATATTGGTTATAGAAATCATACCCTCTTCCGTATTGGTACTTACGTTCTGCCTCCAGTCGTCATTCTTCTGATATGTGAAAGCGGAATAGTAATCATTCAAGTCTATATCTCCTCCCGGGGTAATAAAGAGCAAGGTTGTCCCTATAGCCCGCTTAGGTGGATTCTCAACATTCATCTTCCCATCTTGAGAAAATTCAAAAACAATCCCATAGGAAGAGGCATCAGTCTCACCAACTTTAACCAACTTCCATCGCCCCTCTATACCTGTATCTGTACGGACGATGGTGTCATTTCCTGTCTCATCATTGCTGCACGATGTAATAAATGGCAGTATCAAGCAAATAGAAAAAAACAAATACTTTTTCATAATTTTAGTTTAACTTCAATCTATTTCACAGAGGTCATAAGGCGTAATAAAGCAAAGTTTATGACAATGCCATTGTCTCATGTTGCTCATATCTTACTTACTCTTGGATCAGGGGACTCTGATCTATTACTACTCTTCGAATAATGCCGTCGTCTCATTTCACTCATATCTTACTTACTCTTTAACTCTGCTGTTCGTTTCATTCACTCTTTAATTTTATACATTCCGATACTTTTTGTGGATTATCTTATGGACTCATACTTCTTTTCTCCTATATGGTTTTTACATCATGTTATTTTATGCGAATTATTTGTTTATTCGGAAATTATTCGTAAATTTGCAGCCAGAAATAACATTAAGATTATGACAGCAATAGAATTACGTGCGGAATTATTCCGTGAGATGAGTCCGCTTCTTGACAATGAGTCTGCAATGACAAAGATGCTGGCTTTTGTGAAGTCGTTGGTTCCTGCGAAAAAAGTTAAGTCGGAATCAGATTGGGCTAACCGTTTTGTCGGTGCTTGGAAAGACAGCCGTTCAGCAGAAGAAATCATTAGTGATATTCGCGAAAGCAGAACAGTTAATAGCAGAGATATTGAATTATGAAAAAATATCTGCTTGACACGAGCATTTGTGTGTTTCTCTTCCGTGACAACCATAATGTGGCTCAACGGTTGAACAAGATAGGTCGTGAACATTGTTTCATCTGCGACGTAGTGCTGGCCGAATTGCGTTACGGTGCTTACAAGAGTAATCGTACGGAGGAAAATCTGAAGTTGATAGATGATTTCGTAAAGGAAATAAAGGTTCTGCCTTTTGCTGACAGTATCGATGTTTATGCCCAAGAGAAGTTGCGTCTGAAGAACACTGGAAAACCCATTGAGGATTTCGACCTTCTCATTGGCTGTGCGGCGAAGGCTGCTTGTCTTAGGGATGTTTCGTTCTGGCGATATGGTGTCAGATATTTCATTTCACTCACTATCTCTGCTGTTCACTTCATTCACTCCTTACTTTTACCCAGGAATCAAACATCTGTCCCTTCTATGTCCAAGAAGTATCATATAGCGTTCGACCTCTGGTCGCTTGGCTCGTTCTGGAACCGTTCCCGCAGATCCATTCTGAAGTCCGCCACTTTTAGTCTGCTTCATCACTTGCTTCATTCACATTCCTTTTAACTTGAAAAATGATCAGTAGAAATCCCCATACTCCCTTGATTACTCCTGTTGTAGCCTTGGACAGTTCTTGGTTGTCTCTCTGCCTCCATATTTCAGATTCCGGGGCAGGTACAAGCGATAGAGATTGCGACAGTTGGCAAAGGCATAGTCGCCTATGAAGTTGACGCTCTCCGGCAGGGAAACACTGAGCAGGGCATGGCACGAATTATAGGCGTTGCCGCTGATGAGTGTCACTGTTGACGGCAATCGGACTGCCAACAGGTTGAAACATCCTCCGAAGGCTCCGCTGCCGACCGTCTCCAGACCTTCATGAAAGACTACATAGTTCAGGTTGTGGCAGTGGAAGAAAGCCCGGTAGCCCGTGTTCTTCAGGGTGCGGGGGGCTACGAAATGCGACAGGTAAATGCAGTTGGCGAATGCCGAGTCTGGCAACTGCGTGATTTCCGCCTCCTCCATGTCGATTGTTCGCAGCAGTCCTTCTGCCAGCATCTGGCGCATGACGGAAAAATCCCTCTCGTCCACAGGACCGCTGAGCCGAAGGTGACGGGTCAGCATCCGCTGCTCGCCTGTCAGCGCGCCATCCAGCGTTCCCGCAGTGGCCAGACGGATGTCTGTGGAGTGAGGCTGATAGGCGGTGTCGGCTACCTCTGTCAGCATCCACTGCTCCTGACTGTATCCATACAGGTCATCCAGGTCGTAGTAGCCGTCAATATGGCCGGCCCACCCCATGTTGACATGCACTTTGTTGCCCTTACAGCCGTCGATGAGGAAGAGATGGCCTTCGTTCTTGCTTTTATCCGATCCCCTGTATAATATCGGCCGCCCTGCCTTCAGTTCCTCGAAGATCATCTGGCGGAAGATGCTGTCACGGGCAGGAGTGTCAAAGTCGCTGCGACGATAGATGCACATGCTGTTATTATAGCGGAACAGGCGCTTCAGTGCACCCATGACAGACGACAGGTTGGTGCTGCTGCCCTCGATGCCGAATTTCGTAAACGACGACACGCCGCAGTCGCTGATCAGTTTGGCGACACACACCAACTGTTCCCTGGTGACTGTCTGCGGATTGAACCTGTTGAACATCAGTTTCCAGTCATACTCATAGTCGCCGTCTGGACTCTCCTTGGGATACTGGTGATAATTGATGACCTGTGCCATGCCCAGTGCGCCGCAGCCGGCAAGGTCGTGCACCGTCTCCCCCTCATGTTCCCGCTCTGGGCATAGCACATTGAAGGGAAATCCTTGTCCCCATCGAGTCATTATGAGCGGCTTCACGCTCTCTGGGAACTGATACTTCTGGGCCATGCTGCCTAACGAGCAGCACACCACCAATGAGATGATGACCAAAACCCTTTTTGTTGTTCTTTCTCCGTTTGTCATTTCACGTTCTCTTTTATCACATTTTCCGCCCGATGATGGTATCCGTTCTTATTTCGATACTACGTATCGGCAAGTCTTTCGTCTTCTGGACAAACTGCTCCACTTCAAACTTGTCAGGATCAAAAGAACGCCAGAAAGTCGGTGACCTGAGGGTTGTGTCATTCTCTTCCAGGTCTAATGTCACAACAAGTTCTTGGTAAATGTCTCCCTTTTTCAGATTCTCAAGATCTTTTGACCACAGATAGAACTTCCGTATGTAACTTCGTCCTTTTCTGCATGGATCTTCATATGGGCTGGAATCCCAGGAACTGGCACTTGCTATTCCCATCCCTTTCTGTTGTAGAAAACAAAACAGGGAACTCATTTTTTTATTCGCAAATTCCCCCTTATGTTCACGAAGATATTCTACATCACTCTCACTCCAATCGTATAGGGTGTCCTCTTCCTGCTCAACATTGTGAGAAACAGAAGCACTCTGGGCACTCAACATCGTTGGCAATATGACTGCCATCGTCTGCAAACAACCTAAAATGGCTAACCGTAAAACGATTTTTCTTTTCATTATTTATTCTTCCCTACTTTTTAAACATCGCCTTATAACCTATCATCAGGTGTCTTTTCGTCATTCTGACAGGCTCCTTTTCCCATTGCCAGAACTTCAGCATTTTCTCCTTGATATTTTTTGTCTGACCTTCTGCTTCAGATACGCGGTTTTCATATATAAACTGTTCAATATCCTTCAGATCCATGGTCATCTTGCTATCATTGATATTTACAGGTTCTGGATAATCCCCTGCTTCAATATAACAAAACACTCCGTCGGGACTGACTGTAGTAGAGATACTGTCATTCTCTATCTCATAGGTTCCCTTAATCCTGACTGTCATCAAGCGATGGCTGGAAGGAGAGGTCTTGAATTTTCCGATTTGTGGACTGGAGTATGAATCTGCTACATAAGACACACTCTTTCTACCGTTAATCTTTACCTCAAAAGTTCCATCTTTTTTGAATTTGCACTGACCACTTATACGACCTGATTTGAACCCAATGGAGCCAAGAAATTCTTCTGTGCATTTCCATGTGCCCCTTATTCCTTGTGAAAAGCAAGGAGAAACGATGCTAATAATGAGTATAGAAATAAATAGAATCTTTTTCATCGTGTACCTCCTTCCTTGACAATGGGAGAATGGAATGTCTGCTGCCCTTCACGCATCAGTTCAAAATACATGGGACGTCCCGGTTCTTTCTGCGAAAGGGAATAGAGGTTGAGCCTGCCGCGTATCTTCTCATTCCGGACATCATACAAGATATTAATCAATCTGTATTTCACGGCTCCGCTGATAGTATAGCGTTCATCCATTTTCAGACTGCCGCTGGTAAAATCAATCCGTTGGTCTTCAGTCAGATTAGCCATGAAAGGAACAGTGTCTGTACCAAACACCATCTGCCCGGTAACGGCAGGGCCATGCTTTTGGACTGTCATTGACATAGGCTTCTCACCAATGAGGTGTTTCCCGCTCCAGTCGTACGTAGCCAGATAGCCATGATAGCAGCCTGCTATCAGGCTGGTATCGTTGACACTGGTAGAGACCTGCGGCACCTCATCTGGGATGTTGCCGTCAGCATGGAAATCACCTAAGCAGTTTTCGGGATTCGGACGTTCCAGTTCTTCCCTTGCGTCACGGTATCCCAGCATGGCCGAACGATAGAGATATTCCGTTGCCAAATCCAAGTCTTTCTCTACGCCATACCCGTTACGGTAGCACAGTCCAAGCATATAGAGAGAAGGCCGATGACGCTTTTCCGATGCTTTCTTGAAGCACTTGAAGGCTTCTGTGTAGTTCTGGTTGCAACCAGCACCCTTATAGAGCATCATCCCCTTAATATACATGCACTCCAAAGACCCTTTTAGTGCACCTTGGGAAAAATAGTCGTAGGCCTTCTTGAAATCCTGTTTCACCCCATACTCGGCAAATCTGTAAATATATCCCAGATTGTAATATGCATGGACATATCCATGCTGTCCAGCCTTTTCGAACCACGATATTCCAATCGTAGAGTCCGCCTCGACACCATTGCCTGACATATAGACAAGCCCAAGACTGTTCATGGCTTTGGCCGATGAGTCATTGGCGACGGCTGCCTCCAAAACCTTTACGGCCCATTCCTTCGACTTGTCCTCGTCAATGCCTTTCAACACTCGCTCTGCACGCTCTATCCTTGATTTCCAGACTCTGCTCTGTTCTGATTTTGAGAGACTTGAAAAAGGGTATTGGCGTATTTGTCCTGAGGCACTCACTAAACCCATGACGATAGCAATGATAAGCAGGCTTGTCCGAAGCCTGTTCTTCTCGTTTCTTCTTAACGGGATCAGGGGACGGTTCTCTAATCTGTCACAACTCTTCGAACAATGCTGTTGTCTCATATTGCTCATATCTTACTTATTTTTTAACTCTGCGGTTCGCTTTGTTCACTCTTTACTTATAC
>CADCIP010000068.1 GCA_902801485.1 uncultured Bacteroidales bacterium | reverse complement strand
TCATCGATGTCGTTGTAGATGGCAAGGATTCTCTGGACGGCCTTTTTGGAAAGGTCACGTCCTTCACTTCTTGATTTTCCAATCATCCCTATTGAAAATCCAAGGTCTTTAGTTGCACGATTGTCGTTCAGATGCTTGAACGTCATGTACTCGTCGAATCTGTCGATAATTCTCATATTTCAGTGAAAATATTTAAATTTCTGTTAATCTATCTTTATAAACATAGAATATTTAGCGTTTTACTTTGAAGAATTAGAAGTTTTAACGTACCTTTGCGGCCGATTTCAAAATTCTCCGAACAGGATAACGCAAATTCTGCTGCAAAGATAAACAAAATTTTTAAATTTCAAAACAAAAAGACGAAAAAATGTTGAACTTAGGTACAAAATTTCAGCAAATGAGGCAAAAAAGGATAGAAGATTTCTGCCGTGATTATATCACGTTTGCTCCTGAAATAAAGGCAAAGCAGGTTTCTGCATGGAAAGTTGTCTGCCAAATTGCAGAAAAGTATGAAGTTGCGCCAAATACCGTCTTTACTGCTTTGAGAAATAAGAAGTTTTATTGTGGCAAACAGAATCCCGTCTGTCAGGAGGCGATGGATAAGTACATCAAAAATTTATAGAAAATATGGAAATTTCACTTTCAGATTTGAAACGTATCATCACCACTGCTGCTGAGATTGGCGTGGAAAACTATATGAAAGTTAGAGATCCAGAGTCAGATATGATGAAGCAGGCTGATGCCAAACGCTATCTCTCGAAACTCGGAATCCAGCCGGTCATGCTTCACAAGTGGGCAGACCAAAAGCTACTTACCCCCGTCAAGACAGGGGATGCCCAAAATTCGCCTGTCATGTACTCTCTTGCTGAGATTAAGCAGGTGATATTCAGTTTGCAGACATTTCAGTTGATACGATAGCTCCGAATTATCATGGACCAGATTGATCTCATCTTAGACAAGACCAACGGAGGATTAAAAGTCTTCCAGGAATATCTCGGTAAAACCGTTGCTCCTGGAGTGAAGTTTAAGAATCCGTTCTACGATGATACCAGAGCCAGCTGCAACTTGTATTATGGCAAGAAATGCGGCAGGTATTTCCTCGTAGATTTCGGCGACAGTACTCTTCGAGGTGACTGTTTCTGGTTTGTCGCCAGATGGGAGAATCTGGATGCCAAGAATGATTTTGATGAAATACTTCGTTTGATTGACAGGAAGCTATGCCTGAACATTTTCGACGATAGAAAACCGATCCTTGCGTCAAATAACAGTAAGCCTGTGGTTGTGCTTGCCAATGACCATCAGAACGTTCCCAGTAAGGAACTGCCTTTTGAGATTGTGACAAATGCGTCACTGTCACAACTTGATTTACAGTACTGGGGGCAGTATGGCATCGACAGCGCAACGTTAGCTAAATTCTCGGTCGTTAGTGTGAAAGCATTCCATTCCCGTCGGTCGGACGGAATCCCATATAGTATTTGCGATGATGGTCATCCGTTCTTTGGCTACTTCTTTAACGAGGGAAAGGGTGTGAAGATATACAGGCCAGGACAGCAGATGCGCTTTGTCTATGCCGGTCACCTCCCCCATCCCTACGTCTTCGGACTGAACCAGCTGCCTCCAACGGGCGATGTGCTTTACATCACTGGCGGCGAGAAGGATGTTCTCAGTCTCTCTTCACATGGTTTTCATACGATTTGTTTAAATAGCGAGACGGCGAAGGTTCCTGAGAATCTTTTGCCGTCTCTTCGCGAGCGGTTCAGCCACATCGCCATTCTCTACGACATGGACGATACTGGGCGCAAGGAGTCGGCAAACCGTATGAATGAGCTGAAAGAACATGACTGTCCGAGTGTCCTTAATATCGAGTTGCCTCTCTGCGGCAGCAAACAGGAGAAGGACATCTCGGATTTCTTCCGCCTTGGGCATACTGTCGATGAATTGAAAGACTTAACGGAAGAGGCCATTACAAAACAATGTCAAAGCTACCATAGAATGCGATGAGTACTGAAAACGGCGAGTTAAGAAGGCGGCTTGGACTAAAACATGCTGTCAAGGTACGTAAGAATGATAGATTCAGCAAAAGTGATCGTGCTTTGCTGAAAGATTACAATCTTGACGAGAAAGAGGTGTCAAAATACTGTTCAAGCGTTGATTTCGAGTGTATGAACCGCTGCTTTCACGGCATTGGCATCAGGAATCTGCACAATGGTCTGGAGTTTTTCAACGATGATGAGTTTGTCACGCCTAAGACCATTGGCGTTTCAGGTCTTATTGTTATAGTAAACACCATGTCTCAGCCGAAACGTTCATGCCTGATGTTCATGGACTTCAAGGATTTGCTGGCCTATCTTACGCTGAGGAAGCACTATCCAGCGGTAGCGATGACCAGAGTACCCAAGAAGTCTGACTATATCGTTCTAAACGAGATTGAGAACTGGCAGTACCTGTTTGCAAGAATTGGTGAATACGACACAATATATTGTTTCTTTCCCAATACGGATTTCGGAGGCACGCTAACCAAGACCATCGATTCGCTTCATGAGGGAAAGACAGTAGATTACTCGACCCTCTACCCCGGCTGCAAATCACTTACAGACTATCTCCAGTTACAAAAAGGACGCATATAAATAGACATTCTTGGCTATCCAAAGCAGTTATAATAAAAGTTAAATTATGGTCTATACTCTGCGGAATCTTTAAATTTTTGCCACTTTCCGCAGAGTATAAGCATATTTTTTGTATCTTTGCAGTCACAAAACGTATCTGAACATGCTGATAGGTAGAAAAAAGGAACAAGAGCAGCTTCTCAGCGCAATGCGTGAGGAAGATTCGATGTTTGTGGCTGTGTATGGTCGCAGACGTGTTGGCAAGACATATCTTGTCAGAGAAACATTCGCCAACAATTTTACTTTCTATCATACGGGATTGGCAAAATCGCCGATGAAAAAGCAACTGGCTGCCTGGAAATTGTCACTTCGTGAGTACGGCATGAAGAAACCCGCAATGCCAAAGACCTGGCTTGAAGCTTTTGATATGTTGAAAGACATTATCCGGCAATCCGAAGAACCCAAGAAAATCATTTTCATTGATGAAATGCCTTGGATGGATACCCAACGCTCAGGGTTCATTCCTGCATTGGAGAATTTCTGGAACGGGTGGGCCTCGGCCAGAAAAGACATTATCCTCATCATCTGTGGTTCGGCAACCTCTTGGATTATCAACAAAGTAATCAAAGATCATGGCGGGCTACACAATCGGGTAAACACGAAGATTCACTTGCAACCCTTCACCATGAATGAATGCGAGAAATACGCCATTCACAGGAAACTGGGCATGAATCGCCGCCAATTGATGGAGTGCTATATGGTGATGGGAGGCATTCCATTCTATTGGTCGAAACTTGAACGAGGCTTAAGCCTTGCCCAGAACATCGACAACCTTTTTTTCAACCCAGACGGCGAACTTGTCAACGAGTTTAACGAGCTTTATGCCTCACTATTCAAGAATCCTGCGCCATACATCAAAGTCGTCAATACCCTTGGAACCAAGCGCATAGGAATGACGCGCGAGGAACTTATCACCGAAGGCCGTCTGTCGGATAACGGAAAGTTGTCCGAGATACTTGAAGACCTCGAAGCCTGTGGCTTTATCCGCAGATACAAAGCCTTTGGTCAGAGATTGAAAGGCGCGATGTTCCAGCTTATCGACTCATATACATTATTTTATTATAGGTTCATCAAGCAGAACAGACAGGACGATGAACACTTCTGGTCATCCCAGACAGGCACCCCCATCTATTACAACTGGTGCGGTTTGGCCTTTGAGCGCATCTGCCTGCTCCATGTCTCTCAGATCAAGAAAGCCCTTGGCATATATGGAACCATCAGCACCGTCTGCTCTTGGCGTTCATGCAATAGTGCCGCAGGTCAGAAGGGAGCGCAGATAGACTTGTTGATAGACCGTAGCGACAATGTGATTGACATCTGCGAGATGAAGTTTACAAAAGAGCCGTATGAGATGGATGCTACTGAGGATGCCAAGATACAAAACCGTCGTTCTCGATTCATAGAAGAATCTGGAACGGACAAAGCCATCCATCTTGTTCTGGTATCAGCTGCAGGTGTAAAGCGCAACAGCTATTCTGACGAATTCCAGTCTGTAATCACTGCCGAATCATTGTTTGAAGCATAAAAAATAGCCTATACTCTGCGGAAAGTGCCAAAATTTGATAGATTCCGCAGAGTATAGACATGTTTTTAAATTTCAGATCTTCTTGATTGGCACAAAAACATCATTACCGTCGTCGTCTTGAAAGTGATTGATACGGGCCTCCATCCAGTCACCGAACTTATAACGTTTGTATTGATTTGACTTATTTTTGATGCTTAGAGTCTTGCGGTAAAGCAAAGGCCGCCTGAGAATT
>CADCIP010000067.1 GCA_902801485.1 uncultured Bacteroidales bacterium | reverse complement strand
TGCTCCAATCTATTTACCGTGAATCTCCCTTCCACTCTGACAGAGATAGAAAATAATACCTTTGAGAACTGTACTAGTCTGCCTAATATAATAATCCCATCTTCGATTAAAACTATCGGGCATGATGCTTTTTCAAGATGTACTTCTATACAAATTGTTGCAGGCAAATCCTCGGATTATATATGGGTAAGTGAAATTGGAGATCGTGCCTTCTATGGATGTACCAATTTGGAGTTTATCCGTTTCTCTATCATGCTGGAATCTATAGGTGAAAATGCTTTTTATAATTGTAAGAAACTAAAGGAACTTGTGCTTCCTGCTAATTTGAAAACGATAGATTCATTTGCCTTTGGATATACTGGTTTGCAGAAAGTAACTAATTACAGCCCGACGCCGCAAAACATACAGGCAAATGTGTTTGACGGCGTGAAATTGTCAAAGTGTTTCCTCTTTGTTCCCAAGGGATGCAAGGAAAAATACCAGAATGCCAAGACTTGGAAGGATTTCGGTCAGATACTGGAAGTGGGTGATAGGCCCGCTATAACAGGAGTTTCAAAGATAGGCAATTTGTATTATGACCTTCACGAAGACATGACAGCCACGCTGGTGAAGCACGATATTAACAAAAACCACAGTGGATCACTCACAATTCCCTCTACCGTAAGCTTTGATAACTATGGCTTTACATATACCTATACAGTGAACAAGATGGAGGATGAAGCATTTAAGGATTGTGCTAATTTGACCTCTGTGGAAGTGCCTGCTACTATTGACGAGATTCCAGCCTCAGCGTTTTCCGGGTGTTCAGGGTTGACAAAGGTAACACTTCCGTCTTCGTTAAGCAAAATAGGGAGAAGTGCCTTTTATCATTGTTCTGCGCTGAAAGACTTCACTATGCCTTATAATCTGAGAGAGATAGGAGGGTGGGCTTTCACTGGATGCAAATCGCTGACATCCCTTTCCATTCCTGCGGGAGTGGAAGTGTTACCCGAGTATTGCTTTTATGAGTGTACACAACTTAGTAAAGTATCGTTGCCCGAAGGCTTAACAGAGATACAAATCCAAGCCTTTAATAAATGCACTGCACTTACAACCATTACCCTTCCCGAAAGCCTTAGCAAGATAGGCTACTCTTCATTTGGCGACACAGGTCTGACTTCTATCAAAAGCTTGAACGAGACACCGCCGACGGCAGCAGGATCCTCTTTCGAAAATGTTCCATCTTCTGGCTGCATCCTCTATGTTCCTGTAGGCAGTAAGGAAGCATACCAAAAAGCAACCGGTTGGAAAGACTTCACCGACATCCGCGAGCAAGGCGCGAAAGAGAGAATCCAGGTGGACGGCTTGTATTACCAACTCAAGGAGGATTTCACGGCAGAAGTCACCTTCGAGAGGGAAGTAGATAACTATTCAAACATAGGCACCGAAGTAACGGTCAAGGATAAAGTGGTTTATCAGGGCACGGAATATAAAGTGAATGCCGTAGGACCCAATGCCTTTTTCAACGCTGTGAAAATCACCAAAGTCAACCTGCCAGCAATTATGGACGAGATAGGTGTGAACGCCTTCCAGAATTCAAACCTGCATGAAATCAACATCCCTGCCACGTTGAAGCACTTGTCCTATACGGCGTTTGAAAATACACCTCTCTTTGCGAACAACATGGACGAGCAGCACACGGTCTATTACGACGGTTGCCTGCTCTATCACGAGCCTGACTATACAAAAGGTACCTTCAAGGTGAAGGAAGGCACGCGCCTGATTGCCTCATACGCCTTCTGCGGTGCCCAGGCAGACGTCAGCATAACCGAGTTGGAACTGCCCGAAGGTCTGCAATGTATCTGCATGGGTGCCATCGACTATATGCAATCGCTCGAGACACTCAGCATCCCAAGTAGCGTATATTCTATCCAAGACTATTTCCTAACCAAATACTGCTTCAACCTGAAAAACATCTATTGCTACTCCCTGTCTCCTATAAATATATCCGGGCTTTCCCATGCATTCAGCTATTGGACCAAAGAGGAACTGGCACAGATTAAACTCTATGTGCCATACGGCTCAAAGGAAGCATACTCACAGGCAGACAAATGGAAAGACCTCTCCATAGTGGAGATGGATCCCGTCTATACCGTCACCTTCGTGGACTACGACGGACATGAGATTGATGTTCAGCAAGTGCAGAAAGGCAAGGATGCAAAAGCACCTGAGGTACCTGTACGCGAAGGCTACAGCTTCACCGGATGGGACAAGCCTCTCACCAACATCCAGTCCGACCTCACCATCACCGCACAATATGAAATGAAGACCTTCAGTGTCCTGTTTGTTGACGGCTATACGGATGGCGTAATCGATACGCAGTATGTCCCTTACGGTGGTTCTGCCACTGAGCCAGAGGTACTGAAACACGAGGGTCACGTCTTCATCGGCTGGGACAAGGAGTTCAGCACTATTACGGAAAATACCATCGTAACCGCACAGTACCTGGAAGGCAACGGCGTAGTTACCACCGTATTCCATGTAGCCCAGCAAAGGCTGACTTACTACTATGACAAGGAACTGGTAAAGACCCGTGTCGGCATTACGGAGGTCTATAATCCTGCTTCTTCTGCCCCTCGCTTCGAAGGCTATAACAAGAATGTACTTGTAATTGAAATCGACCCCTCGATGAAGAACGCAGACATCACCTCGATGAATGGTCTGTTCTATGGCGGAACAAGTGGTTCCCTTCGACACCAAGAACGTGACGAACATGAGTGCTATGTTCTTTGGTTGCGACAATCTGGAAGTGGTGGATGTCAGTTCGTTCGATATAAGCAACGTAACGGATATGTATATGATGTTCTCAGGCTGCTCGAAGCTGAAGACCATCTGTAGCTCTGGCGACTGGAGCACAAGCACTGCACGAAGCGACTATATGTTCAATATCTGTAAGTCACTTGTGGGCGGTCAGGGAACAGTTTTCGACAGTAATGTAATAGATAACACCTACGCTCGTCTGGATGGCGGCACAAGTGCTCCGGGCTACTTTACGGAGAAGATAGAAAAGGTTTATACCGAATTTGCGGAAGAGACAGGCACCCTGACCTTCTACTACGACGACAAGATAGATACCCGCGAGGGCATAACGGAACTCTACATCCCCGGTTCTACCCGCTTTACCGGTTACTACAAGAAGGTGCTCAAGGCTGTTATCGACCCGTCGATGAAGAAAGCTCCCATTACCTCGATGAGGGGGATGTTCGACGGCCTCTTCAACTCAGAAACCTTCGACCTCCAATCCCTGAAGAATATGACGAGCATTGTAGGACTGGAGAACCTCAATACGGCAATCGTAACGGATATGAACAGTATGTTCTCGGGGTGCGAGTCGCTGACCGAGCTCGACCTCAGTTCGTTCAACACCTCTAATGTAACGAACATGAACGGTATGTTCTTGAGCTGCACGGGACTGCAAACTGTTGATGTCAGCTCGTTCGACATCAGCAAAGTAACGGATATGCGTATGATGTTCGGCAGTTGCTGGGAACTGACTACTATCTGTTGTTCTAACGACTGGAGCAACTGCCAGGCTGATACCTACATTATGTTCTCTGGCTGCAAGAAGCTGGTTGGTGACAAGGGCACCGTCTTCGACAGTAATGTAATAGACAAGACCTACGCCCGTCCTGATGGTGGCACAAGTGCCCCAGGCTACTTTACTGCCGATACTATGACGGGAATAAAGAAAGTTCAAGATGTTCAAAAGGTTCAAGGAGTTCAAGAGAATATTTACAATCTTTCTGGCCAGCGTGTGAACAAACCTGTACAGAAGGGCTTGTACATCATCAACGGCAAGAAGATGATGGTGAAGTAAAGTGCTTCTTCTTCAATTTAGTTGAAATGTGGAAAATTAACAAAAACCGGAAAAACCCTTCTGCTTAGGTTGAGACTTCGTCTTTGATGTTATGTCTGCGTGCTTTTTCTTGTGTGCAAGCACCCAGCAAAAAGCACGCAGCCACACCATCAATCTCTTTTGAGATTTCAACCTAACCAGAAGAAAAAACACTGCCCTTCGGGCTAAAAAACCTTTCATTTAACTTTTAAGTTCGATGGTCAGAAGTTGTTTTTAGCCATAATGCGCTGCTTTTTTAGTGGAGCGAAGCGAAACGGTATTTTTCTCTGTTGTTGTCTGTGCTTTGCGAGCAAAGCCATGATGGCTTCAGGGCTTGCGTGAAAGCGTTCTTTCAAACGCATAGACATGAGGGCAGCATGAAGGCCGTAGGTCACAGACAGCAGCAGAGGGTTTTTGAGGTTTTTGTTTTTCAACTAAATTGAAGAAGAACCACCGTAAACAGTAAACCGTAAACTTTCGGGGTTCTGTTTATAGATGTACTTTTGAGAGATAAATGCTATGGGTAATACATTTGGGGAACTCTTCTTTGTAATGTGTTACCATTACGAGGGTCTTGTGCTTACGACTGCAGAAGGTGTCTATAATTTCTTTCACAAGAGCACGATGCTGAAGGTCGAGGCCATGCAGGGGTTCGTCCAGAATCAGCAGTTCGGGGTCCTTGACAAAGGCACGGGCCAGGAGGCACAGGCGTTGCTCTCCGCTGCTGAGTTTCAGGAACGTGCGGTCGGCCAGTTCTTCTATGCCGAAGATGTTCATCCATCTGAGACAGATTTCCCGTTGTTCAGGCTTGGGTCGGGTGTACAAACCTACAGAATCCGTTAGCCCGCTGGCAACAATGTCGATAGCGGGAAGGTCTTTCAGGTAGGCACGGTGCATCTCGGGACTGACGTATCCTATGTGCCGTTTTATTTCCCAGATACTCTCGCCCGTTCCTCTTTTGTGTCCGAAAAGTTCGATGTCGCAGGCGTATGCCTGTGGATTATCAGCACATACCAGACTCAGGAGGGTACTCTTGCCTGCTCCGTTCTCACCGCTCAAAGCCCACTTCTCGCCTTCGCTGACTGTCCAGTTCAGGTCTTTCAGGATGGTGCGTGAACCATAGCGGATGGTAACATTGCTGAACTTCAGGATTTCTTTTCCTTCTTCGGGATAGAAAGACTCCTGGGTCAGGTCTTTCTGAGGAAGAGAGAGAATCCATTCCTTCTTTGCCTTGGGAAGTGTTTCCAAGGTTCTTCCGCTAAGTTGTTGCTGGTATTCCTGACGTGTTATTTTGGGCAGGATATGCAGTCCTTCTATGGGAATAACATGGGTAATGAAATCGGGTATGTCATCTACCTTGCTCAGTACCATAATGATGAGCAAAGGCGTCTCGCGTGTCAGCTGTTGCAGGAGATCGCGAAGCTGGTCGCGTGTCTGAGCATCCAGTCCGATGAAGGGATTATCCATAATGAGTACACGCGGTCCTGTGCCCAACGTCTTGGTAAGTTGGAACTTACGTAACTCTCCACTGCTGAGCGAGATAATGTATTTGTCCATCAGTCCGTCTAAGTGGAATAAATCCGTCAGTTTTTTTCTGAATGCTGTACGCTGCTTCCGGGCCGCTTCCCGTTCCTCGTCCGAGAGGCCTCTGCCAACGGATTCATCAGCCTGCCGGAATGCCTCTTGCAAGAGTTGGCCTGCTGTGGGCGTGTTCTCGTCTATATCATGCTGGTTCCATCGCTGCTGATAGTAATAGGTTCCGTCGGTATCGCCATACGAATCGCGGAAGGTGATGTACTTCAGGTTCTCGCTTACCATCTTCAGCGGGCTGGGGGAGAAGTCGTATTTTACCTCGTTCATCAACAGGGGAAAATGTCCCGTCAGTACTTCTATCAGTCGGCTTTTGCCTGCAGCATTATCTCCTGCAATGGCTATCTGCTCGCCTTGCAGTATCTCTAAGTTGATGGGTTCTGCCATCCGCCAGTCGGGGTGGCGTGTTATACCGTTCTCTACCTTAATTATCATTTTTTTTTAGTTTACGGTTTACGGTTTACTGTTTACGGTTTACTGTTTACGGTTTATGGTTTATGGTTTACTGTTTATGGTTTACAGTCTGGAGTCTGGGGTCAAGAGCCAAGAGTCTAGGGTCGAGAGTCTCTAACCTCTAACCTCTAACCGCTAACCTCTAACCGCTAACCTCTAACCGCTAACCTCTAACCGCTAACCTCTAACCGCTAACCTCTAACCGCTAACCTCTAACCTCTAACCGCTAACCTTTTCCTTGTTCTTGGCTACAAAGTCTTTCCAGGAACGGTATTTCTTGTCTGTTTGCGGACGACTCATCTGCAGATAGTGGCAGTAGGCGGCACCCAAGGCATCCGTGGCGTCAAGAAATTTTCCCATTTCCTGTGGCTCTATCTTCAGCATACGGCGTAGCATGTCGGCAACCTGTTCCTTACTGGCATTACCATTGCCTGTAATGGCCATTTTGATTTTTGTAGGGGCGTATTCCGTAATGGGAACCTGTTTGCTGATAGCTGCTGCCATTGCCGTTCCCTGTGCCCGTCCCAACTTGAGCATACTCTGCACATTCTTTCCGAAGAACGGGGCCTCGATAGCCATCTCGTCGGGCAGATAGGAGGCGATGATACCGCTCACACGCTCGAAGATGTGTCCCAACTTCAGGTAATGGTCGGCAAACTTACGCAAGTCTATAACACCCAGGGCCAGCATTTCGGCCTTGCGGTCAATTATTTTCAGTACACCATATCCCATGATATTGGTGCCGGGGTCTATGCCAAGAATTATCTTTTCCAACTTCGTGAGCCAACTTGTTAGCGTGCAAAAGTACAAAAATATCTTAAATAATAAGGTAAGAATATTACTTTTCTTGTTTTTGTAGGCTCTATTTACAGAAAATGAGCTATATTTGCAGAAATTTATTGATAAAGAACGATGAAAAAACTCTTGATAATGGCCTTTTGCATGCTGACAGTATCAGTTGCTCAGGCTCAGACACAGAAGCAGAAAGTAAGTACCAGCGAGGTGAAGGTGACTGGTGCAACCAAGGCAGAGAACTATGCCGAGATTAAGTTTGATACCCTTCGTCATAACTTTGGCAAGTTCAGCAAGAACGACCCTATTGTTAAGTGCAGCTTTAAATTTACCAATACGGGTACGGCACCCCTGGTTATCCATCAGGCTTTTGCCAGTTGCGGCTGTACGGTTCCCACATTTACCAAGGAACCCATCAAACCAGGAGAGAAGGGCGTAATTGACGTTACTTACAATGGTACTGACAAGTTCCCCGGTCATTTCCAGAAAACCGTTACCGTCCGTTCTAACGCTATATCAGAAGTTACCCGTCTGATTATTGAGGGGGATATGGAGTGATTTAGTTTAGAGTTGAGAGATTAGAGTTTAGAGTTTAGAGTCAGTGTTTGAAGTTTAGAGTAGCAGGTTTGAAGTACTGTTTTACTCCGCCAGTGGCGGCACTATCTACTGTTTAAACTGTCTCTCA
>CADCIP010000066.1 GCA_902801485.1 uncultured Bacteroidales bacterium | reverse complement strand
GCACCCGCTTAACAGCAGATGGCGGGATAGCTCAGCTGGTTAGAGCGCATGATTCATAATCATGAGGTCGCCGGTTCAATCCCGGCTCCCGCTACCAAAGAAAAGCTCTAAAAATCAAGCAGTTACGAAGATTTCGCAACTGCTTTTTTCTTTTCGCGAAGTCGATTCGGGAAAGTAATGGGAAAGTTTACCACTTCTAAATCGCTTTTTTTATCGTGTTCGATTTAGCTGAAATTAAACAGGATTAGCTGCATATTATGGGATTCAAATTGCTCTAATCATAATTTTGGTAACCTGATTTCTCTGTAATTGAGATAAAAGATCAATCCTAATGATCCTCCTAAAAGCAACAATGTAACGAATGGGAGCCATAATATTTCCCATAGTTCACCCCATAAGCATCTGTTGAATGCCGCATACACAGCATAGGCAACGCTATAGATTGTCATTGCTATCATTAGCCAGAAGTTCCACCAAGTGAGAAAGATTCCTTTCTTTGCGCCCAATTCCTTTTTTGCAGTCTTGATTCTTTCATCACAAGCAGAATTGACAGCTTGGATAGTTGATGTCGCATTCTGATTAATTGCCTTGTTAATCTGTTCCGCAATTCCGGTCAGGCTGTCATTCATTGCCTTTGAGATACCATTTGGGAGTTCTCTCAAAAAAGCACTATCCTCTTCCGAAAGGCTGACCACTATATTGTTTTTATAGGTATCAACTTTCTTTGAAAGGTGCTCTATTCTTGATAGTAATTCTGTCTGTCTTTCATCAATGGCCTTGAAGTTCCTCTGCATTTCAAGCACCTTCTCCAGATATTCGTAGTTCTCAACAAGTGCTACTGGATTGTTTGCAGGAGCTTCGCCATTATTCCCTACAGCACTCTGATTTGAAGATACGTCTGTATCATCAAACATGTCTTTAACTTTATTATCGTATTTCATATATTATGCAATTATGTTTTTATACAATTCTATTATTATCTTCTATAGCCTCGTCTCACAGTCTTTCTCGGACAGCTCATAGCAATGGCCTTTGCAATACGTCTTGCACGGAGTAGTTCATCATCGTCATCTTTCTTCTTATGCGGAAGATCATTGTTTCCACCTCCTCCGCCTCCATTAGAGTAATGAGAACCGCCAGGAACCGATAACAATTCGAAAAAGACAAATAGTGAAGTCTCTATCACGTCTTCAAGCACGAACTCGCAGACATCTTCTACTGACTTGAACGTATCCATCATGCCATCGACGATACGCTGAGACACATCAAACGTATAGTGTTCAGGTTCTTTGCCTTCCTCTAAACTGCGGTTAAACTCATAGTGAACCTTCTCTGTGTCAGGATGAACAGGCTCACACACGAAATGATGCCGCATTTCATATTCTTTCTTTGCTTTTTGCTCTGCTTCCTTTCTGGAAACTGCCTCTGCATCAATCTCCTTGTGAAGCTGTTTCCAAGTAGTCATAATCCTGCTGGCAGATAGTTGTCGGCCAATCTCCGAAGCATTATACTTAGAATTACCCCTTTGAATCCTATAGCCTACCACCTTATTATTATTGTCACGCCTCAATTCTACGGAATAACCCCTTTTCTTGATTTCTCGAACAAATAGATCCCAGTCAAACCTGTCCATTGACCTGAGAATATCATAAAGTGCATTTTTGATCTCAGTCTTATGTTCTCTGCTGATTTCCCTTGATTGCTTCCAGCCCATGCTTTGATTAATGCTGTTTGCTGCCATTGAAGCCTTTAAGCCAATAAGATTGGTGTCGTTTATCCCGCCATCGACTGTGAAGCGGGAAATCATGATGTGCAAGTGGGGAATACCGCTCTTGGCATCGTGGTGAAGCATGGCCAGCCATTTGCTGTGTGCAAAGTCCGTCTGTTTTGAAGACACCTTACCTTTCTTATCCCTAAACTCTATATTATCCATCTCCTCGATGACTCTGTGGGCAAACAAGTCCCAGTTCTGTTTCGTCCAACCTTTGGATTCCTCCAAAGTGGGCGACACCTCCATTGCTATCATTTTCCGGGTCACCTCTTTGCCTTTGGGAATATAGTTCTCACCGGCATACTTGAACTGTAACCATATAGATTCTAGGTCATCTTCTGTTGCAGTAAATAACATATCCCCTGCCATATTCTCACAGCAAACGAACTCTGCATCCTTCTTCATTGTTGAGTAATTCGTATATGCGTGGCCATGTGTGATGGCTCTTGCCCTTGCTATCATACGCTACATTCTCCTCATTTGTTTGTCGAGAAACTCTATTTCAGAAAACAAACTCTTCCACCAGGTCTGCAGGGTCGGCATTTGTGCCAGGAACCTCTTTCTCTCCTGCTGATCCATCTTCAGTCCTTGGATAAAGTTGATGAAGTTGGTGATGTCTTTCCTGACAGCAAACAGTTCGTCTCGGAACTTCGGATCGGGAACAACAGGCTGATAATTCAACAGTACTTTTCGACAGTACTCGCTGAAGTTCATCTTGCACTTTTTTGCATTGTCTGATATCTGCTTCGTTTCTGCGTCCGTCAGACGTAGCGTCTTTGTTTTTCTAATCGGACTGTTGTCCTCAGATCCTTTGCAGGGTCTCCCCCGTCTTCTCATAATTCTATTTTCCATATCTATGTTATTCTGTATATTTGTCAATACTTCAGAAAGAGGTGCGAGCCTGCGAGTACTCTATCAGTCAACACCTGTTTGGCAGGTGTTCAAGAGTTTTTTGTGTTACGAAAAAACCTCTTGCTAACTTAGAACACATTCTGGCTTCTCAATCGCTGTGCAAATATACGGAGAAATAAGGATTCTTTAGATAAATCACTATGTCAATATTTGTGCTTTATAATAGTTTAACTATCTGATTTTCAGTTGTTTTTAATTCGGTTTAATTCGATTAACAGCATATTGTGATCCTCTCTTGAGAACAAGAAAAATAGCCAACTGAACTTATAACGATCAGTTGGCCATTCTTATTAAAATGTGACTGCCTATACCTACTGATATATCTCCGTGGGGAACATGATGCCGCTCCTGATGAAGAAGTCGTCGGAGAGAGTGCGGCCGTCTATTTGTTTGGTCAGGCGGTAGTGGCCGGGCGTGAGGTGGAGCAGGCCGATATGGCCATAGACGGTGGCGGAGCCGTGGGCGGCTACGGTGCTCAGGACGGAGGCGAAGCCGAAGTTCTTGGGGAATGGAACTTGCTGCCAGTGGCCGTCAGTCTCGCGCTCGATGGCGTACTCCTGTCCGTAGCTCACATCGTAGTCGTTGGGATTGATGATCCTCGCCTGCACCACGGAGTCGATTCGCGAGATGCTTTTGTCGATGATGACGAGGCGCAGGGTGTCTGCACTGGTCGCAGCCTCGGTGCTGTCCGTCGGCTGTTCTGCATCTACCATCGCCTGCCGTGCAGTTGGACGGCAAGAGGGGAATGCGAGGGCGGCAATCAGGAGGAAGATAAAATTTGCTTGGTTCATCTTTCTCTAAAATCTTTTCAGAATTCTTTCCGTGAAGTCTGCGGGCGGTGGCTGTGTATTTGCATATATCCGCCGTAGTGTTTCGCGGAGGTCAGTGTCTAAGTCCGTTTACTACGTCGGCTATGCCCGAGAACCATGCTGGGTCGAATCCCATGTCTTTCCAAACGATGCGTTTATCGGGCGAAATCAATATGAAATAAGGTGTGGCAGGGAAGTCGCAGTAGTGGGCATCAATGCCTCCCCTGCGTATCTTTCCTTCGTTCCAGTTCTTCCAGGCCATCTGCTTTTCGCTGGTATTCTGTTGCCACACAGAGAGATGATCAAGATTGATGCTAACTATCTCCAGTTTGTCAGAGTTCTGGCGATAGAGCTCGTTCATATCTGGCTGTACAGAAAGGCTCACGCCACAGCCGTAACTCCAGAATGCAATTAACACATAACGCCCATGGGCAAAGGCATCGAAAAGATGATGCTTATTGCCTTGCAAATCGAAGAGTTCGGCATCGACGGCCTCTTCGCCCACTTGCAGAATATGTGGTGGATAAACTAATGTATGTATGCCCGACAACTCCTGTTCGAACCCTTTCGGAGCCCGTGCTGCTGTGGTCTCCTCAAGCTCCCTGAGTTGCTGTGCATAGGGGAAGGTTTCGTAGTTCTGGGAATGAAGCGCCACCGTCGCAAGTTCGTGGAGGGATGCTGCATCTACAGGCAGAGACGGGAGAACATCCATCGTTTGCTTGAGTACCTTTGAGTAAGCATGCTGAGTCTTGCTCCAAGATGCGTCGACTACGCACTGCTGAAGATATTCCTTAAATACTTCAGCAATGTGAATGACGATGCTATTTCTGGTCTGCTGTTCAGCTATAGGGCTATCTACCTTCCACAAGGGGAAAAGACAGTCGGTGCCTGATAACTGTATCAACGCATCTGGTCTGAGATAGAGCGTCATAGAACTGTTTGGGCAGCCTTCGCCAACTAACATTAGATCACTTTGAGTGAATCCGTCGACAGGAACAGTTATTGTGAAGTGTCCGCCACGAACAGTGTCGTTAGCAACAGCTGCATAGTTGATATAACAAACAGCAACCGTTCCGTCTTTGAGTGTGGGTGAATAACCTGTGATAGTTGCAGTCTTTGTCTGTGCAAGCCCCGTCATTGTGACGAGGGCGAGCATCATTGTAATGATAGTTTTCTTGTTCATAATCGTATTATTTTATTTGTGGAATATCGCTCCGATAATGTAATAATGTGGTGAATTTTTGAAATAGTTGTTGGTCTTAGCTTTCTCCTCAGTCAATTCTATTTCACCACAAAAACGCCTAGTCTGGGTCTTTCTATCCCACCAGAAAGAACCATAAAGGACAAGGGGGACGAAGGTGTTGAGTTCGAATGCTGTAGGCTGATACGGAATCTTTTCGTAACGATAAACCATCTGTGGCGCACCGGGAATGGGTTTAAGGGTAAGACTATACGGTGAACCATCGTGACGGTCTGAGCGTAATGTCACCAGTTCAATTGAGTCAGACTGAACGGGTGAAAAGCCTATGGAAAGAGTCTTAGACAGTCGATAGATGCCGCGTTCCACATCATCACCATTCTTCTTTGCATAAATTACCCGCTGATCTTCTTCGTCGAAATCAGAAATCATTGTGCATGTCTTGAACCCTTCTAGTTTCTTCTCATATTCATATGTTCAATGAAATTTTCGGGTTTTGTTGTTACTCTTTTGATTTCTTGTGCTTGCCCCGTCAATGCGATGAGGGCATACAATGCAGTGAAGATAGTTCTCTTGTTCATAATTGTTTTTGTTTCTATATGATTTTCTTCGCTTAATCCGATGGCAAATATATGATGAATATGTGAACTGCACAAGGATTTAAGCAGAAAATCGCCAGCAGGGGGTGTTGCATGATTTTGGGGGCTAAAAGTCTGAGAATATGAGAGATAAGCGAAAAGAGACAAAGAAAAAAGTGGCTGAGAGGCACGGGCAAAGAAGGAGAAATCATAGAAAAAGGCTTGCAAATATGATGAAATAACCGTAATTTTGCAGCCAAATAATCATCAATATGAAGAAGCTATTCAACATACTGGCTATTATGGCCATCGTAATAGGATGTACCGAACGGCAGCACCCCTTATTAAGACAGGCATGGGGACTGATAGATAATAGTCCAGACTCTGCAAAAGTCATTTTGGCAAAGGTTTGTACAGACTCTCTGACGGAGAAGGGTAAGGCAGAGTATGGGCTGCTGAAAACGATTGTGGACTATAAGACTTTCGGAACAATAAAAAACGACTCGCTCATATCCGCCAGCATAGCCTATTACGACCGACACGGCGACGAACGGCACCGTGGTCGGGCCTATCTATACCGCGGTGCTCTTAGATTGTATAGACCCCACGACATTC
>CADCIP010000065.1 GCA_902801485.1 uncultured Bacteroidales bacterium | reverse complement strand
TGCAAATGCGTTGCTCAAATATTGCTTCCACCCTGTAAACACCCAAAAGCATGTAGGCATCATGTAGGCTCCATGTAGGCTTTATGTAGGCTTTGAGGTGATGAAAACGCGACAGCCATCGCACTTCCCGGCGTTTTTATGTAGGCATGTAGGCTGTTTTATGATTTTATAAAAAATAAGGGTATTGTTCTGATAATCATGTTAGTTGTACAACGAGTTCTTTCAATAATGAGCAAGAACAATCAAGGGTCAGGCGCAAAAAAGAGAATCCCGTCCCATTTGGTATTATAAAAAAATCTTCATATTCCCTCCCTACAAGGGAGGGCCAGGGTGGGTCCTTACGGAAGGGCTTATACATCCAGAATGGGAAAAAGGTTGCGATTAAGTGAGAGAAGTGGGAACTTGTTCACACTTCCGAACGTGAGCAAGCTCGAACGAAGTTCAAGGTGGTGAAGATGTAAGAAGGCTGATGTATGATGGCTGATGTCAGACTGTCAACTTCCTAAATTGATTTTCTTGTTACAAAATGACGGGTTGTGAGATATAATATTGGAGAAGTTTAAGAGATAGATGAAAAATTCTTCATATATTTGCATCAGCAACCTTGAAAATATGCGTAGAATACAGCTTTTCTTGTCATTCGTATTGCTTTCTGTATCTATCTGGGCACAGGACAATTATGTTTTTCCCGAGGATGTCAAACCTCTCATCCTAACACGCTGGGGACAGAATTATCCTTTCAACCTTTTATGTCCAAAAACCACAAATGAAAATGGTGAAAACACCAATATGAAGGCTGGTTGTGGATCTGTAGCTATGGCACAAATAGTAAACTACCACCAATATCCAGCAATGAGCCCCGATAAGGCATACGAATATAATTGGGATTTGATGTATCCCACTGTGACTATAGGCCTAAGGAGAGAAGAGATTGTAGCTGTTGCCAAACTCATCAGCGACTGCGGAGTGTCTTCCCTTACTGATTATGGCGAGAAGACAAGTCAAACTTCTATCTCAAAAATGATGGGAGCCCTTAAACGCCTGTTTAGCTACAGCAACTATATGGCCATTTATGAGCGTTCCCAGTTCACCACTCCTCTGCAGGACAGCCTTTACCGACAACTAATATTTAATGAGCTAAAGGCCCGCAGACCCGTACTATATCGAGCTTATAGCGAGAAGGAAAAGGGTGGGCATCTATTCATCATCGATGGATGTCGTGGCCGGAAGGTACACGTAAATATGGGTTGGGCAGGAGACAGAGATGGGTATTACGACCTAGACGACCTGTCGGGATACAGCCAGCAGCAATGGTTACTTGTGGGTGTGGCAGACACTACCTATAAGGCAGAAACAAAGGAGATGATACTCACCGAGCCGGGCACTCTGAAAACGATTCTTGACAGTCATGAACTATTGACTACACAACATATAAAATTGAGTGGAAAGATGGACAGAAGTGACTTTTCTACCCTTCGCCAAATGTTGAAAACTGGATTATTGCGCACAATAGACATGGAACAGGTGGATTTGGAGCAATTGCCCGACTCTGCATTTTTTGAGTGCACCTACTTGTCGCACTTCGTGGCACCACGTACTATGCAAAATACAGGACAATGGTCCTTCTGCGGCTGCCGCAACCTTAACCGCATAGTTTTTCACGAAGGACTACGTGCTATAGGAAACGCATCCTTTATGGGCTGTAGCAACCTGCTTAGGGTAGAATTACCATCAACCACAACCCAGATAGGGCACAATGCCTTTACCTCATGCTCAACACTGCTCAGTGTTACTCTGCCGGAAGGTATACAAAAAGTAGGACACTATGCATTTTCCTACTGCAATCACCTGTATTCCATAAAATTACCTAAGACACTTCGTAGCATAGGTAAAGAAGTGTTTAAAAGCTGCGAGCGTCTGACCCATGTTCACCTTGACAAAGAGAATCCCTATTTCGTTGTGGACGAGCACAACGAACTAAAAGCCATTGCACAATGAAATCGACGTACTTATGCGGCGAAAACGTTTATAATAATTAAAATGGATGTACTCTGGGTAACCATGATGAAAAAAGCCCTCGGCAATCTTATTTTGCAGATTGTCGAGGGCTTGGTATATTATCTATGGAAAGACATTACATCATGCCGCCCATGCCGCCCATGCCGGGAGCACCGCCCATAGGCATCTCGGGCTTTTCCTCCTTAGCCTCGCAGATTACACATTCTGTTGTCAGGAACATACCAGCAATAGAAGCGGCATTCTCCAAAGCAACACGGGTAACCTTGGCGGGGTCAATGATACCAGAGGCCTTCATGTTCTCGTACTTGTCTTCACGAGCGTTGTAACCGTAGTCGCCCTTGCCGTTGCGAACGTTGTTTACCACTACGCTTGCTTCCTCGCCGGCGTTCTCTACAATCTGACGCAGAGGCTCCTCGATGGCACGACGTACAATCTGGATACCGGTTGTCTCGTCGGCATTAACACCTGTCAGACCTTCCAGTGCATCCTGAGCGCGGATGTATGCAACACCGCCACCAGGGATGATACCTTCTTCGATGGCTGCACGGGTAGCGCACAAAGCATCGTCAACACGGTCCTTCTTCTCCTTCATCTCTACCTCGCTGGGAGCACCGACATACAATACAGCTACACCACCGGAGAGCTTAGCCAGACGCTCCTGCAGCTTCTCCTTGTCGTAGTCGCTGGTTGTATTGTTGATCTCGTTCTTGATCTGGTTTACACGATCCTTAATCAGCTCGCTTTCGCCATGACCGTTAACGATAGTAGTATTGTCTTTGCTGACAACAACCTTGTCGCAAGAGCCAAGCATCTCTATGGTAGCCTGCTCCAGTTTCAGACCTGTATCCTCGCTGATTACCAAACCACCTGTCAGGGTAGCGATATCCTGCAGCATAGCCTTGCGACGGTCGCCAAAGCCAGGAGCCTTGACAGCACAGATCTTCAGTTGTGTACGCAGACGGTTTACAACCAGTGTGGTCAGTGCCTCGCTATCTACATCCTCGGCAATAACCAACAGAGGACGACCGCTCTGAACGGCGGGTTCCAAGATAGGAAGGAAGTCCTTCAGGTTGCTGATCTTCTTGTCATATATAAGAATGTAAGGATTCTCCATTACACACTCCATCTTCTCGGTATCTGTTACGAAGTAGGGAGACAGATAACCACGGTCGAACTGCATACCTTCTACAACACCGATGGTAGTGTCACGGCCCTTAGCCTCTTCGATAGTGATAACACCGTCCTTGCTAACCTTCTTCATGGCGTCAGCCAGAAGCTTACCAATCTCGGGGTCGTTGTTGGCACTAACGGTAGCAACCTGCTCAATCTTCTGATAGTCGTTACCTACCTGCTCTGCCTGCTCCTTAATGTTGGCAACAACGGCAGCGGTAGCCTTGTCGATACCACGCTTCAGGTCCATGGGGTTGGCGCCTGCAGCAACGTTTTTCAAACCTTCACGTACGATAGCCTGAGCCAGTACGGTAGCGGTTGTTGTTCCGTCACCGGCATCGTCACCAGTCTTGCTGGCAACACTCTTTACCAACTGAGCACCTGCATTCTGGAAGGGGTCTGCCAACTCGACTTCCTTAGCAACTGTTACACCATCCTTGGTAATCTGAGGTGCACCAAACTTCTTCTCGATAATCACATTACGACCCTTGGGGCCCAGTGTAACCTTAACGGCATTTGCCAAACTGTCAACGCCCTTCTTCATCTGCTCGCGAGCGTCAATATTGTATTTAATATCTTTAGCCATAACTTATTTAAATTTAGAATGAAGAGTGAAGAATGAAGAATTTGCTTCCGCCCTCACATCTTTCATTAGTTTATTATCTGTTTTTAAATGAATTAATCACTCCCCTAAAGTGGGAGCAGGGAGGGGATTTTATCCAAGGATTGCCACTACGTCGCTCTGGCGCATAATCAGGTACTTCTTGCCTTCGAACTCCAGTTCTGTACCGGCATACTTGCCATAAAGAACCTGGTCGCCAACTTTCAGCACCATTTCCTCGTCCTTTGTTCCGTTACCAACGGCAACAATGGTACCCTTGAGGGGTTTCTCCTTGGCTGTATCAGGAATGATGATACCACCTACTGTCTTTGTCTCTGCGGGTGCGGGCTCGATGAGCACGCGGTCTGCTAATGGTTTTACGTTCATAATCTTTATTATTTTGTTTTTAATATGTTTTTTCTCCACTTACCATACTACGAAAGTTGTGCCAAAAAATGCAATAAGACAAAATGTCACTTCTTAAATGACAAAAACTGACAAGAAGTGCACATTTTTTTTGTGGCTCCGGAAAAAAGATGTAAATTTGCAAAATGGAATATATGTCACAAGAAGGCTACGACAAGATCGTAGAAGAACTGCGCCAGTTGGAGCGTGTTGAGCTGCCAAGGGTGAAAGAAGCGATTGCAGAGGCCAGAGACAAAGGTGACCTCAGCGAGAATTTCGAGTATCATGCTGCCAAGCGAGAGCAGGGTCGTCTGTTGAGCCGCATCCGTTTCAAGCAGCGCGTGTTGGAATTTGCCCGGGTCATAGATAAATCAAAGCTCGGGGGCGATGGGGTAGGCCTGTTAAGTAAGGTAGAACTGACCAACCTGGGAAATAACACTAAGATGGCCTATACCGTGGTCAGTCCGCATGAGGCGAATCTGCCGGAAGGTAAGATTTCTATTAAATCGCCCATTGCTCAGGCATTGCTGAAAAAGAAAGTCGGCGATGTAGTGGAGGTAAAGGTCCCTGTAGGTTCCATTAAACTACGTATAGAAAGCATAACAATATGAGGAAAAACGCCATTCTGTTTTTTATGTTTCTTGCTCTGCCCATTTTGTCGCAGGCCCAACTGAAGGTGTGCTCGCTCAGGGTAGAACATTGTGTGAACCCCAGCGTGGTAGATGTGCCGCATCCACGTTTCTCGTGGATAAACGAACCTAAGAACGAACAGGTGAAGGGTCAGCGGCAGACGGCTTACCGCATTGTGGTGGCCTCTTCCGAGGAGAAACTGAACAAGGGAAAGTACGACCTGTGGGACAGCGGCCGCGTACCTTCTGATGTCAGCGTGCTTGTGCCATACGCCGGTCGTGAACTGACCTCCGGGCAGGATTGCTATTGGAAAGTGCAAACATGGGACGTTCAGGGAAAACGTTCCAAATGGAGTCCTACTGCTCATTGGGGCATGGGATTGCTGAAGCCCGAAGAATGGCATGCCCAATGGATTACAGCCCGTCAGGCACAGGGTGCTCCGCTTTTCCGCAAGGCTTTCAACCTGAACCGTAAGGTGCAGAAGGCCAAGGCATACGTTACAGCCGGAGGTTACTTCGAACTATATGTAAACGGTCAAAGGGTGGGAGAGGACCAACTGGTTCCCAACTTTACCAACTACACCATTCGTGATGGGATAGATAAGGGCGGCATTGCCATAGAGAACCGCTTTACAGCCTATCGCGTCCTATACCTTTCTTATGATGTTACGCGTTTGCTCCAAAGCGGACGCAATGCCATCGGTGCTATGTTGGGCGACGGCTTTTACCGTTCTACCAGCTACCATGTGGGAGCCTTCGGAGAACCTTGTCTGCTCTGTCAGTTGGAGGTGACTTACGACGATGGAACACAGGAACGCATCTGTACAGATGAGACGTGGCTTACCCGTCCCTCGGCTATCACCCTGACAGGTGTTTATGACGGTGAAGTGTATGATGCCCGATTGGAAACACCCCATTGGGCGGAGGCCGGTTGCGACGAAAGCAGTTGGCATCCTGTACAGAAGGCTGTTGCCCCCATTGGTCAGCTTACAGCCCATACTTCACCTGCTGACCGAATTACAGAAGTGCTGCAACCCATCAAGGTGGAAAAGCAGGATGGCGTAATAGTAGTGACTTTCGAAAAAGAGATTGCCGGATGGATCCGACTGAAAGACATCCTTGGTACAGAAGGCCAGAAGGTGAAAGTGGAGTATATCAGCGAGTCGCCTCTGGGTATAGAGGAATATTATTGTAATGGTTCACGCGATGGCGAAACTTATGCGCCCCGATTCACTTGGTATGTCTTCTCGCAAGTAAAGATACATGGTCTTAACAGCCTCACAGCCCAGCAGATTCAGGCAGAGGCCGTGAATACCGATGTGCCCCTTTCTTCTGAGTTTTACTGCAGTCATCCGCTGCTCAATAAAATCAATAGTATCTGGCAGCGGTCGCAATTGGATAATATGCACGGCTGTATAGCCAGCGACTGTCCGCATCGCGAACGTCTCCCTTATACGGGCGACGGACAGATAGCTGCCGCTATGGTGATGCTGAACTTTGATGCCGCAGCATTCTATCAGAAATGGCTACAAGATATGCGCGATGCCCAGAATCCGGTCAGCGGTTATGTTCCCAATGGTGCTCCCTGGCAGCCTACCTGTGGGGGAGGTGTAGCTTGGGGTGCCGCCATGAATGTCATTCCCTGGGAGTATTACCTGCAGTATGGCGACCTTCAGCAACTCCGACTCTGCTACCAGCCTATGTGTGGTCAGGTGCGGCACATGCTCACGTGGCTTACACCCGAGGGAACTATGTTCCAGCAAAAGCTCAACTACGAATCGGGCGAGTCTTGTTACTGGCTCAATCTGGGCGACTGGGTACCGCCTTACGGAATGCCGTCCGACGAGATTGTCCATACCTTCTACCTTTGGCTCTGTTCCACCAATACGGCAAATGCCGCCAAGGTCTTAGGGGATGAGGCTGGTTATAGGGAATTCCACGGTATTGCACANNNNCCGTAAGGATGCCGTGATAAAAACCTTGCGTCACGAGATTATGGATGTTCACGGCGGACATATCAATACCGGTTTTGTTACCACCAAGTTCTTCTTCGAGACCCTTACGGATAATGGCTTGCACGATGTGGCCGCAACAGCCATGCTGAAAACAGATTACCCCAGTTACGGCCATTGGATAGAACAGGGTGCTACCGTTACCTGGGAACAATGGGACGGCAATAATTCGCACAACCATCCTATGTTTGGCGGAGGACTTACATGGCTGGCCCGCCGGTTGGCTGGTGTGAATGTAACTACGGAGGGAGCAGGCTATCGTCACTTCGAGGTTCGTCCCGTTCCTGCTGTCGGAGTAGATACGGTCTTCTATTCCCAGCACACACCGCAGGGTCTGCTCTCGTCTCGCGTCATCAGTCACGACGGGAAACTCCGTTCTGTTGAGGTCCGTGTTCCTGTTGGCAGTACGGCCACCGTCTGTTTGCCTAACGAAACCATTCAGGTGCAGCAGGGAAGGTATGTGCTTAGTCCTCGCTAAAAGGCAGCGTACAGCTTATTCGTTTATGCTCTTTTTGTAGGGTCTAAAGTGCAAATCAGACAGAAAAAGGCAAAGGAATACGAATATATTTTGTAATATGCCCGCTAATCAGTATTTTTGGAGCGGTAATAATATATACATCAGACCAACATGACCACTTCCATTATAATCAACGGCACCGAGGTGACAATCAGTTTTGTCGGGCGCTTAGATACCCTGACGTCGGTTGAGGCCAATACGAAGATTAACTCCCAGCTTTCGAGTATTAGTTGTGACCCCTCCGAGGTTTCCGTTACTTGCGATGCCTCCCGTCTGGAATATATCTCCAGTTCGGGCCTGCGCATCCTGCTTTCCCTGGCCAAGCGGTATAAGACAAACTTTAGGGTTATCGATGTGCAGCCGCAGGTGTATGGAGTGCTCGAAACGACACGGTTTACAGCCATTATGAACATAGAGCGTGCGATGCGCCGCCTGAGTGTGGAGGGCTGCAGGCTCATTGGAATAGGTGGTGTGGGAAAGGTTTACCGACTGGACGGCGATACCATTATCAAGGTCTTCCGGGAGGGCACCACAATGGAAGAGGTACAGAAAGAGATAACATTGTCGAAGGAGGCTTTCGTGATGGGAATGCCCACACCCATATCGTTCGACATAGTAAAGGTGGTTTCAAGTTCCAGGGAAAACGACGAGTGTTATGGTCTGGTATATGAACTGCTGCAGGCCCAGACGCTTAGCACGTACCTGAAGAACCATCCCGGCGAGTTGGATGTCTGTGCCAGAAAGTATGCCGACCTTTTCCGTCAGTTGCACGAGATTGAGGTTCCGGCAGACTTCAATGTGCCGTCGGCCAAGGAGAACGAACGCAGGCAGATACTGTACATAAGCAGATACTTCCCCGAGGAGAAAGTAAATATGCTGCTTGCCATCCTCGACCATATTCCCGATGGCAACCGCTTGCTCCACATGGACCTTCAGACAAAGAATGCCATGATGCAAGACGACGAACTGATGCTGATAGACATGGGCGAGATTGGCTACGGACACCCGTTGCTCGACTTGGGGCATGCTTATTCGGCTATGGTGAACTTTGTCGGCGACTACGAGAAGGTGATAGGCCTGCCGCGCGAAATGGGTCAGCGACTGTGGGATATGGCAATGGACTACTATA
>CADCIP010000064.1 GCA_902801485.1 uncultured Bacteroidales bacterium | reverse complement strand
GGAAATGAAAAGAAAAACAGGCTTTTCTTTTGCATTTCTCTCGCTTAATCGTAACATTGAAACTATCGTTTCGAAGTTACTTTCGCTCGGAAATGAAAAGAAAAACAAGCTTTTCTTTTGCATTTCTCTCGCTTAATCGTAACTTTGCAGCATGAAAAAACTCATCTTTCTATTGTTCTTGCTCTTTCCGTTGTTCGTGAGCGCCAAGCCGCGTCCATTGGTATGGGTTTTGGATGCAGGGCATGGAGGTTACGATCAGGGTACATCTATGAGAGAAACACTGGAGAAGGATCTGACTTTGTCCATTGTTAAGGAAATTTCCACACTTCTGAAGAAGAACAAGCCTGGCATAAAGTTAATCCTAACCAGATCCGATGACCGTTATCTGTCGTTGGAAGAACGTTGCAACATAGCCAATAATGCTAACGCCGATTTGTTCTTGAGCGTTCATATTAACTCGGCGCCCAATCCGTTGGTTTCTGGAACGGAAAGTTTCTATGCAGACCTTAGGCGGTCTAACAACGCAGTCAGGAACAGCACTATCGTCCGTACAATCGACAGAAGCGAATTGTTGGCTTGGCTGCTTCAGAAAAACTATGGCGAGACAGGACGGCCAAATGGTCGCGGAGCTCGTCCCAAGCAATTGTATGTCTGCCAAAATACCAATATGCCAGCCGTCCTGACCGAGGTGGGTTTCCTCTCCAATATTCAGGATGCCGCCTATCTGACCAGTAAGTCGGGAATCCGACAGATAGCAATTGACATCTACAATGCCCTGATAGAGTATTATACTATTACAAAGGATAAGACAGAGAAGAAATCACTTTTGGCTTTGCGTAGGTCGAATGGCAAGAATAGTGGCATCAAGGCCAATAAGATTAAAAAGGAGAAACTTGCCGAAGTGGAGCAGCCCCTTATGGCTACTGTGTCACCCACGCAAACATTTGTTCCTGTTCGTGATGATCCGACACCGGAGGAGGTAGAACGTATGGTAGCGGAGGAATTAGCTGCGAAAGCTGCTACCGAGAAGGCTGAAATTGAAGTCCCCGTTATACCCGAAAAAGAGGAAGTACCAGAGGTGGTGGAACCGGAGACTTCCTCTGTTCCCACTCCTGCAGTTCCAGTCTTCAGTATTCAGTTATTTGCCGTAAGCAAGGAGATAAAGGTCGATGACGTACGGTTAAAGGGGTATAAACCTGTAAATTTTAAGCGTTCTGGTAATCTGGTTAAGGTGTTGTATGGAAGTGAGACGGACTATAAACTGGTGAAGTCCACATTGATCACAGTGCGTCAGGATTTCCCGGATGCTTTTGTGGTGGCATATCTGAACGATGAACCTATTTCGGTTGCTGATGCGCTAAAACTTGTTCCGTAAGTACGCGTTCCACATCTTCCTTCTTATCCGTAAGGCATAGGATGAGGTTCTTGTAAACACCTCTTTCCGTTAGGTCCATCATCAATGGCCATATAGGCACTTCTCTTGTCCAGAAGTCGGTTCCAAGAAAAATCATTGGACTGGCATAACCGAAGGTCAGATAGTGATTCTGTACGGCCTCTTGGAATATCTCCTGTAATGTTCCTGCGCTGCCGGGTGTATAGATGATGCCGCCCTTGGCAATGGTAAGGATACCATCTTCCCTGATGCTGTTATCAAAGTACTTGGCAATGTGTGTTGCCAGCGGGGTAGAAGGCTCGTGCCCATACAGCCATGTGGGAATACCTAAACTCTGGTAATCCTTCTGGGGGAAGCGGTCGTGTACCCTCCAGGCAGTTTCCAGCCATCCTTCGTCGGTATATCTGGGCGCTGTTGACAAAATGTGCAGAGCATCTTGCAACTCCAATTCATTCCGGCCTGCCATCCAAGCTCCTAAATGTGTAGCCTCCATAGCGCCAGGTCCTCCTCCCGTTATCATCAGGAAGCCTTTTTCTGTCAGTAGTTTGCTAAGATATGCAACCTGTCTGTAGGCGACGTCACTGCGTGAAAGGCTGTGCCCGCCCATAATACCGATAAGACGGTGCTCGTCGAAGTTTGAAAGAAAGCCGTGCAGGCAATCCGAGATACTATGGTCATGTAAAGATCGTGCCAGCGTCTCTTTGAAATCCGAAGAGTATTTGCCCTTTTTCAGGAAATGGCGATACACACGTCCGTCGAAGCACATCTCGTATGAACTCTTTTTAGCCGGGGAATATCCCTCGTAGAGTTCTTCTGGTGAATAAAGGTGGTTGCGGTAACGGAATGTCTCGCCCATGTCGGGGAGGAACAGGCAGTCTTTGCTTTTCTTCTTTAACCCCATGGGCAGTTGGCAACCTATAAAGATGCAGTCCCTATAGGTGTGAGAGAGCGCCAAATCGGTTTCTGCCGTCAGGTTAACGCTTTGGAAAGCGTAACGCCTTATTACTTCACACTCCTGGTGCAAAGTCTGGGCAACTTGCCAATCGTCCTTTATTTGCTTGTAAGATTCTCTCATATACCCTTGTTTTGGGGGATTTCCTACCTTATTATATTAATAATCTTTACAAAAATACAATTTTTGATGATAACTTGCCATGTTTTAAATGAAAAAATTGTAATTTTACGCGGTTTAAAACCTGTAATTGACAAAATAAACATAACAAATTGCTGATATGAAGAAAATACTATTATTGGCCTTAGCCATACTTCTCCCTCTTCTTGCCAATGCACAGACACCAGGTAAGGAAGTGTTAAAGATCCGTTGGGGAACGTTTAATATCCGTTGTATCAATGGCGATGATTACAAGATTGGCTGCGGATGGGACCAGCGTAAGGAACGTGTTGCGCAGTATCTGACGGATAATGCAATAGATATTTGCGGAATGCAGGAGGTTACCAATACCCAAATGGAATATCTTTGCAAGAATCTGAAAGGCTACGGACATGTTGGCGTGGGTAGAACCGACGGAAAGAAAAAGGGTGAGGCAACACCTGTTTTCTACAATAAGGATAGATTCAAAGCTTTGGATCAGGGTAATTTCTGGCTCTCAGAGACTCCTGATGTAATAGGTTCCAAGGGATGGGATGCCGCTTTGGAGCGTGTCGCCAGTTGGGTTAAGCTGAAGGATAAGAGGACTGGTAAGGTTTTTATGGCTGTGAATACACATTTCGACCACGTGGGTAAAGTGGCCCGTCGCGAAAGCGCCAAACTTATCATGAGGAAAATTCAGGAGATAGTGGGAGACAAGCCTGCTGTGGTTACAGGCGACTTCAATGTGACCGAGCGCGATGAAGCTTATACCACTATGGTAACGAATGAGTTCAAGATGAACGATGCCTACCACATGACGGACAATCACACAGGTACTACCGGCACGTGGCATTCTTTCTGTCAGATTCCTCCCGACAAAATGGAGAAGATAGACTTTATCTTTGTCACTCCCAATATTAAGGTTACGCATACCCATATCGAAAAGGAGAATAAGGATTGTCAGCTTTCAGACCACAATCCCCATTATGCTGATCTTGAATTCTGATTTGCAGATAACATAAAAAGAGGCACTTTGAGGTGCCTCTTTTTTCTCATTCAACGTGTAATTGTTACTTCTTGCCGAAGAGAGAGCCAAGGATGCTCTTGGCGGCAGAGCCGATAATAGAGCCTGCGCCGCCTCCTACGCCCAGGGTGGCAAGTATGTCGTTAAGGTCAACGTCTCCGTCACCGTCCTGATCCTTCAGGATACCGCCCAGTTGACCGATGATGGTGGGGATGAGTCCCGTCAGCGCGCTGTTGATTCCGTCGCCCAAGCCCAGCGAGCCAAGGATGTTTTTGCTGAATATGTCCGTGGCCAGATTGGTGATGGGACTTGAAGCGGCAGATGTTTTGCCCGTCAGCAGATTCTTCAGCTGCTCAATGCCGCCAGCTTTGGTAGCTGTTTGTGTCAGGCTGCCCAGAATGGATTCCGTAAGGCCGTTCAGAACTTGGTTCTTTGCTGCAGAGGGAACGTCAACGCTTCCCATTGCCGATGTCACCTGCTTGGTGATGAAATCTTGAATGTTGAATGCCATTGCTACTAAATTTAAAAGGTTTGTATTATAGGTAAAACAACGTGAATGTTAAATCTATTATTTCTGTCTTTTATCTTTATGCCTTTGCAAAGATATAAGGTTTTGTGATATTCTCCAACAACGTTTAACTTTTTTTGTTATTCTGTTTCAAAATGGCAGGCAGCCAATTTCTCTGACCCTAATTTCCCTCAATGTCTGCATTGAACTGAATTTCCTGCATAGGCAGGATATAATCACTGACAATGCGTATGTCATTGCCATCTTTTTGGGGTGCAGCGGCAATCTCGACCCATATTTCATTGCCTGGCAGCAGGCTAAGGAGCGATTTGTCTGATCTTTTCTCTCCTATGGCAAAGTACGCATCGCGGTAGAGTGGGGCAATGCCTTCGTTTGTTACCAACAGTCGGGTAGAGGAACCGTTCGTCTTACACTCCTTAACTGCTATACGATAGCCTGTGGCCATTGATGCCTCGCGGAATCTGGCGGCAGTACCATAGGTACTTCCGGGTGCATCGTTGGATATCATAAAAGTAATGTGATACTTGGCTGCCTGTTCTTCCCATGTGTGACCGTACATGCCATTCGGGTTCAGGAACTCCTTCTGGTCGCTTCTGCTGTAGTAACTGACTTCGCCTCCACAGACACCCTTTTCCCAGCGTGTTTCTTTTCCTATGGCATTCCAGCATTTCTCGTTAAAGCCACCTTCGTGGCTCTTGTGCATAAAGGAATCATCAAAGGAACCGAACTGCAGTTGCATCAGGTTGTTGTCTTCAGGTACAGGCGAGTATTTGTTGTCACCTGCGTCTATAGATACCAGCCATGGCAGTCCGTCGGCTATGCTATTCATATGCAGGAAAAACTTCTTCTGAAAACTCTTGGTAGGGAAGTTAACCCCAAATTGCAGTTTGGTGCCGTAGATATGGTATTCCGACCAATGCCCGAATCCCACCTCGAGGAAGGCTATCCTTGCATCGTGGGCATATCGTTTGGCAAAGTCTGTGTAGAATTGAAGGGTAAAACGTTGCAGCTCTGCATTGCTCCAGTCGGCATAGTATGTAGGTCCATCGCCTGCAGGATTTTCGTTATATGTCTCGTGATAGTCGTTATGTTCCTTTATGTATGCCGGTACGGCTGTAGTGCCTTTCTTGCCGTCCACATCTCTGCCCGACGGGTATTCGTATCGGAATCTGGCTACCAACTGATGTCCGCGACTTGCCACTTCGTCAAGCAACTTGTCAAAACTGCTCCAATCGTATGCTATGGTACCATCCTCGGCACATCCTTTCACCACTTTGCTGGGCAGACAGTATGAGAATTCCAACTGGATGCTCTCGCCGTATGTTGCATTACGATTTGCTGCCTGTTCTGGCCATAAGACCAGTCCCGTCATGGGTTGCGGGTGTGTTATCTTTCGTTTCAACTCAACGCTTTTCCATGATTGTGCGAAACATACTGTTGCTGTCATCCATAACAGCAGGAGTATCAAACATTTTAGTGTCCTGTTCTTTTTGGTATTCATTTGACATTTGACATTTGACAGTAAACCATACTCTTTTGTTCTATAACAGATTTACTGAGCAAAGATAGTTTTTTTTGTCGATACCGTCAAGAGTTGTGACCTAAATCTTCAAAATAGTGTATTCAATGGTTCTTTTTTTCAAAAAAGACCCAATAGGTAGTCGGCATAGAGACCGTAGTGTCCCTACGGTCCTCTGAATATTTCTCATTTAAGATTCTGCCTTAAGAAATCGGCCAGCTTGTCCCAGGGAATCTTGTTTTTGGGCTGTCCCTTGCCTGCCTTCTCTTCATAGCCTCCATCGTATAGGTCGCAATGCGAGGCATCGGGGATGATGAGCAACTGCTTGTTCTCGGGGTTAGGGTTGGGGGCGCCTACGAACTTGTACCCCTCAGCCTTGCCATCCACCATATAGTGATAGGCAGCCTCACCAAAATAGCGCGAGTGGGCATCGGCACCGTGCATCACGAGAACGGCAGAGCGTATTTCGTTGATGTAATAGAGGAAGCGGCTGTTAGCGTATGCCTGTGTACCGATAACGCGCCAGCCGTCGTTAGAGTTGCCCGAGCGCTTGTGATAACCACGTGGCGTTTTGTAGTAATCATAATAGTCGTGAACGAAGTTTGGTGCCTGTGGAGGTACAGTGTCCAGCACACCGCCAGCCATGGCATTGGGGTCGGCGAGGCGCTGCTTCGAGAGGTTCTCGCGGTTCTTATGACGTGCCTCTTCTACGTCGAAAGCATCGTTGTAGTCGTTACCGCTTACGCGAGTCATATCATACATCGTAGAAGCTACGGTAGCCTTGATGCGAGTATCAGCAGCGGCTGCATTCAGAGCTATTCCTCCCCAGCCGCAGATGCCGATGATTCCAATCTTCTCGGCATCCACATTGTCCTGCTTCGACAGGAAATCGACGGCAGCCATGAAGTCCTCGGTGTTGATGTCGGGCGATGCCGTGCGGCGGGGTTCGCCACTGCTTTCACCCGTGTAAGAGGGGTCGAAGGCCAGGGCTACAAAGCCACGCTCGGCCATGCGCATCGCGTAGAGTCCGCTCGACTGCTCCTTGCAGGCTCCAAACGGGCCGCTGACGGCGATGGCGGCCAGCTTGCCCTGGGCATCCTTCGGCTCATAGAGATCAGCCGCGAGCGTCAATCCGTACTGTGTTTCAAACGTCACCTTGCGGTGGTTCACCTTGTCGCTCAGAGGGAACACTTTGTCCCATTCCTGCGTTAATTCTAACTTTTGCATATTATCTTCTGTTTTGGTCTGATTGTCTTTCTGATTGCATGCTGTCAGTACACATGCCACCAGCATTGCTGCAAGTGATACCTTCTTCATCGTCTTCTTTTATTTATTTGTTTACTTGATACCTTACCCATATGATACGATGCCGTAGCCGTACATCATGCTCACCTCGTCAATCAGACCAAGGTCGAGCATAGAGCCGTTGATGTTTCCTCCGCCAACAACAGCCAAGCGCTCCACGCCGAAAACAGTCCGCAGCGTTTCCATTGCCGATACGAGGTCAATGCCGTTTCGGCCTGTGGTGATATAAGAAATGTGTTTGCTTTTCAAGTAGTCAAGATACTCCTGGCTGGCCTGTTCCGATAGAATCATCAGCAGGGGGCGACCAAAGATTTCTGTGGTGTTGTCATCCCATAGCAATGTGCCATGAGTGTCAACGCCGATGGCATAGCCCGTCGCTTCCACCGCCTTGTAAAGCTGCTGCCCGGCATCTTCATGGGGCAAGCGCTGTTGGAACACGCCATCCTGTGCATAGTGCATTGCCAGGGTCGTCTTACCCTCGAGTGTCGAAGGGCAGTCGAGTTGGGCTAAAGCCTCATAGTAATGGTTGGTGTCGTCTATCTGCTCGGTCATCTCGCAGTCTATCCTGCCGTCGAGCGAAGCCATCATGTGGCAAATAACGTATGGTCTCATTTCTGTCATGTTTTAAATCTGTTGCAAAGGTACAGCAAACAGTCCGCAACCTGTATAGACAGATTGCGGACAAAACTACCAAAAATAAGGAACGTTACTTTTTTCGCTGATTGTCGAAGAATTCTCTCGGGGTGCAATCTCCCGCTCGGAATTGCCCAAATAAATT
>CADCIP010000063.1 GCA_902801485.1 uncultured Bacteroidales bacterium | reverse complement strand
CTATTCCGCAAACTGCCAAAACAATCAACAACTTTTTTTTGAAAAAAATTCAACAACTCACCCCTATACATTATATATTATATATAGGACGGGGAAAGGATTGCGCCATAAAGTAATCCGTTTCGGTATAATAAGGTTCACCTGAAGATCTTTCTTCGTATGACTGTATTTTAAATCACGATGGGTCCTTTTTTCCTTTTCTAAGTCTGGGTTTAACTTTCAACTTGTGCATTTGGTCTGTATCTGTAAACGAGAAGTCACAACCCACATTCATGAGTTTTCGCTTCCCAACCACTTGCCCAAAAGCTTCAGAACCATCGCTAACGATTGTTGCCGATATGTTATACAACGTACCAAGTACGCAACTAACTTTCTGCACTTCTGCATCAACCCTTCCAATGGGCAGTTTGCCACCTTTTTGTCTTCGCATCTGGGCCGTACGCTTTTTTGATATATCAATGCGGAAGTCGGCCCGGCATCCGATTTCACCCACTTGTTTCATATCCATAACGCGTCCTAATTGAAACGAACTTGTCTCAACACTTCCGTAAAGGTATTTGTTCAAGCCATCAACGGTAAAGTTCACATCTATATCACCCACCTCTGTTCCAAGTTTTCCCAAAAAGACCTCCTTCTTGAACAGTACATCAAAACACCCCTTGAAGGTAACCTGTCCAAGAGCGCCCAACTGTTTCATCATGTGTTTCTTAGTGGCAAAATGATTCACAATACGTTCCACAGTCTTGTTTTGCGCAACCATCCTTTTCACATCAAAATGTACTCGTGTCTTATGTTTATCCTTCAGATTGGTGATACGCCCCCTAGCCTCGATGCGAAGTTTTTTATTAGCTGTTGATACATGCACATTATCAAACCGCAGACCTTCCTTATCACCGCTCATTGAACACTGAGCCATCAAGAGAGTGGTAAAATGGTTCAGTCTGGGTCCGAAAGGCTGGGCAATATCCTTAAGTTGTGTTGCCAGATTGATATCCGGAATAGTGTAATGCAACGAATCGCCAAGCCAAAACCGTCCTTTCGATAGAGTAATGATAGAGTTAGGCAAGCGCACTCTCACCTCGTTTATGAAAATGCTGTCCTTATTGACATCTGCCAACAGCACCAAGCTGTCCACAAGTAAGCCTGAGCCTCTGTCTGTGGCATGAAAATCAGAGATGGCAACGTGCATAGATTTATCATCTGCCGATTGGCGCAACATCACATTCATGGCGGCATGAACATCCAGATGTCCTGCATCGAAGGCTCCTCTATGCGGTCTCCCCACATTTTTTCTGGGTTTCCCGTTATCTGTTTGGTAACAGAAACTGTCAACATTGACGGTCGTTTTTTCTATGCGAAATGTTATAGGCTTTTTTCCTGTATGAGCCCGGTTCACCTTAAAAGCATCTTTCAGAAACATATAGTTAGCCGAACTGTCCGATGCCGAGGCAGGCTTGCAAAGGAAAGCCTTCAAGCCACTCACGTTAGCCTTCCTTATTACGATATTCTTTTGCCAGAGTTCACCAAGGTCCAAGCCCAGCGTCAGTTTCCCCATCTGAAACATCTTACGCCCCTGCCGGTCTTCAATCTCCACATCGCACAGTGTTATTCCGCCCTTGATTGGACTTACGCTCACATGTCCTATGCTCAGTTCCGTCTGCAGTTGTTCTCTCAAGATACCAGCAGCATACTGAATCAGACGGTTTTGCACCCCATCTGTGCTCAGCAACAGCATTGCAGCCAAGACAAGTACGACTACAACAGCCAGACATATACCTATAACTTTCAATACAATTCGCATCACAAGGAAAAAAGATATCACATTCTTTTTCGATAATGACGTATCATGGGCGCAAAGATAAAGAATATTTTCGAAAGAACGGTCGAAAAAGGCTTTATTTGTGAGGCAATAGCGTTACAATCATGCAGATTAAAGTAAAAAAAACTGAGAAAATTTGGTACTACGGCAAAGAAACTTTACTTTTGTTGGAAATATCCGTTTAAATATAATATAGAAAAAACATGAAAGATTTCTTCAAGTATGTATTGGCAACAATTGTTGGCTTAATACTGACAAGCATTATTATGACCATCATTTGCATTGTATCAATGGCAGGAATGATGGCAAGTGAGAACATGAGTCAGCCCGTGAAGGAGAACTCCATTTTACGTATTAAGCTGCAAGGCATCATCTCAGAAAGAGGAGGGGAAGACGACCCTTTGGCATTACTTATGAATGATGCGGACATGGAAAACATTTCCCTTGACATAGCTTTGGATGCGCTGAAAAAAGCTGCCAAGAACGACAAGGTAAAAGGTATTTATCTGGAGGGCGGAATTTTGGGAGCCAACCCCGCCGAGTTACAAGAATTACGTCAGGGGCTGGTGGAATTCAAGAAGAGCGGCAAGTGGATTGTAGCTTATGCCGACCAGTACTCTCGTGCTTCTTACTATCTTTGTTCAACAGCCGACAAGGTGTATTTGAACCCCATAGGAATGCTTGACTGGAGTGGTATGGCAAGCCAGCCCATTTTCTACAAAGGCCTGTTGGAAAAGGTTGGCATTAAGATGCAAGTGTTCAAGGTAGGTACCTACAAGAGTGCAGTAGAGCCATTCATCTGTGATCAGATGAGTGATGCCAACCGCGAGCAGGTGACCAGTTTCCTTGGCAGCATTTGGGGAAACATGCTGAAGGATGTAGCAAAGAGCAGGAAGATGAAAGCAGAAGAGCTGAATGCCTTGGCTGACAGTCTAAGTCCACTTTCCGATGCCGAAGCCTTTGTTAAGAGCGGCATGGTAGATAAGATCTGCTATAAGAGCGAGGTTAAGGCTGCGCTAAAGAAGCGTATGGAGCTGAAGGATGATGACAAACTTACCTTCACAACCATGAATGATGTTGCCAACGCTGAAGATTTGAACGAGAAGGTTAACGACGAGATTGCTGTCTATTATGCATACGGTGAGATTGTTGACGATCGTACATCCGGTTTCAACCAAGAACACAATATCACGTCCAAGGATATGTCTATGGATTTGCAGAAGCTGGCAGAGAATAAGGACGTAAAAGCCGTTGTTATCCGTGTTAACAGTCCCGGTGGATCTGCATACGCCAGCGAGCAGATTTGGCACGAGATAGAACTTTTGAAAGCCAAGAAACCCGTTGTGGTAAGTATGGGCGGCATGGCTGCCAGCGGTGGTTACTACATCAGTTGCGGTGCCAACAAAATTTTTGCAGAGCCTACGACCTTGACAGGTAGTATCGGAATCTTTGGAATGTTCCCCGACCCCAGTGAATTGTTGACAAAGAAGTTAGGGCTATCATTTGACGTAGTAAAGACCAATGCGCTTAGCGACTTCGGTTCCACGGGCCGCCCTCTCAACGAGACCGAATGCCGTTTGCTGCAGGCTTACGTAAATAATGGTTACGAACTCTTCACCGGCAGAGTAGCCAAAGGAAGAGGAATGGATCAGGATAGCGTAAAAGCTATCGCTGAGGGCCGTGTCTGGACTGGAGAGCAAGCTTTAAAGATTGGCTTGGTTGACCAGATGGGTAATCTGGATGATGCCATAAAAGCTGCTGCAAAGATTGCGAAAGTGGAGAAATATACTACCGCACAATATCCCGACGAAGAACCCTGGTATGTAAGATTGCTGGACAAAAACAGTAACGACTACATGGAAAGCCATATACGTGCTCTGTTGGGAGATGAATATTACAGCGCATTCAGTCTGATTCGCAACATAAAGAATCAGAACCCCATACAAGCTCGTATTCCGTTTGACCCGAATATTAAGTGATAGTTAGTTTACGGTTTACAGTTTACAGTTTACGGTTTACAGTTTACGGTTTACGGTTTACGGTTTAAAAAAGAAAATTAGGGAGCAGGAAGATGGAAGGAAGCCACATCAAAATAAACAATTGGTTAGTACCTCTGAGTTGGCTCTACGGAGTTGGCTCAGATGTGCGTAACCAACTCTTTGATATGGGAATTCTTTCATCTAAATCATACAGCATCCCTGTCATTAGCGTTGGCAACATAACAATAGGTGGAACAGGTAAGACTCCTCACATAGAGTACCTGATTCGGCTGTTGTCAAAACAATACAAAGTAGCTGTTCTAAGCCGAGGATATAAAAGGCGAAGCAAAGGGTATGTTTTAGCACAAACGGACACGCCAATGGAAAAGATTGGCGATGAGCCTTGGCAGATAAAACAGAAATTTCCGGAAACGTATGTTGCCGTTGACAACAGCCGCAGGCACGGAATAGAACGGTTGATGTCCGACAAGGAAACACGTGACGTTCAGATCATTCTGTTAGACGATGCCTACCAACACCGTTATGTCACGCCCAAGTTGAACATTCTGCTGATAGATTATCACCGCATGATAACGGAAGACCGCCTCCTACCGGCAGGTCATCTAAGAGAACGAGCATCCAACAAGATTAGAGCCAACATGGTGATTGTTACCAAATGTCCACGCGACCTGACACCAATAGGATATCGCGTTGTACAACAGGCCCTTCACCTGAAGCCGTACCAAAGTCTCTTCTTCAGCACTTTCAGATACGGGAACCTGAAAAAACTATTTGGTGAAGGAGAAATGCACCTTGAACAGCTACGCAAAGATAACATACATGTATTATTAGTAACCGGCATAGGAAATCCGCAACAGATGGAACAGGATATGAGAAAGTTTGCCCAACACGTAACTCACCTCTCCTACCCAGACCATCATTATTTCACGCTCAAGGATGCAAAGGAAATAAACCAAGTTGCAAAGGAAATGCCCAAACCCATGATTATTGTCACTACAGAGAAAGATGCCAGCAGGCTTAAAATCCTAAAAGGATTAGACGAGACGGTCCGTGACAATCTGTTTGTGTTTCCCGTAGAAATAGAAATCCTCAAAAATAAAGAAACTTTACTAAACGAACAAATCATAGACTATGTACACAAAAATTCTTGAAACCGCAGCATGGATAAAAGAGAGAATGCCCAACAAGCCTCTGACCGCCATCATTCTGGGTACAGGTTTAGGACGTTTATCTGAGAAAATAGAACAACCATTATGCATACCCTATAGTTCCATTCCCAACTTCCCCGTTTCAACGGTTGACGGGCATAGCGGCCAACTGATCTTCGGAAAACTGGGAGGCAAAGACATCATGGCTATGGACGGACGTTTTCACTATTACGAAGGATATAGCATGAAAGAAGTCACCTATCCCATCAGAGTGATGTACGAATTGGGTATCAAGACCCTGCTCGTTAGTAATGCTGCAGGCGGCACGAATCCCAGTTTCCGTATTGGTGACATTATGGTTATCACAGACCATATTAATTATATGCCGGAGAATCCGCTTTACGGTCAAAACATCCCCACAGGCCCACGCTTCCCTGATATGGGCGAGGTTTACGACCCCGATTTGCTTGAACTTGCAAACACCATCGCTGCCGAGAAAAAGATAAAGCTTAAGCATGGCGTTTATCTGGCTACCCAAGGTCCCACCTACGAAACACCAGCTGAATACAGAATGTTTGCCCATTGGGGTGCAGATGCCGTAGGTATGAGTACTGTACCAGAAGTGATTGTAGCCCATCATTGCGGAATACGCTGCTTTGGTGTCAGCATCATCACAGACTTGGGTGTAAACGGCAAGATTGTCAAGGTCACCCACGAGGATGTGCAGAAAGCAGCAAATGAAGCACAACCCAGAATGGCAGCTTTGATGGAGGAGATAATCAGACGCTCCTGAGCGCTATCGATAATTGAAAGTGGAAAGTGGAAAGTTGAGAGTTTATAGTCAGTTAAATAGCAGATAGAAGAAAGTGTGAAGAAAGAATCATGTTAAACTCTAAACTCATAAACTGACTTTAAACTATAAACATTAAACTATAAACTATTTGAAAATTGGAAATATCTGAATTGGGTGAGTTCGGCCTGATACAGCGACTCACAAAAGAACTGAAAATAGAGAATTCCACAACACTTAAGGGTGTGGGAGATGACTGCGCTGTATTGTCACCCACAGGAAACACGCAAACATTAGTTACCACTGACCTTCTGATGGAAGGTATTCACTTCGACTTGATGTATGTTCCCCTGAAGCATCTGGGGTACAAAGCTGTTATGGTTAATCTGAGTGACATCTATGCCATGAACGGAACGCCCCGACAGATAACTGTCAGCCTGGCTATTAGCAAAAAATTTACCGTAGAAGACATCGAGGAACTCTATAGCGGTATGAAGCTGGCCTGTGAAAAACATCATGTTGACATCATAGGCGGAGATACTACCAGTAGCCTTACCGGATTAGCCATCAGCATTACCGCCTTGGGTGAAGCATTACCCCAAGATATCGTTTACCGTAATGGTGCCAAAGAAACCGACCTTATTTGCGTCAGTGGCAACCTGGGCGCCTCATACATGGGCCTGCAATTGCTGGAACGTGAAAAGATAGTATATAACAATCAAAAAAGAGAGTTGCAAGAGAAGATCGGGAAAGCAAAAGCCAAGGGCAACGACAAAGAACTCTCAGCTCTCAACTCTCAACTCTCAACTATTGCTACGCCCGATTTCTCCGGTTATGAATACCTGTTGGAAAGACAGTTGAAACCAGAAGCCCGTCGGGATATTACAGAAGCTCTGGCAAAAGCCAACATACATCCCACCAGCATGATGGACATCAGCGACGGATTGAGTAGCGAGCTAATGCACATTTGCACACAGAGCCATGTAGGCTGCAGGGTTTATGAAGACCGCATCCCATTAGATTACCAGACTGCTGCAATGGCAGAAGAATTAAACATGAACGTAACCACTTGCGCTCTGAACGGTGGCGAGGACTACGAGTTGCTATTCACTGTTCCCCTGTCACAGAACGATGCTGTTAACAAATTGGAAGATGTAAAAGTGATTGGATATATCACCAAAGAAAGTTTGGGCAAAGTTCTCATCAGCAGAGACGGTAGCGAATTTGAGTTGAAAGCACAAGGTTGGAATCCGCTTCAATAATTTTCACTCAAACATTTGGAGTTTTTGTGAAAAAACACTACCTTTGCAGCGCTTTTAGCAAAAAAAAATGGTGTCATAGCTCAGTTGGTAGAGCAAAGGACTGAAAATCCTTGTGTCCCCGGTTCGATTCCTGGTGACACCACAGAAAAGCCTGCAACAATCTCTTCATGTGAGTGTAGCAGGCTTTTTGCTGCTTCGCTTCAGCCATACTCACTGAGTCTGCCTAAACATCATACTTACACATGCTAACTATCATATTTAGAGAACAAGTAGTATGTTGAGCATTGAGAGTTTTCGCTAACCGCTAACCGTTTAACCCTGAACCATAAGTGCCTCCAGCCATCAGCCCTCAGCCTTCGTGAACTATGAACCAAACAAGGTATGTCACCTTTGATTCATTCAGATAGGCTGTTCGAGTTGTTCCCCCTATCTGTACGACTCATTCAGATAATCCCTTACCCCCCTAAAGGATTATCCGAACAACTCGTTAACCCTATCCGAACGAGTCATTAACCCAATCTCCTTGATTTATTCCCCAGACATCAGACGTCATACATCAAACATCAGCCATCATACATCAGCCTTCATACATCAGCCTTCTTACATCTTCACCACCCTTATTTTTTTATAAAATCATAAAAACAGCCTACATGCCTACATAAAAACGCTGGAAAATGCGATGGTTGTCGCGTTTTCATTACCTAAAAGCCTACATAAAGCCTACATGGAGCCTACATGGAGCCTACATGATGCCTACATGCTTTTGGGTGTTTACAGGGTGGAAGCAATATTTGAGCAACACATTTGCAAGTTTAATGCTTCTTACCAGGAAAGAAATTCTCTAGAGAATTATGTTGTTCCCTCGTGTAATAGCAATTGTTTTGTAAGTTACCTGGCAGAAAATTCTCTAGAGAATTTCAGAACGAACATTAAGAAGACTTTTTGCAAACAGACAAGCTAAT
>CADCIP010000062.1 GCA_902801485.1 uncultured Bacteroidales bacterium | reverse complement strand
CCTTAATGGGACGTTGGGACGCGGGACGCTGGGACGTTTTAGTGCTCTGTGCTGAAATAATCTGGCGTTTTCTTTGTGCGTATTGGAATAATCTGTATTTTTGCATTAGATATCTGCCCAATTAGGCTAAGATGCACATTGTGATGTGCGGAGCTTTCTGGACAGTATGCTACATAATGGAAAAGCGTCACACGATGCTTTGTTTTTGGCTTCTTGAACCTGAGAAATTCAAATCGCATACCAGAAACAAGGACAGAAGTGAATGCTACGGGTGATGTATATACTCCCGGAGTGTGCCGAGGGCAAAATATGCCCTCACGCACACTTTTAGGATATGTTATATATTAAAACTGCGTGGGTATTTCAAACTGTTCGTCTGTATGCGAGGTTTCTCAGGACCAAAGAAGCAGACGGGCAGAAGGTAGATACCCACGTTTTTCGTTATGCAGTTAAACCATGTAACGATAAAACCTGAACTTGGGTATCAAAGGGCATAGAACTAAGAACAATGTTCTGTAAAATGATTAGATTAAAAAAAGAATCATTGTTTTGGATTAAGATTGCAATGATGATAATTGTACTTTCGTTGCTGGGAGTGCTTATTCTATCGTGTTTTTCACCTTTCTGGCATTTTAATTACCAAATGAATCCCAGTTATTGGGCAACGCTCATTGGTTCTGCTGTAGCGATTGCAAACGCTATATTGCTTTATTCTACATTAAACTCACAAAAAGAAGGTTTAGAGAATGAAAAGAAAATTCATAAACAAGAACGCTTTGAAACGACATTCTTTAATTTGCTGCAGATTCAACGGAAACTTACGGACGAACTATCTATAAAATCCGACTATATTGACTTTAATGGAAAACCTACATCTCATGAAGTTATCGGGAGACAATTCTTTGCGTTTATAATTAATGAAATGCAACTCATTTCAAATTCTCTTGAATCTAATGTAATAATAAAATATGACTGGGAAAAAATAGAGCAAACTATATCAGCATTTGAAGCAACATGGGAGCATGACGATCCAACACATGTATTAGATGAAAAAAGACAGCAAAAATGGGAAGAACTCACGGGTAGCATACAAATTCAGTACACTAATTTTGTATACGATATAACTACAAAAGATAAGGATGACTTCACTGCAGATTCAAACTTGCCGTACAAAATTTTTATAAGAAAATGGTATCCAACATTTGATCATTATATTAGGAATCTCTATTACATTCTTCAGTATGTATATGAAGAGAACTATTCGAATAAAAACAGCCTTCTTAAATACGTTAATTTCATACAATCGCAAATGAGTAGAAATGAATTATATGTTATAGTAATACATGGAAAAACTTTTCATCGTTTTCAAGAGCTACTAACCAAGACCCATTTAACAGATATTATAACTTGTAAAGAATTATGATTATGAAAAAGTATTTGTTTGTATCATTAATGTTATTAAGTTCATTTTGTACCCATGCTAGGTTTGTCGTAGATGGTATTTTTTATGAATTCAATGGTGAAAAAACTGTGTGTGTAAGTTGGCACGACCAGAAAGGATATTCGGGAGATATTGATATACCAGACTCTATCTCCTATAATGGTATTACTTATTATGTTACAGCAATTTCCAACGGTGCTTTTTCTGAATGTAAAGATTTGGTATCTGTAACTATTCCTGAAAGCGTAATGTCTATTGAGGCTTATTCATTTTATCACTCTAGCATTTGTTCAGTGATTATCGGCAATAATGTCCATACAATTGGACAAGTAGCATTTTATGGTTGCACAAATCTAAAAAGCCTGACAATAGGAAGTGGAATTCAAAGTATTGAACAAGAAGCTTTCAATGGTTGCGTGGAATTGGAAAATGTTTATTGTCTTGCAACGATGTGTCCAGCAACAGATAAAAACACATTTCAAAATTGTAACTTATGGAATGCAACATTACATGTGCCTGTTAAGTCTGTTAGACAATACCAAGCTCATGAGATATGGGGGCAATTTATAGAAATTGTTCCTTTGACAGAAGAAGAAGGAATTACAGCAAACCCCGTGCTGACTATACAGCAAGCAGAGGCAGGTACAATTAGTATGAAAGTGCCAAAAGGAAGTTTATATACCTTTACCATCACTCCAAGCAATAGTTGGAAGATACATTCTGTCACGTTCAATGACGTTGATGTTACTAACCAACTGGGCGATGGAAAGACATTAACAACACCAGCTATTACAACCAACTCTATGTTGTCCGTTGTATACGAGCTAGATGATATTGATGATGTCAAAGCCATAAGTGAATCTAACGTTATAATCCAGGGCACATCTTATGGGGCAAGGGTGATCGGCGCAAATAAAGGTGATATGATTAGCATTTGCACTACGGATGGTAGCCTATATCATAGTGTGAAGGCAGAACAAGAAGTGGTTGATGTACCGCTCAGAAAAGATACTGTATATATTATTAAGGTAGGGACAAAAACAATAAAGTTAAGTCATTAACAAATAAGGTGGAGCCTCATGGGGTTTCACCTTATTTAGATATGGGTTGATTAGCAAGAGAAAGAAGCCTAAATACTCCTCGAATTTAGGCTTCAACCCCCTTGAATTTAGGCTTCAAACTCTTTGCAGCTTATTTGTGATAATTATGACATTGCGCTGAAAAATTGACAGTTTTTTTTATATCTGAGACGTAACATTTTTCGATTTCGTATACTATACTGATAGAAAAGTATTAATTTTGCAAAAGAATTCGAAAGTATGAAACAGGATCAGATTGTAATCTATCAGACAGAGGACGGACAGACACAGATTGATGTCCGTCTGGAGAACGAGACGGTATGGTTAAATGTTGCACAGATGGCTTCGCTCTTTATGAAGGAGGAATCAAACGTGAGACGACACGTTTTGAATGCCTTCAGAGAGGGCGAGTTGGAGCGTGACGATAATAACGTGCATTTTTTACACGTTAATGGCGTTAAGAAACCTGTGCCGTTTTATAGCCTTGATGTTATCATCTCTGTTGGCTATCGCTTTCATAGCAAACGTGGTACTTCAGCAGAAGGCTGGTGCGAGGTTGGGGTAGGGTAAGCGTCAGGCCGTTGGATAGCTGTTGGCCTGTGTATTCCTCGGTCTCGCCATTATCCTTATTAAATACACGGTATATGGCTGTGGGATTTATGCTAGAGAGGCGGACATCATAGGTGGGAGATTCGCAAGCAGCACGACGGAAAGCTATAATATAGCCCGTTTCATCGGAAGGACGATGAAGTTGATAGGCCAACCAGATGTCATCACCTGTAAGGTCGCCCGTACCTGAAAGGGGATAGAAATCTTCGTAAAAATAGGGTCGTACCTCCTGGAACTCCTGCATGGTACGGGCCATATCGGTGAACGACTCGCCTTGCTGAGTCAGTTTCCAGTTGAATACCACTGCGCTGCCAAGGGATGAACGGGAATCGAAGGGATTCACGTGATAACTGCCTGTTGCGTGCTGGGGAAGATAGAATTCCAGGCCATAGGTGTGGCATTGATAGCCCACAGGCTCACCATAGTTGTAATCTGTACGCCACATGGGAGCACTACGCAGCATAGTCTCATAGTCCAGACGCCTTCCACCGCTGGCACAGTTGTCGATAAGGAGGTGCGGGAAACGGGAAAGCAGATAGTCCCAATAGTCGTAAAGTCCCATAATGTACTTTACTTCCGTGATACCCTTGCGTCCTTCAGTATCATTGGCCAACCAAATGCTTTCAGGAGCGATATTAAAGTCCTGCCGGTAGTGGTCGATGTCGTTCTCTTCCAGCAAATCACCTATTGTCTTACTCATCCATTGACAGGCCTCAGGGTTACCCAGGTTGAAGAGCCTGTTGTCACCACCAGCGGCCAGCATCCATTCGGGATGTTCGCGTTCCCAAAGGCTACCCTTATAAACACGCTCAGGCTCGAACCAGACCATAAATGATGTATGAGGTGTCTTATGGATGTAGTCAGAGATGGGCTTGAAGCCATTAGGGAAACGTTCTGTATCGGGCATCCAATTGCCAACGGTGTTGTACCAGTTCTTGCCTTTAGCATAATCAGCAGCCTCAGTATACCAACCGGCATCCAGCCAGAAGGCTTCAGGATTCAAACCAAACATCCTTGTACGCTGAACCAGAGCAATGGCATACTCGGTAGTCATGCAAGTATACTCGTTGCAGGGAGCTGGGTCACCCCAGTTGAAACCTCCGAACATAGGATACCAGACGGGTTGGTTATCAATCTTCCGTGAGTGGTGCGCCAACATAAACCGACGAAAACGATTGTGCCCCATCATGCGGTCTGTTCCCTGCCAGAAGAGCAGGCAGACGCTGGCTGTGCGGATGCGTTCGTTTGGCAGCAAACCTGCATTGAGGTGCTTTAAGCCTGCTTTCAGTTGGATTCGTTGGTTATCTGTGCGGGTAATCTGGCTTTGCCAAGTGCCCGTCCAACCAATAGCCACCATAATACCTTCGTTTGGTGTTGTCTGAAGGTTGAAGAAGGGGAAAGCTCCATCAGAGGAGCGCCCGCCTCGGGGTTCCATATTTAATGTATCACCCATTTGAAGGAGCTGTTCGCGTGGGGCAAAGTCAGCACGACTGGCATTACTGCCTTCTGCATAATAGACTTTGGGAGCTCCGGCTTGGTGGCGGAAGGTAATATCTGCTGTCTGCACCTGACTGATGGCTGGTGTGATATGGGTGCCGGTATTCTCAAAACGCAATACCCATTCTATGGTGCCGAAGTCCGTCCAACCTGTTACTTCGCACTCCACCCTAAGGCCCGTTTTGCTATCGGTGTAATGGGCAAGATAGCGTATTTGGCTCTCTTCTGTACTGGGCATACGTGTAAGGCTGTGATTGCATCGCTTCAGCACTTCTGCAGAGGACTGACCACCATATACAAAAGAGAAAGGTGGTGTTTTCCCCTTACCGAACTGTGATTGTATCCATCGTTCCACTTGCACAGGCTTGCCGTTTTGTACAAAGGTTCCCTGAGCCTTGGCGATTAGCGCACAGAAAAGGAGTGCAATAGCACATAGTACAGATTTCAAGATGCTTCTCATAACAATTCTTTTTGCAAAGTTACGAATAAGTGAGAAAAAACAAAGTTTTTTTTTGCATTTCTCTTACTAAATCGTAACTTCGCAGCATGAGACGATTGTTTTTTCTGAGTATGATGGTTTGTGTGGCGTGCTTTGCGTTGACGGGCTGCGACAAGCTGGATGACAGCGATGGCGAAATCATGAACGAGATATTGCCAGGCAAATGGTCGTTCTCCTACATATTCAAGGATGATGCCGACCCAGGGCTGGAGTTTGAGTACAAGTTTGTGTTGTTCAACGAGGACAAAACATGTGCCCTGACCTATGATGATGGTGCGCTGAACGGCACTTATCAGGCAACAAGTTCCATGATACGCATTGTTAGCAGTGATATTGATGACCAGGAGCGTATTATCCTATGGCGTGTCCTATCCTTATCTTCCAAACAGATTATTGCAGAATACAGTTTTGATTATCACGACCAGAGCTTTACGGTTGTGGTAACGCTGGACAGGCAGAAGTAGTCTATTGCTCTTCTATTTCGTTTCTGTGGAATTTGGTGCGCAGGTTGGTGTAGCTGTATGCCGAGAAATAGCCCAGGCAGCCTCCCGTGAAGTTTGGTATGGGGTTGGTTCCTGCACTTCCCATAACTTGCATGGAGTAAAGATAGTCGTATGACGCACGGTCTATGGCTCGTATTTCTACGAGAATATCATCGTTCTCCCGCAAAGCGTCTGAATCCCCATCGTTCATCTTGCTTTCTGAGGTACAGCTGAATAGTTGCTGCAGTTCACCTCCTTTGTTCTTCTCGTCGTTCATAACAGCCCACCGATAGCCTATACTGTTGCGATAGATGTGCATGAAATAGTAGTTGTTGCGGTCGGGATCGTCCTGAATACGCAGGTCGCCGTAGAGTACGCGCTCCGAAAACATTTTCTGCCAGACGAAGCGGAACGACTTCACGTCTGGTACATCCTGCATGGTAGAAGAGGAACTGAAATGGTGCCCGTTCACATAAATATCCAGATTGTAGGTAATACCTGGATCACCAACGGTTTCCGATGTATAGATGCCGTTGCGGGTATAGCGCAGTGTGTCGTTGAGCTCATAGTACTTGCAGCTCAGCACAATGACGGCACCTTCCACAACGTGGTTGCGAAGTTCGTTGTCTGTGACGTTTTGTGTGGTGCTCAATCGTACGGTTGTGCCATTCTGTGTCAGTGAGGCCTCTGCCACGTAGTGTTGGTCTGTCTCGTGGTAGTCAATGGGTATCTCTTTCTCACAGGACAGCAGGAGTGGCAACAGGAGGAAGGCTTTTTTATAATTCATAATTCAAAATTAACAATTAAATGTTCAACGGTAAACGGTAAACCAACTTTCAACTTTGACCTTCGGTCGAGCCTGCTCACGCTCGGGATAATAAACAAGTTTCTTCTCCTCTCGCTCAATTGCAGCCTTCAATTTTCAACTTTCAATTTTCAGAATTTGAGATTAAAACTCACCGATGGTACTATGCCGAACAGGCTGTACTGTTTGGCTTTTGTGCCTCGTCCATACTGACTGTCCTCGAAAGTGATGAGGTATGGGTTGTAACGGTTGTAGAGGTTGTAGATGCCAAAGGCCCACTCTCGGGTCAGGCGGCCCTTACAGATTTTCTTTTCCCACGTAGCACTTATATCCAATCGGTGATAGTCGGGAGCACGGTAGCCGTTGCGCTCAGCGTAATAGTATATGTAGTTGTCAATTATCTGATACTTGGCACTGGGAGCTGTGAGGGCTTGTCCCGAGTTGAAAATCCATGTAGCATTAAGTGTCCATGTGGGACTGAGCTTATAGCGGGCTACGATGTTGACATCATGACGGCGGTCGTTATTGGCATTGTACCATTGTCCTTCGCTGATACCGTCGATGCGTGTCTTTGACCACGATAGGGTATAGCTGAACCATCCTGTCAGTCGTCCTGTATTCTTGCGGGCACACAACTCGGCACCATATCCCCTGCCTTCACCAGCGAGCACCAGCCGTTCTATCTCGATGGCTGAGGCAAAACTGATGCCGTCGCGGTAGTCAAGTACATTATCCACATGGCGATAATAGCCTTCGAGCGAAAAGTCGTAGGCCTGAGAAGGAGTCATTATGAAGAGGCCCAGACTCACTTGATCTGCCACCTCGGGTTTCACCAGATTACTGCTAATGGCATAACGGTCGAATGGGGTGGTGGTGTTCTGGTTGCGCAACGCGTGGATGTTCTGGCTGGTACGACTATATCCAGCCTTGACGCTCATCCATTCCTGAGGTTGCCATGCGAGGCTCAGGCGGGGTTCCAGCGTGACGTGAGTTTTCACGGGCATGTTCTTCCTCCGTTTGTAAATCCAGGTAATATTACCTTGCTCGTCGATGTCGTAGTAGTAGGGACCGCCCAATGCAGAGAAAGCCGTCAGGTGCAGACCTGCTGAGGCTGTCAGCTGCCGTATGGGGCTGAACTGCCAGTTTACCCAGGCACTGTTGTCCCATCCCTTGCGTTGCTCTTTCTCATGATTGTTCCAGCGCGTCCATTCAGCCGACTTAACATCGCTAATCATGGTCTGTGCCCCCATGTTCAACTCGTGATTTCCCAACAGCAGTCGGAAGTTCTGTCGCAAACCAACATGGCGGATATGCCCCAGATATTCAATGTTCATACCCACAATGTGTATGCCGTTGTTCGTTTGGTAAGAAGAGGCAAACAGGGTGGTCTGTGATGAAGACAGTCCGCGGAAGTTGTGTCCCCAAGTCAGACTGCCTGCCAGATTGCTCCACCTCATATCCACCATATCGTTAAGTCTGGTTTTGTCGTGACTGCCAAAGAACGAGAGGAACATCTTGTTGCGGTCGTTTATGCGCCAGTCCAGTTTCAGGTTGGTGTCGAAGAAGTAAAGCGAGTTGTCGCGATACTTTTTGATGGCTTTCATGAACAGGTCGATGTACGAGCGGCGGACATTGAATAACATCCCCAGTTTGTCTTTCACAATAGGGCCTTCCACCGATGCCTTGGCGGAGATCAGTCCGATGCTGGCATTACCGCCCCAGCGGTCGGTATGACCCGTACGACCGATGATGTCAAGTACAGCTGATGAGGCTCCGCCATACTGGGCTGGCACCAAACCCTTGTAAAGAGTGGCAGAAGCCAGCGCATTATCGTTAAAGGAAGAGAAAAGGCCTGCCAGATGTCCGATGTTATAGACTGGTGCCTTGTCATAAAGGATAGTATTCTGTGCTGCTGTGCCGCCTCGCACCTGAAAGCTGCTCGAGCCGTCGCTCTCCGACTTCACGCCAGGCAACAGTTGTAATGAACGCATAATATCCGCTTCTCCGAACAGGGCGGGTGCGGCTGTCAGCTCCTTCACCTGAATCTGCTCGGCTCCTATCTGTACGGACTCTATGCGTCGCTGTGCATTGTTGGCATTGATAACCACCTCGTGCAACTTCCGCTCTTTGACGGTGGTCGTATCCACCTGAGCTATTGCATACATCGGCAACAAAGCCATCAGCAAGAAACATAATCTGTTCATGCTGCAAAAATATATAAAAAGTTGGATTCCTCCACCAGATTAGCAATATAATGTAGGTATAGGGAATAAAAATGGATGGATAAGATAGAAAAAAGGGACGCTTGCTTTCGCAAACGCCCCCTTCTTTGGTTTAGCGGTTAGCATTATAAACCGTAAACGGTAAACGGTAAACTCTAAAGCGGGGCCCGAAGGCTCGCTCTTAGTTCATACAGCTGGTAGTTCCCAATGCGGTAATGATAGAAGCAATAATGCTTGCCACAAGGTGAAGTATAGTCTTCCAAGTTTCTTTTTTCATATAGCTTAGTAGGTTAATAGGTTAATAGATTTTTCTTGAGAAGTTAAAGAAGTTAAAGGAGTTATCGGCCTTGCGGCCTGAGAAGTTAAAGCCGATAGTTATACACGTGTAA
>CADCIP010000061.1 GCA_902801485.1 uncultured Bacteroidales bacterium | reverse complement strand
TGAGACCTGGTATGAGAAATATGATGAGTACACAACACCGCTGGAGTGGATACATATCTTCCGTTATGCCGAGACCCTGCTTAACCTCTCCGAGAGTTATTATAATATCGGCAATTATGAGAAGGCAGCCCAATTGCTCCATCAGGTACGTAGCAGATCTGTTCCTACAGGGGATATCCTCGATGTGACAACATTAACAGGTGATAAACTCCGTGATGCCATCTACAACGAACGCCGTGCTGAGTTTATAGGCGAAGGCATCAGAGGTCTCGACATCAGCCGTAGGGCAGAGGATTTCGTTCATCCTGCAGCCACTCGTACAAATGGCCATTGGGACACAGTGGTCGTGGCAACCCCAAGTGACCGTACTTCATACTGCTGGGCACTGCCATCTTACGAAATATTGATAAATAAAAGTGCAAATTAGGCTGTATCCCAAAGGTTTGGTATATGATATGCCGCAACAATGGGATTGTGGGTATGTGAAAATCACCGTACCTTTGCACCCAGAAACAGAGATAAATAGAAAATAATAAATAATAAATAAAAAAATAAAAATCAGATGGTTATGAAAACAATGAATCGAATGCAAATGCAAGAGTGTTGTTGCTGTTGTATGATGGCATGGTCAATGAAAGGAGAAATATATATAATAGGTGTAAATAACAAAGTAAAAAAGAAGAAATATGAAAAAGATAGTTTTAGCGATAGCAGTTTTGTTGAGTATCAACATCAGCAGCGTTTGGGCTGAGGGTAATTCTACCAATACAAGTAGTGTACGCTACGTGAAGGCACCACGTTTTGCCCGTCCTTTGGTAGAGAAGTGGATATCTGAATATGCAAAAACACAGCCCGGCGTGGAGTTCCAGATCGCCAAGGGTAAGGATAACATCGATTTGAATGTCGTATTTGACAGTCAAGAAAAGACCAAAGACTTTAGCCATATAGTTGTTTATTTTGGAGAGTTCGCCGTGCTGCCTATCACAGCCAGTGGCAGTGAAGCTGCTAAAGTGCTGGAAGGCAAGCACTTGAACTCCAAGAAGCTAAAGCAGCTTTATTTTCTCAACGATGATTTCGAAGAGGATGTAAAGAAAATCAAGCAGTTCGAGAAGCTTGTAATCTATAGCGGCAGCAATGCCACATCCGTTGCCTCTTCCTTTGCTCATAACTTCGGTGAGGAGAGCAGTAATTTCCGCGGCAAGCGTATCTCTGGCGATGACCTTTTTATCAATACCGCTCTGTTGAAAGACCCTCTGGGAGTATCTTTCAACGCCCTGCCAAACATCTTCGACCTAAAGAGTCGTCATATTAAGAATGATCTTACCTTGATAGGTATCGACGTGAAGAAGAACCTCGAAAAGAACTTCTCTGACGAGGCTACACTCGACGAAGTGATCGATGCACTTGAGAATGGAAAGATACAGGAAGTTGCTGTCGAGAAGATTGGTGTTAGCTAATACAACCATGAATACGGTTTGTTGAACCTTGACAACAAACAGTCACAGGCACAGATAGAGAAGGTAAAGTCGGAATTTACCGCTCAGAAATAATTTTTGTTAGTTTTGTTAGTAGATGTTTAAAATGCATGGTTAGGATGGCCCGAAAGGGCTGTCCTTACCAAAGCCATGCTCACAAAAACTGAAGCGATTATGAAAAAAGGATTATTTATAATAGGTTTTGCTATTGCTCCTTTGTTGGCTGCTGCACAAAACTTGATTACAGGTCATATTACAGATGTTCGTACTGGTGAGCCACTGATTGGCGCATCGGTAATCGTAAAGAGCGAGAAGGGTAGAGGAGTGGTATCCGACATCGATGGAAACTTCAAGCTCCAGACAAAGGTGGAGGCACCATTGACCCTCAGGGTGGAATTCGTTGGATATCGCGCTCTCGACGTGGATGTCTATGATTTCGAGGAACCTGTAGAAATTACATTGAGAGAAAACTACAATAGTCTCAGTGAAGTAGTTGTTGTCGGTTATGGTACACAATCACGCAAAGAGTTTACTGGTTCAATATCCAGCATTAACGGTGCTGATGTAAGCCAGCGCCCTATCCAAAGTTTTGATCAGGCTCTCGCAGGTCATGCTGCCGGTGTTAGTCTGGCGGCATCAAACGGCCAACTCAATGCGCCTTCGGTCATCCGCATACGTGGTGTCAATTCCATTTCTCTAAGTTCTTTGCCACTTTTCGTTATAGATGGTGTTCCTGTATATAGTGATGACATCTCAACAAACAGTGCTGCCAACAATCCGTTGAGTGACATTAACCCAAGTGATATTGAGAGTATTGACATCCTCAAAGACGCTGCTTCTACGGCTATTTATGGTTCAAGGGCTGCTGGTGGTGTTATTCTGGTAACCACAAAAAAAGGACGTTCTGGACGCGCTGTGACTCATTATAATGGTTGGGTGAGCTTCACTAATGCTGTTCGTCTTCCAGAGATGCTCAATGCGGAGCAGTATACTGCTCTAAAGAACGAAGCAATTACAAATGCAAATAATATCGACGGAGGGAACCGCTCACTTGTTTATCAGTTGCAAAAAAACTCTGATGGTTCTATTGTAGATACTGACTGGAAAGACTATGTTTATCGTACGGGTATATCACATAATCATAACATTGATATTTCTGGTGGAACAGAAAATATTACTTATTATTTCTCTGTTAACTATTCAAACCAGCAAGGTATCTTCCAAGGAAATAATTTCGAACGAAAAGGTATTCGTTTTAATGCAGAAGACCGCATAACAAACTGGTTGACATTGTCGTTGAATAGCAATTACAGTTCTAGTTTCAATGAGTCGCCAGACACAGGTAGCCGTCCAGGATCATCTATGAGTTCATATGGTGTAACTCGCCTTGCCTTGGTTCTTCCGCCGAACGTAGGAGCGTATAATGAAGACGGTACTTTCAACGTCAATCCTGTCAGTGGAACTCTAGGATCTGGTGCTAACAATTCGAGTTTTCCCCTCTATAATCCAGAGGCTCGTTTAGCTCTGACAAGCAATACCTCAGATAACAGTCATTTTATCGGCAATATAAAGTTTGTCCTTAGGCCTGTCAAGCAAATAACATGGACAGGACAGTATTCCCTAGACCGTATAAACAATGAAAGCACCTCATTTGCCAGCACACAGCTTGGCTCAGGAGCTAGTTCATCAGGAGGATCTGTTACTAATATTACTAGTAGGTTCATAAATGAAGATTTCAATACAACTCTTGGTTATGATGATATATTTGGGAAGTTACACAAAATTTCTTTGTTAGTTGGTTTCGACTATCAACATAATACGACGAATTTTTGGGGTGCACGTGCTACGAAGGAGAGTGATGATTTCTTCCGTTATTACCAAGGAGGATGGGCTAATGTTGTAGCCACAGGAAATCAGATAGGCGAACGGAACTATATATCATATTTCTTCCGTGCTAGCTATACGTTGTCAGATCGTTATTTCTTAACAACTAATTTCCGTCGTGACGGAAACTCTGCTTTAGCCAAAAATCATAAATATGGTAATTTTGGTGGCTTGTCCTTTGGATGGCTCATTTCTGACGAACCATTCTTTAAACATGCACTCTCTAAAGATGCCATAAGCAATCTTAAGTTGAATGCTAGCTGGGGACGTGTCGGTAATGGTAATATTACAAATGACTATAGCTCGTTCAGTCTCTATTCATCATCACTATATGGTGACGCCAGCACTTGGGATATATCACAACAGGGAAATGATAATTTAAGTTGGGAAACAAGTAGTCAGACAAATATTGGATTATCGTTTGATGCATTCAAGGATAGACTTCACGTGGAGTTGGCATATTTTAATAATAATGTTGATGACCTTATATTAAGTGTCCCTCAGTCTCCATCGAAGGGTATCGTTGGTAACTCAATTCTCTCTAATGTAGGTAGCATGTATAATCGTGGTGTAGAATTCAGCCTGAATTATCAAGTGTTGAATAATAAGGAGTGGAAATGGAATGTTTCTACAAATTTCACTTATCTGAAGAATGAGGTTACTGCCTTGTCTGGTGATGAGAGTGCAATTATCTCATATACAGGTTCCGGCTCTACCAATATTACAAAGATTGGCTACTCTGTAGGAAGCCTTTACGGTCTGAAGACCCTCCGTGTAAACCCAGAGAATGGACAGCGTGTATTCTTGAATGGAGCCGGTGAAGAGGTTCAGTACAATGGCTTGGGAAAATGGACTTATCTTGACGGAAGGACAGCAAAAGCTCTTAGTGGCGATGATTATTACGTTCTTGGCAATGCTCTGCCAAAGTGGTATGGTGGTATCATATCAAATACTGAATGGCGTGGATTTGAGCTTAACTTTAGCTTCAGTTTTGCTGGTGGTAACAAGATTATGAACCGTTCTAAGTCTACCATTACGGATCAGATCTTTTTTAACAATTCAACAGAAGTGCTTGATCGTTGGACAACTCCTGGGCAGGATACGAATATACCTCGCCTGGTAACAGGTGACCGTTACTCTTTTGGCGGCTCAGTTCCTATCTCAGAACATGTTGAGAACGGAGATTTTCTGCGTTTGCAGAATATTACACTGGCATATAATCTCCCAAAGAAAGTCTTGAACAATGTATTCATCAAAGGTGTAAGAATTTATGGTCAGATAGACAATGCATTTATCCTTACTGGATATTCAGGCGTAGATCCGGAATTGTCTGCCAATGGAAACTCTAACACTACTCCTGGTGTGGATTATAATACTGGCGGATATGGTCGCACATTTACCTTTGGCCTGAACTTAACATTTTAAACATAAAAGGGAAAACTTATGAGACGCAATTATTTATATAAGTATATTTTGAGTGGAGCAGCTCGCTCAATAGTTATATTATCAATATTGACAGTAATAGGGTGCAGTGATGAACTTGAGACAACATCAAAGACTTCGCTTAGTTCAGCAACTGTTTTTAGCACAGAAGCGCGTATTGAAGGTCTTGCCAACGGTTTATACAAGTCATTAAAGACAGCCAACCTCTATAGTGGTTATCTTATATTGTATGGCGATCTTCGTGCCGAAGACTTTGTTTGCCGTACGGAAAATGCTCTGACAGGAGGGTATGTGTGGTCCAATACCTTTACAAATACAACAGGTGATATTGCTAATACATGGGGACAGCTGTATGCAGCAGTCAACAATATAAATACTTTCATTGATGGTGTTAGTATCTCAAATGTAATATCAGAAGCACAAAAGAATCACTATTTGGGGGAAGCTTACTTCTTGAGAGGTTTGGCATACTATCATTTGGTTACGCTTTACGCAACTCCTTATACGAAGGATGACGGAGCATCAAAGGGTATTCCACTGCGCCTTCTAGCTGAGAATTCATCGGAGCATAACGACCTCGAACGTAGTTCTGTGTCAGATGTCTACAAGCAGATTATCCAGGATTTGGATAATGCAGAACGGTTGCTGCCAGAGAGTTATGAAACGAACTTACTGAATACCACCAGAGCTCATAGAAACACAGCTATAGCCTTAAAGACTCGCGTGTATCTGAGTAAAGGTGAATATACAAAAGTAGTGGATGAAGCGAAGAAGATTGTTCCTCAGACAGCAGCTCCTTTCTCAGCAACGTCTGGTGTACATTCTGCGTTGCAAGAAGACATTACTACAGTATTTGGTGGTAACTATACAACCACAGAGTCAATTCTCTCATTCCCGATGACGTCTTCTGACACTCCTCTAGGAGTTTCTCTTTCTGAAACATTCTATGCAAATAGGATTGATTATGTCCTCAATAGTTCTGAGACAGGAATAATCAGCGATAAAAGCTGGCGGGAGAATGACAGACGTAGGAGTTTTGTTGTGTTTAATCAAAATATTGGACAGAACACACTGGCAAAGTACAAGAAGGTAAGCCCCTCCGTGGATTATGTGCCTGCTATACGCTATTCGGAAGTATTGCTCAACTATGCAGAAGCTTCTGCCAGTACGGGTAATGTTGCTTTAGCTGTACAATTATTGCAAGCTGTAAGACACCGTTCTGACGATACATATGAGTTTTCTGCGGACGACTTGGCTGCAGGACAAATCATTTCAACTATTGCAAAGGAAAAAAGAATAGAACTGCTCGGTGAGGGATTAAGGGCTAATGATATTCTCAGAAAACTGGAAACATTTCCAAGTAAACCAACGCTAAGTAGTATGAATCCTATTTCTGTGTCTCCCAACGATGACAATTATATATTCCCTATTCCAAATAGTGAAATACAGACGAATAGTTTAATTAACAAATAGTACGACGATGAGAAAAATAGTAACAATAGTAGCATTGACGTTTGCATTATCCCTTTCTGCACAGGAATTGCATCTTGGTGGCAAGGCTCTTAATCCGAACCACGGGAAAGTGTATTTGCAGAAATATGTAAACAAGTCTTTTATTACAATAGATTCCGCAGAGGTAAGAGACGGTCGTTTTGAGTTTCGTAAAAGATCTGATTTGAAGTTGCCTGAAATCTATGGCTTATCCTACTTGTCATCAACAGCAAATCCGTTTGACTCTTTCATCATATTTCTTGATGAGGGTAACATTGAGGTGGAACTTGATTCCATATCACAATTCAGGAACACCAATGTATACGGCTCAAAAGAACATGCTCTGTTTAAGGAGCTTGTCAGTAAGCGCGAAAACATTATCAGCCTTATCCAAAAACATCCGAGTTCCATTGCTGCACTTTACATTCTGTATCGCTATCATTCTTTCAGGATAACCCCAGTTGAATTAAGAAATGCATTAAGTTATCTTGATTCGCGATTCCAAGATACTGAATACGTGAAAGTCTTGACAGAACTGGCATCAGTACTAGAAAAAATCGGAATAGGTGAAAATGCTCCAGAGTTTGTGGCTTATGATGAAAACGGAAATGAAATAAAGTCTTCCTCTTTGATTGGCAATGGCTTTGTATTATTTGACTTTTGGGCATCTTGGTGTGCGCCTTGCAGGGCAGAGAATCCGAATCTTGTAAAGGCCTATTCGAAATATAAAGATAAGGGATTAAAAATCGTCAGCATCTCTTTAGACAATAATGCTGAGAGATGGAAGAATGCATATACAAAGGATCATCTCGGATGGTTACAGCTGATAGACAAGAATGCCTGGGCTGGTGATGGAGTCGTAAAATTCGGCATCCGTCTGATTCCTGCCAATTTCCTGATATCCCCAGACGGTAAAATCATTGCCCACAATCTGAAAGGGGACAATTTGGAGTTGTTTTTGAATGAATTGTTAGACAAATAGGATAAAATATAGCGAATGAAAAGAGTGAACTTATCTTCTGCAATCATAGTAGTATATCTCATACTTGGTATTGCAAATCCTGCCATTTCACAGGATAATACGAGCCTGCATCCTGTAGGAATAGACTTCTTCACGCATGTAAAAAGCATCTCAAATGTCAAGACCATAGGCAATGATATTTTCTTCACGATCCGTCAGGCCAGTACTAAAGATGACAAATATACAACAGATATCTACCAACTCGTAGATGGAAAGGCAAAACAGTTGACGAACTCAGGAAGAATCGGAGGTTATGATGTTTTGGATGATGCCATTGTATTCCGGAAGATTATTGAGAATGAGACCGTTTTTATGCAACTTACTCGCGGATATGGAGAAGCTACGGAATGGCTACGCCTTCCTTATAAGATTGGACAGATAAAATTTCTCAGTCGGAATCACTTCTTTTTTACTGCATCTCATACTTTGAAGCAGACAATTAGTGAATTACCCGATTCTTTGAAGGCAAAAGATGATAATAGACGTTACCGGATTTTTGACGAGATTCCATTCTGGTCCAATGGTCGTGGAGACATTAATGGTCTGAGGTCTGTTCTTTATGAGTACAAGGACGGAAAAGTAACTCCATTGACAGATAGTTTGTCTATAGTTGCTGGTTTTAGGATAAGTAATGACAAGCATTATCTTGCTTATACCATAAGTAACAAACATGTTTTCCGCTCCTACGGCAACAACCTCTACCTGCGGGATATAAGAAATGGATATCTGAAGAATATCTCAGTTGCAGATAGTACAAGTCACAACCCGTTGATATTTATAGACAATAGCCACTTGTTTGTGACAGTACGTCCATATGATGCAGAGAATCCACAAGCAAACAGCTTGTTCTTCAGTATTGATATCACATCAGGTAAAAGTAAACAGATATACAATGGAGATCGTTATGAATTTGGTGTTTCTCTTCTCTCTGACGTCAAGACAGGTAATCATTCCGAACCAATTATTGAGAAGTCAGGAATAGTATATAATACAACAGCTGTAGACCAAGCTCCTTTAGTCCGACTTCCGCTTACAGGAGGTGAACCTCAGGTTTTGACACCAAACGACTTTGACGTTGATGAATATCTGCCATATCAGAAAGGCTACCTGCTATTAGGGACAAAACAGCAGAATGGTCAGGAATTATATTACTTTGATGGAAAGAACGAGCCCCGACTTATTAGTAATATCAACGGGCACGCTTTTGCAGACATTTTAATAGCTCATCCCAGAGAAATTTTATTTAAGAACAAAGCTGGTAAGTTGCTGAGAGGCTATGTGTTGCCTCCAGCCAACTATGAGCAGGGGAGATTGTATCCTACGATTCTGAATGTGCATGGTGGCCCTAAATGTGCTTATGGAAAAGGGTTCTTCCATGAGATGCAGTATTGGTCTGGTAAAGGTTACGCTGTCATCTTTACCAATCCACGTGGCAGTAGTGGTAATGGTTCCGACTTCGCAAAGCTAAAAGGTGACTTTGGTGGCAGAGACTACGATGATCTTATGGATTTTGTCGATGCAGCCATAAGTCAGACTGACTTCATTGATGAAAAGCGTCTTGGTATTACAGGTGGTTCTTATGGTGGAGTTATGACAAACTGGGTAATAGGCCACACAGACCGTTTCCGTGCTGCTGCCTCTCAGCGTAGTATATCTAATTGGGTCACTTTATCAGGCATTAGCGATATAGGTTACAATTTTGTAAACAATTATGTCGGCGCTGATGTTTGGACAGATATTGCTACGCTATGGAAACAATCTCCATTGGCTTATGCTAACAAGGTTAAAGCACCAACCCTTTTCATCCATAGTGAGGAAGACTATCGTTGTCCGTTGCCTGAGGGACTTCAAATGTATAGTGCACTTCAATATTTCAACGTCCCATCGCGCATCGTTATCTTCAAGAATGAGAATCATGAACTCTCGCGTAATGGTAGACCTCTAAATCGAATAAAGCGACTTGATGAGATAACCCATTGGTTTGATAAATATCTTAAGTAAACAGTGAAGACAATGAGAACGATTGCAAGTATATTGCTGCTTGCGGGACTGGTGGTCGGCAGCAGCGCAGAAGCAAAGAAAAATGCTAAGAATAATACAAAGGCGAAAGTAGCCATTGATTACCTTAACAGCAATTTCGCCACATACGATAAGTTGCAGAAGACCATCTGGGCTAATCCTGAACTCGGATTCCTCGAGAATAATAGCAGTGAACTTCTGAAACAGCATCTCCGTGAGAATGGCTTTATGATAGAGGAAGGAGTGGCGGGAATGCCAACGGCCTTTGTGGCTACATATGGTAGTGGACTACCCGTTATAGGACTGTTGGCAGAGTTTGATGCCCTGCCAGGATTGTCACAGGATACTGTACCTTACCGTAAGCCAATTAAGGAGAATGCACCGGGTCAGGGCTGTGGTCATAATACTTTTGGTGTAGCTTCTTCAGCCGCTGCAGTATCTATCAGTAAGTGGTTGGCAGCCAATAAGAAAAGTGGCACGATTAAGGTGTTTGGCTCACCAGCAGAAGAGGGTGGAGCCGGTAAGGTTTATCTGGTTCGTGAAGGCTTGTTTAAAGGTGTAGATGTGGTGCTCGACTGGCATCCTTCCAGTAGGAATGCCGTTACAACAAATGGCGGAACTGCAATGGTTATGGTAGATTATAAGTTCTATGGCAAACCAGCCCATGCTGCTGGCAACCCCTGGAAAGGACGTTCGGCTCTCGATGCTGTAGAGGCTCTCGACTATATGGTTAATCTGTTGCGTGAGCATGTGCCCACATCATCACGTATTCACTATGTTATTCCGGATGGTGGCTTCGCTCCGAATGTGGTGCCTGAATACGCACGAGTGTCTTATTATATCCGTAGTCCCAAGCGCGAAGATCTCGTTAATTTGACAGAGTGGATAGATTCTGCTGCCGTAGGTGCTGCCAAAGGCACTCAGACACGAGTAGAAAAGGAGATCGTGGCTGGAACCTATGAGCGTCTGCACAACAAGACCCTCTCAAAGGTAATTCAGAAGAATCTTGAATCAGTAGGAGGCGTTGTATATGATGAACGTGAACGCAAGTTTGCATTAGAACTGATTCGTGCAACAGGCAATCCTGATTCTATTATTAGTCAGGCAGCAAAGGTTGCTCCTCTTGCAGAGTTCCCCAAGGAGGGTAGTGGAGGTAGTAGCGATGTAGGCGATGTGTCGTGGGTTGTACCCCTTGCAAGTTTCGGAGCTGCAACATTTGTTCCCGGCAGTCCTGGTCACAGCTGGCAGAACGTTGCTGCCGATGGTACCACCATTGGTACAAAGGGATTGCTAAATGCGAGTCGCGTATTCGCATTGACTGCAGTAGAACTGTATTTAGATGCTAAACTGCTTAAGGCTGTAAAAGATGAGTTCGAGCAGGTTGTAGGATCTGGTTTTAAGTATGTTCCTCTGCTTGGTGACAGAAAACCGGCGCTTGATTATCGTGTATCGAAATAA
>CADCIP010000060.1 GCA_902801485.1 uncultured Bacteroidales bacterium | reverse complement strand
ATAATGATTACCAGTGTGTTATAGTATTAACATCTTTTCGAATAATACACATATTTATTACAAAATGCTATTTGTCAAAACTATTGAGCGTCTGCCCTGGCTAGCGTTTAATTTTTTTTTCAAAATTTGCCTTTCAGCCTACATGCCTACATGATTTTCCTCTGAGACCCGATGGTTATCGCGTTTCATGCGCTTTCAAGCCTACATAAAGCCTACATGATGCCTACATAAGCCTACACTTTGACAGTTGACAGTTGAGAGTTGAGAGTTGAAAGTCCGATAACCGAATAACGATATCCAATAACTGTAAAACGAAGAATCAACTAAGCTATTAAGCCACTAAGCTAACAAAACCGATATCCGAGTCAGGGAGGTAGCAGAAATCGGTTCAGATGTTTGTAAAACGTATGCCTATTGATGATTCTGAAATTCTCTAGAGAATTTTCTGCTAAGTAACGTGCAAACAATTGCTAATCAACGTGAATACGCCAAAATTCTCTAGAGAATTTATTGCTTTGCAGGAAGCAAAAAAATTGCAAAAGCGTTGATTCATTTTTGTTCTCACCCTGTAAACACCCAAAAACATGTAGGCATCATGTAGGCATCATGTAGGCTTTATGTAGGCTTGAAAGCGCATGAAACGCGATAACCATCGGGTCTCAGAGGAAAATCATGTAGGCATGTAGGCTGATTCATGATTTTCGGAAAAATGCTGCGGTAGCAAATAGGCATTGTCCTCGCTTACTCGCAGGATTCTTCACTCTTTTCTGGAAAAAGATTCTTCACTCTTCATTCCTCTCTCCCCTCGGGGAGTCGGAGGTAGTCCCATAATACGCCTCCCATTCCTTTTGCGCCTCCTGCCAGTCAACGGCTTCGCCGCTGGCGATGGCTTCTGCCTGGCGGGCTGCTTCGTCCTTGGCTTTATCACGGGCGCGTTTTGCCTTCATCGCTTCGATGGTAGCATCATCCAGGATAAGAATGCGTTCCTTGCGGATACATTCCTGCAGTTCGTCGTAGCCAAAGGCTTTTCCCTGCACGTTAAAGTCGGAGATGTTAAACTCATAGTCCACACGTAGGGTGTGCCTGATCATCTTCTGCTGATAACGTGTTCCGGCATTCTTGAGCCTAAGCAGTTTGCCTATCTTCTCGATTTCCTTCTGAGAGAACTTATTACGCCCCATATTATTCTACTGTTCTACTTTTGCGCAACGGACACCACACTCTTGGCTGGTACCGCAATTTGGGTGACAGGTGCTTTGCTGCTGGTTCTGATACCTATTGTATAATCGTTGTTGCTATTATTGCTAAGCAGCAAGGAGTAGCTGTTGTCGGGGTTCCTGAATGTAGAATACAGCAGCCCTTCCTGAGGTACAGAGATGCTGTTGGCAATTCTGTAAGCATCCCTCTGTATAACCTTGGCAGCATGACAGATAAGATAATAGTGGCTGTTGTAGTATAATGTCTTGTAGTCGTTCTGGTCGATATCTACGGCACCCATACAGGTGGTGCAGGAACCGGCAGCCTGGGTGAAGGGACCGTAGTTCAGGTCGAGCATAAAGTTCCAGACAATCGTAGCTCTTCCGTATCGGTTAATAAAGTGAAGAAGGAGGTTGTTGAAGTCGTTCACAAGATGTCTTCTCAGGTTGCGTCCGTCATTCCACTTGCCTATGGATGTCTCTGTAAAGATCTGTTCCATATCGGGCGCTTTCTGCTGTATGTCTTCCATCTCGGTGTAGCTGCCTCCGTAATCGTGCCAGGCGCATCCTTTCACCAGGTCGTAGCCGGCCATAGCAGAACTGAGCGCATTATAAACCTGAACGGGATAATCGTCTTCTCCCGGCTTGTTGTCGTAGTTGTAGTTGTGGTCAAAGACGTAAATCTTGGTCTTGATACCTGCATTATGGAAGGCAGGAGCCAGATGCTTGATGAAGTCGGCTTCTTGTCTGGCACCAATATAGGTAGAAGCGCAGTTTCCTGCATTCAGCGGTTCGTTCTGGGGTGTTACGGCATAGATGTTGATGCCGTAGGTTTTCATTATCCGGACGAATTTTACAAAGTACTGAGCATAAGCTTCGTAATATTTCGGGTTCAGCACGCCGCCTGCGTAGAAGTCCCAAGGCGATGCATCCGTAACACTCTTCTGCTTCATCCAGCGGGGAGCCGTCCAGGGGGCCGCCATAATCTTGATTTTGGGGTTGATGGCCAATACCTCTTTTATTATAGGAATTACATAAGTGAGTTCATCATCGTGCAACTTAAAGTTAGCCAGCAGGTTGTCATCCGGTCCTTTCTCCTCGCAATAAGTGTAGCATTCGCTCGAGAAGTCGGAGCAGGCAATGCTCATACGGACATAATTTACGCCGAATCCATCGGAAGGGGAGAATGTCTTTACCAGCAGGTTGTGTCTGTCCTGGGGTGTCATCTTCATCAGATTGTAACAGGCAGAGTAGGTGAGAGCAAAACCGAAGCCGTCCATCGTCTGGTACTTCTGTTTGGCATCCAGTGTAATGATGCTGTTGGCTGTACCCAGGGCAGAGCCTATTTTCAACTGTTGCGTTTCCAGCAAAACCTGACTGTCGGCACGTGTTGTCATCACCTCAACAGTCTTTTTGGAGAAGGCGCTAAGTGTAGCGGTTAATGTCAGTAAGAGAATTAGTCGTTTCATTTTCATTAGGTATTATGTTGATTGTTGTTTTATCCGGCATAGCTGTGCATACCGCCCAAGAGGAAGTTCACACCAAAGTATGTCATCAGCAGACAGGCGAAAGCCAGCAGCGAATAGATACGGTAGTTTCGCATGCTATTGAACCAAGGCAGGCTCTTGCTGTGCAAAGGAACGCTATAGACGAGTAATGTGATAAGCGCCCAACTCTCCTTGGGATCCCAGCTCCAATAGGTTCCCCAAGAGACATTTGCCCACACGGCTCCCAGAAAGATACCTGTTGCCAGCAGAAAGACGGCAGGTCTTAGCACTTCTCTTCTAAGGATGCTTACCACCAGCAGTATGTAGCTTAGCATAATGGTTCCCACATGAACCACCAGGAAAGGCGAGCGCAAAATAGGAACCAGAGGACTCCTGCAGATAGCAATTACCATGTAAGAAGCCATAGCTATTCCGCCAACGGCCAGGAGGATGGTTGGGAGTTTAGAGTTGAGAGCTTCTCCCCAGCCCTCCCCCGTGAGGGAGGGAGATTTATGTGAAGAATTTGCTTCCGCATCTGACATCTGACATCTGACATCTGACTTCCTACATCTGACAGATACCCAAATCATGCTAATGGCCAGAAGGAGGTAACCGGCGTAGGTGATAGCTGTTCCCCAGGGGTCGTAACTGATGGTAAAGACACTACCGCCCAAATCATCGTCAAAGTCGGTCTGATAGATGCGGAAACCTTTTACCCGGCCTATGTTGTTCATAGAGATCGTGGTTTCTTCTTTGCCTTCTTTGGTAGCTATCAGCACATGACTTACGTAGTCGGCAGGTGTGGTCCCGTCTGCATCGTACAGAATCTGGAATTTCTTGAGGGCCAGATAAAAAGGCATTTGCTCTGTCTGTGTGTAAAGTCCTTGCTCGTTCTTTACCCAATAGGTACGGCAGGTTTCTCCTTCCCGTAAGTGAACCATTCCCTTGTGACTGGTAAGATATGTTGCAAGGGCACCTAAGAGAATAACCAGAAAACTCAGGTGCAACAGCATTACGGACGGTTGTTTCCACATTTTCCTCTTGTACATGAGCCAGCAGCCAGCTAAGGCTAACATAGCCCAAAGGCAGACGAACCACCACGCGCCATATACATGTTGCAAGGCGTAATGGGTGCCGTAGCGGTTCTCCAATACAGTTGCAACTGCTATGGCGATAACCAGAAAGATTACCAGAATAAGGGGAAGTTTAGAACTTACGGAATTTTTCATGCTGTCTCTCCTTAACAGCTATGCACTCCATCTCCACAAGCCAGGTGGGACGGCATACAGGAGCTAATGTTATTATAGTGGGGATATGAGGGAAGCGGTCGGCAAACAGGTCCTTTACCACTTCGTAGTCGGCTGTATCTCGCAGATAGACAATAATCTGCATTACATCCTGGAAGTCGGCACCGCCTTCTTTCAGCAATGCCTCCACATTTTCCCACATACGTTTGGTCTGCTGTACGATGTCGCCAACATGCACCACTTCGCCCTTGTTGTTGATGCTGGCAGTTCCAGAGATAAAGATATGGTCTCTGTCGCCGTACTCCACAATGGTTCCACGTTCAAATGTAACGCCGTACTCGTATGTGGGGTTCAGGTGTGTAGGAGCATACAGATAGTGCTGCTGATCGGGTTCCAGACCTGTTATGGCGTATGTTCCCAATTGTACCAATGATTTTGTGTCTGCAGGATTGCCGCCTATTCCTGTGCTGCTGATGTAATGCGTCTTTTCTGTCAGACCTTGCTGGATAAAGTTCTCCCTGCGTGCCTTTACCAGACCGTGATACTGAGTATCCACATCGCGGACAAAGAACCAGGTGCGAATGCAGTTCTCAGCCAGCGTAGCATCAAACTTAGCCAGCAAAGTTTCGTATTCAGTCAGTAAAGTCTCTGTCTGCTGGGCGCTGTCACCTTGGTTGTTACACATTCCCATCTTCCACAGGTGCTGATAGCCGTTGTGCTTGGCTACCACCACGCCTTCTTCCTCTTTCACCTCTACATCGCTTTGCAGATACAGCCAGGCTGCAATCTTGCTGCCGTCCAATGGCTGTTGCTGAATCAGGCTGATAGAGATGTTCTTTTCCTGACGCATCAGCGGCTGCTGATTGGTACTGTCAGACAGGAAGTAACGTTTCAGAATATATTGTGCGCCGCAAAATTCGGGTATATTGGGCAGACGGTCTTCTGCCTCGTAGAGCCTGCGGAGTTGGTCGGCAAAGGGTTGCTGCTTGCTATCAACATGCAGCATCACATGCCATTCCGAAACGCCCTCTTTGGGCGTAAACGTGGCTACTTCTGCGGTTACTCCAAGCTCTTCAAATTGTATGTTGTTATAATTCATGGGTGCAAAGATACGATTAAGTGAGCGTAATACAAAATAAAATACTTTTTATTTTTATTCCCGAACGTGAGTATCTTCGAGACAAAGTCTCAAAATTACGATTAAGTGAGTTATTTTCCAAATTTATTTGAGAAAATCCGAACGTGAGGACTCCGCCTGCGCCTGTATGCTGTTTATCCAGTCATCAATAAGCTGTCTGACTTCGTTCAGATTCTCTCTGAACTGATTGCTCAGAATCTCTGTATGGTTGACGTGCAGCAGGTTTTCACCCCCGTCTGCTGCTATCTGGTGCAAGAGTGATTCTTGGGCATTTCCGCTAACCACACGCATCATGCCTTCTTTGCGGGTGCTGGGTATGTTTACCAGATTAGCAAAGGAACGGCCATCCGTCAGATTCAGGCTGGCGGCTCCATTCCCTCCGTTTCCTCCGTGACACTGTATGCATGCCATATTGAAAAGGCCCAACTGCAAGGCGCCAAACCTGCTCACATCCGTCGGTCCCAGGTCCATGCGGATAGTATCCTTTTGGTTGGCATAATCTTCCAGATTCACACGGGCAAGGGTGATGATGCGTTCGCGCAGTCGGTTTGTAATAGCCAGTTCCACTGTGTTGATGTCATCTCCGATGTTGGAGAGTATCATTTCTACTCTTGTTCCGTCAGGTGTGGTGTTGGGCAAACTGCGTACTACCTGTGCGTAGTTGTCGCCTGTGCTGAATCCTGCCAATGAAATAGAATATTTGCTTTCCCACGTGTCAATACCAGAAAGAACGGCTGTCAGTTTTACCGTATGCCCTTTATCTGTGATGGTGTAAGACTGTTCTTCTATATCACCTGAATCGCAAGAAGCGAACAAGAACATGAAGAGTGAAAGCCCCCTCCAACTCCCCCAATGGAGGAGAGAATAGTTATGAAATGAGAATTTTATCATCTGTCATTTTGCTTTTTGAATATTGCTTTCTAAATTATGAATTATCATTCGCGGTAGCGGCTCTCCCCTTTTGGGGAGCGGGGAGAGGGGCCTTAGAAGCTGAATTGCAGTTGAACAGAAGCATGATGGGTAGAGATGCCTAAGTCGTCATTATCTCGATCAAGTTGTGTCTTATGACCATACCTTCCGGTAAACTGATACATGGCGGAAAGTTTGATGTGTACCTTGGGTATGTAATAGTTGCATACCACAGCAGGCATATTCAGGAATCCGTCTTTTGTCGTTCCGTTTCGGTCCATAAAGTCATATCGTACACCCAGTTGTACGGTAGGATGGACAAAATATCCCACCTGAGCGTATGCTCCCCAGTAGTTGAATGTCTCATCAATCTTCTGTCGTTTGGTAAAACCTACGTGCATCCAGTAAGCTTCTGCTCCCACATACCACCGGTTCAGCAGCATAGAGAATTCTGCTCCCAGACGGGTGTCATTGGTACTTTCGCTTTCGCTCTCTACATTCAGACCTCCGCTAATGCCAAACAGCATGTGTCTTCCTTTCAACATCTTGGCATTACCCTGTGTAGCAGGCATCTGTCCCCAGGGCATAAAAGTGAGGCGTCCTGCATAGAGCAAGGCAGGAATATGCCAGTCGTCCGAGAATGTTTTGGTTGCTGCGTTTACCGAAGAACCGCTTCCGTTCCACAGACCCACTTCATAGCCTATCAGCCAACTGTCCTGTTTCTTGTTCAGTTTGGCTACGCCATGAAACTCAACGCCTAAATCAAATCCTGTTCCGATGATGGGATTGACAGCGTTCAGGGTGTGAGGCATGATAATGGAAGTGGTAAGCGATGTCGGTAGAATGGGGAACAATGTCTCTCCCAATGTGGTCAGATAGGCGTGTGTGAAAGGAGTCTTAAACTTTCCTACGCGGAAACGGGCAGCAGGATTAATTCTTAAGTCCACCCAACCCTGTTGCAGGATGTCTGCCCCCTTGGCTGCAGCATTTACAGAAAGGTTGTAGTCCAGTCTGCCAAATGTCTTACCGGTAAAACCCAGGATGGCATACGGGATAGCAAAGCCTGAATTGGCTACATTGTCCTGATTGTAAGCCTTGTCCAATCCTTCGTCGTCGTAATAGTTAAATTGCCCGCGTGTCTGCAGGAACAGATAAGGCTTAAAGACAAATTTCCCGTTTTTCGACTGAAGCGTGAAACCTCGGTCGTCGGCAATGCCCAATACACCATTCTCCATGTCTATGTTTGGCGCATCCTGCGCCAAAACAAATTGAGAATTGAGAATTGAGAATTGAGAAATTATTAAAAGTAGAAATATTCGTTTCATTGTTAATGTTCAATGTTCAATGTTCAATATTCAATGTTCAATGATTTAAAGTGATTCCAAGAATTTTATGAGGGCCGAGCGGTCATCCTTATGCATTTTCTTGAACAGGTTTTTGGAAGCCTCGCCCTCGCCTCCGTGCCATAGGATGGCTTCTTGCAGGTTTCTGGCTCTTCCATCATGCAGGAAATAGGTGTGAGCGTTTACCTTCTCTTGCAGACCAATACCCCACAAGGGTGTGGTGCGCCATTCGTTTCCTCTGGCCAGACCACTCACATAGTTGTCGTTCAGTCCTACGCCCATAATCTCCGAACCCATGTCGTGCAACAGGAAGTCGCTGTAGGGGTGAATCGTCTGATTGCCCAACCAGGGAAGCTCTGTTCCGTTCAGTAGCGTAGCACCTCGCGGCTTTGTATGCAAGGTGGTTACGTGGCATAAGTGACATTTGGCTTCAAAGAACATCTGCTCTCCTTTTTCTATCAGCTGGCGTTCCGAGATACGGTTACCCTTGTAGGTGACCTGTGTTGTTGCACTTCCCAGACGGCGGGCAGGAACGCCCAATCCGTGCAAGTAATAATCTACATCTTCCATATCTTCGGTCGAGATGTCCAACTTGTCGTACAGCAGCCCCATCATAGAGCCTTGTTGCATCTGCATCTGGCCCTCGCAAATTTCCTCTGGATAACGGCTGTTTGTTACACCCATATCGCTGGAAAAGCCCAATTCAACGGTTAAATCGGCATGTTGAGCCTTATTGCCCGATAGGCCCAGACGTAACTTGCCTCGCTCTGTAATATAGTTGCATCGTCCGGATATCCCGTATTCCGGATAATTGGATCTTTGTGCCAATGCTTCTATCTCGTTGGGGTCAAGGGCCATCATCTGTCCCATACCTACGTGTCGGAGCGGAATTCTCACGGTGCAGAAGAGATCTTCGGGGCGAATGGGCTCGTCTGTATCTCTGTATGTAGGCCTATACCAGTCGGTAATCGTATATTCGGGATAAACCAGTTCGTACGGTTCTCCGTCAGGGAATTGGAACTGCTGACTGTGCCAACGGCATTCCAGTTTTCCTTCAGCTGTTACGCCCATAATATTCTGATCGTGTATAACACGACCATAATCCTGGAAGAATGCTCCGTTCTTGCGGGTCACATAGACCAGCATCGACGAAAATCCGTAGGCTCCACTGCCATAGACAGGCGTCCCGTCTGGGTCCTGACCGTTCTGAGTCCACAGGCCCGGTTTGGTCCTGCCGGCATTACGGTGACACGAACCGCACGAATAGCCTGCATAAACGGGACCTAAACCGGATCCCGAATTCAGCGGATTGTCGTAGAGGCGGTCGCCATGTGTAAAACGCTTTTCGTTGGCAGGAATACTGGCAACCCAGTTAGCGTCAGTGTCGTAAGCATAGCTGGAGTTCTTAAAGACCGTAGAGGTGCCTGCAGAAAGCACAAAACCTTCTGGCACCTCTATGTCTCGGATGTCATTCACCTCTAAACCATCATTCTCACAACTCCATAGAGCTGTGAGAACGACGGCTAATAATAGCCTGATTATATATTTCATTTAACTTTCTGGAGTTATATATTTCATTTAACTTTCTGGAGTTATAGATTGAAGTTAAATAGGGAGTTAAACAGGAAGTTAAGCCTGCAAACAGGCTGGACGATAGTTTTTACACATGTATTGGTATTGTCCCTTTTAACTCCCTTGAGCGAAGTGAATTAACTTCCATTTTAACTTCCATTTTAATTTAACTTCCGTTTTAACTTCCATTTTAATTTAACTTCCGTTTTAACTTCCATTTTAATTTAACTTCCCCTTTAACTTCCATTTTAATTTAACTTCCGTTTTAACTTCCGTTTTAACTTCTTTATCCTAGTATGTGCGAGCCTTACCGTCTTTGAACAGCAGGAACTCCAATGTGTGGAATCCGCGTACGTTCTGAACAGCTTCTATATCTTCGTTTTCTTCGTCGTACTCACCTTCCCATTTTATCAGTTCCTCGATTTTCCCGCTCTCCATAACGCCTTTTATGGCATCTACGTCCAAAGGCCAAGAGTCCATATTGGGGTCAAGACCCAGGTCGGCAACAGGACCAAACAGGAAGGCCTCGCTGGTTTCCCAAGGTTCACGGGCCTCAATCCACAGGTCTGCAGCTCTCTTGAAGTTGGCGCTTGAAGGCTGGTTGCTCAACACAACGATAGACTGACGCAATGCATTGGTCTTAGTAACCAAATCTGCATAGGTGGGAAGTACTACCTGATCAACGTATGTGCTTACAATTTCCTCCATTTCATCGTCATCTGCATGCTGACTGATAAAACTTGTCAGGTCTTTTTCCAATACATTCACCAAAGCGGCACAAGCTTCCTGAGCAACCAAGACGCTGGGACTGCCAATGTGACTGCGGAAAGGAGCAGCCATACTCTTGATAGAGTTGTAGGCAGCTTTGATCTTACCCTTTACGGAAGCGTACAGTGTGGCATTTTGTGCTTTGGTGAAGGCAGCCAGTGAGTGAACGGCTTCCTGATTGTTGCGAGTTCCGTTGAAAGCATTGCGAATGCTGACGATATTGTTGGAATAGTCATCGATAGAGTGCCAACTGTACCAAGACTCTACAGCATATACTGCCTCTGTGTATTTCTTGGCTTCCCAAAGATCGCGAGGCTCACCAATCTTGGCGGTGCCAACCTCTCCGGCGATGTCTATACACCCGTCAACTATCTGTTGTACGCAGGCGGCAGCGCTCTGGTACTCACCTCCAAAGGTTTTGAAAGTCTGTGCATAGGGCTCACCTCCGTTGTAGCTAACGCTCCATGCTTTATTCAGGTCGTTAGCATCCTTTGCCAGCAGATTAGCTACGGCAGTAGCGTACTGTGTCCAGGTGCCGATGTTCTGAGATGTAACATCGATGTTGTTTTCCTGGATGGTCACATCGGCGGTTCCTTCTGGAATTGTATTGCCGTTGCCGTTGTTGTTGTCGTTGTTGTCGTCGTCTTTGTTACAAGCTGTAAAGCTCATACTCATAGCCATAAGGCCAATCAAAAATAGTTGTTTTTTCATTTCTTTGTATGTTTTAATTCATAATTTGGTCGTTTGGTCGTAGGCCCCCTCCCAACCTCCCCCGAGGAGGAGAGAGTTGAGTATTGAGAATTGTTTTCGTTTTCGTTTTCGTTTTCGTCCTTCGTTTTAATTCTTAATTTTCCACTTATTGTCTGTTAGGAACCATCCAACGAAGGCTACGCCCAGGGCAAATTCGTTTTCCGATTTGTACTTCCCGTTACCGATACGGCGGTTGGTATAATCGGCCTTTATCACCAGATAGGGCAGAGGACGGTAGTTCAGACCTGCAACCCACATCTGGGTCTTCAGCCTGTCGTCGGCAGCTTTCAGGTTGTTGGCATCCACAATCACCTTCTCCTGTGGGTTGTAATATTCGTAGCGGAAGAACGGAACGAAATCAAGGTATTTCGGATTCTTCATGAAGGCCTTCAGGTTCAGACCTGCCTCCACACCATAGCTTACGCCGCGTTGTGCAATTGGAGCCAGACGGCTGTAAGGCGATTTGCTGCTCAGTTTATTGTTCTTTCCAGTTAACAGAGAGCTGTTGCCTACGTTTCCACCCAACAGGTTTCCACGAACGGTAAAATAACGGTGCCGGTACTGAGCATCTACCGACCAGATGGTTACAGGAACCTTAAAGGTATAGGTTTGAGGCTTATCGCTATTGGCAGCTGCATTGTTAATGTAATAGACCGAGGCACCTAACCGAAGACCGGGGACACCTCTATAATTAATGCGGGCGATGTAAGCAGGCGAGGTGAAGTTATCTACCTCGAAGAATCCTTGCTTTCCCCCAGCTACCCATGTGTTACGGTCGAATCCGTTAGCATTAAGGCCTGCTACTATCATAGCCTGATAATCGAATGAGGCCCATTTTTTGCCGAATTCACCGAGAAAACTGATACCTGTTTCGTGCCAAGTACTGGGTAAAAGAGTTGTCTCTCCTTCAGGACGAACCGTCCCGAAGAAGTTGACAGGTTCGTGGTGCGTATTGGTCAGTCCGACGGGGATAATCTGATGTCCTGCACGAACCATAAAATGATTATTCAGCCGGTAGGTTATATGGAATTGCTCCAAGGCCACTTCGCCGCCTTTCTCTACTTCTGTCTCGTATTCACCGTTCTCGGTGTTCTCAATCTCATAGGCATTGCCTGTACCACCAGCTTCAAATTCCACTTCAACGCCCAGGTTCCAGTGCTTATTGAACTTGTAGTCGCCAGCCAGCACAAAACGGGGAATAGAAATGGTGTTACGCTTAAAGTCGCTGTTTCCCTGAGCCGTTCCGTTAAATCGGTTGATACCGTAGTTCTTAAACTGAGCCAGAATCTCGCCATAACCGCCCACACGATAACGGCCGTAGCTATCCATCTCAGTAGAATCGTTGTTCCACTGGGCGTAGGCGTCAGTTCCAATTGAAAATTGAAAATTGAAAATTGAAAATTGGAAAGTACCAATAATCAACGCCAATGTTAGTAGTAATCTCTTCATCATTCAATCATGTTTTGGTTTCCGGCTGCAAAGGTACGGCGTGTTTATAGACCCCACAATACACAAATTCTATGAAATTGCAGCCTAATCAGAGACCCCTCTTTACCCGATTTTGATGAAAGATAAATTACTGTAAGTAGAGAATTGTAATGATATTTCCAAAGACATTCCAACAAGTCGTTTTTTCTCCCAGTTAGAGAAAACTTACTCCCTAACTAGGGAATTTTTGTCGCCTAGTGTGGCAGTAAAAATTCTTGTGTTATAGAGCATATTTGCATCTTTTAGTGGGTTTGTGTAATGTCAAGATATTTTCCAAAACATGTTACAGTTATTACAGATTACAGTTTCAGTTTCAGTTATTTCAATTTCAGATTTCAGTAAGGTTTTGCTGATTTTTTATGGATACAGATACAGAAATACAGTTTTTTTTCATTAAAGATGGTACAGATGGCAGTTTCTCTTTAGCGTGTTCAGAAATTCAGTATTCAGTTATTCAGTTTCTCGGAATCACTTTTTTTTCTTCAGTTTCTTCAGTTGACAGTTTCCAAAAAAATTAAGCCCCCTCCATCTCCCCCTTTGGGGGAGTGAAAAAAGAACAGTAAAAGAGATAATAACATTCATTATATTATTAATTATATACTATATTATATATATAATAGTATATATTAGATAGATAGTAGCGTATTGGAGTCGAGGTGCCGTCAGCCAAAAAGTTGAAAAACAAAACTGTCAACTGTCAACGCAAAAACAAAACTGAATAACTGAATAACTGAATACTGAACACAAAACTGTATTCTGTATCTGTATCCACAAATTTTCCAAAAAGCAAACTGAAATCTGAAATCTGAAATACTGAAACTGTAATCTGTAATAACTGTAATGCGTCCCGCGTCCCGCGTCCCAACGTCCCATTAAGGAGGTTTTAGTGTGTAAACGCACCGGTAGGGAGCA
>CADCIP010000059.1 GCA_902801485.1 uncultured Bacteroidales bacterium | reverse complement strand
CTTGGTTTGGTATTTATAGCCCTCATCGTATATGTTGTAAGTATGCTCAGACATTCACCTCTACATATTATATTTATAAGGGATATAAGTTCTTTTTATCCCACTTTATTGACCATTACACTTTCCAGTTCTGCAATATTGTATGCTAGCATCCAGCGTTTGATTCCCCAGACATGGATCATGTATTACTATCATCCTACGCTAAATCCTTTCGACCTACCTCTAATTCTGGGACTTTTCGTTGCCAGTATATGGTTATTGGTAGTCTTGGTTATAGCCACTGTTGATGAAGTGTTTTCTCTTTTACCCGTAGCGGAAGGCATTCTTTACCTGTTTTTTCTTTTGGGTGTATGTGTAGTGTGTTATCTTATTTTCTCCCAGCCCATATTGGGTTGGCTAGGGTATCTGCTCTATCTTGTTTTTTCCATATCTTTTATTTTGAAGTATTACATGTATTTCCGGGCACGTTGTCTGTGTGGTCATTGCGGAGCCAAGATGCACGGAAAAGGTCGATGTACACGTTGCAAGACCCTGAATGTGTAGTTCTTTACATGTAATGGTAACAATTTAAAGATTTATTTTAAAAAAGTGGCTTGGATTTTTGGCAATCTCGCTTAAAGTCCTTACCTTTGCAGCGCTTTTTAGACCAAAAGCCTCTCAAATGAGAGTTCGGAGAGATGGTAGAGTGGTCGATTACACCGGTCTTGAAAACCGGCGTGCTGAGAGGCACCGGGGGTTCGAATCCCTCTCTCTCCGCAAAAGAAAGAAGTTGGTTAGAATTCTAACCAGCTTTTTTTGTAACCTTAATCTAAATTTCGTATATTTGCAGCGTTATTATGCAAAAAGATAGTTGTTATGGATAGTTTTAGTGGTATTTTTAAGAAGATTTGTTGGGGATTTGTCATTGCAATCTCGTTGACGGCTTGTACTGATACATCAAATAATGATATGCCTGCCGAACCTGGTATTCCCGGGTCTGGGGTTGTAGTTGCCAATTCTTTCGACTTCTCAACAGTTCAGAAAGTAGACCTTAATGTGGATTATAATTCCGTTAGGACTTATGGCCCTGTGTTTTTCCGCATATTTACTGAGAATCCGTTTATTACTCAGGATGATGAGACTGATGTTAAGTGGAACGAGGAAGTGAAGCCCATCTATGAGGACTATACCCATGAAAATGGAAAGTTTAATGCTGTGGTGGAATTACCTTCCTATGCCCAGCATCTGTATATTGCCACAGATAACTTCTACACAGGTATGAGTCTGTTGGAGGGAGACGTGAGGAATGGAAGTGCATCAGTTGTTTATAAGTATTTTCAGATTATCCCGGCTCCTGAGACCACCCCTGCTAACAGAAAGACATCAACCAATGACGTCTATGTTTTTGAGGATTCGTGGCCCTTTAAGGGTGACTATGATCTGAATGATGTAGTAGTCGATGCCAAGCACGAAATAGAGTTCAATACTGAAGGTAAGATTATTAAGGAGACCTTCTATCTGACGACCTATCAGAACTATGTAGAACTGACCACGGGTCTGGCTCTTACATTAAATACCAAGGTTACTCCGAATTATGTCAGCATAATGAGGATTGAACCGGAATCAACTGATGCAGTGGGGACGTCGTTTACTAAGGTGGGTAAAGTTTATTACCTGACTGATGATATTAAGAGAGAGATTGGTTCAACCTATATTTTGGAGTTGACATATAAAACGCCATTGAAATTATCATCTCAGATGGCCTCTATCCAGCCATTTATCTATCGTTCGGAAGGTACTGTGAACTGGGAGCTTCATATTCCGATGGAGGCACCAACGGCGAGAATGAATACGAGCTACTTTGGAAAAAATGACGACTGCTCTGATCAGATTCATGAACTATACTTTGTTCGTCAAGGAAACTACCCGTTTGCATTATACCTGAAGGGCGCAGACATCAACATTTTCAAAGAAACCATTTTGAAGCGCGAGAACGAGTGCATTCCTATCGATCAGTTCTTCCCAGGTTTCTTAGATTGGTCCATTTCTGGTGGAGACTCAAGTCAGGATTGGTATTTAAAGCCTTATTAGGGTTTCCAATAGCGTTCTATAGGTTTTTCCGCAAGGTGAGGATGTTCTGATTGTCACGGCGTTCGTAGTTGACGCTGTCCATAATCTGGGTGATGAGATGGATGCCGAGCCCGCCGATGGGACGCTCCTCGACAGAAAGAGTTGTGTCCACGGCCTGATGTGTGGTGAGGTCGAAGGGTGTACCACCGTCGATGATGGAGAAATCGAGATGCTGGTCGTTGGCCTGTGCGAGGATGCGGATGTCGCCCTGCACACCCTTGGGATAGGCATAGTTTATGACGTTTACCACAGCCTCCTCGATGGCGAGATTCATCTGCATAGAGATGGCCGTATCTAACTTCAGCGCCTGGCACACGGATTCCACAAACTCGGCCATTTGGGGCAGTTGCCCGATGTCGTTAGTGAGGGTTATCTCCTTCTGGAAGCGAAACGTGCCGGGAAGCTTGGTGTAGCGGATGGCCAGCATGGTCAGGTCGTCGCTCTGTTCGGCCTCGCCCGTGAAGGCACACACAGCCTCTGTCAGCTTGCTGATGATTTCCTGCGAACTGGCAGAGAACGGAATGGCTTCAACCATCCGTTCTTCCCCAAACAACTGCTGATTCATATCCTCGGCCTCGGTCAGTCCGTCCGTATAAAGGAAGATTGAAGTGCCTGCCTCGATTGTTGTCTCCTGCTGCGTGAACTCCCAGCCACCCATGATGCCAATGGGGAGGTTACTGTCGCAGGGAAGGAATTCTTTCCGCTTCTGATTGCCTTTTTCGATGAGAAGGAGTGGAGCGTTGTGTCCCGCATTGCAGTAGCGCAGTTTTCCTGTTGGCAAATCCAGCACACCCAGAAAGAAGGTGACGAACATGTTCTGCTCGTTGTCCTCGGCCATACGGTCGTTCATCTGCGACAAGACCCGTTCGGGGCGCGGCTCGTGCATGGAAAGGGTGCGGAAGAGGGAACGTGCCACAGCCATCACCAGCGAGGCAGGAACGCCCTTACCCGAGACATCGCCTATGCAGAAGAACAGCTTCTCGTCGCGAATATAGAAGTCGAAGATGTCTCCGCCCACAGCTTTGGCGGGCGTCTGCTGTCCGTAGATGTCGATATCGTCGCGATCGGGATATGGTGGGAATATCTTCGGCAGCATAGACCGCTGTATGTTGCTCGCCACCTTCAGCTCGCCCTCGATGCGTCCCTTCTGCTCGTTCACCTGCTTGAGTTCCTCCATCTGTTGCGTCAAAGAAGCCTGCATCAGGGCAAAGGATTCGTGCAACTGCCTCATCTCGTCGTGCGATGTAATCTGGGGCAACGAAGCATTCAGGTTTCCCTGGGCTATCTCGTCGGCAGACTGCGCAAAGAGGGTCAGCGGCTTGATGACACGTTTCAGAATATGCCGACAGATAAAGAACAGGATTACCAGTCCTATCAGCATGACAGCCACGACAAGACCACCGAAGAGTTTCGAGCGGTAGAAGATGAGCTTAGCCGGGATAACGGTAGCCATAGACCAACCCGTTCGCTCGATAGGTGCATAGTTGATGTAGAACTTTGTGCCGTCGCGGTCGACGGTCTTCATACCCGATTTGCCGTCTATCATCTCATAGCCTATCTCATCATCAATCGTGTCGTTTGTCTCCTGTGTATAGACAAAGTAGGTCTCGTTCAGGATTCGGGAACGCATGGGATGGGCAATATAAGTGCCGCCCTTACCGATGATATAGGTATATGCATGATTATAGAAGAAGGTGCTGTCGCCCTCCATGATAGCCCGTTGGCACTCCTCCATGCCACGATCCTTGGTTTTCAGCACCCGCTGATTGAAATCGAAGTCGCTCTGCTTCAGAAGTTCTGTGAGCCACTCCAGCGACACGTCGGCCGTGATAATGGCATAGAAATTGCCCGATGCATCATATAGCGGATGCGAATAGGTGGTCATCATCTGCTCGCCACCCCCTTGGTCGTAATAAGGCTCACTCCAACAATTTCTTTTCAGAAGTTTGGGGATGAGATACCAATCCATGTAATGATACTCGTAGTTGTCGGAACCAAGCTGCTTTGTGAGTATCGTGGAGTCGGCACCACGATAGGCGTACGGCGAGAATTGCTTACCCTTCTGAGGATAGAAGTCGGGTTCGAAGGCAACGGTAGAGCCTATGATATTAGGGTTCAGTTCCAGCAAACGACGGACGACACTATACATCTCATCCGGTTCTGAGAGTGTTTTCTCGACCTCCGGTATGGTATTTGCCACAGCCACTTCCACACCTACAAGGACGCTATTGATATGCTGGTTGGCAATCTCCATACGACTCTGCACATTCTCCTTCGTTCCCTTCAGGACAGCCGACGAGCTGATGTACGTAACAATCAGGGTGATAATGACCGTAACGGTCATCACCGTGAGCATCACCCCAAGGGTAAGTCTGGCGTAGAGGGAATGAGAGGTAGGGAAAGATAAACGGAATGATCTCATGGCTGTGTGATTTGTTGATAAGTAATCGGATTCTTTATAACACTTCCCTCGTAAAGGATACGGTTGGCAAGGTCAAACATCTGGGGATCCAGACGGTAAGTACGCTTGCCCGTCTTCGGGTCAGTAAGCAACCTAAGGCACTCCTCCAACATCCATCGCTGGGCAAAGATATTAGAGGGGACATTACACTGGCGTATATATTGCATCACGATGTCGAGTGTCTCCCCGGGATGGCTGGCAGCCCACTCCCACCCTTTCCGAGAGGCCTCGGCAAACTTCATGACTTCCGTCCGATGCTTCTTAAAGTAATCCTTCGTTACGTAAAGTCCATCCTCCGGTACATTATAGCCTATATCCCGCAAATACAGCAGCTGGTCCTTCTGCAGCCGTTGCCCGGCGGTCTTCAGCTGGTAAAACTCGTTATAGCTCATGGCCAGCGTGGCATCTATGGCGCCCGAGATATAAAGATTGGTATGGGAGATAAAAGGAATCCATTCGATATCGAGATTGGCTTTCCGCCCTATCGCGATGGGCAACATGGAGGCTCCCGTCCTGAATTGCCCGACACGTTTGCCGTCCAGACTCTTAAAATCCTTCATCGGCTGATGGGATATAATCATCTGACCGCTCTGCTGGAAATACTGGAGCACATTCACCAACTGGCTGCCCTTGTCGATCATCTCCATAGCCGACACCAACTGAAACAACATTAGATGGCTTTCTCCGCTCTCCAGACGATTGACGTTTGTACTGGAGGCTGTCGGGTGCTTGATGACAACATTCAACCCAGCCTGCTTATAGAAGCCCTTTGCGTCGGCCACATAGAAACCGGCAAACTGAGCCTGAGCGGTCCAAGTAGGTGTGAACACCATCGTTTCCTGGGCACTGACAGATATGCTAAGCAGCAAAAGCATCAGAACAGATGCCATCATATACATTCTTTTCATCAGTCTTAGTTTATTTCGTTGCGGTTAAGAATCATGTGCTGCAAATATACAAAAAGTTCGCTAACAATTATCCGTTTCCGATATTTTTTTTGTTAATACGACGTGAAGTTCCCTTCACACGTTGTTCTTCTCGGTAAAAAAACCCAATATCTATATAAATTAGGTGGCAGGATTTTTTTGTATTTCTCTTATTAAATCGTACTTTTGCCATCACGAAACCAATAAACTGACTATAAACTTTAATTACAATAATATGATAAAGAAATCCATCTCATTATTATGTATCGGATTCACGCTTATAGCGTGTAACGAGCAGGACAAACGTGAAACAGAGCAGGAATTCACCGACAATGTCCAGGCGGCTTTGGCCGATAGTGGTCACATAGATTTAGACAAGCTCCAATGGACAAGGGAGCCCAAAGGCTACGAAGTGAAGGGCGACACCATTCTCATTACCACCGCTCCGCATACCGACCTGTGGCAACGCACCTACTATCACTTCCAGAACGACAATGCCCCCGTACTGCAGATGAAGACCCGCGAGAAGTTCTTCAGCTTCATAGTGAAGACCGACTTCACAGAGAGCCATCAACGCTTCGACCAATGCGGCATCGTCATGTATCTCGACAGCGCGAACTGGCTGAAAGGCTCCATCGAGTACGAGAACGACGAGTTCCAGCATCTAGGCAGCGTAGCCACCAACAACGGCTATTCCGACTGGGCCACAACAGCCATCCCTGCGGATATCAAGACCATGTGGTACCGTTTTTCACGTCGCGAGGACGACTACTGCATCGAGTGCTCAACAGACGGCATCAACTTCAGCCAGATGCGCATATGCCACATGTATGCCGCAGCCGAGGAAATTCAGTTCGGCATCTATGCCTGCTCGCCCGAGGAGTCATCCTTTACCGCCACCTTCACGGACATGAGGATAACCGAATGCGCCTGGAAGGCTCACGACGGACAGCAGCCGGATTAGCAACGTCCTTACGGGAAACAAGACAAGATATAAAATATACAACTAACAAAACAATAAACTTTATTTATCACAATGACAGAATGGGATAAGATGCAGAAGCATCAGATTTACAACGATTTTGACGCAGATTTGTTCGACCTTAGAGTAGAAGCGAAAAAGTTGTTCAAGGAATTTAACCGCACAGAGGATGAGGAAACCGAGCGTCGTCAGGACATCATGCGCCGACTCTTCAGGAAAGTAGGTGAGCGCGTATGGATGGAACCCAACTTCACCTGCGAATTCGGCAAGAACATTACCATCGGTAGCGATGTGTATATCAATTTCGGATGCACGCTCCTCGACTGCGGACAGATTACGATAGGCAATAACACACTGCTGGGCCCCAACGTTAGCATGTATTCAGCCAACCACTCGCTGGATTCCTCAGAGCGAATAGCAGGAGCCTTGATTCCTGAGCCCATTACCGTAGGAGACCGTGTATGGATTGGAGGCGGCAGCACCGTTCTCAGCGGAGTCACAATAGGCGACGACACCGTCATAGGAGCCGGAAGTGTGGTAACCCACGACATCCCCTCAGGTGTTCTGGCTGCAGGAAACCCGTGTCGCGTGATAAGGAAAATCACAGAAAAAGACAAAGTCGGCTTCCCCGTTCAGCAGTAAAGCCTTTGTAGTACCCCTACATCATATTACAACCTGGCAGGACAAGCAATCAGCCAACCTACCCACGGAATCTACGTCAAGTGTACAAAGGACAAAGGGCAAAAAGCTAGAAGTAAGGGACAGGTGTATAAGATTTGAATTAAGAATTATCGGCTATCGTTGAGCGGTTAGCAACCTGAAACTTGAAGGCTGCGATTGAGCGAGAGAAGAGTGAAACTCGCTTCAACTCTTCCGAGCGTGAGCAGGCTCGAAACGCAGCTTCAAACCTGAAACCATCTATCACCTTTCATCTATTATCTATCTTATTCCTCCTCCGCAACCATCAAGTATTCATTCTCCGATTCTGAGAATAGTATTGGTTTACGTTGATAGATGGAGAGAAAGTTTTGGTTCAACTGCAGCTCCACTTGTTGCATGGTATGCTCAAGGAGTTTGGGCTTCAGCTGACATTCCCAAACAACTATGCAGTACCATCCATTCTCTTGCAGTATGCGGTAGTTCTGTTGGTCGCGCTCCTGATTCCGAGTGATCTTTTTAACCCAGAACTCCCGATTCGTCTTAGGAATCTTACAGCACTCCGAGTTATAAATTATCATTTCTCCATTATCAATTTGCGGCATTGCCACTCGGTGTCCGTGCCAGAAACACCCATTCACAAATATCGCTGTGCGGAACCGTCGCATCACAATGTCAGGCTTCCCAGGAACAGACTTAACATTCAGCCGGTATCGGTACCCATGACTCCACAACCATTTACGCACGATCAACTCCGGCTTCGTGTTTTTTCCACGAATAGCCGCCATGGTTTGATGGCGTTGTTGTGGAGTTAAACGGTCCATTTTTATACTTTTTATCTCTCCATTACTCTCCCCAAAAATGTATCTGTGAAAGCTCGCTGGAATTTCAGATTTATCATTTTGTATTCTGGCAGACTCTCTAAATACTCCAGTTCAAACACAAGGCGAGGAGCTTTCTTATCTTCTACATCAGGATGGACTTCTGTCTTGCTACCCAAACGTGCTATTTTAATTAGGTAAAGGTCACGAACACCTTTCCCTTTAATATGAGGCATGAAATAATAAAGCTTGTTGAGGGCAATGGTTGATGGAAATGTTTCGACATTTCCTGTATAATACAATTTTGTAGGTTCTTCCGTTAGGAAATAATCTATGTTATCTTCTTTCACAAAACCTATAAGGAGACGCTTTGTGCGGTCTAACTGATACGTTTTCTTTGGTTTGTTATATACCAAATCCTCTTCACCAAAATCAAATAAGGTCTGAGTTAAAAGGGGCTTGGGGTTTCGTTGAACATGAATGGGGCGTGTCGAAACAGGTGCCTCGTCGAAAATGGCACTATATAAACTCTTACCTACTTCCTGAACAACACCACATACTAAGGCGTTTCCCATAAGGAAGGCTCTGCGTCCATCGGAAACATCAGGGTGATATGTATGGTTGTCTGGGAACATATTCAAACGTTCTAATTCAATGGGAATCAAACGGCGATAACGACCGGATGGGGTTTCTACTACATGTTTGAACCTTGAAGGGGCTGAACCACCTTCGCCAGTAATCATGGTACGTGACGGCTTATCCGAAGGGTCTGGGAAAGACATTCCGCCCTCAGAGAATATATATTTAAATCCTTCTTTGGAAACGCGTTCTATCTTTTTTGCACCCTTTTCGTATTTCCATTTTGGCAGGTCTTCCTCAGAAATGAAGAATTCTTCAGGAACGTAATCTTCGTCAACTAAGTTGTCGCCTAGAGTCTGTCGAGTACCATCATAAACAGGGATTGTGTCAACAGTGAATACCTGACGCTTAGACATTATTCCAGCTTCCCCAAAAGGACTATTCTTCTTCCCCTTATTAAAGCTGTCTGAGACCTCTTTTATTTCGCCTTCAATTGAGAATGAAGATTCCGAATTGTCTTTTGCTGCAAATGGGAATGCTTTTGCCATTACTCCGTCAAACAATACCCAATCTCTTTTTTCTTCAATCTTCTGTGCGACTACAGATTCATGACGATAGCCCACAATATAAGTTCTACGACGACGTTGTGGCATACCATATTCTGCAGCATTAATAACACGCCATTCAACGGTGTAACCAAGGTCAGAAAGAGAGGCGAGAATAATAGCGAAGTCTCGCCCACGCTGAGAGGCGGGAGATGCTAGCAGACGGTCTACATTCTCAAAGAATATATAATTAGGTCGTTTATCACCTTTCTCACTAAGGATTCGGTAAATCTGCCACCAGAGTACGCCCTTCTTCCCTTCGATACCCCCAGAGCGGCTTAAAGTAGCTGCTACTGAATAGTCTTGACAAGGGAAGCCGCCAACCAGAAGGTCGTGGTCAGGGATTTCGGAGGTCGGCACTCGGTTGATATCTTTATTAGAATGGCCTTGTGCACCAAATCTTGCTTTATATACTAAGGATGCGTCTTGGTGAATTGTCGAAGGTTCCCACTGGTTATTCCAGATGGTCTCGTAAGCATCCGACGCACCTTCAAGTCCGATGCGGAATCCTCCCACACCGGCAAATAGTTCTACTACACGAATCTTATGTTTACTCTTAGACATTCTTCTTTACGATTTCTTTTACATAGTCATTGTTGAACCAATAACAATACTTCTTCACCTTTTCGCCATCTGGGTTATTAGGGTTAATGGCTAAGTCTCTTGAATTCTTTCCCTTGGGACGGACGTGGAACCGCTTGTTTCTGGGAGAATTGAAGTAGTCAGGGTGAATGTGGTTATCCAGAATTGTTTGGCGAATATGCTTCCAGTATTTCTCAGCGTACTCTAAATCTTCTACTGGCATAGTCCAGAAGAAAGCCTTGTCAAAAGCATATGTATTCTCTGTTACAAGTTCGCCTTCTTTGTTGTAATACTCTATCTGACCGCCATCAGCTCTGAAAATAGCAAACAGGAAACGACCACTGAAAATCTCATATAAACGAGAATCCAGCCAGTCTTCAGTATCATAAACCTCAGAGTAATTGATATTCTCAAAAGACATTGCCTCGTTGATGCCACCATCGGCTTCAATACGTATGGTTTTCAGTTGCAGACCTGCTTTCTTGAATTCCTCAGACAAATTAGCAACTTTGAACTTCCCCATAACAATTCTGCTTGCGATACGAGCATATTTGTCCTTTGAAGTATCATACCTTTTGCCAATCTTTGAACACAATTGTTCGTAAGTCAGCCCCTGATAATCGTCAAATTTGCGAAGTACAATATTCTCGAATGTGTCGTTGCGCAATTCTGCTGCCGTTGCAATCTGTGGAGCCTTCTCCTTATACTTGAAATTGACAACAGATTTCTTTTTGCTAGCCTTGATAAATTCAAGGACAGTGCGCATATAGGCAGGCTTAAGCGAGAATGCTCTGCCAGGAGCAAGAACATTTGAATAAGGTTGCTGGCGTAGTTTTGAATCCTTGTTACCTTTGCGACAAGCACCAAGATATTCCGTATCACCTTCTGACAACAAGTGAGCTTCACCTCTCTTGATTTTGTTGATTATGACCTCGTAGTCATTCTTAATAATCAGCAAATCTTTTTCAGGAATCTTCCATAATACGACATAAAGGAAATAGCGGTCAAATTGCTCAACTCCCTTTTCATACAGATAGAACAGTAAAAGAAGCAGTCGGAATTTCTTATAGAACAAAGACATTTCAAACGTTTGACTAACCACTTCATTGTAGTTAATCATGTCAACGACGAGTCGCTCCTTTATCTGAAGCGTCATGTCTTTGAGTTCTTTGAGCCCAGTTGTTTTCAGTTCAACGCCAGCTTCCCTGAAATCTGGCTCAGGTGAACTATTGGGTTTATAGTGATAGTAGAGTTCTTCTACCATTTGTCCTAATTCGCCCTTATTCTTTGAGTTGTAACCAGCAACAGCAGCATCGCCAACGATTTCTCGTAGCGTGTGGTCTATGAGGGGAAGAGCGTACTCATAGATGGATATTGGGTCTGTCTTGTCGTACGACAAAGATTCTTTATATGCCATTCTAATATTTGTCTCTTGATTAATAATTGGCGGCAAATTTACAAAATAATTGGAAGAAAATTCGCGTTTTATGCAAAAAACACCTTCTTTATAAGCGAGACTAAACCATTTTTAACAAAGACATGGCAAGTAAAGTGTACGAAAGAGGAAGTGTTGTTATGGATACAATGCAAATTCTGCACCAACTGGTGCAGTTTTATGGTGGCATCTCGACATTAAATGTATCGTATTCGGTACAATTAGACCCAAAGTGGTCAAATCCGACCACTTAACAGCCAGAATTTTTAATTGTGGCGAATTCGCCATATTTTGAATGTGTCACCTTTTGGGTAGTTCACTTGTCCTTTGGGTAGTCATTTTCATCCTATTGGGTAGTAGAATTCAGCTCTTCGTTGGCCTTTTGGGTAGTAAATTCGTCCTTTTGGGTAGTGATTCACTCTCACCGAGTTTACACAATTGAACAAGTTCTTTGTCTGTCATCTTGAATTTCTTTTTATTGTAAATAAGCTCGTCAATGACATGCAAAAGTACAAAGAAAAGTTGAAAGTTGAAAATTATTCTATAACTTTGTCCCAAAATAGAAACGTTATGGCAAACATAAAGATTATAAAGGGGGAGTTTGAGAAGGGAGCTTGCGCTGCTGGTAAAGCAGAGGTCTTTGCCAATGCCATCAAGCATGACCATCGGAGTAAGAATCCCACTACACGGTGGAGTGATATCATTGAGCTGAAATAGGGAAATGAAGTTATGACACTTAAACAACTCATAGTTATCTATCTTGTAGCCGTCAACGTAATCACTTTCTTCTTTTATGGCATAGACAAGTGGAAAGCCAGACGTTCTAAGTGGCGCATCCCAGAAGCGACTATATTGGGATTGGCTGTCATAGGTGGTAGCTTAGGAGCCTGGTTAGGCATGAGAATGTGGCATCACAAGACCATGCACAAGAAGTTCCAGTATGGCATTCCGCTGATTCTGATTGTACAAATAGCCCTTGTTCTGCTGACATCATGTAGGACAAAGCAGACTTTTGAATTATCAGCACCAATTCAAGGACACAAGTACGAACCAGAGCATTCTCCAAACGTATTCCTTGTTATGTACGATGAGAAAGTTGGCAAAGAACCTCTTCTAAAATCCATCAAGGTATATGGCGTAGAAATTATCTATGATTATGGCATCATTAATGGCATGGCTCTGAAGAAACCAGATAACAAGACGCTCGAAGAAACTATGCAGTTTTTCAAGCAGGTGAAGGGTGTGACGAATGTGGAGTATGACCGCATCATCCGACTCACAGACCCAGTAAAACCAAGATTGGAAGTAAAATGAGACAGACCTTAACCGATTAAGGGTTTATGAGTTCCAGAAATTGCTTGTTCAATAGGAAACCTTGAGTTAAAAGTAAGTCTGCCCGTTTGTCTATCGGACATTGCCAATTATAACGAAAATGCCTTTCGTCCCTCAATTTTGAAAGAAAAAATGCCAAAGAAAAGGCGTTATTTATGAAAATACTGTATCTTTGCAGTAGAAAACCAAGTAAACAACAGGTATGGACTATAAGATTCTCAATTTTGTAATCTTCTGTGTAGGCAGTGTGGCCGATGCGTTGAAGATGAGTGCAAGAGATGTTTACCAGAGCATGACGAAGGGTGGAATTATCTCTGATTACATAGTTCCATGCTATGATGTGCTACACACATTCTCGCGCGAATATATTGTAGAAGACCTCGTAGATTTAATGAACAAAAAAGGTGTTCTGAAAGCAGTATGATATACTACCACACTTCTAATATCGTTGTTGGACACCGTTGACCGTTATCTCAAGTTTTATTGAATCCGTATCATTGTAAAATATGCAAGCCAATCCTATTCTACTTCAGCACAAATATGCGAGAATCGTCAAATTGTTTGCCGAGCAAACAGGCTTGACTTACGAGGAGGCTTTGGACTTCTTTTATAAT
>CADCIP010000058.1 GCA_902801485.1 uncultured Bacteroidales bacterium | reverse complement strand
TCACCAACTTAGCGTTCTGTGGTCGACAAGGGGCTGCACTACCGTTAACAGTGATAACAACTGGCAGAGGAGCCTCTACAGTCTCCACACCACCGTCGATGACACGCTTGATGGTTGCTTTACCATCCTTAACAGAAAGAACCTCCTCAGCGTATGTAACCTGATTCAGGCCCAACTTCTGAGCCACCTGAGGACCGACCTGTGCAGTATCACCGTCGATAGCCTGGCGACCACCGATTACGATATCTACATCGCCAATCTTCTTGATGGCGGTAGCCAGTGCGTATGAGGTTGCAAGGGTATCGGCACCTGCAAACAGACGGTCGGTCAGCAACCAACCGGTATCAGCGCCACGATAAAGTCCCTGACGAATAATTTCACCTGCACGTGGAGGACCCATCGTGAGGATTCCTACTGTTGAGCCTGGATTCTGCTCCTTCAAACGAAGAGCTTGTTCCAGGGCATTCAAATCTTCCGGATTGAAGATAGCGGGCAGGGCAGCACGATTCACCGTTCCTTCGGCAGTCATAGCATCCTTACCCACATTACGGGTGTCTGGCACTTGCTTGGCCAGCACAACAATTTTTAAAGCCATATAATTAATATAATGTATGTAATATCCTTAAAAAGCGCCGCAAAGTTACACATTTTTTGCAAAAGTGTGCAATTTTTGTCATAAAAAGATTGTTAATTGAGTCCTTTCGGGCTTAATTTACGCCTCTTATTGTTAAATAGTGTTATTTTCTTGTATTTTTCAGGTACTATGTATTGCAAGGTACTAATATTTAGCCTACCTTTGCCATCGCTTAAGCATAGAATATGGTTTAATCCCTAAAAAGAACAAGATTATGAACAACAAGCGTTATTATTTGTCTCGCACAGACAAGAAGATTGGCGGTGTTTGTGGCGGTTTAGCCGAGTACTTTGAAATAGACCCCCTGCTGGTACGAGTAGGATTCCTTATTCTCTTCTTTGGCTTCGGCTGCGGCCTGATTGCTTACATTATTCTTTGGCTATTGGCTCCCAAAGCTCCCTCTCAGTTTTAGAACGGTTGCACTATGGATGTAAACAATGCCAAATCACAGATGCGCAAGGGAATGCTGGAGTACTGCATACTCTTGCTCCTGAAGCGGCAGGCAGCGTACGCTTCCGACATCATCCAACAGCTGAAGGAAGCCGACCTGCTGGTGGTGGAAGGAACCCTCTACCCGCTGCTTACGCGCCTTAAGAAGGACGGCCTGCTTGCCTACGAATGGCAGGAGAGCACACAAGGGCCTCCACGTAAGTATTACTGTCTAACCGCCGACGGCCAACAGTTCCTTACTGAACTGGACCTTGCCTGGGGCGAAATCTCTAACACCGTAAATTATTTAAAACAATGAAAAAGAATATCACAATCAACCTTTGTGGACGCCTTTTTAATATCGACGAGGATGCTTACGAGATGCTTTCCACTTACGAGCAGTCGCTCCGCAACTATTTCCGTTCCCGAGAAGACGGTGAGGAGATTGCCGAGGACTTGGAGGCGCGCATCGCTGAACTTCTGGACGAAGTGAAGGAACAGGGCAATGAAGCTATCAACATAGATCATGTAACGGACATCATTAATCGTCTGGGCAAACCCGAGGAAATGGATGGTCTCACCCCTGATTCCTCTCCCGTGGGCGAGGGGAAATCAAATAAAAATGAGAACCCGACAGCTTCACCTTTCATAAATGAAAGAGGAGCCAAGCGCCTCTTCCGCGACCCTTACGATAAGAAATTGAGCGGCGTACTCTCTGGCTTTGCCGCTTACTTTGGTGGTGATGTATTGTGGTGGCGTATAGGCTACGTAGGAGCCATCCTTCTCTGCTTTTTTGGTTCAAATTTCAACCTCTTGTGGTGGTTGCCTGGACATCGTTTCTTCTTTAATATTCATTTCTGGGGATTTGGCCTCATCATAGCTTACATTGTATTGTCTATCCTGATGCCGGTAGCATGGAGCCCCGAGGAACGCTTGCGTATGAAGGGCAAGCCTGTAAACCCTCAGAATCTGGCTGAGGAAGTAAGTCATCCGCAGACAGTACAGGAACCTACCGAAGGCCTTAGAGGCTGTTTCTACATGGTGGGAACCTTCTTTCGCTGGTGTGTTTACGCTTTTGGTATGTTTATAGCAGTGATGTGTTTGGTGGGGATGGTTTGGATTGCTGTAGATGCAATCTTCCATTACAACCTATTCCCCGACAATAATCCATTCCTAAAGTCTGAAGAACATGCCGAATTTCTTTCTCAGTATGCCGTGTTGATTAATATGTCCATCATTTCATTCTTCATCCTCATGGGCACAACAGCCTATTCCATCATCCACAGCCTGCTGAACGAGTTCAAACAGGTTCCCGCCATGTCCTATCGGCAGCGCTTTATCATACTGGCCACATGGATTGTTGCGCTCGCTGTAACGGGTTGTACGTTGGCTTACTTAGTGCCCAAATTCGATGACGCTGAGAGGGTTTACCACAAGATGCAAGACCTTCATGAAAACGGCACCTATTATAGCGTAGCTGATGCCAAATACATGGATGAGAACGGCTGGGACGTTAGGTATGCTGTTCGTTGCAATGGCAATCTGACATCCGTGGGCGAATACATGCTGGATGCTAACGATTGCCCCGACCATAAAGAAGTACGCTACTTTCACTCCTACGACTCGCAACATCGTCAGGACCTTTGTATAGAGCGTACCGAGCACCTTCAGCCCGGCATATATCGGCTTACCTGCGCTGCCCGAGCCAATGGAACAGGATCCTTCGTCTATGCCAGAATTGATTGTCAAGAACCTATCCTTAAGGAGATTCCTGCCAATGGAAATGTGGGAGGCGATATCTGGGAAGAAGCTAATGAGTTTTTACAAAATCATAAAAACAAAAAGATTGATGCCGATTCTACCACATATGCCAACCGCCTTTGCAAATTGTGGTCTGTGAACAACAATCAGGGCTACGGATGGAACCGCATCATTATTGAGCCGATAACCATTACTGAGCCCACCACCCTGTCCTATGGTCTTACCTCCGACAACGACATCACTCATCACACCTGGCTGGGTCAATGGTTCTCCGCTACCGACTTCGAACTCACCCTTGTGGAGGAGGCTAAAATGCCTGTAAGCGAGGAGCAGCATCAGGACAGTAGCGAAGTACATCGCTCTCGGATGGTGACTGTCCGTAAAGGCGAAACACTGGCCTCCATCGCAAAGCGTAATCACACTACCGTTAGAGAATTGTGTCGGCTCAATCACCTCAAGCCAAACTCCTCTCTTCATAGTGGTCAGAGATTGAGGGTGAGGTAAGCCTTATTCCTCATGAGTAAAAACAATCACATACAGCACCCCGACCTAAGAAACAGGCTGGGGTGTTTTGTTATTTCAGTTTTTTTTTGTTTCTTTGTCGCACAAAACAGAAAAATACTATTGAAATATGAAAAGAATTCAGACTTTGTTAATCTTTTTACTGGCTGTGGTTTTTGCAGCTGTAGCACAGAATCAGCCAGGGATGCCTTGGCAGATTAAGGTTATGAGCTATAATGTTCAACATTGCGCAGGGTTGGATATGACTATCGACTACGACCGTACGGCCGATGTTATCTTTAAGCAGCAGCCCGATGTGGTGGCACTGCAGGAATTGGACAGCATGACAGTCCGCTGCGGTAGACGCAACCAGATGGCTGAGTTGGCAAGCCGTACCCTTTACTTTCCCACATTTGCCAAGGGTATCGACTACGACGGCGGAAAGTACGGCGTGGGCATCCTTACCCGTGAGCGTCCCCTGAGCGTTACCAGTACTCCCTTGCCCGGCAAGGAACCGCGTGTTCTGCTGGTGGTGGAGCTGAAGAATTATGTAATGGCCTGTACCCATCTGGATCTGGCTGAGGAGAACCGCCTGGCATCCGTTCCCCTCATTGTTGCCGAGGCTCAGAAATGGCAGAAACCTTTTATTATAGCGGGTGACTGGAACGATGAGCCTGACTCTAAGCTGATGGCAGAACTGAAGAAGTACTTCGTTATCAACACAGGCAAGAAGGCAACCTTCCCAGCCGACAAGCCCAAGGTGTGTATCGACTATATCGCGTCCTTCAAAGGGCGCTCAGCTGTAACATTGAACCAGTCGGTTATCAACGCACCCGAAGCATCGGACCATTGCCCCATAGTCGCCAATCTGCGCTTGCCACTGAAGGCTGAGGAGTTGATGCCCCTGAAGCCCTATCTGCAAGATCCCAAGCCCACGGAAATGACGGTGATGTTCCAGACAACAGCCCCCGCACATTGTTGGGTGGAGTACGGTACGGACAGGAACAATCTGCAGAAGAAACGTGCCTTGCTGGACGGACAGGAAGTGTGTTTCGACATAGAGAACCGCATAACCCTGGATAACCTGCAACCCGGTCAGCAGTATTACTACAGGGTTTGTGTGGTGGATCTGCTGATGAAGCATGCCTACGAGTTCCACACAGGCGACACGCTACGCACACCGCTCTATCAGTTCCGAACACCCGAGGTGAATGCCACCGACTTTACCTGCGTGGTGTTTAACGACCTGCATGATAACCAAGCTACTTATGCTTTTTTACGCGATACGCTGAAAACAGTTGGTGTACAACCCGACTTTATCATCTTTAACGGTGACTGTCTGCCTGAACCTTACGATCGGGAACACGCCATGCGTATGATTCATAGTTTGGCCGACCCCATCAATGGAGCCGAAACACCCATCTTCTTTATCCGTGGTAACCACGAAATCCGTAACTACTATTCGGCTGGCATGCACCGACTCATCGGCTATCCCAACGATAAAACATACGGCGGCATCAGTTGGGGCGACACCCGCTTCATGATATTGGACTGTGGCGAGGACAAGTCTGACGACCATAAGGAATATGCAGGCTTCAACGACTTCACCCAACTGCGGGCCGAGGAAACAGAATTCATCAAGCAGGAACTGAAGAACCCCGCCTTCAGGAAGGCCAAGCGTCGCATCCTCGTCAGCCATATTCCCATCTTCGGAAACGACGACAAGTACCAACCCTGCCGCGAGGCTTGGGCCCCTTTGTTGAAGCAGCAGCCCTTCGATTTAGCTGTCTTTGCCCATACACATAGGTTCAAATATGCGCCCAAAGATTTGGAAGGCGCCACATTCCCCGTGGTGAACGGTGACGGGCCCAACATAAAGGGCGCTGCGGTTACCATACTTCAGAAGACGGGCAACAAACTGCACCTGAAAACCTTGAGCAAGAAACCCGAAAACTGCATTGATATAGATTTGTAAAGAATAACATGCTTAAACTAATATCCACGTTTTTTGCTGTAGTTGTACTGGCTATAATGCCGGCTACGGCCCAGAATGAAGTCGATGTGCTCGAAGCAGCGCGTCGGGTAAACAGTTACTTTGTTGGAAAGTGGCCCGACCCCACCAAGGATACCTTTGTGCGCAGAAAGCGTCCCAGCAACCTGTGGACACGCGGTGTTTATTACGAGGGACTGATGGCACTATACAGCATTGACCCTCAACCCGCATACCTTAAGTATGTAGATGACTGGGGCAATTACCACAAGTGGGCACCACGCAACGGAACCAAGACGACAAATGCCGATGACCAGTGCTGTGAGCAGACGTATCTGGACCGCTATCTCATAGAATCCGACTCTCAGCTCTCAACTGCCTCTCAACTCTCAACTCTCAACTCTCAACTTTTCTTAGATAGTTCAAGGGTGAACATGGAGAAGCAGATGGCCGAGCATCGGGTGAATTACTGGACGTGGATTGATGCCATCCAGATGGCTATGCCGGCCTACGCTAAGATGTACCGGATAACAGGCGATAAGCGCTATATCCTCTTTGCAAAGGATTGTTACGAATGGTCGCGTAACCAGTGTGGCGGTGGTCTTTGGAACGCCAAAGAAGGCCTTTGGTGGCGCGATGCCGACTTTGTTCCTCCCTACAAGGAAAAAGACGGAGCCAACTGCTATTGGAGCCGAGGTAACGGCTGGGTGGTAGCGGCTTACGTGAGAACCCTTGATAGCCTCACCCCTAACCCCTATCCCGTAAGAGAGGGGGACGAGGTTTCGGTCTTCTGTAAGGAGTTGACGGAGGATTACAAGGCGATGATGAAGGCGTTGCTGAAATGCCAGCGCGAGGACGGCTTCTGGAATGTAAGTCTGATGTCGCCTTCTACATACGGTGGTCCTGAGACATCGGGAACAGCGCTCTTCCTGATGGGAATGGCTTGGGGCATAAGGAACGGAATACTGCCTGCTGAAGAGTATCGTGCGGCAACTGACAAGGCTTGGAAGGCCGTTGCTTCTGCCATACACCCGAACGGTTTCATCGGATATCTGCAGGGAACGGGCAAAGAGCCTAAGGATGGTCAACCGGTAACCTACACCAGCGTACCCGACTTCGAGGACTATGGAGCGGGCTGTGTGCTGTTGGGCGCCGTGGAGTATTACAAATTAATAAAGAAAAGCACCTCCAAGGCAGGTGCCCGTTGGTGGTGGTTAGGTTCGGCTGTCACGGAAGAGGGTCTCACATGGCAGATGGAACAGATGGCTTCGCACGGCATAGGAACTTTGGAGATAACCCCTCTGTATGGTGTCCAGGGCAACGATGCCAATAATATCTCTTTCCTCTCGCCCGAGTGGATGAAGATGCTGGAATATACTATCCGGGAGGGTGACCGACTGGGCATACAGATAGACATGAATCTGGGTACCGGTTGGCCGTTCGGTTCACCTGAGGTCCCGATCACAGAGGCTGCATGTAAGTTCGTGGTGGTGGATTCTCTTGTGGACAGCAAGCTGGCCAAGAGCATTACCCTTCCTGCACCGCCAAAGGAGCAGAAGTTTGCCCGCCTGATAGCTCAGAAAGATTACAAGAGCCGTGTTAAGGGAAAGCGCCGTGTAATCGCGCTCTACGAAAGCAGGACACGACAGATGGTAAAACGTGCAGCACCCGGAGGGGAAGGATATGTGATGGACCATTTCGACTCAACGGCTGTGGCGCATTATCTGGCTCGTTTCGACAGAGCATTCAAAACTTCCGGTGCTCCTATGCCTGCCACTTTCTTTAATGATTCATACGAGGTGTTCGGCGCCGACTGGACGCCTACTTTGCCAAAGGAGTTTGAGGCGCGTCGCGGATACAAACTGGAAGACAAACTGCAGGAGTTTGTGGATGGCGATGCTCAGGTAATCAGCGATTATCGCGAGACGCTCTCGGAGCTTCTGCTGAAGAATTTTACGGAGCAGTGGGTACGGTGGAGCCACGAGCGTGGCGTGAAAGTGAGAAATCAGGCACATGGTTCGCCGTCTAACCTTCTTGACCTTTATGCTGCGGTAGATATTCCGGAGATAGAGGGTTTCGGCCTTTCTGAGTTCGGCATCAAAGGACTGCGCACCGACCCGGGTATGACCCGCAAGAACTTCTCAGACCTGTCGATGCTGAAGTATGCCTCCTCTGCTGCTCATGTAACAGGTAAGCCACTTGTGTCAAGTGAGACATTCACCTGGCTGACGGAGCACTTCCGTACCTCTTTGTCGCAGATGAAGCCCGATCTCGATCTGATGTTTTGTAGCGGTGTAAACAGAATGCTCTTCCACGGAGCTTGCTACTCGCCCAAGGACGATCCGTGGCCCGGGTGGAAGTTCTATGCCTCGGTGGATATGTCGCCCACCAATACCATCTGGCGTGATGCACCCATGTTGACAGGTTACATCGATTTCTGTCAGCAGCGGTTGCAGGAGGGTGAGCCCGACAACGATTTTCTGGTCTTGTTGCCCATTAGGAACATGTGGCGGACCAACCTCAACAGACAGCTGATGCTTTTCGAGATAAACTCGATGGACAAGAAAGCGCCCGAGTTCATTGCCTCGATACTGAAGATAGATTCTTTGGGCTACGACTGCGACTATATCTCGGAGAAATATCTGCTTACCACCTCTTTTGTCGATGGTAAACTGCAGACGGCAGCAGGCACGCGCTATGCTGCACTTATCTTACCGCCTAATTGCATACTGAGCAATACGGTGAAAAAGCATATCGAGAGCCTGAATAAGCAGGGCGCACACATAATCTATAATATAGAGGCACAGGAATTGGCCAAATATGCAAAGCCTGAGGAACTGCGTACAACGCTACATGTAAAGATGATACGCCGCAGGGTGGGCGATGGCTACCGTTACTTTGTATCGAACCTTACTCCTATGGATGTATATCGAAAAGTCGGCCTTGCATCTACAGGCGCTAAAGTTACTGTCTCGCTCCGTAGTGGAGAGAGTTGTTTTATAGATGCCTTGCCTAATGGAAAGACCACAGTCACATATCCTGTTGATGCCCTGCAACCGCAACAGAGATCGCACCATGTAGGAATAAGCCCCCTTGTTGATCTGACAGAGAATAAATGGTCGCTTCGGTTCGTAGAATCACAGCCTGCCGTTGCCGGCGAGATAACCATAGACGGTCTTAAGACTTGGGAATCGTTGCCCGTTGACAGCCTGAATGAACTGATGGGTACAGGGGTTTACGAGACCACGTTCTCGCTTTCGGAAGGAGATGTGGCAAAGCGTGGTTATCGGATTGACCTTGGCGATGTCCGCGAGTCGGCACGTGTTTATATCAACGACACCTATGTCGGCTGTGCCTGGTGTGTGCCGTTCACGTTGGACTTCGACGACATATTGCATGAGGGCGAAAACACTATTCGAATCGAGGTGACAAACCTTCCGGCCAACCGTATTGCGGCATACGACCGACGAGGTGTGAAATGGCGCAAGTTCAACGAGATAAACGTGGTGGATATCAACTATAAACGTACCACTTATGGCGAATGGACTCCTGTGCCATCAGGTTTAAACTCTTATGTGCGGATAAACAAAAGATAATTATTGTTAGAATGAAAAAGATATTCTTTCTGTCGCTAATGCTGACGATTGTGTTCGGCATCAGCGCAAAACCCAAGAAACAACAGCCGCTGTGGCCAGACGGCACAGAGATGGATGCTTTCTTCAGCAACACCCAAAAGGTGGATGTTAAGACGCTTGGCAAGCAATACGTGATAACAGAATATGGCGTAAAGAAAGATTCTACGCTGATGCAGACGGCAGCCATACAGGCTGTAATAGACCGATGTGCCAGCGAGGGCGGCGGAGTGATAGTTATTCCTGAAGGAACATTCCTGACGGGTTCGCTGTTCTTTAAGCAAGGAACCAACCTTTACGTTAAGGGACGGATAAAAGGGTCGGACCGCATACGCGACTTCCGACTCTTGGAGACTCGTTTGGAAGGTCAGACCCTGCAGTACTTTGCCGCACTCATTAATGCAGATGGATTGGACGGCTTCTGCATCACGGGCGACGGAGCGAAAACAGATTGGGAGGGAACACCTGACGAGTACGGGTTTGCCACTCAGAAGAGTTGTATCGACGGCAACGGCTTTATGTATTGGGAAGAGTTCTGGTACAGACGTATGTATAATAGGGCTTGTACCAATCTGGAGGCGATGCGCCCCCGTCTGGTATATCTCTCGAACTGCAGGAACGTAACGGTTCAGGACATGAATCTCATCAACTCTCCGTTCTGGACCAATCATCTGTACCGATGCGAACGCGTGCGATACCTTGATAACTTCATCTATGCTCCCACCAAGGGCGTTATTCCTCCGGGCGACACAAAAGAACATGGCGCCCCATCCAGCGATGCCATCGACCTGGATGTGTGCCATGATATACTGGTGCAGGGCTGTTACATGCAGGTAAACGATGATGCTGTTGTGATAAAGGGCGGCAAGGGCACGTGGGCAGATAAGGCTCCCGAGAACGGACCTGTGTATAACGTGTTGGTTAATAAATGTCGTTACGGCAAGGCACACGGTTGCCTTACGCTCGGTTCGGAATCTGTTCATGACTGGAATATCGTTCTCTCAAACATTAACATTAACAATGTCAATAGAGTGTTGTGGTTGAAGATGCGCCCCGATACGCCTCAGCATTACGAGAAGGTACGCATAGAAAACGTAACGGGAACGTGCAGTTCGTTCCTCGTGGTGCGCCCTTGGACGCAGTTCTTCCAACCGGGTGACCGGCCCGATATGCCACTATCCCAGTGCAACGACATCACTATTCGGAATATTGATGTTGATTCGGGGGATTTCTTCGACGTAGGCAAATCAGACAAATACCGCCTTATGGATTTCACTTTCGAGGATTGTAAGGTACGTGACAAGAAACAATCCTTCGACCCCACGATGATAGAAGGTTGTCTAGCCAGGAAGTTATTTATCAACGGGAAGGAAATATCCAGATAATCCTTGTGAGTTTCAGGGAATATTCTTATCTTTGCGCAAACATTATTCACTTAAATTATTACAGATTATGAATTTTACAGGTAATGTGCGGCCCGCCGATATGGAGAGAATTACCACTCCCGCGTTGGCCCAAGCATACATTGAAGAGCAAATTAAGGAATTACGTACTCAGATTGGTGACAAGAAGGTGCTGTTGGCACTTTCGGGTGGTGTAGATTCATCAGTGGTGGCTGCCCTGCTGATTAAGGCAGTGGGCAAACAGCTGGTATCGGTTCATGTGAATCACGGATTGCTGCGCAAGGGTGAGCCTGAACAGGTAGTTCGTGTGTTCCGCGATGAGTTAAATGCCAACTTGGTATATGTGGATGCTACCGACCGCTTCCTGGATAAGTTGGCAGGTGTGGCAGATCCCGAGCAGAAGCGTAAGATTATCGGTGCCGAGTTTATCCGCGTATTCGAGGAAGAAGCCCGCAAACTGGAAGGCATCAGTTTCCTCGCCCAGGGCACCATTTATCCTGATATCGTAGAATCCGGTCCAGTTAAGTCACATCACAATGTGGGCGGTCTGCCTGAGGATATGCAGTTCGAGTTGGTAGAACCTATCAAGTTGCTGTTTAAAGATGAAGTGCGCGTAGTAGGTAAGGAACTCGGTCTGCCCGACAATATGGTATATCGTCAGCCCTTCCCAGGTCCCGGTTTGGGTGTCCGCTGTACAGGTGCTATCACACGCGACCGTTTGGAAGCCCTACGTGAGAGCGATGCCATCCTTCGTGAGGAATTTGCCAAAAACGGACTGGAGGGTAAGGTCTGGCAGTACTTTACCGTTGTACCAGACTACAAGTCAACAGGCGTAAAGGACAACAAGCGCAGTTGGGACTGGCCGGTAATTATCCGTGCCGTGAACACTCGTGATGCCATGACTGCCACCATCGAGGAGATTCCCTACAAGCTGTTGCATCATATCACCCAGCGCATTATTACCGAAGTTCCAGGTATTAACAGAGTCCTTTATGATTTGACGCCAAAGCCAACCGGAACAATTGAATGGGAATAATTAACAATGTTTTCATAAATAATGAGGGTGTGCCTAAAAAAGGCACATCCTCTTGTTTTTGTACCATGAATTTCACTTATAATAATCAAAATTCTTATTTATTTCAACAGAATTCTTGCATAAAAATCTCAAAAAGGTGTATATTTGTATCGTCAAAAAACTGAAAAAGGTGTAAATCTATGAAACTCGATAAGATTTTTGAGCTAAAATTACCGACTCAAATCGTTTGTTTTCGCATTGTTTACGCAAATACCTCCAGACCTACAGTCAAAAGAAAATTCGCTTCTGATTGACTATCAGCGTTTTGTGGTTTACGCACCTCCAGACTTCTGATATAAGGTTTGGGGCCTAAATCTGTTTACGCAGCCATCAACAAAAACCCAGCCCTATAGTCTGAATCTTTTATAACTGTTTACGCAACCTCATTTTTTGTTTACCAAATCACACGCCTCCAGTGGAAAAGCCGCGCGAGTTTGCCCTCGGGGATCAAACTCGCGTGGCTTTTCCAATTGCTAACATCTCAATATAATGCGATTTTTGGCAAAATCAAGCTGTGCTTGTTAATAAATGACTTCAAAACCGCATTTTATTGAGATTTTTATACTTTGATTGAGAAATATTTGCTATCTTTGCAAAGAAATCGCAATATAATGGGATTATGACACAACAAGAAATTGGAAATGCCATCAAAGAAAGAAGAAAGAAACTCGGCATCAACCAACAGACGTTGGCTGATTTGGCAAGTGTGGCTGTAAATACCGTTGTCGCAATTGAACGAGGCGAGGGTAATCCTCAGCTCGCCACCTTGCTCACGATACTGGATACTTTGGGCCTGCAAATAGACATTAACATCAAGCAACTTGACTATGAGACAGTGTAAGGTTTATGTTCACGACATGGAGGCTGGCATATTGCAAGAGACGGATGCCAGGGAATATGTGTTCACTTATGGTGAGGACTACCACGGCGAGCCAGTTTGCTTGGCGATGCCTGTCAGGAAAGAGGCATATCACTCCAACCACCTTTTTCCCTATTTCTTTAATATGTTGTCTGAAGGTTCAAACCGTCAAGTACAATCCATGTTGCTTCACATCGATGAAAACGATGACTTCGGCATTATGCTGGCAACAGCTCAGCACGACACTATCGGAGCAGTAACCATTAAGCCCTTTTGAAAATGGTAGAGATAAACGTATGCCCATCTACATTGCAAGAAGGCTTTACCACCTATTCCCCTGCAGCCCGGAAACTACTGTTTGACGGAAAAGATGTTTCACATATTCTTGATTTTGATAGCCCCAATAATGATAGTGGTAACAATGAAGCTTATCTTAAGAACGTGGGGCGCATCTCGCTCTCCGGCGTTCAATCTAAAGCGAGTTTGGTGTTGAGTGAAGGACATATGGTAAAGCCAGCTGAAGGTGAACGTGGAACATACATTTTGAAACCTGCTCCATCATCCTATGCTTTGCTTGACCGCAAGTATTGTCCAGCCAATGAACATCTGACGATGCAGTTGGCTTCTCAAGTCTATCACATTGAGACTGCCGCTAATGGCATTTGTTTCTTCCAAGATGGTGAAGCAGCCTATCTTTGCCGACGTTTCGATGTCGGACCAGATGGACAGAAGTACAGTCAGGAAGATTTCGCCTCGCTGGCAGGACTTACCAATGCCAATGGTGGCAGCGATTACAAATATAGTAATTTGAGCTACGAGGAGTGTGCCGACATCTTCCGCAAATACGTCAAGGCTGCTCCCGTTGAAATCCTAAAGTTCTTCCGCATCGTTGTCTTCAACTATCTTACCCTCAACGATGACGCGCATCTGAAAAATTTCTCACTAATCAACCGAGGTGACGGAGAATACCACCTCACCCCTGCCTACGACCTCATCAATACCAGTCTACATTTGAGCATGCCACGCATCTTCGCCCTTGATAAAGGACTATTCAAGGAAGGCATGAAGTTGACAGACGCAAGGACGGTTGAACGCAAGGATTTTGAAGAGTTTGGTCGTCGTATTGGCTTGTCGGAACGATTGGTAAAACGAGAGCTGAATTTCTTTGCCGCAGAACATCCGTTAGCAAAAGAACTGATTGAGCGTTCTTTTCTTTCAGATTCCTTGAAACGGAGTTATTGGCTTTCATACAAGTACCGACGCGCAACACTAACTTTCACTTTCAACTAACCGAAACTGAACGTGATGAGGTTGTCGCAAATTGCGTTAACCTTCGTTCTGGTTGTTTTCAAGCCTACAATAAGTATACGATGTTATCCATGTGAGTATTCTTTCAATAGTAATCATCTTATCAAGATTAACAACGCATCATATAAACCCACTGATCTTTAGCAACAATGCCGATTGTCAGCGGGTTCGTTGTTTCCAAAATGTCCCCACTTATCCATAACGTGAGAGATGTATATATGGTGCAGTATGTTATGGATGTATTTCTTGAATTCACAAAAAATCAATCTACGTTTCAGAAAGTCACCCAAAGGTCACTTTGAGCGCTCTATGTTCACCTGATGTTCACCAAGAAAAGAAAAAGCGCCTACAAAATCTTTGTAATTGCTTGATTTTCAGTGTGGACCAGCCAGGGCTTGAACCTGGGACCTCCAGATTATGAGTATCTTAAAGTGATATTCTGTGATATTTTGTTGTTATGTAAGTATACTGATAATCAGTGTTTTGCAAAAATGCGATTTTCTGTGAATATCAGAAAATACCCCTAACTGAAATAAAATGTTTACGCATTGTTTACGCAGATTTTTGGTCAGAAATGATTGAAAATAACCATATTTTATATAGTTTTTCAACGAAAATCTTGCAGAAAATCTCAAAAAGGTGTATGTTTGTACCGTCAAAAACCTCAAAAAGGTGTAAAATGCAGTAGAAAAAAATCTCAAAAAGGTGTAAACAACATCATTATGAAGCGTAAAATATATCAGCAACTCCTTGATTGGAAGGAGAAAAGAAACGGTGAGGTGGCACTACTCGTAGAGGGAGCACGACGTATCGGAAAGAGTTATATCGTAGAGGAATTCGCCAAGAATGAGTA
>CADCIP010000057.1 GCA_902801485.1 uncultured Bacteroidales bacterium | reverse complement strand
TGGCCCTGAGAATGATGCTGTTCAGCGCAGCTTGGGTCAAAGGCCTGAAATCCGCCTGCTGCCCGCCTTCAGCATTCTTGGTTGTAAACTCAATCTTTCTGTTCAGCACGTTGCGACGGAAAAGATAATTCTCACTAAGGAACTGCTCAACCTCGAGCATTCCTTCCAGAGGGGCATTCATAGCCTCTCCATTGATAAGTAGATTTTCTTTCAATGTTGTTAAATTTAAATTAGGTTAGTAATAAAGAAAAGTTATCTCGTGTGCTTCTCACAGACCATTATCTACGAAAAAGCTCGCAAATATACTACGATTTTCTTTGTCCTCCAAATATTTCGAGCCTAAAAGACACTTTTTTATTATTTTGACGTTCGATTTGGAGGATATTGTTTTTTTTGTTGGGTTAGGTGTTGGGTTAGGTGTTTGAGCAACACCTAACCCGCGCTAAACTCGACAACCATCGATTCTCAAACCTTGTTGGGTTATAAGATGATATGATTTGAACAAAAACGAAAACAAAAACGAAAACAAAAATCAATGAACAATTAATAATGAACAATTAACAAGGCTGCGATTGAGCGAGAGGAGAGCTTAACTGGTTTGGGCTATCCCGAGCGTGAGCAGGCTCGAGGCGTAGCCTCAATAAAAAAATTAATAATAAAAACTTCTTGACAAACCAAGAATTGGGTAAAATGTAAAAGGATGTTCTTTAGCATAAGAATTTTTACTGCCACGTTAGGCGGCAAAAATTTTCAAGTTAGCCGGCACATTTTCTCTAACATAGCAAAAATAGGAGAGTAGAAAAGGCGCCCAGAAAAATATTTACATATATATACCCTTTTTCAATATCTTCCAAACAAAAGTTAATTTTTTTTAATAAAATTTCTAATAACGTAACCTTTGTTTTTTCACTATTTATATAAAGGGGGTGAAATCTGGGTTCCCCATTTTGTGTTAGGCTTGTCTGATGTGGTGTATTTCAGTATAGCTCCATCAGAAAGATTCTCCCATGGAATCCACGTTCCTTTGCAGGTTTTCCCGTTGATACTCATACTTGTAATAAAGGGTTTACCATCTTTAGAACTATTCTGTACGATGGTTTTCCCATTTGGCAGATGAATGCATATATGGGGGAACGATGGTGTGCTCACGGCAAAACCTGCCACACCAGGAATCTCGGGATACAATCCCAGACTTACCCAAACGTACCAGGCTCCCATGGCTCTAAGGTCGTCATTTCCAGACAAGCCATCAGAGACGTCAACATAAATTTCGTTTAGCACGCGGCGAATAACGTCTTGCGTTTTCCAAGGACAACCTACCCAATTATATAGCCAGGGAAAACCAAAACATGGCTCGTTGCCGGAAGCGTACCAGTCGTCGCCGTAGTCCGCATCCAGTCGGCGGAAATATTCAGCCAGTCGTACTTCTGCTGAGTCGCGTCCACCAATGGTTTCTATCAGACCGTTAATGTTGTAGGGCACCATCCAGAAGAAATCCTTGTATGTTGCTTCCATGAATCCATGTTCCAACGGCTTCCAACTGCCGTCTTGGTTACGTGACTGAATCCATTTGGTCTCGGGATTATAGAGACGTTTCCAGAAGCGTGTACGTTCCATGTATTTTTCGGACAGTTCCTTGTCGTTCAATGCTTTCAAGGCAAACTGGGCAATAGCAAAATCTGCCGACATGAATTCCAACTGGCGGGAAGCATCCATAGTTTTGTACTTTTCATTGTTGATATTATATTTAGCTTTTATCTGGGCAACTGTTTGCTGCCGGGTAATATTGTTTATGTACTGGTCTTGCTACTTGCACAGATTGAAACACGTTCTTACAGTCGCATACCTACGATGGCACGGGCACGCCACTTGTTCTGATTGATAATTCCTGCATCATTATCGTAGACAGAGTTGTTCATTACCAGAGTAGCACCGGCAAAATAACGTTTTGAGAAGTTGTATATGATGGCGACACGCTCGTTGAAAATCATGTGGAAACGCATGTGCTTGGCTTCAAGTTCCTCGTCATTGAGCATTAACTTATTTCTGTTATAGACTACGAAGGTAGGCAGGGCAGAAAGATGCAACAGCCAATTCTTGCCGAGTACCAGATTATAGCCGTAGCCCGCACCAAGGCCTAAATGCCCAAATTTCAGGCTGACATCATGTGCTTCCGGTCTTCTTGTCTTCAGGTCTTCGGTTGTGTTGATACTTCCGCCCTGATAGCTGATGCCAGCCAGCCAGGAACCTGCAGAACGACGTTGGATAAAGTTCTGGTTGAAGGCTGCCGGAAAGGAGAATTTGCGGTAGTTAAAGGCATAATATCCAGCTATGTTGACAATCTTCATGGCCAGATCGCCCTGTTCCAACTGCTGTACTCTGTCAGCGAGGTGAATGTCGCCAGAGAGACTTTCTGACCGTTGGTAACTGAAGTCGAGACTAATGCGACTGCTGAAATAGTTCAGGTTGAGTTCATAGTCCTTATAAATACCCTTCATCTTGGCAGGATTGAGAGAAAAGGATGCAGAAAGCCCCCTGTATGAGGCGCCAAGGCTAATTGTGTTCTTGCGAGTGGTGCTGAGGTCGGACTTGGAAGTAATACCTTTTAAGGTTCCTTTTGTATGGAAGGTGTTACCCGTCTGGTTATACCTCACTTTCAGTGTCCACCTTCCCACGGGTCTTATCACGTAGTTGGTATCGTATGGGATTTTATAATAACGGGCAGAGAGCGTGCTGTCTAACCGTGCAATCTTCTGTCGCAGGGTTCTTTTCTGCGCCAGGATATTAGAAGGGTAGGCCAGCAGGATGCCCCAAAGAACCATTAGACAGACACCTATTCCTATTCGACCTTTCTTGCTCATAAAAACAAACCTTTTCCTACTCAACCTTCAATGAAAAAGCTTTTCCGGCCGGCATCATCAGATACTAAGTTCGTCAAGTACCTTGATGAGACGTTTGTCAAAGGGTTTATCGGTGCGGATGCACTCACTGAAAGGAACATATACCACATCATTGAAGCGATAACCAATCATGATGTTACGCTGTCCCTGTATGATAGCCTCGATAGCTCCTACACCCATGCAGCTGGCCAGAATACGGTCACGGGCCGATGGTGCTCCACCTCGTTGCAAATGACCGAGGATGGAAACGCGGACATCAAATCCAGGGAACTCATTCTTTACACGATCGGCATAGTACATGGCACCGCACTTGGGACTTTCAGATACGATGACGATACATGATTTCTTGGACTTTCGGATGCCGCGATTCATGAAATCTGCCAACTGGTCAACATCTGTCATATCCTCAGGAATGATGGCGGCTTCTGCGCCGCAAGCGATGGCTGTGTTCTGAGCTAAATAGCCAGCCTCGCGCCCCATTACTTCAACAAAGAAGATACGCTCGTGGCTGTTGGCTGTATCGCGGATACGGTCAACACACTCCATGATAGTATTCATGGTGGTATCATAGCCGATGGTAGCATCGGTGCCGTAGAGGTCGTTGTCGATGGTGCCAGGCAGTCCAATGATGGGAAAGTCGAATTCCTCGGCGAAAATACGGGCGCCGGACAGTGAACCGTTGCCTCCGATGACGACAAGCGCATCAATCTCCTCATGCAGACAGGTTTCATACGCCTTCTGCCTGCCTTCGGGTGTCATAAAATCCTTGCTTCGGGCTGTTTTCAGGATAGTACCACCACGATCGATGATACCTGATACATCTTCTGTGGTAAACGTTTTCACTTCATCATTGATGAGGCCTTCGTAGCCTCGGTAGATGGCTTTAATAATGAAACCATTATATATACCGGCGCGTGTCACGGCACGAATGGCTGCATTCATACCAGGGGCATCTCCACCCGATGTCAGAACACCTATAGTCTTAATTTTTCCCATTGTCTTGATATTTTTTATTAGTTATTCTTATTTTTTGAGTTCGCATATTCGTTTGATGTGTTGCTTCAGGATGTAATAGGCAGGCTGTGCCATGGCTCCGTGGTCGTAGCCCTGCATTTCGTAGAGTGTTACATCCTTGTGCCCCACCAGTTTTAGCATACGCCAAAAGTATGCCTGTTCCTCGTATCGGCCGTAAAGTTCCATCTCACGGTCACCGGAGATAATGATGATAGGTGGCGCATCCGGACGGACGTAGGTAAGCGGTGCATACTGGTCGATAGTGGCCTGCAGGGGACCAAGACCTTGCTGCTTGCGGATGTTGTAGTGAGTGATGCACTGTCCGCTGAATGGAACAAGGGCAGCCAGCGAGTCGGCATCAACACCATATTTTGCAAGCCAGTGCTTATCTAAGCCTATCATGTCCAGCAGATAACCGCCCGCAGAGTGTCCGGCCACAAAGATCTTACGTTTACTGCCACCGTATTTTGCTATGTTCTTGTAGGTCCAGGCAACAGCAGCTGCCGCATCGTCCAGGATGTCGTTGATATTGGCCTTAGGCAACAGACGGTAATTGACAGCTACTACAACGAGGCCGCAGTTCTTGAGTTGTGAATCGATGTGTTTGCTGCCGCCTTCTATTCCGCCACCGTGGAACCACACCACTACGGGTGCATCCTTCTGGTCGGTAGGATAATACACATCTAATTTGCAGCGTTCCTGGGCATAGCCCTCTGCTTTCTCTCGATAGGGAATATCGTTGTCTTGATTGTACTGTGCCCTTGCAATGCTTGTAAAGATCAGAAGGGCAAGAATAAAGATAGATCCTCTGTTTCTCATTTTCATTTGGTTTTTGTTATGATGCCTTAATATTTTTTTGCTGTTTCTGGGTGTAGGTTCTCATTAACTCGAAGAATGTTGGCATATCCACTAGTTCGATACTGGGATCCTGCCGTTTGGCTTCCTCTATGAGACTTACATACCATTCCGGACTCTTCAGGATAATGCGGAACCAATGGAAAGGGACACCCTTACGGAGGTGTAAACGGTCAACCAGCACCTGAGCTGCTTCCTTTGGATTGTTTGAAACAAGGTCGTAGTCAGACCTCAGCACGGGCATGCCACGGTAGTTGCTGATTACGTCACATTTTTGGGGAACGATGCCATTATGGCTGAATTCCCTGTAGGCATCCAGTGATTTCTTGCCCATAGCAGGTCCATTCCCGTCGATGATGAAGCCCGTAATACTCAATCCCCACTTTCTGTAGTATTTCTTGCAGTGTTTCTTCCATGTGTCAATATCCTCTGGTGCGCCCTCTCTTTCTGCGACACCCGGCATCAGATAGCCTGCTCCGTTGTCGGCAGCAGCAAAGAAATCTTTGGGACTGGCTGTAACGCGGAAGTTATGCAATACGTGGGGAACACGTTCTGATAACACGGGACTGATGCACCACATCATGGGCAACTCTCCCCTGTGAGGATTATCCCATAGGTCTGGCGTACGTTGCGAAATCCACGACGATGCATCATAGTCACCCACGTAGATAATCACATAATTGCGAGTTGTGTCAACTGTTCCATCGTTATTCAGATAATGTGCCTGTTTCAGTTTTTTCTTGGAAGTCCAAGGTTGAGAGTAGCGTTTTTGTAAAGGAAAATGCTGCCAAAAGGAGGCGTTTGCCAAAGCTCCGTAGCCGATAGCATCAGCATCCTTGAAAGCCATGTATCTGCTGATTAACTCGGCAAATTGCCATTCTGTATCCACATCTGCATGCTTGCCGCCAGCACGTTTGGTATATTTGTAGGCCCATTCAGGAAAACCGCCAATGTAGCAGGGCGCGGAGCCTCTTCGGAGGGTATGCGCTTGCTGCAGCATTTCACATAGCGTACGGTAGTCTGTTCCCATAGGCTGACTCATATCGTCGGTAGCTTCGTCTGGCCAAGGGGATAAATCGAAAAAGAACGCTTTTCGACTGATGAAAAAGTCGTGATTGGTAAGTGTATGATGATTGGTGGGAGCGGCTAAGGGTTTGCGGCGCCACATTTGATCTTGATAGTAACCAGCATAGCGTCCGTCCATGCGCCCCGTCTTCATGTACCGTTCCAGCAACCAAAGGTAGGGGTCACATTTCTGACTTCCTGACGAAACACGTTCCGTGCCAGGAATCTGTCCTTTTCCAGTAAACAGGGTGCTGCCATCGCGATTTACCAGCCATTCGCGTACCTCCAACGCATCCTTGCCATTCGTCAGCTTTTGATAGAGGGAGGCAGGACGTGCATCCCAACGTAGGGGCAGCAGATTCTCCACACCAGCCAGACTGCTTGCCACATTGCTTGTAGAAGCCACATTAGAGTCGTAGGCAACTACACCGTGAAGCAGATGGCGGAAATGTCTGACCACTTCTTCCACCCTTTCCAAACGCAAGGTGTCTCTCCCGTTCAGCCATTCCCCTGTGCGGCGATAGCGGTTCCACCAATAAGCATCTATGCTCCGTCCGTTGGTTTCCACATATTCTATGTACAGCCGAGGCTTGTCCCTGTTCACGATACCTTGGAGTGCGCTGATGGCATGCAAATCGTCCCAAACACCAATCACTGCCATGCTGTCTCTGTAATCAGCCTTCAAAGTGTATCTCATGTCAATGTAAACTATCGGCTCCTGACGTTTTGCCTCCGTTTTTCCTCCTGCAAAGACGGTTATAAGAATCAGCAGAATGAAATGTACATTGATATATGTGTTGACACTTCTCTTCATCTCGTTGATAGGGTGTTTATTTGATAATATCCGATGCTTAGAACAAATTTTTTGCTTTGTTTTGGCAAAGGTAGAAAGAATGTCTGAGATACGAAAAGAAATCAGGTTCTATTTTCAATAAACACAGCGTATCAGGCATGTCATTTGACAATCTGAATGTGTACAAAGTACAAAAACCTTACGAAGATTAAGTGTCATTCTTTAATGATTTCAGCAATCTTGCGGCGGGCTTTACGACCCTCGGGACTGGGCCAGAGGGGATAGACATGCCCCATCTTCTCGGCAACGTGCAGTCGGACATCGACTCCCGCGGCCTTCATCTTGTCGTAGGTCTTGCAGACATCTGTGTAGAACACTTCCCATGTGCCGGTAAAGAGGTCGGTAGGCGGCAGGCCTTCCATGTCGCCATATAGGGGTGAGATAATCGGGTTGGAAACATCCAACTGTCCTGCCCAGGCGGTCCCATACTTCTGTAACACGTCGATGGTTAGCCAGTTGTCGCGCTCCTGTATCGAAGGATCGCCGCCCATGACATCGACCCAGGGGGAGATGAGCACCAGGTGGCGAGGCAGACCGAGCGAGTCATTGCGTATCTGCTGCGCCAGAGCCAGTGTAAAGCCGCCTCCTGCTGAGTCGCCCATAATGAGAATGCGACTGGCAGGCATAGACTTCAAAAGTTTGCAATAGAGCTGCATCATAAGCGGATGAGCCTCGGTGGCTGTATGAAGGGGCAGCAGCGGGTAATTTGGCGTCACGATACCACAGCCTGTGGTCTTGGCCCACTCGGCCATGGCTTTCCAGTGTTGAGAGGTAAAGTTATGGACGTAGGCACCGCCGTGAATATAAAGCACTACAGGTTTTGTGTCGTTCTCTGCTGGCACCTCAAACACCTGCATGTTTCCGATGGTATATTGAACAACCTCACGGGGGAATACCACATCGGCAGGAATCTCCGTTTTACTTTTGTCGGTCTTGTCGGCCATGGCCTTGTCGTACGACTCCGTGTCCATCTGGTGCAAAGCACTCTTCACAATGATGGCCAATGGTGAGCGGCCGGTAATCAGCCAGATTCCTCCACCGATGACCATGAGGGCAATGATAACCACTGCCACTATTCGCAGTATTTTCTTTGTTTTCATGTTCATAACTTTGTTTGGGTAACTCTTATTTTTCCATGAACGCCTTGATGCGGTCGGCAATGTTCTGCTTCAGGTTGTTATAGAAGAAACCGTAGTCATTGCGGTGATAACATTCAGGACCGAACAAAGGAACGGCTGCTTCTTCGCTGATGGCAAAGGGCTTGGCTTCAGCAGTGGTGACAACGACGGAGCCTCGGATAGTGTCAACACGGGCATCGACAATGCCGGGAATAATCATCTTGCCCGTCATATCGTCTAGCGAGCCGAGGTTGTCTTTGGCGGGTGCGTATGTGTCATCACGCTTCCAGTTAATGGGGTTGATGCTCAAGCCGTCAGGAGCCAGTGTCACGTTCTTGGCATCCTTGTTGCCGACCCCTTCAGTATTCCATGAGATGATGACACCCGTGTCGGTGGCTCCTTCGGCAAACTTCAAACCCGTGCGCTCCAGGAAGTCCTTGGTCACTGCAAAGCCGATGGGATAGGCAGCAACCATTCGCTTCAGATACTCAGGATGCTTGGTCATGTAGTTCTCAAGCAAGTTGAGAAGGGTTGAGGAGCCCTGCGAGTGACCGGCCAGAATGAATGGGCGCCCTTGGTTCAAGTTTGTCAGGAAGTAGTCGAGTGCATCGGTGGCATCGAAACCAGAGAGATAGTTGGTGACGAAACGGTAATCGGTGCCAGGTTTTGGCATCGAAATCTGACGATAATAGGGCATGTAGATGTTGCAACTCTCTTCGAACACACTGGTCTGAACCTGTCTGACAAACTTGGCACCTGCCACCATTTCTGAGTCGGTCACTTCGCATATCTGAACAGGGTCGCGGAAACCTGTCACCGTAGGATAGATGAAGAATACATCGACAGGCTTCGTAGCCTCAGTCGCTCTGTCCACCCAGTTTTCTGCCTTGCTGTAGTCGAGCTTGGTCTGAAATTTCTCTATGCCTGCTACGTCTTTCAGCATCTCGGGAATACTGTCCTGAACAGACACTTCATCGGCGGGTTTGTTACTGCTCTTGCACGAAGCAAGGCTCATGGCTGCCAGCATCACCGATGGCAGGAGCAAAAGGGAAATCTGTCTTTTCATTGTTCTATACATTATTTATATTATATTAAAAACTGTCTGTTGCTCAGTCATCATTCCTCAATACAATCTCTTTCATGTCCCTTTGTGGTATTTCATCCGATATCCCAACGGTGTCATACCCAGGTGTTCTTTGCAGTATTTGCCAAAGAACGAGGGATTGGGGAAATTCAGGTCGTTCGAAATTTCCTGCATCGTCATATCTGTGAAACGCAGACGGTACTCAATAGCTTTCAATGTGTATAGCTGTATATAGGTGCTTGGCCTGCGATTCATCACTTCCTTGAGAATGGTAGAGAGATATTTCGGTGTGATATTCAGTCGGGTGGCAAATTCATCCACCTTGCGGATGCGGCCGTCGCTCTCTTCCACTAACCTCATGAATTTGTCGATAATCCGTTTCTTATGAAGGTTGGGATTGAGTTCTTCCTGCTGATTCTCCTCAACCGCCCGCTCAGAAATACGCCGCATGATGGACAGTATTTCCAGCATTATGGTGCCTAAGAGTGAACGTACGATATAGGAGGTAAGCGCAGACGATGACTTTATCCTGCTGCACAGCAACTGGAAATAGGTGTCACAAAGCTTTATGTCGTCATCGTTAAGATGGACAACAGGGTGCAGCTTGAGCAGCGACATATCTGCCAGACTTATCAGATTATAGATTTCGATATTCCAAAGTTCACTGCGAGTAAACCAAATCTGTCGGCAATTAAAATCCGGTGATGTCAGAAAATTGCACATCGTACTGTGGACCATATACAGAAACATGTCGTTCTTCTGTATCTGCACAACATTGCCGTCGTATTCGAACTGTGCCCTGCCTTCAGTACAAAAGAAAATAATGCCATGATTTTGCGAACACATGCCTCCCGTGGGTATCGTGCCAATATTCTCCATCACAACCAGGTCTTCGCTATCACCAATCCTATAAGTGTCGTCTCCCCTTCGGGGCTTTAAATCTTGTATATCCATGTTGCCAATATTTCCGTGCTGTTCGTTTTTTTCTGTTTAGAATGCAAAAATAAACACTAATATCCTATTTTTACTGTTCTGTTTGTCGCCAATTCTGCTCCATGTTATAAAAATGCTTCAAAAAGACGGAAATCAACAATAAATAAAGAAATAATGAACATTGAGAAAGATGGCAGGCGTATTCGTTTTGTTTGCATAAAAATGCAGAAAAAGAGCCTTTCTGTTGCATATTCTTTGCATATTTTTAATGCTGTTCCAAAAATATGTTGTATCTTTGCGGTCGAAAAATGGCTAGTATGCAAAAACGACAAGATAAAAAGACCCGTTTACAGGCTATCAGACTTATTGTAAGTTCTCAGTCTTTAGAGAGTCAGGAGGATTTGCAGGTTGAATTAGACAAGGCTGGCTTCCCCTGTACGCAGACAACACTGAGCCGTGACCTGAAACAATTACGTATAAGTAAGGTTCGCGGGCGTAACGGACACAGTGTGTATGCCTTACCCAGAGAGGGTATGTTTTCTCCTGTGCTCACGCATGAGGAGATGAGGAAGAGTTGTTGGAGGGTGGATTTCTCAGGTAATCTGATGGTGGTACATACGCCACCCGGGCATGCCAGTATGGTCGCTTACGACATAGACAATGCCCATTATCCTTTTTTCTTGGGTACTGTGGCAGGAGATGATACTGTGTTGGTAGTGCTGCAGGAAGATTTGGAAAGAGATAAAGCGCGTGTGGCGATTTCGGAAATTGTTCCGCAATTAAATCAAAAGTGAAAAATCAGACTTTATTAATAGAAAAATGAGCGATATAAAAACAGATGATATAAAGATTATGGTGGCTGGACCTGAGCATGAGGTTTATGTGGACACCATTCTTGAGACGATAGCCGATGCTGCCAAAGTTCGTGGCACAGGTATTGCCAAGCGTACCCATGAGTATCTGGCGAAGAAGATGTTTGAAGCTAAGGCAGTCATCGCCTTGGCACCGGACGGACGTTTTGCTGGTTTCAGCTATATTGAGACGTGGGAGAACCAGCAGTATGTGACGACTAGTGGTCTGATTGTACACCCCGACTTCCGAGGCCTGCATATTGCCAAACGCATCAAGGACCTGACGTTTACACTGGCCCGTACCCGTTGGCCCCATGCCAAGATTTTCAGTCTGACAAGCGGTGCTGCTGTGATGAAAATGAACACTGCATTGGGTTACCAGCCGGTGACTTTCGCCGACCTGACAGATGACGAGGCATTTTGGAAAGGTTGCGAGGGTTGCGTCAACTATCCGGTGCTGAAAGAGCGTAACCGGAAGTTCTGTATCTGCACGGCGATGCTTTTCGACCCCACTGAGCATCTGCCTGCAAAGTTGTCGGATGAGGTGCTGTCGCGTATCAAGCACCTTCAGGAAATAGAGAGACATTAGCCTACCCCCATCCCCTCCCGAAGGAGGAAAGCCTTACCCCTATCCGGGGAGAGGGGAACTTGAGGTTAGAGAGTCTTCTTTAGAGTTTATCGTTATCATTATCGTTAACGTTAGAATTATGAATTAAGAATTGTGAATTAAATAATATGGAAAAGAAAAAAGTAGTCGTAGCTTTCAGTGGTGGATTGGACACCAGTTACAACGTGATGTATCTAACCAAGGAGTTAGGTTATGAGGTATATGCCGCCTGTGCTAATACCGGCGGTTTCTCTGCCGAGCAGTTGAAGAGAAACGAGGAGAATGCATACAAATTGGGCGCCGTGAAATATGTTACCCTCGACGTGACGCAGGAGTATTATGAGAAGTCGCTGAAATACATGATTTTCGGCAACGTGCTGCGTAACAACTGCTATCCTATTTCGGTAAGTTCGGAACGTATCTTCCAGGCACTGGCCATTGCCCGTTACGCCAAGGAGATTGGTGCCGATGCCATTGCTCACGGCAGCACAGGTGCCGGTAATGACCAGATACGTTTTGATATGACCTTCCTGGTAATGGCTCCTGGTGTGGAGATTATTACTTTGACCCGAGATCGTAACCTGACTCGTAAGGAGGAGGTTGACTACCTGAATGCTAATGGCTATTTTGCAGACTTCACCAAACTGAAGTATTCATATAATGTCGGCATCTGGGGCACATCTATCTGCGGCGGTGAATTGCTTGACCCTACACAGGGACTGCCCGAGGAAGCTTATCTGAAGCACGTAACGAACCCTGAGAAGGAGTCCTTGCTGAAGATTCAGTTTGAGAAGGGCGAAATCGTTGCTGTGAATGGCGAGAAGTTCGACGACCACATCAAAGCCATTCAGAAGATTGAGGAGATTGGCGCTTCTTACGCCATCGGTCGTGATGCTAATGTTGGCGACACCATCATCGGTATCAAGGGCCGCGTTGGTTTCGAGGCTGCAGCTCCCAAACTTATCATCGAGGCACACCGTCTGCTGGAGAAGTCAACTTTGAGCAAGTGGCAGCAGTACTGGAAGGACCAGGTTGCCAACTGGTACGGCATGTTCCTGCATGAGAGCCAGTACCTTGAGCCTGTTATGCCCGATATCGAGGCTATGCTCGCTAGCAGCCAGCGTAATGTAACTGGTACTGCCATTCTGAAGCTCCGTCCTTATGGCTTCGAGACTGTTGGTATCGACAGTGCCAACGACCTGACGAAGAGTAAACTGGGTGAATACGGCGAGACGCAGACAGGTTGGACTGCCGATGAAGCCAAAGGCTTTATCAAGGTTTCAAGTACGCCACTCCGCGTTTACTATGGTATCCATAAAGACGAGAAGAGATGATAAAGGTGGGGGTCTTAGGTGCCGCAGGCTATACAGGCGGTGAGTTGATAAGGGTGTTGCTGAACCATCCACAGGCAGAGATTGTCTTTGCCAACAGCGTATCGAATGCCGGCAATTATGTCAGCGATGTCCATGAGGGGTTAATAGGTGAAACGGACCTCTGCTTTACTTCCGAGATGCCGTTTGATAAGGTGGATGTGGTATTCTTCTGCTTCGGTCATGGCAAGAGTGAGCAGTTCCTGAAAGAACATGAGATTCCTGCGAACGTGAAGATTATCGATCTGGCACAGGATTTCCGCATAAAAGGCGACCACGACTATATCTATGGTCTGCCGGAGACACATCGTGAACAGACTCGTTCCGCCCGTCATTTAGCCAACCCTGGTTGCTTTGCCACCTGCATTCAGCTGGCTATGCTGCCTGCGCTGAAGGCAGGAATCATCAGTGGCGATATTCATGTGAATGGTATCACGGGAAGTACAGGAGCCGGTCAGAAGCCTGGTGCAACAACGCACTTCTCTTGGCGTAACGATAATATCTCGGTCTATAAGACCTTCACCCATCAGCATCTGCTGGAGATTAATCAGACGGTGCAGGAACTCTGTCCCGGTTATGAAGGCAGAGTGTTGTTCATCCCTCAGCGCGGCTGCTTTACCAGAGGTATCTTTGTAACAGCATACGCCAAGTGCGACAAGCCCATCGAGGAGGTGCAACAGATATACGCCGACTATTACAAGGATGCAGCCTTTACGCATTTTGTTACCAAAAGTCCTGATATGAAGCAGGTGGTGAATACCAATAAGGCTGTGGTCTATGTCGAGAAGTACGAAGACCAGCTCTTGATGATCAGCTGCATCGACAATCTGCTCAAGGGAGCTGTCGGTCAGGCTGTTCAGAATATGAACCTGATGTTCGGACTCGACGAGAAAGCTGGTCTTGAATTGAAGGCGAGTGCTTTTTAGGGTTAAAAGGTTAAAAGATTAAATGGTTAAAAAGTTAAAGTGGAAATGACATTATTCGACGTTTATCCATTATTTGATATAGCAATAGAACGCGGCAAGGGCTGTAAGGTGTGGGATACAGAAGGAAATGAATATCTGGACCTTTACGGCGGTCATGCTGTCATAAGTGTTGGACATGCTCATCCTCATTACGTAGAAGCAATCAGTAATCAGGTTGCTAAGTTAGGCTTCTACAGCAATTCGGTGCAGAACCCTTTGCAGAAAGAGTTTGCCCGCCGTTTGGGTAAGGCTTGTGGATATGAGGATTACAGCCTGTTTCTCATTAATTCAGGTGCCGAGGCCAATGAGAACGCCTTGAAACTGGCATCGTTTTATAACGGCCGTACCCGTGTGCTGAGTTTGGAGAAAGCTTTTCACGGTCGCACCTCGTTGGCCGTGGAAGCTACCAACAACCCCAAGATTATTGCGCCTATCAATGCCAACGGGCATGTTACCTATCTGCCACTTAACGATATCGAAGCTTGGAAGAAGGAAATAGAGAAGGACGATGTCTGCGCCTGTATCATAGAGTGTATTCAGGGTGTTGGCGGTATCCGCCTGGTGAGCGCAGAATTCCTGCAGGCTCTTCGTCAGTTATGTGACAAGCATAATACCGTGCTGATATGCGACGAGATACAGTGCGGCTATGGCCGTAGCGGTAAGTTCTTTGCCCATCAGCATCTGGGTGTGAAGCCCGATATGATTACCGTTGCCAAGGGTATCTGCAACGGTTTCCCCATGGGCGGCGTATTGATTTCTCCTAAGTTCACTCCTGTCTATGGTCAGTTGGGAACAACATTTGGCGGCAACCATCTGGGTTGTGCCGGTGCCTTGGCAGTCTTGGATATCATGGAGGAGGAACACCTGGTGGAGAATGCTGCTAAAGTGGGTGCTTTCTTGATCAGTGAACTGAAGAAACTCGTTGGTAGCTACCATATTGTAGATGTTCGTGGCGAGGGCCTGATGATAGGCATAGAACTGGATATTCCGTATAAGGAACCTCGTACCCGTCTTATTAAAGAGGAGCATTGCTTCACGGGCTGCTCTGGTACCAATGTTATCCGTCTGCTGCCTCCCCTGTGCCTGAGTATGGATGAGGCTCAGCAGTTCATAGACAAATTCAAAAAGGTACTCTCGTAAGAGTCAAGAAAGGATTAAAAGTTGAGAGTGTAGAGTTGAGAGTCAGTTGAAAAAGTTGAAGGCTGCGATTGAGTGAGAGGAGAAACGAGAAACGAAAGTCGCTTTCAGGCTATCCCGAGCGGAAGCAGTCTCGACCGCAGGTCATAGTTGCAAGTATGAAGTAATAAACTGGTTAAACTCTAAACTGAATTATGAATTGAATATGAAGAAACGTATAGTAGTAAAGGTCGGAAGCAATGTGCTGACAATGGCAGAGGGTAAGCTGAATATTACCCGCATGTCGGCCTTGGTCGATCAGATTGCCTGGCTGCGCTGGCATAATTACGAGGTGATTCTGGTTTCCAGCGGTGCAGTAGCCTGCGGACGTAAGGAGTTGCAGGTGGACCACATGTTGGACTCTGTGGAGCAGCGCCAGCTTTTCTCGGCTATGGGACAGGTGAAGCTTATCAACCTCTATTACGACCTCTTTCGTGAGTACGGTCTCCACATAGGTCAGGTGCTGACTACCAAGGAGAATTTCTCCACGGAACGTACCTTCCAGAATCAGCGTGCCTGTATGGAGGTAATGTTGGAGAATGGCGTTATTCCGGTCGTGAACGAGAACGATACTGTCAGCATCGAGGAGTTAATGTTCACGGACAACGATGAACTTTCGGGGCTTATCGCACAGATGATGAATGCGCAGACCTTGGTATTGCTGAGTAATGTGGACGGCATTTATACAGGTAATCCTGCCAGTCCGGAGAGTGAGGTGATACGTACCATTAAGCCGGGTGAGGATCTCTCGCGCTATATTCAAACAGAGAAAAGCAGTGCCGGACGTGGGGGGATGGCTTCTAAATACAAGACAGCCAGTAACGTAGCAGCTGCAGGTATCAAGGTCATCATTGCCAACGGCAACAGAGAGAATATATTAAAAGATTTGGCCGAAAGACCATCGGAAACCATTCATACGGAATTCTCCGGAAATTAGCCCCCCTCCCGACCTCCCCCCGAGAGAAGGAGGAGCAGATAAAAAACAGAATTGCTTAGCATTGAGCATTGATGAAAGAGTTATTTAAAAAAATAAAGGAGGCCAGTAGGTCTTTGGCGCTGGTGGATGATGCGCAGCGTAACCTCTTGCTGGAGCATTTGGCAGATGCCATTCTCACTAACAAGGAATTGCTTTTGGAGGCTAACAGACAGGACTTGGAGCAGATGGATGCCAAAGATCCTTTGTACGACCGCCTGCTCCTTACACCAGAACGGTTGCAGGGTATAGCATCCGATATGCGTCACGTTGCCTCCTTGCCTTCTCCCTTAGGAATTATTTCCAAAGAACGGACATTAGAGAATGGCTTGTACCTGCGCAGGGTGAGGGTTCCCTTTGGTGTGATAGGTGTTATCTATGAGGCGCGTCCAAACGTCAGTTTCGATGTCTTCTCGCTTTGCTTCAAGAGCGGCAATGCCTGTATCTTGAAGGGAAGCAGAAATGCGCATCACAGCAACGAGGCTATTGTGGACCTTATCCACCAGACCCTTCTGGCAGAGGGCTTGCCTGCCGATGTGGTGGCGCTGATGCCTCCTACACATGAGGCGACCGCAGAATTGCTGGGTGCTGTGGGGTATGTAGATTTGTGCATCCCCCGTGGAGGCAAGAAACTGATTGAGTTTGTGCGCGACAATGCCCGTGTGCCCGTTATTGAGACGGGGGCCGGTGTGGTGCATGCGTATTTCGATAAGGATGGTGATTTGGAGAAGGGGCGTGCCATCGTCAATAATGCCAAGACGCGCAGAGTGAGTGTTTGTAATGCTCTTGACTGTCTTTTGATACACAAAGACAGGGTGGGGGATTTACCCGACCTGTTGGCTCCTATGGCAGATAAGGTAAAGATACATAGGCCTGAGGAAGGAGAATCCTTTGACTGGGATCGTGAGTGGATGTCGTATGACTTGAGCATTCGTGTTGTGGACTCCATTGATGAGGCACTTCAGCATATTCAGGCACATGGCTCCGGTCATAGCGAATGTATTATTACAGAGAACGATGAGGCTGCCAAGCGCTTCCAGCGCGAGGTGGATGCTGCCTGTGTCTATGTCAATGCTCCTACCAGCTTCACCGACGGAGCACAATTCGGTTTGGGCGCTGAGATAGGCATCTCCACGCAGAAACTGGGTCCCCGAGGTCCTATGGCCTTGGAGGAAATGACTACCTATAAGTGGCTCATTAACGGTAACGGACAGACCAGAAGATAGAGTTGAGAGTTGAGAGTTTAGAGTTTAGAGTCAGTTTGTAAAGGTTATCGGTTGGCGGTTATCGTTATAAATGGGTAAATGTTTAAATGGTAAATGGGTAAATGGTAAAAGATAATATGTTAGAGAAGTTTCTAAAACAGACGGAGTTCAAGGATTATGCCGACTTTATGGCAAACTTCAAGGTAGAAGTGCCTGAGGACTTTAATTTCGGTTATGATGTGGTAGATGCATACGCTGAGACAGATCCGGAGAAGGAAGCCATCTTATGGACTAACGACAGAGGCGATGTCAAGCATATCAACTACTCCGAATATAAGCGTCTTTCGGATGCTGTGGCATCTTATTTCCAAACCTTGGATATTGGAAAGGGCGACTGTGTGATGCTTATCCTCAAACGCAGAGTAGAGTGGTGGATTACCATGGTTGCATTGCACAAGATCGGGGCTGTGGCTATTCCTGCAACCCATCTGCTGACCGACAAGGATATTATATACCGTTGTCATCAGGCAAGTGTTAAAGCCATTGTTGCTGTGGGTGATACCATCGTGCTCCGGAATGTTATCCGTGCCCGCGGCTATTGTCCTACGCTTAAGCACTGCATTTCCATTGGTCCTGCTGTTCCGCAGAACTGGGACAATTATTGGCAAGGGGTTATGATGGCACCTAAGTTCAAGAGCCGGAAAGGACAGAACAAGGTAACCGACGACTTCCTGCTGTACTTTACCAGCGGTACCAGCGGTGCGCCTAAGATGGTAATGCATGACTTCTCTTATCCTTTGGCTCACATTCTGACAGCCAAGTACTGGCACAATGTTGACGAAACATCTCTGCATCTTACCGTTGCTGATACGGGTTGGGGGAAGGCTGTGTGGGGTAAGTTCTACGGTCAGATGATTTGTGGTGCTACGGTGTTCATATACGACTTTGAAGGACACTTCGATGCAGAAAAGATGTTGACGGTGATGCAGGACTTTAAGGTTACCTCTTTCTGTGCTCCTCCTACCGTCTATCGTTTTATGATTCGTAAGAACCTTGAGAAATTCGACCTGTCTAACCTCCGTTACTGTACTACCGCCGGCGAGGCACTGAACCCCAAGGTCTTTTTGGAGTGGAAGAAGAAGACGGGTATTATGATATACGAGGCTTACGGACAGACAGAAACCACGTTGGTATTGGGTACCTATCCGTTTGTTGAGCCCAAACCGGGTTCTATGGGTCTGCCTAATCCGCAGTTTCCCGTGGCAGTCGTAGATGCCGATGGCAATCCATGCAAGCCGGGCGAACACGGTCAGTTGGTAATCCGTGCCGGGCATGAAAAACCTTTGGGCCTGTTCAAAGAGTACCACTTACAGAAAGAACTCACAGAGAGAAGCTATATTAACGGTACCTATTACACAAACGATGTAGTGTATTATGATGAGGACGGCTACTTCTGGTTTGTTTCCCGTTCCGACGATGTCATCAAGAGCTCGGGCTACCGTATAGGTCCTTTTGAGGTGGAAAATGCACTGATGACACACCCCGCCGTCGTGGAATGTGCTATCACAGGTGCTCCGGATGAAGTGCGCGGTATTGTTGTGAAGGCTACCATTGTGCTGGCAGATGCATATCGGGGTAAGGAGGGACCCGATCTGATTAAGGAGCTGCAGAACCATGTAAAGCAGGAAACTGCTCCTTACAAATACCCCCGTGTTATAGAGTTTGTAGAGGAACTGCCTAAGACCATCAGCGGAAAGATTCGCAGAGTGGAGATTAGGGAGAAAAGCCTCACCCCTAACCCCTCTCCAAAAGGCGAGGGGGACTCAAATTCATAACTCTTTATTTAAAGAGCTCAATAACCCATAACCAATAACTTCTAACCTTTCAATGATGAAGAGTTTTCTTAATGTACAGGATTTAGGTGACCTGAAGCAAGCACTTGCTGAAGCCCAAGAGATAAAGTCCGACCGTTATAAATATGTTGAGTTGGGTAAGAACAAGACGGCGTTGCTCGTTTTCTTCAACAATAGCTTACGTACCCGCCTTAGTACCCAGAAGGCTGCCCTGAACTTGGGCATGAACGTGATAGTCTTGGATGTGAATGCCGGAGCATGGAAGTTGGAGACCGAACGTGGTGTGATTATGGATGGCGATAAGAGCGAGCACTTGCTGGAGGCCATTCCCGTTATGGCTTGCTACTGCGATATGATAGGCATCCGCTCTTTTGCCGGCCTTACCGACCGCGAGTACGACTATGCCGAGACCGTTTACAACCAATTTGTAAAGTATAGCGGCAAACCAGTCTTCGCCATGGAGACGGCTACCGTTCATCCCCTCCAGGCTTTTGCAGATTTGATAACTATTGAGGAGAATTGGAAGAACTCTCAACTCTCAACTCTCAACTCTCAACTCCGACCGAAGGTCGTCCTCACCTGGGCTCCGCATCCCAAGTCCTTGCCACAGGCTGTTCCCAACAGCTTTGCCGAGTGGATGAACGCTGCCGATGTGGACTTCGTTATCACGCATCCCGAGGGTTATGAACTCGACCCCAAGTTCGTTGGCGATGCCCGCGTGGAGTACGACCAGAAGAAAGCCTTCGAGGGTGCCGACTTCATCTATGCCAAGAACTGGAGTTGTCCGGGTGTTACCCGTCCTGCTGATTACGGAAAGATTCTGCACGATTATCATATGATGACAAACTGGACGGTAGATGCCGAGCACATGAGTTGGACTAATAACGCCAAGTTCATGCACTGCCTCCCCGTCCGTCGTAACATGATAGTCACCGACGATGTGATAGAGGCTCCCACCTCGCTGGTCATCCCCGAGGCTGCCAATCGTGAAATCTCCGCTACGGTAGTACTCAAGAGAATCCTACAGAGTTTATAAAACGAAGTGCTTTGGCGATGGGCAACTCCATCGCTATACGACTTGAAATAATCATGGCTCACCCAAAGGGCGAAAGCTTGTGAGCCATACCGAAACCTTGACGTAAGCAGGCGACTGGGGTCTTTAGAGTAGCCACTGAATGTGGCTACGGCCCCACAAAGGGGAACAACTACCCAGTTGTGATGGTGGGATGGCGGGTGGTTGTGAGAAAAATAAGAAAAGAAAAATCGTTCTTTTCTTCCTTATATTATCTTTTCTTTATAATTTTGCATCGCAAAACAGCGAGGGGTAACTTTCGCCGGGGTGCCTCACCAGTTGGTGAGTGCTGAGAATATACCCATTAATCTGAACCAGGTAATGCTGGCGTAGAGAGTTATGAACATTAAATATTTTAGAAATCGATGAAAAGATTGTTTTTGAGTGCTGCACTGTTAGCAGGGGCAGCCGGTTTCTGCAGTGTATCTGCTCAGCAGGCAGATTCTGCAAAAGTGGATCATCTGACTGAAGTGACGGTAAAGGCGCTAAGAGCTACCAAGAAAACGCCAATAGCCTATACCAATCTGACAAAAGAGCAGTTGAGAGGATTGAATTATGGAATGGATGTGCCTTACTTGCTGAGCCTGACGCCCAGCATCACCACGACATCGGACGCTGGTAACGGAATTGGCTACACCAGTCTGCGTGTTCGTGGTACTGACCCGTCACGTATCAATATTACGGCTAACGGTATCCCCTTGAACGATGCTGAAAGCGCTTCTGTTTTCTGGGTGAACATGGGTGACTTCGCATCCAGCGTTCAGTCGATGCAGATTCAGCGTGGCGTAGGAACCAGTACAAACGGAGCGGGTGCCTTCGGTGCTACACTGAATATGCTGACGGAAAGTATCGGAGCGAAGCCTTATCTGGGAATTGACGTCAGCGGTGGCTCTTATGCAAGTCATAAGGAGACACTGCGCTTCAGTTCTGGTATGCTGGGCGGTCACTGGGGTATCCAGGGTCGTTTGTCGAACATCGGTTCACAGGGCTACCTGGACCGTGCCTCGACAAAGTTGAACTCTTATTTCCTGCAGGCCGGTTGGTTTGGCAACAATACGGTGGTGAAGTTCCTGACCTGGAACGGCATTGAGGAAACATACCATGCCTGGAACTATACGTCGAAGTACGAACAGGGCCTATACGGGCGTACCTATAACTCATGCGGCGTGATGGGCTATGATGCCAATGGCAATCCTAACAGCTATTACGAGGACCAGACAGACAATTACCACCAGCAGAACTATCAGCTGATATGGAACCAGCAGATAACCCGTAATCTCAGTTCTAACGTGGGACTGCACTATACCAAGGGTAACGGTTATTATCAGCAGTACCAGAGTGCTGACACGCAGATGTGGTACGGTAAGTCCTGGGCATCGTTCGGACTGAGCACAGACGACCGTGTGGTAGAGGATCTGGCTGACCAGCAGAAGATGGACAATGACTTCTATGGTTTCGTGGCATCACTGAACTATAACAACAAAAGGAATCTGGATGTTATTGTCGGTGGGGGATGGAATCAATATCTGGGTGACCAGTTCGGCCGTATTGTATGGACTAAACCCGGAGTGGTTACCACGGTAGCAGAGCCGGCTGCTCTGTTGCCTGACTTTGAATACTATCGTAACCATTCGCGCAAGACTGATTTTAACTTTTATGGCAAGGCAACTTATGAGTTTGTTAGCGGACTGAATGCTTTTGTTGACCTTCAGTACCGTCATGTGGGTTATAAACTGCAAGACCCTACGGTGATGTACGGCGTGAATAGGGACAAAAGCTATGTTATAGATAATCAGTATAATTTCTTTAATCCGAAATTCGGTATCAACTACGATATCAACAGTCAGCACAGGGTATATGCTTCGTATGGCATAGGACATAAGGAACCCGTACGCAATAACTTTATGCAGCAGATTGCCAACCCCGACCGCGAAGATACAAAGGCCCGTCCCGAGAGACTGAATGACCTGGAGGTTGGTTATAAGTTCCAAAGTAAACACTTTACGGCAGGAGCCAATATCTACTGGATGGACTACAAGGACCAGCTGGTGTTGACAGGTGAACTGAATGCCATTGGTGAGGCGCTGACAAAGAATCTTGAAAACAGCTATCGCCTGGGTCTTGAGCTGGAAGCAGCATGGATGCCCGTTGACTGGTTCCGTTGGGATGCCAATGCTACTTTCTCCAGAAACCGTGTGAAGGATATGGTGGTAACGCTGACAGACGGCACTAACGTTAATCTGGGTGACCAGCCGCTGGCCTTCTCGCCTAACTTTATCCTGAACAACATCCTTACCTTTAGCTATAAGGGCATGAAGGCTTCTGTACAGAGTCAGTATATCAGTGACCAGTACCTGACCAATACCGGATTCAAGGATATGGAGTGCAAGGATGAAAACGGTAATACCACTTACGAGACATTGCAGTTGAAGAATCATTTCTGTACCAATGTGGACCTTAGCTACAGCTTCTCGTTGAAGAAGTTCGGTATTAAAGATATTACGGCTGGCGTGACTCTCTACAATATCTTCTCGGCCAAATTCGATAATAACGGCTGGGCTGCTCCACAGCTGATTAATGATAATGGTACCATCAAGGCCGTCAACGAGTGGGGAGTTCGTGACAGCGGTGCAGCAGGTTTTGCACCCTCTGCTCCGTTTAATGTAATGGCACACCTTTCAATTAACTTCTAATCTCTAATCTCTAATCTCTAATCCCTAATCCCTAATCTTTAACCTATAATAAAAAAACTTATGGAGTTCCTGACATTACATTGGCTTGACATACTGACAACGATACTGGGTCTGATTTATATCTGGCTGGAGTATCGTGCCAGTATTTTCCTATGGATAGTCGGAATTATCATGCCGGCTCTTGAGGTGGTTCTATTCCTGCAGCACGGACTCTATGGCGATGCCGGTATGTCGTGCTACTATACGTTGGCTGCTATTTATGGCCTTTGTATCTGGAAGTTCAAGAAGACGCGCAAGAAACGTGAACCGCTTCCGATTATCCACATGCCGCGCAGCATGTATTTGCCTGTTACCATCTGTTTCTTTGTATCCTGGGGAATTACCTATTATATATTGGTAACGTGGACCAACTCAACGGTTCCCGTGTTGGATTCGTTTACCAATGCCCTTTCGTTCATAGGACTGTGGGCTTTGGCGCGTAAGTTCATCGAGCAGTGGCTCTTCTGGATAGTGGTGGATGCAGTAGGCTGTACACTCTATGTGCAGAAAGGTATTCCTTTCAGGGCCGGCCTCTTTGCTCTTTATGTTATCATTGCCATAGCAGGATATTTCAAGTGGAAAACGATGTTGAAAGTAAAAAAGAAGAAGCATGAAGAAGGTACAGTTTGATGCCGTTATTGTGGCGAACGGTCAGTTTCCTGCTCACCAGGTTCCTCTTGGTGTGTTAGATCAGGCTTCCCATATCATTGCATGTGATGGGGCCATCAGTCATGTCCCTCATGCTGAGGCTGTAGTGGGTGACGGTGATAGCGTCCCTGCCGAATACCACGACCGGCTTATCCGCATAGATGAACAGGAAGACAACGACCTGACAAAGGCTACGCGTTACTGCCTGCAACAGGGCTGGCATGATATAGCCTATGTCGGTGCTACGGGTTTACGTGAAGACCATACGCTGGGTAATATCTCTTTGCTGATGCGCTATTTCCGCGAATTCGGCGTTCACGGCATGATGTTTACCGACTATGGTTTCTTTATGCCTGTCTGCGGCCCTCAAATCTTCCGTTCCTTTGCCGGTCAGCAAGTGAGTATCTTTAATTTCGGTTGTACCCGCATCCAGTCAGAAGGACTGCGGTGGAACTCCTATGCTTACGAACAATGGTGGCAGGGGACGCTCAATGAAGCACTTGCTGATGCGTTCTCCATTGATGCCGATGGATATTATATGGTTTACCAGACGTATATATAAAGTTTTCAGGTTATAAGGTTTTAGGTTTTGAGGTTTCAGGTTTTCAGGTTTTGAGGTTATAAGTTTCAGATTAAAGAGTTTTCGTTAACGTAACGTTAACAAAAACGTTTTCAATTATCAATTAAATACATCGTCTTTATCCTCTATCCTTATAGATACTTATCTCGCCGCTGCCGTAGCAAATTTTGGCATCGGCATCGTAAATGCAGCCGAACTGACCGGGGGCGATGCCTTGTATGGGTTCGTCGGAATGTATGTGATACCCTTCTTCGTCAAGGGAAATGAAGCCCGGCAGAAAATGGTCAACATGCCGGATCTTAAATTGAACGGGCAGGTTCATGGGAGTCTCATCCCATGGATTGCGGGTGATGAAGTGCATGTCGGCCAGGCGGAAATCGTGTCCGTACTGCAACTGGGTGTCCCATCCGTGTGCCACGAAGATGATATTCTTCTTGATGTTCTTCTTGACTACGAACCAAGGGCCGCCACCTAAGCCTAAGCCTTTGCGCTGACCGATGGTGTGGAACCAGAAGCCGCGATGGTGACCTACCACCTTGCCCGTTTCTATGTCTATCACCTTTCCTTCCTGCTCGCCCATAAACTTGCGCAGGAAATCGTTGTAGTTTATCTTGCCCAGGAAGCAGATACCCTGACTGTCCTTTCTTCTGGCACTGGGCAACTTGGCATCCAAGGCTATCTGGCGTACTTCTTCCTTCATCAGGTGTCCGATAGGGAATATGGTGTGGCGCAACTGATCATAAGAAAGCTGAGCCAGGAAATCGGTCTGGTCCTTTATCGGGTCTTTAGCTGTTCCCAACCACATCAGGCCATCCTTCTCAACGTTCGTAGCGTAATGTCCTGTGGCGATATAGTCGTACTGATGTCCTATGCGCTCTTCGAAGGCCCCGAACTTAATCAGTCGGTTGCACATCACATCGGGGTTGGGCGTCAGACCTTTCTTTACACGCTCTATGGCGTAGCCTACTACCTGTTCCCAGTATTCCTTCTGCAAATCGGTGACCTCCAACTTCAGCCCGTACTTCTGGGCGGTAGCCTGCGAGAGTTCGATATCCTCTTCGGCAGAGCAGGAAGAATCCTCGCCCTCCATACCTATTTTGATATAGTGAAGGTCGGGTTTCAAACCAGCTTCACAAAGCTGGTGTACCACAACGGCGCTATCCACACCTCCGGATATCAGTACGGCAACGGAGCCTTTTATTTCTTGAAGTTCCATGTCTGTAGGCCGTTAAAGGTGTTAATACACAAGGTAATAATGTCGCCTTCCCGTATGCCTTTGATGCTATCGACGGGCAGGCTGGCGTATGTGGGTTGGGTGTATGAGAGCGGGTCGGCATTCTGATTATGGTACAGACTTACCCATGCGTGCCCGTCCTTTATGCTGTCTGTGATGAATCCCCAGTACTGTGTCCCGCCTTGTGTGAGTGGGCTGAGGTACATATTGATATACTTACCTGCTCGCCAAGCGCTCTTCACACCTGTTGGATCGGTCTTGGCAATCTTTGTGCTGTCGCGAAGATAATAAGCGCTCTGAACCTGATAGACTGTGGCATTTTCTCCAGATGGAACATAGCCGCAAAGAATACGGTATAGGACGTTTGCTTTCAGTCCGCCTTTACCATTTACAATCTTGTAGGTTACACCGGCATCGGTAGTAAACTTCTCCATTACCCCTTGCCCGTCTGTGTATAAGTCAGCCATCTCTGTAATGATGCTGGGGTAGGTGTCATCTTCGCTTTTGTTACAGGATGAAACAAAAGCCGTCAGGCAGATGAGGCCCAATGTAAGAAGGGAACGGTGTTTCATGCTTGCAGGGCTTTTTGCTTGTTGAAGACTGGGTTGGCATACATGGTAAGCAGTCGTTCACGCAGGAAGGCTTCGTCTTTATTCTCGATTCCGATTTTATCCAGACACTGCTGCAGGTAATCCAGGAACTTCTTCTTCTGCTCCTGCGTGTAATGCTGGGCAAACTCTGTGGTTCCGTTCAGCATGTCGGCTGCTACGTAGTTGCCGGGGAAGAGTTTGTAGCCGGCGTGTATCTGCAAGTCTATTCTGTGAGCCACCTCGGTAAAGAACTCGTTCTTGGGGAGGTCTTTCAGCTCGTCCAGCCAAGTGTTGATGCACGGAGCTGCTTCATAATGGATACCTCCCTTGAAGCCCCAGATACCCTCGCGCATATTTTTCTCGTCATCGGCCTTGCTCTTCTTGTAGGCGGGGTTATCGCGTTTCAGCTGGAACTCTGTAGCCTTCAGATAGTCGCAGGGGTCGTATTCGTAGCTGATGGTAAGGGGAACAATGTTCAGGTCGCGCAGTTGCTCCACGGGATTCTCGTCTTCCGAGCCCATGGCCAGCATCTTCAGTACGCTCTCCTGGGTGGTGTCGCTACTGTCCTTGGCACGTCCCTCGCGCTGGGCAATCCAGATGTTCTCGTGCTTTTCGTTCACCGCATAATGTATATACTGACTCATCAGCATACTGCTCTTCAGCAAATCCTTGGCTCCCAAGCCCCTGCGAACCGTAAAGGCTTTGTTCAGTTTTACTACTTTCTCTATCCAAGGATAGATAAGCAGGTTGTCGCCAATGGCAATCTCGCAGGTTGTGGGAAACTTATGTATGTGAAGCAGATAATCCAGAATGGCGCTATCCAAGACGATATCGCGATGATTGCTCATAAAGGTGTAGCGCTCTTCGCCTGCTGTTATCTTGCTGTGCTCGAAGGTGGCACCATTGCTGCATTTGCGAAGAATATACCTGACAATGGGTTTCATGAAGCGCAGCTGAAAGTCCAACGTGCTGTGTACACCTATGAAAGCCAGTCGGATTACTCCGTTCCTAAGCCACTTGGGTAACCAGGGGAGCAATGCTTTCAACTGGGCATTCATCAGCCTGTCGTGGAGTAGTTCGTTTACTACGCCAGGAATCTCATCGTCGTTATACGGACGTATCGCATCGAATTCACTTGCCATTTGCGTCTATTTTAGTTTAGAGTTTAGAGTCAGTTGTTTAGTTTAGAGTTTAGAGTCAGTTATTTAGTTTAGAGTTTAACCAGTTTATTACTTCATACTTGCAACTATGACCTGCGGTCGAGACTGCTTCCGCTCGGGATACTTCCGCTCGGGATAGCCTGAAAGCGACTTTCGTTTCTCCTCTCACTCAATCGCAGCCTTCAACTTTTTCAACTGACTCTCAACTCTACACTCTCAACTCTCAACCATACACTTTTAATTCTCAATTATATCCGTCAGTACGTCTTTAATGTCCAGTCCTGCGGCACGAACCTGCTGGGGGATGAAGCTGGTAGCAGTCATACCAGGGGTGGTGTTGATTTCCAGCATGTTTATCTTGTCGCCGGCTGTGATGATGTAATCCACGCGGATGATGCCGTGGCAGCCTAAGATATCATAGATGAGTGAGGTAAGCTTCTGCACTCTTTCTGTCAGATGCTGACTGATGCGAGCTGGAGTTATTTCGTCCACCTGACCGTTGTATTTGGCATCGTAGTCGAAGAACTCGTTGGTGGTTACTACCTCAGTGATAGGGAATACCACACTGTTCTTCTTGGTCTTGTAGCAGCCGCAGGTAATCTCTGTTCCCTGCATGAAGGCCTCAACCATTACATCCTCGCCTTCTTTCAACGCAAAATCGATGGCAGGGCGAAGGGCTTCTGGGGTTTTAACTTTAGTTGTGCCGAACGAAGAGCCGCCACGAACAGGTTTTACGAAACAGGGCAGACCTATGCGGTCTATGATGTCCTGATCGCTCACCTCGTGGTCGTGTCCTATCTTTACCACCAGACTGTCGGCTACCGATACGCCCATGCTGCGCATATAGTTGTTCAGCACGAACTTGTCGTAAGTCATTGCCTCGATGAGTACATTACATGTGCTGTAGGACATTCCTATCAGGTCGAGGTAGCCCTGGAAAATACCGTTCTCGCCCGGAGCACCGTGTATGGTGATGTAGCAGTAGTCGGGACGAATGCGTTCGCCTTTCTCGTTAAGGAACGAAAAATCATTTTTGTCAACAGGCGTACGCTTCTCATCTTCACCAATGAGCGCCTCCCATTTCATGGCGTGCACCTCTACCTTATATATTATATAGCGCTCTTTGTCCAGGAACGATGCTATTCCTGCAGCGCTGCGCATACTTACATCATGCTCGGAGGAATCACCTCCGCAAACAATCGCAACAATCTTTTTTTCCGAATTCATAATTCTCAATTATAACGTCAACGATAACGATAACTATAACTATTTATTTTTCACCCCTAATCTCTAATCTCTAATCTCTAATCTTAAATTATCAATTTTCAATTGTAAAAGTGAGGCCTTTCTCCCTCCCATTTGGGGGAAGGTTAGGGGAGAGGGGCTACCCTTTTTCTCCATTTATCTAATAGGGCTGTCATGTCCTCGGGCAGCTCCGAATCGAAAAACATTTCTTCTCCTGTGGTGGGATGAACGAATCCCAGCGTCTTGGCATGGAGTGCCTGGCGGGGGCAGACGGTCATGCAGTTATGGATGAATGCCTTGTACGAGGCCGTGAGTTCTCCGCGAAGAATCTGGTCGCCTCCATATCGCTCGTCGGCAAAGAGCGGATGGCCCAGATGCCGCATGTGGGCACGAATCTGATGGGTACGGCCTGTTTCCAGTCTGCATTCCACCAAGGTAACGGCACCAAAGCGCTCCAGTACGTGATAGTGCGTAATGGCAGGTTTGCCAATCTCGCTGTCTGTCGGATAAACAGCCATCTGCAGACGGTCCTTCGGATGTCGGCCGATGTTACCCTCTATGGTGCCGTCGTCCTCCTTGAACGGTCCCCAAACCAGCGCATTGTACTGGCGGCGGGTAGTATGATAGAAGAACTGCTTGCACAGATGTGTCTTTGCTTCGGCAGTCTTGGCTATTACCAACAAGCCACTGGTGTCTTTGTCGATGCGGTGTACGAGTCCTACGGTGGGGTCGTTGGGGTCGAAGTCGTGATTGTCCCTCATGTGCCAGGCCAGCGCATTCACCAACGTTCCGCTATAATTGCCACAGCCCGGATGGACTACCATTCCTGCAGGTTTGTTGATGACCAGCAACTGGTTGTCTTCATAGACCACATTCAGTGGTATCTCCTCGGGAACAATCTCCCAGTCACGCTTGGGACGGTCCAGTACCAACGTGATAACATCGTATGGCTTGACCTTGTAGTTACTTTTGACGGGCTTGTCATTTACGCGGATACATCCTGCTTCGGCAGCCTTCTGGATGCGGTTCCTGCTGGTATCACCCATGTGATCCATCAGGAACTTGTCAATGCGCACAGCGTTTTGGCCTTTATCGACCTCTATGCGCCAATGCTCGTGTTCCTCTGGGGCTACAGAGAGGATGTCGTCTTCTTCCTCGTTCAAAAAATCTCCGTCAAATTCCGCCATTATTGTAGTTTACCGTTTACTGTTCACGGTTTACCGTTTATTCTTCATCAGAAGATAATGAGACTTCGTCATCACTGAAGTCATCCCATTCTTCATCCTCAAACTCGTCTCCTATACCATCGTTGTTGTTACCTACCACTAAGGTGATGGGGCAGTCAATCTCCACACGGTCACCTGTTACAACGGTACGTCCCTTGCATTTAACGGATAGTACCCAATCCTTGTCGCCTGGTGCATATTCTATGGGGCCCAGTTTGAAGCCTAACGACTTCAGGCGGGCTTCTGCTTCACGCAGCGAGCAGTTATCGGCAATATCTGGGATGGGTAGGGTAGGAACATTCCTTGTGTTGATGGTAAGGTAGATGTTTCTGCCTGTCTTTACCTTGCTGCCTGCAGCAGGAGTCATTTCCAGAACTGTTCCTGCGGGCAGGTTACGATTGTAGGATGAGTCTGAGATGACAACCACCAGGCCTTGCTTTTCCAACTCGTACTCTGCATCGGCCAACAACATTCCTTTTGTCTGAGGAACCTCCACACGCTCGCCGTGATGAGAGTAGTCCTTCATCCAGAACCATAGTACGATTAGTAAGACGATGCTTACCAGAACCAGCATAATAAGGTTCCAGTAAACAATGGGACTGGTCAGCTTCTTCCAAAAATCCATAATTAACTAATGTCTAATAATTCGCCCAAAGGTACGAATAAGCGAGGGAAATGCAAAAGAAAACCAGGATTTTCTTTTCATATCCGAGCGAAAGTACTTTCGGTGTTAGCCAAAGTTACGAAATAAAAACAAGAAAGAAGTAAAGTTGCCCCTACTTCTTTCCTATTTTAAGTAAAAATTGACTTTACTTGCCATGATTCTCGTCAGAAACGGTCAACTTCTTGCGACCTTTAGCACGACGAGAAGCCAAAACGCGACGGCCATTAGCTGTGGCCATTCTCTGACGGAAACCGTGCTTGTTGTTACGGCGACGGTTGTGGGGCTGAAATGTTCTTTTCATATCTTATTTTGCTTATTATTTGTTTGTCTATACCGATTCGGGGTGCAAAATTATGACTTTTTTTCTGATTACGCAAGAATTGGCCTTAATTTTTCAATTTTCAATTTTCAATTTTCAATTTATTTTGTAACTTTGGCTCCGCCGAAGGTACTTTCGTTCGGAAAAGTTCAAATAAATTTGGCTTTTCTCTCACTTATTCGTACCTTTGGCTAACGCCGAAAGTACTTTCGCTCGGATATGAAAAGAAAATCCTGGTTTTCTTTTGCATTTCCCTCGCTTATTCGTACCTTTGCACCCGAAAAAGTATAAAACAGTACAAAATAAAGGTAATTTTATGATTAATTCACAAGACATTAAGAAAGGCGTTTGTATCCGTATGGATGGCAAACTGTACTTCTGTATCGACTTCCTGCATCGCAAACCCGGTAAGGGAAACACTATTATGAACGTAACCCTGAAGGATGTTGTAAACGGTGGTGTTATTGAGAAGCGTTTCAACATCGGTGAGAAACTGGAGGATGTTCGCGTAGAACGTCGTCCCTATCAGTATCTCTACAAGGATGGTGAGGACTTGGTATTCATGAATAACGAGACTTTCGAGCAGATTAACATTCATCCCTCTTTGGTTAACGGCGTTAACTTCCTGAAGGAGAGTGAGAATGTGGAGGTTGTTGTTGATGCAAGTTCTGAAACCGTTTTGTATGCTGACGTTCCTGTAAAGGTTCATCTGCAGGTTACTTGGACAGAACCTGGTCTGAAGGGTGATACAGCTACCAATACTTTGAAGCCCGCTCGCGTTGAGACTGGTGCCGAGATCCGTGTTCCTCTGTTCATCGAGGAAGGGGAGATTGTAGAGGTTGACAGCCGCGACGGTTCATACTTGGGTCGTGTAAAAGCTTAATACACAGCCTCTCCCCTAACCCCTCCCCCGTGAGAGAGGGGAACTTTAAAGGCGAGGTGGCTTAAAATATAGTCCTGGGCTTTTATCCCAGGACTTTTTTATTCATAATGAAACAGTACGCATTGTTTTTTGATATAGACGGGACACTGGTGAGCTTCAGAACACACCAGATTCCTGATTCTACCATACAGGCTCTGACTCTGGCAAAAGAAGCAGGGCATAAGGTGTTTATTGCTACAGGCCGTCCGCCTCTCATCATCACTAACCTTGGTGCCATAGAGCATCTGATAGACGGCTACGTAACTATTAACGGCGCCTTGTGTTTTGTGGGTGATAAGGTGGTAAGGTGTAAGGAGATTGCGAATGAAACGGCCCGTTTTGTGATGAAGGATGCTTTAGAGAAGAACTACGGACTGATTATGGTGGGTGAGAAAGATGTGGCTGTGCATGATCCGTTGGGCCAAGTGGACAGAATCTTCCGCCAGGAAATTTGTGTGGAGAACCTGAATCAGGCCCGTCCTTTTGATGAAGTGCTCCAGCAACGCATTTTCCAACTGACGCCTTTCTTCGATGAGGATTACGAGAAGGAAATGATGGCTCGCCTGACTGATTGTACCGTTGGCCGATGGCATCCTGCCTTTACTGATATAACAGCTAAGGGAGCTGATAAGGGCGAAGGTCTTTTGGCGATGACGCATCATCTGGGGCTGAACCCACAGCATACAATAGCTTTTGGCGATGGAGGCAATGACTCTTCTATGATACGTACCGCAGGCATCGGTGTAGCGATGGGTAATGCCCTTGATTCCCTGAAGCATGAAGCTGATTACGTTACATCCTCTGTTGACGAAGATGGAATCCTAAAGGCTTTACAGCATTTTCGCCTAATATAAATGGCTCTTCTTCCGAAAATTTTCAAAATACCCCCAAAAACCGTGAGTTAACTCGATTAATCGATTGAGTTAACTCGATTGATCATTTGAGTTAACTCACCGTTTTTCATACGTTAACTTCAATAATTCTTCATTCATCCTTCGCAAGCTCCGCTTGCCTTGTAGATAAAGGGAGTTAAAAGGAGATAGATGGAGATAAAAGACATTAGTTTTGCCTTACCATCACAGTAGACAGAGTAATGTCCTCTATCTTCCGCCGCTGAAAAGCGGCTATCTACATCTATCTTCCTATATCTTCTTAACATGCGAAACTTGTGTCAATAACCGATAACTGTTTCAATTTGCGGACTCGGGAGTCTGCACGTGCGATGCCCAGGGGTCTGCACGTGTTGGGTCGAGGAGTGTACAAATGTCGGCTCTTGGCCTTAGACTTAATCAGTTGACGTTGACGTTATAGACATCATCTTATGAATTTAGTGTCGTTTTTTGTTGGTTGTATTAAAATAATCGCTATATTTGAGACAAAGGTCTCTAAAATACTCACGTTCGGAAGAAAAAAATACATTTTTATTTTGTTCTTCTCTCACTAAATCGTATTTTTGCAAAGTGAAGCCTCTGTTTTTCTGCTTTATGCACAATGCATTGGGTGGTGAATGAGGGAGGCAGCTGGCAGCGGCTGGCTCACAATTTTATCGGAAATAAACGAAGCATTAAACTTATGAACCAGATTATAACGGATTCCCTAGAAAAAATCATAGCACTGTGTAAGCATCACCGTGTGATGAATCTTTATGTGTTTGGTTCCGTACTGACTCCCCGTTTTACTTCCGATAGCGATATTGATTTTCTTGTTCACTTCAACACTGCCGACATTTCAGATTATGTAACAAACTTTTTCAGTCTAAAACATTCATTAGAATCTGAGCTTGGCCGTTCTGTTGATTTGGTAGAGGACAATTCAATTCGCAATCCTATTTTCCGTCAAAACGTTGATCGTACAAAGGTGCCAATCTATGGATGAAACATTGCAGAAATATCTATATGATGTTCTTGGGGCAGTAACAGAAGTACTTTCCTACTTCGAAGACCGCCCTAAACAATTTAATGAGTTCACTTCTAACCTCATGCTTAGAAGGGCTGTGGAACGTAACATAGAAATAATGGGTGAAGCCATAAATAGGGTCCTAAAACAGTATCCCGATATCAAGATATCCAATGCACGCAAGATTGTAGATACAAGGAATTATATCATTCATGCCTATGACAGTTTATCCTCAGATATCCTTTGGAGTATCATTATAAACCATCTTCCTCTTCTTAAAAAAGAGGTAGAAGAGTTGATAAACGAATAAAAATCGTTGTATTATAATGTTCAATGTTCAATAATAATTTATTATCGCCTATGAGCAAATAAACAGATAGAAACAAAAGACATATAACATAAAGAAGCGTCCGCTTAGATTCTTGTTCTTCGAAATTCGGCAAAAATTTAGAGAACACACAAGAGTAAAAAGCTCGGATGCTCACGCCAAGGCGTGGGCTTTTACTCGTATATAGTGTGTTAGGTGTTTGCCGATACCTCGAAGAACGTAGACGAATGAAGTCCACGTTTTTTTTGTATTGTATTCACAAATCAAAAATATTAACATTAAAAATCGTTCAGACATGAAAACAAAAAAACTAATCTCTTTTCTTGCAGGGATGCTAATGAGCATTGTTGCTTATGGACAGTATGTCGGAATGACATTTACTGCCAATACAGTAGAGGGTGTTGAGATGACTTTCAGTGTTACAAGTACTACGGATAAAACTGTTCAAGTAGGAGAAGGTGGATATTATTCACCTGCTATTGATAGGTCTACAACGGGTAGTATCACAATACCAGCTACTGTTTCGTATGGTGGTGTGACCTATCAAGTTACCTCCATTGGGGGCTCTGCCTTCCGTGGTTGTTCCAGCCTGACCTCCGTGGGTGACTTGTCATCTTATACTTCCATTGCATACTATGCATTCGAAGATTGCACCAGTCTGACCTCTGTGGGTGACTTGTCATCCTGTACTTCCATTGGCGAGCAGGCATTTTGTGGTTGCACCAGCCTGACCTCTGTGGGTGACTTGTCATCCTGTACTTCCATCGAAACCAACACATTCCGTGGTTGTTCCAGGCTAACCACAGTAGGTGACTTGTCATCTTGTACTTTCATCGGAACCTATGCATTCTTGGAGTGTTTCAGCCTGTCTTCAGTAGGTGACATATCATCTTGTACTTCTATTGGAAACTCTGCCTTCCAGGACTGTTACAGCTTGACATCCTTCACTTTCCCAAATAGTGTGACAAACATAGGCAACCATGCCTTCGATCATTGCACTGGTCTGACCTCCATCACCATCCCCAAAAGCGTGACAAGCATCGGAGAGTTCGCTTTTTTTCGCTGTATTTAGAGACCTCTAAACAACTACAAACAATGAAAAACATATAGAGATAAATCTCTGTATATCAACTACTTTTAGATTTTAACACTTCGGACTTGCTTTTTGGTGGTTCTCAAAAATCCGCTTACCTTTGCAACGCATTTCTACCGCGGAGA
>CADCIP010000056.1 GCA_902801485.1 uncultured Bacteroidales bacterium | reverse complement strand
CGCGCCGATGGTACTGCACACCCGTGGGAGAGTAGGTAGCCGCCGTTTTTATAAAATTTAAGAAGCCTCTGCATCTTTAAGATGCGGAGGCTTTCTCATTTTATGCGGCTACCTGCTCTCCCACGGGTCCGTGGGCGAAGAGGGCCTTTAGAGGAAAGACTGAATGTCTTTCCGTGCCTGATGAGGGGAGTAATCTGTGATTACGACGGAGGGCTGTAGGTAGCCGCCGTTTTTTACGCAGAAACCCTTCGAGAGAAATCTCGGAGGGTTTTCTGCGTTAATAGTTTACAGATAATAGTTTGTCGGCAGTCGTAATAACGAGTTAACATTATAACGTGAGAACATGAGTTTCGAGAGCCGTTCAACTTTCAACTTTTCTCCCCCTCTCTTCGAGAGGGACTGGGGGTGAGGCTATTAATTCTGCCGGTATTTTTGGCATTGCTCCGTGTTGGGTGCATACAAAGGCGCTGACTTCTACTGCACGTTTGTGTGCCTCATTTACTTTTTTCCCTAAGAGAATACTGCTGACGAAAGCTGCCGTGAAGGAATCGCCTGCGCCAACTGTATCTGCTACCTCAACTTCTGGTGTGCCCATTTGACTTACCTCTCCATCCGGTGTGAAGACATATGAACCATTTACGCCGCAGGTAAGGATGAGCATGCTTAGGTTATACTTCGTCAGTATGTTTCGACAGCAGCTTTTAAAGTCATAGGTCTGCCATATCGTTTCGAAGTCTTTATCGCTCTTTGGCTGCCAACCGAACAGGTTACTTATGGTTACGAGTTCCTCATCGTTAATCTTCAGCACATTACATATATTTAGTGAGTCCTCAATAACCTCTTTCGTGTAAAAGTTCTGTCGTAGGTTGATATCAAACACCTTCAGTGCTTTTTCTGGCATATTGCCTATGAAACAACGTATTGTGTTTCTGCTCACAAGACTACGTTGAGCCAATGATCCGAAGCAAACCGCATCGGTACGACGCGCTAACTGTGCTAATTCCTCGGAGTAGGGGATGTTGTCCCAGGCCACCCCTTCCTTTATATTATATTGAGGAATGCCATTCGGATCAAGAGTTACCTGTACGGTTCCCGTTTCGTATGGGACCTTAGGACATATAACCTGCAGGTTAACTCCTTTGCAGATATCCAGAATTTCCTCACCCAAATCATCATCACCTATTGCACTCACAGCCCATGCGTCCAAGCCAAACTGACTGCAATGATAAGCAAAATTTGTTGGTGCTCCGCCAAACTTCCTGCCTTCAGGAAGGCAATCCCACAATGCCTCTCCAATACCTGTAACTGTTTTCATGTATATATTATAAGATGTTTTCGTAGGCAAAGATACACACAAAATTCGTTTGTGCAATCTTTCCAACAGTTGCAAAAATCCAGAATTGTGTTAATAATGCTTAAAATTTTTATATGGTGAGGGTTTGTTTAAAAAATTAACATTACATTTGAATCGCAAAGTTTATTTTTTAGACATAATACTGAATGGTTACTACAAACGAATTGGATATTATCACTCGTATGCGATGTGATGTTATGAGTCGTAAGGATTTAACAGGCGAGAATCTCTTCTTGGCCTGGGGCTATCCTACGGTTTTAGTCCTGCTTGCAGAGTTTGCTGCCCTCATGATATGGAATGAAAACTGGTGCGCGTGGCTTTGGGCAGGCATACCCCTGATAGGCACACCACTCATGATATACTTCCTTAATAAAGACTATGATCGCACCCACAGCCGCACCCATGATCAGAACAACATCCTGGTGATGTGGATCTTCATTGGTGTAGCCTCGTGTATAGGTGGTGGATTGATGGGTTTTTCCGGCGTTTTCCGACTGGCTTTCTTTGCTTATCTCAGCCTGCTCTGTGGCATGGGCTGCTTCATGACGGGCATTATCCTTCACTTCCGTCCCAAGGTTGTCTGTGGCATCATCGCCTCAGTGCTCTCTATTGTACCTCTCTTCTTCCAGGGTGAATTGTGGCCGTGGCAGCTGCTCTTCACATCGTTTACGGTCATCATCTCCCTGATTGTCCCAGGACATTTGTTCCGTCGTTATGTCCGAGGGACTTATCAATAATTCTATAAATAGTGTCATTCTTAGTTGTAAAACCAAAGAATATGAGTACATTTAAGTTTCCCGTCATTAACCCGTTGCTGCATAATGAACTGCGGCTGAAGATCATGGTGGCGCTCGACTCGTTGGAGAGTGCCGACTTCGTCTATCTCTGCCAGATTACCGATTCTACGCGTGGCAATCTCAGTGTGCAGATCACCACGTTGAAGGAGGCTGGTTACCTCGAAGTCTCCAAGTCCGGCCTCGGCAGATTCTCCCATACCGTCTGTCGCATCACCCGCAAGGGCCATGATGCTCTCAAGGCTTACGAGCAAGGGTTGCGTCGGATGTTCGAACAGCGGGTGCCTGACAAGGACATCGTGGAGGCAAAGAAATACGGCCAGTAAAGCATTTTAGCTTGCCATCATGTAAGGAATAATTGTGCTCAATAGAGTTTAAAAAATAAACTTTATAATTATTAATAATTAATAATGTTCGCGTATGAAACAGAAAACTAACCTATTTGCGAGGGTAGCGACGATGCTGCTCCTTGCCGTGCTCAGCTCCTTTATGGCAGTTGGCACCAGTTTTGCTGCAGGAGGAAATCCCACTAACGGAAACAGTGGCGACGAGCCAACGGAATCAGAAACAATCACTATCGGAAAAGGAGATAACTACACAGACCTGCCTCTCACGGCACAATATAAATATGCACTGACGCAGCAGTTGTTCTCTGCTAATGAAATCAAACACGCCATGGGAAAGATATGGAGCATCGCCTTCTGGACAGAGAAAGGTGACTTAACCCGTAACTACAACGTCTATCTTACCCATACTGACCAGTCTTCGATGAGCAGCTACAGCTGGCAACCTGTCACTGAGGCAGACTGCTATTTCAGTGGCGAGGTAATGTTCACATCAAGACAATGGAACATTATCTATTTCGATAAGCCGTTTGAGTATGACGGCAAATCGAACATTGTCGTGACCGTCGATGACAATACAGGAAGAGCTGATGGATGGGGAGCACTGACAAATGCCTACTTCTATGGCGACGGCAACCATGCTATTGCCCGCAGTAGCACGGACATCGACCCGTTGGATCCAGCCTCGATAGAGAACACCAGCAACAAGGGCACTTACGACTACAAAAATCAGATACAATTCGCATTCGGTGACTATCCTACACCCGCTTACCTTGCCGTCGTCGAGATTGGCGATGTGAGTGCCAATGTGCAGTGCTCGCTGCGTGGCGAGGCCAAAGCCTGGAACGTGCGCTACCGCAAGGTAGCAGCCGAGGGTGAAGAGGAGCTGCGCTGGACACAAGAGAGTGACCTCACTACCCGTTCCTTCACCATCGAGGATCTTAAGGCGTTCACCAAGTATGAAGTACAGGTTCAGGCTGTCTTCGCTGCAAAAGAAGAGGGAGGCGAGGATATCCTCAGTGCGTGGACCGATCCCTTGGTCTTCACCACAAATTGCTGTCCCGTGGAAGAGCAGGCTGACATTATCTATGCCGTCAACAGTAACTATAGCAGCTGGTATGGCTATGCCATCCAGTTCGTGGATATCACGGACGAGAACAATCCTGTAGAGGCAGCATACATCAATCCTGTAGATTATAGTTTCACAGGAGGCAAACTGACTCTTTGCTGTGGACATAAATACAAGGTCAACTGGATCTACGACGAAGAGCATTCGAATGTCAACGGCAGTTTCTCACTCGCACTCTACTTTGAGCCAGGCGATCTGTTCTACAGGATGTTGAGGGGTGATGCACCGGAGGAGACGGCAGAACTGACCACCTTCGTGATGGACTGCACGCCTTACTGCGCTCAGATGCCTCAGATTCTGAATGAGTCAGGCACAACTTACAACTCGGCTACCATCACATTCCTCTCTCAGACTAAGACGGGTCAGGTGGTATATTCCACTGAGGCCGACTTCGACCCGGAGAAAGCCACCCCAGAGGACATGGATTTCGAAGAGGTACCCCAAAGTGAGGTTCCATGGGATCAGCCAAACGCTTCCATCACTCTGAAAGGCCTGCAGCCACTGACAGCATACTATGTCCGTGTACGCAGCGTCTGCACAGCTGAACCTATAGGCGTCAGTCGCTGGTCTGACCCCGTTAAGGTCACTACCGGCTCGCGTTACGACGCTCCGACGCAGGTTATCGCCGAGCCCGTCAACAGCCGCACAGAGGAACTCTCATGGGGGAGTCGTGGCAATGAGAAGAGTCACAACCTCTACTACCGTAAGCAGGCCGTTGGCAATCCTGTTGACCCCAGCGACATCCAGACCTTTGGCGGTGGCAATGGCACTGGCTTCAAGGATGGCAGTTGGGGTAAAGGGATACAGAGCTCTTACGGCGACCGTCCCTTCAGCAATACGCTCTTCGTGGAAGACGTTCCTGCTGGCAGCAGCTTCAGTTTCAAGGCTGGCAATGGTAAGACAGGAGCCGGCCAGACGAAGTTCCTCTATGGCATGAAGAAGAAAGCCAAAGACAAAAAGGCGCGTAAAACCATGGAGTCGCTCGATATGAGTTGTCTGAACGATGCTGACCGTGCTGCAAGGAAAGAGCAATATGAGTTATTCATCTGGGCTTCTGAAGAACAAATCAAATTAGCTAAGGAACAATTGGACGAGGGAACCATTACGCAAGAGCAGTATGATAAGGAAGTGGCAGAGAGAAACCAGGAAATTGACAAATATCGAGAAAACCTTGAGATGCTCAACGCCCTGCCGACTGATGCTCAGAAGTTGGAGACCATGAAGGCACTGGAGGCTTCGCTTGCCTCAGAAGGGTTGAGCCAGGAAGAGAGACAGAGTAAACTGGCTGAGTTGAATGAATTGCGTGCCATCACCACGAATGCCGAGAATTCCCAGAAGGACGGTTTCTCCATTACCAAGGAAAAAGAGTCGGCCAATGCCCGTACTCGTGGCACTGATGACGATGCCTACATCTTCTTTATCCGCCACTCCGACCCCAACGGCGTTCTGCTGGTGAAGGATCTGACCATCACACCACCAGAGCTGCAGGGTGAATGGACCGTCATCCCCAATGTCAGTGGCAACAGTTATTTACTCACAGGCTTGGAGCCTGGCACCGTTTACGAGGTGATGGTGGAACCCGTCTACGACGGCGGAACCACAGGCTCAAGGAGTCCCATCACCGTGTTCACTACACTTGGCGAAGAGTCTGAACCATTGGAGGGCGTGTTCTCTGTCAGTAAGGATAAGAAGGTGGGCTTTGCCAAAGGTAACCTGAGGTATTCGAAGGATGCGAACTGGAATGACCACTGGTCGCTGGCTGAGCACCAATACGATATATTGGGCGCTGATAATCTCGAATCGCAGGAAGTGAACCAGTATGGCAACCGTTTCCCGTCAGAAGATCATTTGGATCTGTTCTGTTGGAGCGCCGGAAAAAGTAACAATGGAACTATTCACACCTATCCAGACGATAGCTACTATACTGGTGATTTCAAAGAATGGGGTACGCAGACAGCCTTTACGGACATCTATGGGTTTGGCTGGAGCACGATGACCAAGGATGAGTGGACTTATCTGCTCTCCGAACGTGAGAATGCGGCAACACTGAAATCTTTTGCTACCGTCAACGGTGTGAAGGGCCTTGTTCTTCTGCCAGATGAGTGGAATGCCCCTGATGGTGTCATTATTAGCGAAGAAATGACTGCCGAACAATGGGCGACCATCGAGAAGACAGGAGCTGTGTTCCTGCCTGCCGCTGGAACCTTAACGGTGAATATGGAAGGTAGTACGGTAGCAACGGTCAACGATGTCAATGTAGTGGGTAGCTACTGGAGCAGCACTCCCTCAGAGACAGACGTCAATGCCTTTTCGATGACATTTACAGAGTCTGAGGTGAAACCTGCTGTTGATATCTACCGTCGAATCGGCTCTGCCGTCCGTTTGGTGAAGTGCACTGAATTGTCAGTGACTACCGCTGAGAGTGGTTTCACAACGTTAGTAAGCACGGAAACACTCGATGTTTCGGATGTTGAGGGGTTGACAGCCTATATTGCTACCAATGTTGACAATACAGCGGGTACAGTGATGCTACAGAGTATTGATATGGTTCCTGCCAATACACCTGTCGTGCTGAAAGGTAATCCAAGCACTAAATACGCTCTCAAGACCTCTTTTACGACTGCCACTCCACCTATTGGTAACCTACTGAAGGGATCGGCAACAGAGAGTATTGAGTTAGCAGCTGGTGAAGCCTACATTCTCTCTGATGGTAAGTTCCGCAAGAACAACGCAGGTATCATGCCTGCAGGCAAAGCTTATCTGCCTGCAGTTGCGGTTGCAAGTGGAGTTCGCCAGATTATTATCGTTTTCGACGATGAGACAACGGCAATCCGTACCTTGGATCTCTACGATGCCCCAACTTGCATAAGCATTTATAACTTACAAGGCCAGCGTGTTTTGACACCAGGTAAGGGTATCTACATCATCAATGGTAAAAAGGTATTCATAAAATAAAGAATAACTGAATATGACGACTATAAGAAATAAATATTTGCAACCGGCTGTTGGGGAGATCTGTCTCGACACGTCTGGTTTGCCTCTGATGGCAGAATCCACTGAGCTTATTGAGATTGATGAGGATATACCCGTTGATATTGAAAGGCAAGATTAGATATTGGGTAGTTATACCCCAGGACTCACAATTTTTAGGGCGGTTTTCCGCCCTAAACTTATTTTGTTCGTCCAGCATGAACGTATTATAGCGGATGTACGATTACCTGTCAATGGTTTAGGATGACCGGTCCTGGTCTTGAAATCGGTCTCCTGTTCTTTATTGTAGTCTTGGTGTGTTTTTTTTGAAAAAAAAGTTAAATAATGTTTGGAGCGAATCGCTAAACCTTATATATTTGCATATGAGTTGACATAAAATCAATGCTTTCAAGTATAAATATTAACTTAATATATCTTTGTTATGAAGACAATAAAATTATTTTTTGCCGCTTTGGCAATGACTTTTGCAATGAATGCAAGTGCAGAAAGTTTCTTTAACGGAAATGTTATTGCTGATGTTAAATTAGGTGGCGGTGGCGGTGCTGGCGCTTGGGGTTTTGGTGTTGGTTACCAGAAGCCTATTACAGAGTTCCAAGGTTTCAATCTTGCTTGGGATGTCTTGAACTTCGAGTTCAATGCGCCCTTTAAACGTCCCGGTGACGGTTGGATGATGAGTTTCAAGACGGGTGCTCGTCTGTTCAGCCCCTCTTTCTGGAATGATAATCTGCGTGCTTACACCAATCTGGCAATGGGTTATAGCTACATTGGCGGAGTTAAGAGCAGTGCCTTTGGCATTACCTACGGATTAGGTTTGCAATTCAAGCAGAAGTTTTCTTTCGGTTACTCTCTGATTTACGAGACAGCGGGTAGCTCTAAGTCTCACTTTGCAACATTCGGTTGGACATTCTAACCTATAAACTAATTAAACGTTTATTTGAAAAATGGACTCTTCCCCAACATCGGGAAGAGCCCATTTTTTAGTTTAAATCTTTTTCCGTTGTTTTTCTGACTTCGTCACTCATTTATGTCTGAAATCGTAACTTACTTATTCCCCCTCCCACGTGAGGAGAAGGGGTGGGGGAGTATTGAATTATGATTATTTGGTACTGAACTTGTAAATGGTTTTGGTAAAGTATTTCTCACCAGGACGGAGAGTTGTTGATGGCCACTCGGGATGATTAGGACTGTCGGGATAGTGCTGGCTTTCAAAACAGAATGCACTACGACGGGGATATTTCTCATCATTCTTTCCAACGAAGCTGCCATCAAGGAAATTACCTGCATAGAATTGAACGCCGGGCTGGTCGGTAAACATTTCCATAAATATTCCAGTGTTGGGATCGTAAAGCGAACCGAATGGTTTGGTGATATCTCCCTTGGTGTTTAGAATCCAGTTGTGATCATAACCCTTACCATTTTCAATTTGAATGTTAGATGTGTCATCTATGCGATTGCCTACAGGTGTTGCTGTACGGAAATCAAAAGGTGTACCTTCTACAGCCAACACTTCTCCTGTTACTGCAACATCTGCATCCACAGCCGTGATACTGTCAGCATCGAGTGTCAGGACTTCGTCCAGGCAATCTGTGTTTGGATTGCCACTGAGGTTAAAGTAGCAGTGGTTTGTCAGGTTTAGTACAGTAGCTTTGTCTGTAGTTCCTTCATAGGTAATTTGTAATGCGTTGTCATCTGTGAGGGTATAGGTAACTTTTACCTCTATGTTACCAGGATAGCCATCTTCGCCGTCGGCACTGGTCGTACTGAATTCCAAATTCTGGTTGTCAACTTGGTTGGCAGCCCAGATACGGTTGTGGAAGGCTATGGGGCCACCACCATGAAGGCTGTTGGGGCCGTTGTTAATGGGAAGTTGGTAGCTCTCGCCATCAAGGGTAAACTGTCCCTTGGCAATACGGTTGCCATAGCGTCCTATGAGTGCCCCGAAATTACATCCTTCGGCTCCGTACTTCATGTAGTCCTGGATATTGTTATGGCCAAGACATACATCTTGCATGTTGCCGTCCTTGTCAGGAACCATAATGCTGACAATACGTCCGCCGAAGTTGGTGAAACATACTTCCATACCATTGGTATTGGTAAGAACGTACAAAGCCGTTGAATCTGTGGCAAAGTCGTCTGCATTGAGACCAGAGACTGTAAGGTTTGCCCCCTCTTGCTTAGATGTGTTCTTGCATGAGGTCAAGCCAAAACTTATGGCTGCTGCCATAAATCCAAAACATAATGTTTTCTTCATGTTCTTTTTTGTTTTTGGTTAATATTATAATAATGTATGTTTATAGTTCCGAATTTTTGTTTTCTTGCTTTATTCAACTAGGCAAATATATTGGATTTTCACGAAATACAGAATGAAATTAATGTTTTTTTGCAAAAAGTGTCATCTTTACGTTAAAGTTGAAAAGAAAAATGCTATCTTTGCGGTAGAAATTACATAATAACCTAATAAAATGTTTAAACCAATTAGAGTATTTGGTGTGTTGCTACTTCTCTTTATGGCATATAGTTGTTCAGAGAAGATAGATGAGTCATCACGTTATGTGTTTAAGTACGAAACCATACTTAGTTATTTGCAAAAGCATGATGCTTATCATGATTATGCTGAGTTGTTGAACAAGGTGAATATCGGTAAGTATAGTTCATCCAAGGTAGGTCAGTTGATGAGCGCTCGTGGTAATTACACTGTTTTCGCTCCTACAAACAAGGCGATTCAAGATTATTTGGAAACTTTGGTAGATGAAGGCCTGATAAGCGAACCGTCATGGGATGCTTTTACAGATAGTGTGAAGTTGGATTCTATCCGCAAGGTAATTGTTTTTAATAGTATTATCGACGGAGGAGACGAGACGAATAACTATTACTATGTGCATGATTTTCCAGAGGTTAATCAAGGCGAGTTTATCCTTGGCAACCTATTTGACCGTAAGTTGAGTGTTTACCGTTTTGCTGAGGACCCTGATAGTTTGTGTATTAACGGTGACTGCCCTGTTAGCAGATTGCAGAGAGATATTCTTTGTACTAACGGTATAATTCATCAGGTTGGAAAAGTTATTGCCCCCAAGGATGTTACTGCTGCCAGCTACATACAAGAGTGTCTGGACGAACGCAGGGACGGCTACCTTACTATTTTCCGTGTCATTCAGGCTTGTGGCTTGTTGGATACCCTTCGCGCTATACGAGATGAGGTGTATGAGGAGTTGTACCAGCAGGGTAAAATCGAGGATCTTCATAACATGACAGCCATAGGTTTTGCTGAAGGTAGCGTTGCTTCTGCTCCCAAGCATAGACTGTACGGTTTTACCATTTTTGCTGAGACCGATGATTTCTGGCGTTCCGAAGGAATAGAGCCCACAGATCCGGATCTTCTGGATAAGCTTACTAAATGGATTTTGGACAACCATCAGTATTCAGACGAAGATAAGTTTACGACAGGGACAGACTATACTTCTGAAGGCCATTTGCTCTATCAGTGGGTGACCTATCATATCCTGCCTATGAAAATTCCTGCAGATAAGTTGGTGTTCCATATCAACGAGTTAGGCTTTAACTTGAATTCGCCAAAGATTTATGGTATTCCTGTTTACGAGTATTATACCTCATTTGGTAAGCGCCGTCTGTTTAAAATATATGAGAGTAAGGAAAGCAAAGGCATATATATTAACCGCTTCCCTGTTCATGACAACGGACGTAGAGGCAACAATCATGAGATTTACTGTGAGCCGGATAAGGTTGGCTGTAGAATTGGCGCAGATTCGGAAATGGCTGTTTTGAATGATATTATTAATTGTAATATCTACCCCATTGACGCACCACTTTCTTATAGTGATGCAGTACGTGACAATTTACAGAAAGATCGTATCCGATTTGACGGAATGAGTTTGTTCCCTGAGGCTATAAACAATGATTTCCGTCTTAAGAAAGCCACTGCCGAGATGTACAAGCATGTGTACATACCTAATACTGTACGTGCTTATAACTATCTTCCCAACATGCAGCAGAATGCCGATATGAATTTCGTGTATTACAACGCATGGAACGATGACTGGTGTAACCTGCAGCGTGATGAGATGAAGGCTGTAGGACGTTTTGAGGTTATGTTCACCCTGCCTCCCGTTCCTCGTCGTGGTACATACGAGGTCCGTTATAAGGTGCTTGCCAATTCAAACCGTGGAATTGCACAGATTTATTTCGGATCGGATCCTGAGAACCTTCCTGTTGCAGGTATTCCCATTGATTTGACGATGGATTGTAGAAATGAAACGGACCGCTTGAAAGTCGGTTATGAACGTGATTCAGAAGACGATGACTATAATGCTGAAGTTGACAAGCGTATGCGTAATAACGGCTTTATGAAGGGACCGCAGTCTATTAACTCGAACGATGGTACGGAACGAGGATGGAATGACCGCGAGAACATCCGTCATATCTTTGTCCGCCAGACACTTGATCCTGACAAGACATACTATATTAAGTTGAAGTCTGTGTTGGATTCGGACAAGAAGGAGTTCTATATGGACTTTATAGAATACTGCGCAAAAGAGATATATGATAATCCCGAAAGTCCCGAGGATATTTGGTGAGAAAAAGTTTTTTTTGAAGAAAATAAAGAAAAAGTTCTCTTTGTATATTACAAGGGAACTTTTCTTTTGTCATATATATGAGTGCTGCGAAGCACGATGTGGATATGGTTAATAAATTTTCATTAGGTTAATTTGAATGGTTGGTATTGGTTTTTAGGTAAAAAGATTTGTTACAAAAAGGCCAACCTTTGTTAAAGAAAGGGCAGTTCCATGGGGAATTGCTCTTTTCTTTTTCCTTTTTTAATATATAAAGAAGTGAAAAGTTGTCAATTAAATGCATAATCTGTATTTTTGTACCACAATAATAATAAATAAGGTATAGGAATATAGAAAATGAAAAGAAAATTGTTGTTAACCATCTGTCTTATCCAGTTTATTTGTGTATGGAGCGAATCTTTGTCCATAAGAATCAACAACAGATATCTTAATATCCCTATCTCACATAGAATGGTCCGCAAGCGGCTTACGTTTATGGTAAATGGTGAAGACACCCTTACTGTTGTGGCCAGAATAGCGAGGATTCACCAGATTATTGGGTATTCAAAGATGTAAGTAGATATAAGGGCAAACAGTTGGAACTGACTTATGAGGGCTCAAGAAAAGCCTTAGAGAATATTGTACTGTGCGACAGTATCTATGGTGAGTCGGCTATGTACAAAGAAAAAAATCGCCCTCAATTTCATTTTACAACCCGCCGTGGCTGGATTAATGACCCCAACGGGTTGGTTTTTCATAATGGATTATATCACTTGTACTATCAGCACAATCCTTATGAGCGTGAGTGGGAAAACATGACTTGGGGACATGCAACAAGTCCGGATTTGGTGCATTGGACAGAACACGATGATGTGCTCTTCCCTGACCGTTTGGGAACTATGTATTCAGGTTCTGCTGTTTTTGACGAACAGAATACCTCCAGTTTTGGAACCCGAGAGTCTCCACCTCTTGTTTATGCCTATACCGCTGACCGTAGCGACCGTGAGGTACAGTGTATAGCATATAGTTTAGATGGAGGCATGACCCTGAAGAAGTATAAAGGTAATCCCGTAATAGACTCATGTGATAAATGGGAGACGCACGATACCAGAGATCCCCGACTTTTTTGGTATGAACCCGGTAAACATTGGGTGATGGTGCTGAACGAACGTGATGGTCATAGTATCTACAACTCGGATAACTTGAGGGACTGGACTTATGACAGTCATGTTACTGGTTTTTGGGAATGTCCGGATCTGTTTGAATTGCCTGTTGATGGTAATCCTGGTAATACACGCTGGGTGATGTACGGTGCCAGCAATACCTATATGATCGGGACATTTGATGGAAAAACCTTCGTTCCTCAGGGTGGAAAGTATCGGTTTTGTACGGGTACTATCTATGCTGCTCAGACCATTAGCCACGCACCAAACGGACGAAGGATTCAGATTGGATGGGGGCGAGTGTCGCACCCCGATATGTCTTTCAATGGAATGATGTTGCTGCCGACAGAATTGAAACTTGTGACTACCAGCGATGGTGTACGTATGATAAGTAGGCCAATAGACGAAATGCAGTCCTTATTGCAGGGTGTTCTTTCATATGAGGGTTTACTAAATGCTGATGCAGCAAATCGCCTTGTGGATTCTCTGAGTTGTCTGGATGGTATTCATCTGGTTTTTACGCTGCATTTGAATCATCGTACCAGTGCCGGAGTTTCGTTGGCAGGCCGGAATCTGTTGGATTATGATAGCAACTTTAATACTATTAACGGACAATTTTATTCACCTCAGGATCCAACAAGCATGGATTTAACTGCAGAAATTTATATTGACCGTACTAACGTTGAAGTCTTTATTGATGGTGGGTTATACAGTTATAGCATGGAGTGGCATGAAAGGAAACCTGAAGGATTGAGATTTTGGGGTACTAACCTTACGGTTTCGGGCTTAAAGGTGGACCGTGTGAAAAGTATCTGGTAATTTTTATGGGAAACTTTTGGTTGGGAATGAAAAAACACCTAACTTTGTGGAGAAAAATATAATAACCTAATATAAAAAGATAAAATTATGGCTTTTTTAACTAACGAAAAACTGGTAATTGTTGGTGCTGGTGGTATGATTGGCTCTAACATGGTACAGAGTGTCCTGATGCTGGGCTTGACTCCTAACATTTGTTTGTATGATATCTATGAACCAGGTGTTCATGGCGTTTATGATGAAATGTGTCACTGTGCCTTCTCTGGTGCAAACATTTCTTATACAGTTGATGCAAAGGAAGCTTTTACTGGTGCAAAGTACATCATCTCCAGCGGTGGTGCTCCCCGTAAAGAGGGTATGACTCGCGAGGACTTGCTGAAGGGCAACTGTCAGATTGCTGCCGATTTTGGCGAGAACATTAAGAAGTACTGCCCAGATGTAAAACATGTGGTAGTTATCTTCAACCCTGCAGACGTTACTGCTTTGACGGCATTAATTCATTCTGGCTTAAAGCCCAACCAGCTGACTTCCTTAGCTGCATTGGACTCTACCCGTTTACAGCAGCAGTTGGCTCAGGAGTTTGGCGTTCAGCAGGATAAAGTGACAAATGCTTATACCTATGGTGGTCATGGAGAGCAGATGGCTGTCTTCGCCAGTAAGGCGCTCATCGATGGCAAACCACTTTCTGAACTTCCTCTTTCTGCAGAACGTTGGGCAGAAATTAAGCACATGACTACACAAGGTGGTAGTAATATCATCAAATTGCGCGGTCGTTCTTCGTTCCAAAGCCCCGCATATCAAGCTGTTAAGATGATTGAGGGTGCTATGGGAGGTGAACCCTTTACATGGCCTGCTGGTTGCTATGTAAACTGCGATAAATGTGGTTTCAAGAATGTGATGATGGCTATGCCTTCTGTTATCGACAAGGATGGCGTTCATTTCACTGCTCCCGAGGGTACTGCAGAAGAGATGGCTGCACTTCAGGCTTCTTATGAGCACTTGCAGAAGATGCGCGACGAGATTATCGGCTTGGGTATTATTCCCGCGGTTACAGACTGGGGCAAGGATAACCCCAATCTCTAATGTTGTCTGTAGCAGATAAAGTTAACCCCGAAGGATGGATCGATCTTTCGGGGTTAATTGTGCTAAATAGGCATAAAAATTCCTGAATGTTTTGTGTTCATTAGAAACAAACTGGTTAAAATGGACGCAGTTTACTCAAAAAAATGAAGAAAAGCTTTGTCGGGTCAAAAAGTATATGTAATTTTGCGCCGCGTTTTTAGCGCTTAGTTATAATTAACATCATTAAATAACATTAAATTAAACAAAAACAATGATTGTAGTACCGGTTAAAGAAGGTGAGAACATTGAGAGAGCTTTGAAGAAGTTCAAGCGTAAGTTTGAAAAGACTGGTGTTGTGAAGGAACTCCGTGCACGTCAGCAGTTCGACAAGCCCTCTGTTTTGAAGCGTCTTGCCAAGGAGCATGCTGTATATGTTCAGCAGTTGCACCGCGTAGAAGATTAAATTTAATTAATTTTTCGGCTTATTTTTTGGAATTGCCAAAAATAATGTCTATCTTCGCAATGTAAAGAGCATTGATGAAGATGTGGATTAGGATTTTTGTTGATTATCTTAGGTTCGAAAGGAACCTGTCTGAAAAGACAATAGAGGCATATCAGGCTGACTTGGAAGCGTTCAAGCAGTTTTATGAAAATCTGAACAGTGAACTTTCTTGGAAAACCATAGATTCTGATGTTATAAGAGACTGGGAAGTAAGTATGATGAATAACGGCAACAGTGCCAGTAGTGTAAATCGAAGGCTCAGTGCTTTGCGCAGTTTTTACAGATTCTTGCTTAGAAGAAAAATGGTGACGATAGATCCCGCACATAATCTTCGAGGTCCCAAAAAGGAGAAATCCTTACCTTATTATATTAGGGAGTCTGAGATAAATCTTCTTCTCGACAGTGAGAAATTTTTCTCTGACGATTTCGACGGCCAGCGTGACAGGATGATAATCCTGATGTTTTATTCTACGGGTGTCAGATTGTCTGAACTAGTGGGCTTGAATTTGTCTGATGTGGATTTGGATCAGATGCAGGTCAAAGTAACCGGAAAACGCAACAAACAGCGTATCATACCCTATGGCGACGAAATGGGTGATGCAATAAGGGTATACCTCGATTTGCGGAACCAGTTTTTAACGACAATGAGTAAGGCGGCAGAGGAGAGGGCATTCTTTGTTGATTCAAGGAATGGTAACCGGATTCATCCAAGCAAAGTTCAGGTACTGGTAAAAAAATACCTTTCGCTGGTAACCACACAACGCAAGCGAAGTCCGCATGTTCTGCGGCATAGTTTTGCGACCTCTATGCTAAACCATCATGCTGACTTGCAGTCGGTGAAAGAGTTGCTGGGACATGAAAGTCTTTCTACCACAGAAATTTACACCCACACCTCGTTCGACGAACTGAAAGAAATGTATAAACAAGCTCATCCAAGAGCGAAATAAAAAAAAGGAGGTATTTATGGACATTAAGATTCAAGCAATTCATTTTGAGGCAACTCAAAAGTTACAGGACTTTATTGAAAAGAAAGTTGGAAAACTAGGTAAGTTCGAATCAGAAATAAGAAAGGTAGAGGTGTCGTTGAAAGTCGTAAAGCCTGAGACCGCAGCAAATAAAGAAGTAGCCCTTAAAATGTCCCTTTCGGGAAAGGAGCTTTTTGCTCAGGAAGTTTGCGATACATTTGAAGAAGGAATAGATAAAAGTGTAGAATCGCTGATTAGACAACTGTCAAAATACAAAGAAAAGCAGAAAAATCGCTAAAAATCTGCAAAAAGTTTTGTCGGTTCAAAAAATATGTCTAATTTTGCAACCGCTTAGCCGGTAAGAGCGTTGCCGGTGGTTGCAAAATGCCTCTTTAGCTCAGTTGGCCAGAGCACGTGATTTGTAATCTCGGGGTCGTTGGTTCGAATCCGACAAGAGGCTCAAGAATTCAAACCAAGTGTGGTTGTCTAACGAATAATACAAAGGGTGGTTACCAGAGTGGCCAAATGGGGCAGACTGTAAATCTGCTGGCTTTCGCCTTCGGTGGTTCGAATCCATCACCACCCACATCTTATTGAAATAAAAGATGCGGAAGTAGCTCAGTCGATAGAGCACTAGCCTTCCAAGCTGGGGGTCGCGGGTTTGAGCCCCGTCTTCCGCTCTGTTTGAGATAAGATAAATAATATGTGTTGCTGCTTTAGCTCAGTGGTAGAGCGCATCCTTGGTAAGGATGAGGTCCCGAGTTCAACTCTCGGAAGCAGCTCTCATGTTAAGAGAGTTAAAAAGAAAAGTTGATAGAAAGTTTATTCATTTACCAAAATAAATAAAAAACGCTATGGCAAAAGAAAAATTCGAACGTACCAAACCCCATGTAAACATTGGTACAATTGGTCATGTTGACCACGGTAAGACTACTCTGACTGCTGCTATTACAACAGTATTGGCAAAGCAAGGTCTTTCTGAGGTTAAGTCTTTCGATCAGATTGATAATGCTCCTGAGGAGAAGGAGCGTGGTATTACTATTAACACCGCTCACGTAGAGTACGAGACCGCTAAGCGTCACTATGCTCACGTTGACTGTCCGGGTCACGCCGACTATGTAAAGAACATGGTAACTGGTGCTGCTCAGATGGATGGTGCTATTATCGTAGTTGCTGCAACTGACGGTCCTATGCCTCAGACTCGTGAGCACATCCTGCTCGCTCGTCAGGTAAACGTTCCCCGTTTGGTTGTGTTCCTGAAC
>CADCIP010000055.1 GCA_902801485.1 uncultured Bacteroidales bacterium | reverse complement strand
TTCTTGCGAATGATTCTGTTCTGTATATATAATACGGTATAAAGAATCTGACTGGCCGAGTTTCTCTTTTCTTTTCAGAATGACGGTTCGTACTTGTTTCTCTTGTACTACAATTTCTGTCTATGGAATCATGTCAAAGAACTTTTGAATTAAGCGCATTCAGACTTGACCACCTTTGCGAGGTGGCTCGTTCCTCATTTGCGGATGCAAAGGTACGACAATTCCCCAAACTGCCAAAACAATCAACAACTTTTTTTGAAAAAAATTTCAACAACTCACCCCTATACATTATATTATTTAAGTAAAGAGCATCCTAAACTATGAGTCTAAATGCAAATCAGGTGGTGACCTTGTCTTTGTCGTTCTGCTTTGGTCTGTAATATTTTCGGGGCTTCTTTTGCTTTGTGAATTTCCCTGACTTAGACTTGCTCTTGTCCTTGGCTGCTTTCTTTGGTTTGGGCTGTTCTTCCTTGGAAGCAGGGAGTTCGGTTTGAGGTTCCGGTTCGGGTACGACTACCAAATCATAGCCTGCTTCTTTCAGCCTGAGCAGCTCCTTATATAACATAACACATGCCCAGGCATCGGTAGCTGCATATTGTTTCTGTTGTTCAGAGAGCACATCGGCTTCCCAGTTGGAAAGACGTTGTGCCTTACTGATCTTCTGCCCGAAAATGTTGGCATACAACTTCTGAAGGCTAAGGTCTGAAATGCCAAAATCGCGTACCATCTCCTGAAGCTCGACAAAATTGCCTGGCGTAAACTCCTGCCTTTTTCTTAACATTCTTAAATCGTCGTGCCAGGACAGTCCGACCTTGACATTGCTGCTGTCGGTAAGCAGACGCAGAACACAAGGAGGCATACCGATATGATTTAGCCTGAACAAAAAGCAGATGTCGCTACTGCTCACCTGGAGGAGAGCAACATCGTTCTGACGACCGGACTTAAAGATGGGTTTCGTTTCTGTATCAAAACCTATAATATCCTGTGTCAACAGATAGCTGACAGCCTTCTCGGCTTCCGCTTCGCTTAGGATAGTCTCTATCTTTCCCTTAAAAAGAACCTGTGGAAGTTTGGGGATAAGCTGTTTGTCGAATTTACTATATATCTTCTTCATCAGAACCGCTGTTCAAAACATAACGAATCTTGTGTAACTGCTTGAGCGTATCCACAAGATTCTGTCCCCAATATAATTCGAAATTATCCCTTACACACCATAGCGCATCAAGCATACAGTCCTCGACACGCTGCTGATAGGCAGAAACAAAGTTGCGAAGTGCCTGATAAATATCAGCCAGACCTTCGCTGACGGTTTTCCACTGACTCTCTTCTGTCTGCATCGCCTCGTCATATACCAGATCCTCATATTCGTCGGCCTCCTTCATAATATCATAGACGGCATTACGAATCCAGTTGTAATCTGCTTCGGTAACCTGGTCATCAGGAAGAAAATCGCCTTCGCTATCGACCTGCGGAAGGAGTTGTGCCTTTAGGTAGAGCAAGGGCAGGAGTTTCTGCATGGTAGCAATAAATTCGGGTCTTCCCTTACCTTCTAATTGCTCGAGATAGGCGCAAAACTCCGCAGCTACCGTCACAAATTCCAGGGTATTATGCAAATATATGGGATTTTCTGTTTTATTATTCATTTATATACTTTTTATTTTTGTTGCAAAAGTATAAAAAAACGATGAAAAGAAGAAATAATTGGAGAAATTACACTAAATTTGCAAGCGTTTTATACAATACATATTAATATGACCGCAAAGAACAGCGACAAAAAACATAAGAACAAGAAAACAAACAAAGAACTGAGCTCTGTCAGTAAGGCTTTCCGGTGGTTCAGGACAAGCATAAAGAACCAAGACGACGATAATTCCGAGAAGAATCCGGAACATAGTGACAACATTAAGTTTGTATGGGGATTTATCATTGCCTGCTTCTCGCTTTGTGTCCTGCTGGCTCTTATTTCTCACTTCTTTACCGGCGCCGAGGACCAGAAATTACTGAGTCATCCCGATTTGCCGGCTACGAACTGGCTGGGTAAATTCGGTTTCTGGATAGCATACTGGCTGATAGAGAACACTTTCGGCATAGCCTCGATACTGATTCCTGTCTTATTGGTTGCAACAGGAATACGTATCATGGGAACCGTAAAGGTGCGTCTGCACAAATGGTTCCTGAACTGCATGATTCTGATGATCTGGATCTCTGCCTTCATGGCATTCCTGCAACTGCATTTCGAGCCAATGCAGAACGGATTTATCAACTGGGGTGGAATGATTGGCTTTAATGAGATTTCCCTACTTACAGAAAAAGTCGGAAGCATAGGTTCAATCATTACATTGGGGATTACTGCCCTGCTCTATCTCTTCTACCTGAGCGAGGAAGCCATAACAGCTATCAGAAATATTGTAAACAGAAACTCCGGGGCCACTCTACAAGAAGTAGAAGCTGAGGACAAGGAATCCGAGGATATGGAAGATGAGGAAACAGAGACTCCACTGACTACCGAAGAAGAGGTTGCCCTGAAGACGGAAAAGACCATTCCGTTTGAAGATGAGCCGTCGAAGACTGCCACGACCATCGACTTCGGGAACGCAAATGGCGATGTGGAGATTCCCCTAAAACTGGGAGAACAGGCACTTCCCCTGGAATTTGAAAATCCTGCAGATGACATGAAGGTTGTTGTGGGAGAGGAACCGGAGAAGGCCGACATATCCAACGAAGGCACATTAGAACCATACGATCCGAAACTGGATTTGGAACATTACAAATATCCTACCCTGGACTTGCTGAAACATTATGATAACATCCAGTCGAATATCGATATGGAGGAACAGCAGGCCAACAAGAACAAGATTATAAAGGTTCTCTCGTACTTTGGCGTTGAAATCTCCAGCATTAAGGCTACTATCGGACCGACCATCACGCTGTACGAGATAACACCCGCCCCAGGTATCCGCATTAGCAGAATACGCGGTCTGGAAGATGATATCGCACTGAGCCTTAGCGCCTTGGGAATACGTATTATCGCTCCTATTCCCGGCAAAGGTACCATCGGTATAGAAGTTCCAAACGCCAAGCCTCAGATGGTCTCGATGGAAAGTGTTATCAATAGCCGAAAGTTCCAGGAGACCGACTATGAACTGCCTATGGCACTCGGCAAAACGATTACCAACGAGGTCTTTATGGTTGACCTGGCCAAGATGCCTCACCTGCTGGTAGCCGGTGCAACGGGTCAGGGTAAGTCTGTTGGTCTGAATGCCATCATTACATCTTTGCTATACAAGAAACATCCTGCTGAGCTGAAATTTGTGATGGTTGACCCCAAGAAGGTGGAATTCAGCGTCTATAACCCTATTGTAAACCACTTCCTGGCACAGGTTGAAGGAAACGAAGGAACAGAAGAACCTATCATTACAGACGTAAACAAGGTTATCCAGACACTAAAGAGCCTTTGCGTGGAAATGGATACCCGCTACGATTTGCTGAAAAAAGCCAGAGCCAGAAACGTAAAGGAATACAACCAAAAGTTCAAGGACAGACAGCTGAACCCCGAAAACGGACATAAATTCATGCCGTATATCGTGGTTATCATAGATGAGTTCGGAGACCTGATTATGACGGCTGGCAAGGAGATAGAATTACCCATTGCACGTATTGCACAATTGGCACGTGCTGTGGGCATCCACATGATTATTGCCACACAGCGTCCTACAACCAACATCATCACAGGAACCATAAAAGCCAACTTCCCTGCCCGAATGGCATTCAAAGTGGCCAGCTCTATCGACAGTAAAACCATCCTGGACCGTACAGGTGCCAACCAGCTAATCGGTAAAGGCGATATGCTGTTCCTGTCCGGTAACGACCCTGTGCGTGTTCAGTGCGCCTTCGTGGATACGCCCGAGGTGGAAGACATTGCTTCGTATATCGCCTGTCAGCAAAGCTACAACGCTCCGTTCCCACTGCCAGAAGTACCTATGGAAGGCGGTGAAGACGGAGACGGACCCGATGTTGACCTGAATCACCTTGACCCGATGTTTAATGAAGTAGCCAGGATGGTAGTATTAGAGCAAAGCGGAAGCACCAGCATGATCCAGCGTAAGTTCAGCATCGGTTACAACAGAGCCGGGCGACTGATGGACCAGTTGGAAAAAGTAGGTATCGTGGGGCCTGCGAAAGGCAGCAAGCCACGTGAAGTACTTTGCGTGAGCGAAGAAGATTTACAATTCAGATTAGACAACTTAGGATAAAATATATGAGAAAAATACTCACATGCATACTCTGTATGCTATCGATAACGGTTGGTGCACAAAATGCACGAAACATCCTGGATGCAACAGCAGCAAAGATCAGGCAGATGGGAGATGTGCGGGCAACTTTCGTTGCCACGGTTTTTAACGGGACAACAGAACAGGGCAGCACCCGGGGGACTATTCTCATACAGGGGAAAAAAATGCAGATTATGGCAGATGACGTTAAGATCTGGTATAACGGAAAGACGCAATGGAGCCTGATGCCCGAAAGCGGAGAAGTGAACGTAAGTACACCAACAGAACGTGAGATGTCCAACATGAATCCTTATTCATTCCTGGGATTTTATAAAAACGGATATAAGATGAAAGCCAGACAAGCCAAGCTTCGCGGCATAGACACCTATGAAGTTCATTTGGTTGCCCGTAATGCCAGTAATATAAACCAGGAAATATACGTTGATGTATCCAAGAACGACTATACCCCACTCTGTATTCGTGTACGCCAAGATAATGACTGGAACAGAATAAGTATTCATTCCCTACAGGGAAATCAGCATTTTACGGATTCCGACTTTGAATTCCCCAAGAGCGAATACCCCAATGTGGAAATAATAGACCTCAGATAACAAAAAAAAGAAAGAAAGATGCTACAGACCAAACTACTTATTATCGGAAGCGGCCCTGCCGGATATACTGCAGGCATCTATGCTGGTCGTGCCGGCATTGCCCCATTACTGATTGAAGGCATTCAGCCAGGCGGACAGCTCACAACAACTACGGAAGTTGAGAACTTTCCTGGATTTCCCGAGGGAATTGATGCCAACGAACTGATGGACAATATGCGACAGCAGGCAGAACGATTCGGCACAAAGATTCTTAACAATATCGTTACAAAAGCAGACCTTAGCGTACAGCCCTATAGGATATGGTTGGATGACGGTGAGGAAATACACGCAAAAACCGTTATCATAGCCACCGGAGCAAGCGCAAAATACCTGGGGCTGCAAGATGAACAGAAATACATGGGGCAAGGCGTAAGTGCATGTGCTACATGCGACGGTTTCTTCTACAGGAAAAAGGTTGTTGCCGTTGTAGGAGGCGGTGATACAGCCTGCGAAGAAGCATCTTATCTGGCCGGACTTGCCAGCAAAGTCTATCTGATAGTCAGAAAACCTTTCCTTCGCGCCAGCCAAATCATGCAGGAGAGAGTAATGAACAACGAGAAGATAGAAATACTCTTCGAGACAAACACCTTGGGCTTATATGGAGAAGATGGAGTTGAAGGTGCACATCTTATATATAAGAAAGGTGAAGCGGGAGAACGCAAGTATGACCTGCCCATCGACGGGTTCTTCCTGGCTATCGGTCACCATCCCAACAGCGAACTTTTCTCGTCATGGATACAGACAGACGAACAAGGATATATTATAACAGAAGGTGAGACTCCACGAACAAACCTTCCTGGTGTATATGCTGCAGGAGATGTGGCAGACCCGCACTACCGTCAGGCTATAATAGCAGCAGCTTCTGGTGCAAAAGCTGCAATGGAATCAGAAAAATATTTAAAAGACAATGAATAAGTATCAACTGTACAAACTGCTTCGGAAACACGAGGACCTGAAGGTGAAACGCCACCCGATGTTCGACAAGAACCGTTTCATGAAATTCCTCATGATCTTCATGTGGCTGTATTATGCCGCTATTCTTATCTTTATGGGTGTAACAATGGCAATAGGCATGAAGGGAGCCTACAATGGCGTTGCTGCCTTCCATGTCTTGGACGGATGGTTCCCCATTGTACTGATAATAGATTTCTGGATTAGATTCGTTATGCAGGACACACCTGTGAATCAGGCAAAACCCTACACACTGCTTCCCATCCGCAGGTCATTCCTTATGCACGTATATCTGATACGTTCCGGATTCAGTTTAGGTAACCTGTACTGGGGCTTTATGCTGGTTCCGTTCGGACTCATTGCGATTGCCGTTCCTTTCGGATGGATTAAATTTGCCGGCTGGCTATTCGGATGGTGGCTGCTATGTATAGCAAATGGATTCTGCTACCTGTTTGTGCGTACCTTACTTGCCAAACACATGGCCTGGCTAGTGTTACCTGTTCTGGTACACGGAGCAGTAATTGCAGCTATGGTTCTCCCAGAGCACAACTGGCTGGACATGCCGTGTACCGCACTACTTAACAGTTTTGCTAACTGGAACATACTGTCCATCCTGGCAGTATTTGCTGTTATTGCTGTTCTTTACTATGCCAATTTCCTATTGCAAAACCTAATGGTTTACAACGAGATAAGCAAGAAGGAAAATGTAGAGGTTAAGAATACGGCCAAGATGTCTTATCTGAATCGCTATGGTCAATTAGGAGAGTATCTGAAACTGGAAGTGCGCATGAAAACACGTAACAAGACTCCTAAGATGCAGTTTGTCATGGGTATCGGCTTCATGCTGTTCTTTAGCCTTATGATGTATTTCACGGATGCATACAGCGGCGGATTCATGAAGAGTTTTATCTGCCTTTACAACTACATCTTCCTGGGCCTTACAACCCTGATAGGCGTAATGTGTCATGAAGGCAACTACATCGACGGTCTGATGAGCCGACGCGAGAGTATATACCAATTGCTAAGAGCCAAATTCTACTTTAACTCGTTCCTGCTCATTATTCCACCACTTATCATGCTACCGCTGATGATATCAGGAAAAATGTCGGTATGGATGAATCTGGGCTACCTCTTCTTTACTGTCGGCGTTATCTATCCTATCCTTTTCCAAATGGCTGTATATAACAAAGACACTTTCCCTCTGAATCAGAAGATTACAGGAAAGCAAGGCAGTACCATACAACAGATTCTCTCGTTGGTGATTCTGTTCTTACCCATAGGAATAGAGAAATTAGCCACACTGTTATTGGGCGACCCCTGGGGATTTATATTATTAATGTGTCTGGGAATCGTAGGTGTACTGACGCATAAGATTTGGCTGAAAAACATCTACCAAAGATTCATGGTACGCAGATACACAAACATGGAAGGATTCAGAGCGTCAAGAAATTCATAATAAACTTAACATTCCATTACAATGAATATTATAATACAGAACTTAAAAAAGAGTTTCGGAGAAAAAGTCGCAGTTAATATCGACAGTTTTAAAATCAACAGCGGCGAGATATTAGGACTCGTTGGCAACAACGGTGCAGGTAAAAGTACACTATTCCGACTCATACTGGACCTGATAAAAGCTGATGAAGGGACAGTACACATGACGGACAACACAAGGGACATTAACGTTGCCGAGACAGAAGAATGGAAAGACTGGACCGGTGCATACGTGGATGACAGTTTCCTTATCGACTACCTAACACCAGACGAATACTTCCAGTTCATTGCCCGAATCAGCGGAAAGGACCCCAAGGAATTAGAGCAGTTCTTAGAGAAGTTCAAACATTTCATGGCTGACGAGATAATAGGACAGAAGAAATTTATCCGAAACCTTTCTGCAGGAAACAAACAGAAAGTCGGCATTATGGCTGCCATGCTATTACAGCCTCAGATTCTGATACTTGACGAACCATTTAACTTCCTTGACCCAAGTAGCCAGAGCGCCATAAAGCATCTGCTGAAGAAGTACAACGAGGAAACAAATGCCACCATCCTGGTTAGTAGCCACAACCTGCAACACACTGTGGATATCTGCCCAAGGATTGCATTATTGGAACATGGAGTAATTATCAGGGATATCGACAACAAGGAAGGTCAGGCTCAGGCTGAACTGGAAGACTACTTCGAGATAAACGATTGAAGACTGCTTATCCACGAGCCATCAATACAAACAATATGAAGAGTATTCTCCTATCATTAATTGCTGCCATGATAGCGGCAACCCATTTATATGCTCAGACAGACACTCGTCTATTCAATCATCTGTCTGTAGGACTGAATGTAGGAACCACTGGTGTCGGAGCAGACATCGCAATGCCCGCAACAAGATTTCTGGATATCGAGGCAGGAATCAGCATCATGCCCAAAATCAAGTACAACACAAACTTACATCTGAACTTATCCACAAGTACAATAAATCCTATTCTCCCGACTCCTATAGACCTCGATGATATACCAGCTCAAGGGAAACTGAAAATGATAAATGGCAAGCTAATGATTAACTTCTACCCCATTGCGGTAAGCAGTTTCCACATTTCCGTCGGTGCATATTTCGGAAGTACAGAAGTAGCTGAAATTTACAATACCATTGACGGTCAACTTCTACCCATCTATCAGGCAAACACATTTATTAAAGACAACAATTTGCCATTTGATGAAATTGGCCTGACAGTAGGCGATTACCAGCTGACACCAGATATAAACGGAAATGTAAGAGCCACATTGAAGTCCAACAATTTCAAACCATACGTGGGCCTTGGCTTCGGAAGAGCTGTACCCAAAAAACGAATAGGATTTAAGTTCGATCTTGGTGCCATGTTCTGGGGAAGTCCCGAGGTGACAGATCATAATGGAGTTTCTCTTACAAAACAGAATTGGGACGGAAAAGACGGAGGTGCTTTTAAGACTATCAGTAAAATCAAAGTTTACCCCGTTTTGAACTTCCGTCTCTGCGGTAGAATTTTCTAAAGAACAAAAGCCCTTAATCTAATTTATGAAAAAAATACCCAACGGTATAACGTGTCTTGTCATCATACTTGCCCTCTTTGGATATCTGGGCAGTGTGATGGGAATGACAAACATGCTCAATACCATTATGAAGACTGCCCATGGGCTGCTTCTCAACACGGTGTTTTACCTGATGAGCATGTGTGTACTTACAGGAGCACTCAGTAAAATATTAACTGAGTTCGGAGTAGTAAATTTGCTGCAAGTAACACTCCGGCATGTTATGAGACCATTGTATAATATGCCCGGAGTTGCTGTCGTGGCCAGTATGATGACCTTCCTCAGCGATAATCCCGCCATCATAACACTTAGCAAGAACAAGCAATTTGCAAAGTACTTCAAGGTGTATCAGTTTATCTCGTTGGCCAACTTTGGAACAGCTTTCGGAATGGGGCTTTTGGTTATCGTCTTCATGATTGGCCAAGGGTATTTTGCTGCTCCGATTATTGGCTTTATCGGGGCAGCAAGCGGCGGAATCATAGCAACACGTCTTATGCAGTACTTCATCTGTAAAAAATATCCTGAATACCGTGTTAAAGACGCCGTTTCAAAAGAGGAAGTCGAACTTCTGGAAAAAGAGAAAACACAAAATGAAAACGAGGAGGAAAAACCCAACACATTTATCAGGATTCTGAATGCATTGTTAGACGGAGGTAAGTCTGGTGTTGAAATCGGCCTGGCAATTATACCTGGTGTAATCATTATATGCACATTCGTAATGATGTTTACATTCGGAGGCAGCGTTGAAGGTGTGGATGCCAACGGGAATGATATTGTTGTATATACAGGAGAAGCATTTCAGGGATGTGGACTTCTTCCTTTTCTGGCAGGCAAACTGAATACTATTTTCGAATGGCTTTTCGGTTTCACAGCACCAGAACTTATTGCCTTCCCCATTACTGCTTTGGGAGCTGTGGGAGCAGCTTTGAGCCTTATACCCGAATTTACGGCAAAAGGGATTATCAACGACAATGCAGTAGCAGTCTTTACAGCAATGGGCATGTGTTGGAGCGGATTCCTTTCTACCCATACAGCCATGCTCGACTCGATGGGGTACAGAAAACTTTTAGTGCAGGATTTTATCAGCCAGATTGTTGGAGGAATAGGTGCCGGTGTTATAGCCCATTGGCTCTTCGTTTCGATTATGTATCTTGCAACGCTTTTCCAACCCTCACCTATATGGAACGTGAACACTACAGGATGGACCTGTATCGATGACAACCCGAACCAAACGGAACTTGTTGCCCTCGATGATAGCAGCTATGTAGTCAAGAACTGGTTCGGATGCGAAGGGTGTGATTTAAGCTTTAAAGTCAACAAAGAAGACAGCACCATTTCAATAACTAACGCTTATGCCAACAAGCAAAAAGAGTATTTCTTTGTACGAATCAATCAATATGCCCAAAAGGGTGAGCCGTCTTATGCCGTAATATATCCGACTCACCAGTATTCTGAGTTTGACGGGAACAGCGAGAAAGGACACCTATACACATTTCTCTTCGTTTACGATACGGACAGAAGAGAAATCAATAAGGGTTATTATGAATTAACATGGGGCGGACGCGAGAGACAAACCCAAGAAGCAGAAGAAGACGTTCAACAGCAAAGAGCACTCGAAAGAGCAAAAGCAGAACAGATTGCTGACAGTTTGCTGCGAGAACAACTTATTGACAGTATTTTGCAAAGTCAAAAACAATAGTAACAGGAAAGTTTTCAACAAAAAATTTGCCCATTACAGATAATTATTATAATTTTGCAGCCGATTTATGCCGAAGGGGCTCGAAAAAGTGAGTCAAAATGGCTTCGCCTCCCGGTCAAACCCGTTATAAAAATAATAAAATGTACGCAATCGTAGAAATTAACGGTCAGCAGTTCAAGGCTGAAGCTGGAAAGAAGCTTTTCGTACACCACATTGAAGGTGCAGAAGCAGGCCAGGCTGTTGAGTTTGAGAAAGTATTATTGGTTGACAACGATGGCAACATCACTGTAGGTGCTCCCTCTATTGATGGTGCTAAGGTTACTGCCGAAGTTGTTTCTCCCCTGGTTAAGGGCGAGAAGGTATTGGTCTTCCACAAGAAGCGTCGCAAGGGTTACCGCAAGTTGAACGGTCACCGTCAGCAGTTCACCGAGTTGACTATTAAGGAAGTTATTGCTTAACAATTTAATTTTAGGAGGAACAAAGTATGGCACATAAAAAAGGTGTTGGTAGTTCTAAGAACGGCCGCGAGTCAGCAGCTCAAAGATTAGGTGTTAAGATTTTTGGTGGAGAGAAGTGTGTTGCTGGTAACATCATCGTTCGCCAGCGCGGTACACGTCACTATCCCGGCCTGAACGTAGGCATGGGTAAGGACAATACCCTGTACGCCCTTATCGATGGAACTGTTCAGTTCAAGAAGGGCCGTTTGGATCGTAGCACCGTTAGCGTGCTTCCCGTAGCTGAAGCATAAGATTAGACTTTCAAGAACAGAATAAGGCTGTACAATAAATTTGTGCAGCCTTTTTTTGATATAATCATTATTTTTAGTGATAATACTATGTATTATTGCAAAAAAAACAGTACTTTTGCATTTCAAAATAACGAAAAGTTATAAAGCGCAATATATATGCTGACACTAAAACTTATTACAGAACAGACCGAACTTGTTATCAAAGGCCTGGAGAAAAAGCACTTTAATGGTGCAAAAGAAGCTATTGCAGAAGTAATAGCAACAGACAAGAAGCGCCGTGAAGCGCAAACAACACTTGATCAGAATCTTTCTGAAGCAAAAAAACTTGCCGCAGAAATCGGTGCCCTCATGAAACAGGGCAAAAAGGACGAGGCAGAAACCGTGAAGGCTAAAGTTGCCGAATTAAAGCAAAAGAATGAAACCCTGAAGCAGCAGATGGAAACTGCTGAGCAGGAACTTACTTCCCAGCTTTGCCAAATTCCGAATATCCCCTACCCCGAAGTACCAGAAGGTTCGTGTGCAGAAGACAACTGGGTTGTAAAAAGCAACTTGAAGGAATGTGTAATTGGTAAAGACACCGTGGGCAACTGGGATGCTAATCCTGTTGTTGAAACAGCCAAGCTTCCCCATTGGGAACTGGCAAAGAAATATAACCTGATAGATTTCGACTTGGGCGTAAAGATATCTGGTGCCGGTTTCCCCGTTTATCGTGGAAAAGGCGCACAACTGCAACGTGCCCTTATCAACTTCTTCCTGGCAGAGGCTAACAAGGCCGGTTACGAAGAGATTATGCCCCCCACTGTGGTAAACGCAGCCAGCGGCTACGGCACAGGTCAGTTGCCTGACAAGGAAGGACAGATGTATCACTGCAATATTGATGACCTGTACCTAATTCCCACAGCCGAGGTTCCCGTAACAAATATATACCGCGATGTTATTCTTGAGGAGAAGGATCTTCCGATCAAGAACTGTGCCTATACACAGTGTTTCCGTCGCGAGGCAGGATCATACGGTAAAGACGTGCGCGGACTTAACCGCCTGCATGAGTTCAGCAAAATAGAGATTGTCCGCATAGACAAGCCTGAACACTCTGCCGAGAGCCACAAGGAAATGCTGGCTCATGTGGAAGGACTGCTTCAGAAGTTGGAACTCCCCTATCGCATACTCCGTCTTTGTGGAGGCGACCAAAGTTTTACTTCTGCTATCTGCTACGACTTTGAAGTTTATTCTGAAGCCCAGAAGCGATGGCTGGAAGTTAGTTCAGTAAGCAACTTCGACACCTATCAGGCAAATCGACTGAAATGCCGTTACCGCAATAGCGAGACCAAGAAGACCGAACTCTGCCATACTCTTAATGGTAGTGCCCTGGCTCTTCCCCGTATCGTTGCAGCCATCTTAGAGAATAACCAGACAGAAGAAGGTATCCGTATCCCCGCAGCGTTGCAGCCATACATGGGTTGTGACATCATCAAGTAACATAATTATCTTAGGATAGCATAAAAACAATTTAGGTAAAATATGAACAAGATTGTTAGAAAGATTCAGTTCAGTGAGAAAGTTTTCCGCCTTGATGTGGAGGCACCCTTAATTGCAAAAGCACGTAAGGCTGGCCATTTCGTAATCGTCCGCGTCGGAGAGAAAGGCGAACGTGTTCCCCTTACCATTGCAGGTAGTAACCCTCAGGAGGGAACCATTACCCTCGTGGTACAAACCGTTGGCGCCAGCACTTCTAAGCTATGTGCCCTGAATGAAGGCGATTACATCACCGACGTCGTAGGTCCTCTTGGCAAGGCAACCCATATTGACAACTTCGGTACCGTTGTGTGTGCTGGCGGTGGTGTAGGTGTAGCTCCCATGCTTCCAATCATCCAGGCCCTGAAAGCTGCTGGCAACCGTGTTATCAGTGTATTGGCCGGCCGTAGCAAAGACCTGATCATCCTCGAAAACGAGGTTCGTAAGAGCTCTGACGAGGTAATCATTATGACCGATGACGGCTCATATGGAAAGCAAGGTGTTGTAACCGTTGGTATCGAGGAAGTTATCCAGCGCGAGAAGGTTGACAAGGTATTTGCCATCGGTCCTGCCATTATGATGAAATTCTGCTGCTTGCTCACTAAGAAATATGAAATCCCCACTGATGTCAGCCTCAATACCATTATGGTGGACGGAACAGGTATGTGCGGTGCATGCCGTATCAGTGTAGGAGGCAAAACAAAGTTTGTCTGTGTTGACGGTCCCGAGTTTGACGGTCATCAGGTTGATTTCAACGAGATGCTCCAGCGTGCCGGTGCATTCAAGCCAGAAGAGGCTGAAGCTCTCGCAGCTTATCAGGCAGCCCTCGAAGGTAAGACCTGCACTTGTGCCCCCGAGAAAGCATGCACCAAGAGTGCTGATGCTCCTTCAGCCGAGGGTCAGGACACAACCACTCCTTTGTCGGAATTACTGGATCGTAGCGCCGCATGGCGTGACGAGCTCCGTAAGAGCATGAAGGCTAAGGAACGTACACAGATCGAGCGTGTAAAGATGCCCGAGTTGGATCCCGTTTATCGTGCTACAACACGTACAGAAGAAGTTAACAAGGGCCTTACCAAGGAGCAAGCCATGACAGAGGCAAAACGTTGTCTCGACTGTGCAAATCCTTCTTGTATGCAAGGTTGTCCTGTGAACATCAACATTCCATCTTTCATCAAGAATATTGAACGTGGCGAATTCCTGAATGCAGCCCGTGTACTCAAAAGCACTTCTGCCCTGCCAGCTGTATGTGGACGTGTTTGTCCTCAGGAGAAGCAGTGCGAGAGCCAGTGTATCCACCTGAAGATGAACGAACCAGCAGTAGCCATCGGCTATTTGGAGCGCTTTGCCGCTGACTTTGAGCGGGACAGTGGTAAAACAACACTTCCTGAAGTAGCTGAGAATAACGGCAAGAAAATAGCTGTTGTCGGTTCCGGTCCTTCCGGTTTAAGTTTTGCCGGCGATATGGCAAAGTTCGGTTATGATGTAACTGTTTTCGAGGCCCTACATGAGATTGGCGGTGTGCTTAAATATGGTATTCCCGAATTCCGTCTTCCTAACAAGATTGTTGATTTCGAAATTCAAAATCTTGAAAAGATTGGTGTCAAGTTTGTTAAGGACTGTATCATTGGCAAGACTGTAACAGTCAAAGAATTGGAGAACGAAGGATTCCAGGGCATATTTGTAGCTTCAGGAGCCGGACTGCCCAACTTCATGGGTATTCCCGGTGAAAATAGCAATGGCATTATGTCATCCAATGAATATCTGACACGTGTCAACCTCATGGACGCTTCTAATGCAGAATATGACACACCAATTCGTCGAGGTAAGAATGTTATGGTAGTCGGTGGAGGCAATACTGCCATGGATAGCTGTCGTACTGCCAAGCGTCTCGGTGCAGAACGCGTATTTATTGCATACCGTAGAAGTGAACAGGAAATGCCAGCACGTCTTGAAGAAGTTAAACATGCCAAGGAAGAAGGTATTGAATTCCTCACTCTGCATAACCCGATTGAATATCATGCTGATGAAAAGGGAAATGTAACAGAGGTCGTGCTGCAGAAGATGGAACTTGGTGAGCCCGATGCTTCAGGTCGTCGCAGTCCTCAGCCCATCCCGGGTGCCACAGAGACTATCGCCATCGACCAAGCCATCGTTGCCGTAGGTGTATCCCCAAATCCTATTGTTCCCACCTCTATAGAAGGCCTTGAACTAGGTCGCAAGAATACCATCGTTGTAAACGAAGGCATGCAGACCAACATCCCCACCATCTTTGCCGGTGGAGACATCGTTCGTGGTGGTGCTACTGTTATCCTTGCAATGGGTGACGGACGCCGTGCTGCAGCAGCAATGCATGATTATCTGAGCAAGTAATAACCAACGACAGAACCAGGAATAGCACAACAGAAACGTGCTATTTCTGGTTCCTTTGTTAATCAAACAATTAAAAATGTCTGGATTATACACCATTCTTCTACTTATTGCCAGCAACGTGTTCATGACACTTGCATGGTACCTGCACCTTAAACTTTCACAAACAGGAGTCAGCTCAAATTGGCCATTAATCGGTGTCATAGCTTTTTCCTGGGGCATAGCATTCATTGAATACTGTTTTATGGTTCCGGCTAACCGAATTGGTTTTATAGATAACGGAGGCCCCTTCAACCTTATGCAACTAAAGATTATCCAAGAGGTACTCTCGCTGGTTATCTTTACCATTATAGCCAACATCCTATTCCAAGGACAAAGTCTCCACTGGAACCACATAGCAGCCTTTCTCTGCCTTATACTAGCCGTATATTTTATATTCAAATAAGATAGCATGAAAAGAATTCTGTTTACCGCCATCCTCATTATCTGCTGCCTTGCTGTTCCAGCGCAGCGCAAAAGAACCAAGGCCAAGGCACAAGCCTTACCCGAAATTAACCCTGTTGAGGCTATCAGCGAATACAAATTTGCCGATGCCGAAAACTATCTTGTGCTGGCTATACAACAGCTCCAGAAAAAACAGCAACCTACTATACAGGAGGAAGAATTGCTGGAAACTGCGCGTAAAGGTAGAATCAAACTACAAGCTACAGAACAGGTGATGATTATCGACAGCTTAGTGATGCCAAAAAAAGAAGTGTTGAATGCCATAAAAATTAGTTCTGAGTGTGGTAGTATTCATCCACTGAACTCCATTGTCAAAGAAGACAAATCATTCAGCAGCTACTTTCAGAATCAATTAGGCGATAAACGTATGTATGCTCAACCTAACAAGAACGGAAAACTTCGTTTGGTAGAAAGTTTGCTCATCGCTAACGAATGGAGCGTCCCAACTCCCCTAAAAGGATTTAATGAAGAAGAAAACGACAACTTCGACTTTCCCTTCATGCTTACCGATGGCATCACCATGTATTTTGCTGCTGAGAATTCCGAGAGCGTAGGTGGATACGATATTTTCATGACACGCTATGATGCGGACACACAACAGTTCCTGGTTCCAGACAACATAGGTATGCCCTTTAACTCACCTGCCAACGATTACCTGTATGTCTTAGACGAGTTTAATAATCTTGGCTATTTTGTTTCAGACCGTAACCAACCCGTTGATAGCGTCTGCCTTTATACCTTCATACCTAACGAGAAAAGAAGCATTTATAATATAGATGTATTGGGTGAAGAGAAACTGCGCAGCTTGGCAAAGATAAACAGCATAAAGGACAGTTGGACAAATCCAGCTATCGTTAAAGAAGCTCAAAAGCGTTTACTCGAAACCAGAAACGCAAAGAAGGGAGAGCAGCAGAAACGCGACTTTGAGTTTATCCTGAACGATCAGCACACATACTATACACTTTCTGACTTTAAGAAACAAAAGGCAAAAGAAAAGGCTCAATGGTGGATTGAAAGCAAAAAAGACCTTCAAGCACGCAGCCAAGAACTGGATCGCCTTCGTGCCCGATATGTCTCTGGAACAGATACTCAAAAGGCACAGATAGCACCGCAGATTCGCCTGAATGAAGAAAAGTTGGAACAGATAGAATCAGAAATACATAATCTGGAAAAAGAAATAAGAAAATTGGAATTAGAATAGAAAAAAACGATGAAACATTTTGAACCATCTGAACTGATTATTAATACCGATGGCAGTGTTTTTCACCTGCATATTACACCAGAGCAGTTGGCTCAGAAAGTCATCCTAGTTGGAGACCCTGGGAGGGTAGATTTAGTAGCCTCCCATTTTACCCATATTGAATGCGACATTCAGAGTCGCGAGTTCCATACCATTACAGGAACCTACAAAGGCAAACGCATTACTGTCCTTAGCACAGGTATCGGATGTGATAATATAGATATTGTTATAAACGAACTGGATGCGCTCACAAAC
>CADCIP010000054.1 GCA_902801485.1 uncultured Bacteroidales bacterium | reverse complement strand
ATGAATTATGAATTGAGAATTATGAATTGATATAGGCATTGCATGAAGTCCGGCTTCAGTCATCAATCCTTTTGCTGACAAATTGGCGCAGCGTTCTAGGTTAAGCTTCGTCCAATGGCTTCCTTTGCGTCTTGGCGAAATGCGTTGGGCATTACGTCCATCGGGAAGCCGCTTGACGGTAGAATCAATCCAACCGAAACAAAGGAGTTCTTCTACCATATCAACATAAGGTATGGCATCTTCGCGAGGTTGTTTGCTGCGATTGATGGTAATCCAAGCTTCTTTTGACGTGGCATGATTGACCATCAGCCAGTCACGCAGCTGCTCACGTCGGGCAAAGTCCAAAAGATTTACGATTTCCATATTACATTACCTTATATTCTATCGTTTCTCCCTCCTCCTTGATTTCCCCGTAAAGGGGAAGCCTCTCCCCAACCCTCTCCTAAAGGAGAGGGAGAAGTCCTTCCCTTTAGGGGAGGATTTAGGAGAGGCTTGACTTTTCAATTGCAAAGGTACTGCTTTTTTCTGAGCTTATCAAATCATCTGTGTTTTTTTGTGTTTGGCTTTGTGGTTTCATAATTATGTCGTACCTTTGCACCAGCATCAAGAGCAGGAGCCTTAGGCTCACTCACCAATCGAGCAATCAGCAGACAAAAGTAAATCTCATTCTTCACTCTAAAAAACAGAAGGAAATGAACATCAGACACAGTTTAGGCATAGCACTGCTTGCCATTAGCTCGGTCGTCTATGCCCAGAGCACAAGCCCCAGTACAAAGTGGCATTGGGACAAGGGAACTATTGTTGTGGAAACACCTGTCCGTCCTGCCGGACAGCAGTCGGCCCTGGGACTGACCACACCTAAGTTGGAGACCGTTAGGGTAGGGTTTGCAGGACTTGGCAGTCGTGGACCCTGGGCAGTGAAGAGGTATTGCCACATACCCGGTGTGCAGATAGTAGCGCTCTGCGATTATGAGGAGTCTCGTGCCAAAGATGCGCAGAAATACCTGCGAGAAGCGGGTCTGCCCCCTGCCGACATATACAGCGGAGAAACGGGATACGTCGATATGTGCAAGCGAAAGGATATCGACCTGATATATGTCGCTACAGACTGGGACCATCATTTCCCCGTCGCCAAATGCGCTATGGAAAACGGCAAGCATGCAGCCATCGAGGTGCCCAGCGTCATGAACTTGGAGCAGTGTTGGGAACTCATAGACCTGAGCGAGAAGAACCGCGTGCATTGTATGATGCTGGAAAACTGTTGCTACGACTATTACGAGATGTGTGCCCTGAACATGGCACAGCAGGGACTCTTTGGCGAGATAATACGTGCTGAGGGTGCTTACATTCATACGCTGAACGAGGCAAATATCTGGAAGGGATACTGGCATAATCCTGACGGCTCAGATCCTGAGAACCTGCATTGGCGCCTGAAATACAATAAGGAAAACCGTGGCGACATCTATGCCACACACGGACTCGGCCCCATTGCGCAGGCCCTGAATATCCATCGGGGCGACCGCATCAAGACGCTTATCGCTATGGATACCGAGAGTTTCTGCGGTCGGGAAGGCTACAAGGAAGTGACTGGCAAGGAGTGCGACAGCTTCCGTAATGGCGACCACACCACCACACTCATGCGAACTGAGAAAGGTAAGGTCCTGGAGATTCAGCACAATGTGATGAGCCCTCAGCCCTACAATCGTATGTACAAGCTGACGGGCATGACGGGTTTCTGCACCAAATATCCCGATCCTAAGATTTTTATCAGCAAGAAGAGCGCCAGTGACATGGGACTTGCTGAAATGGCAGGCAAGATATCAGGGCACAACTTCCTTCCAAAGGCGGAATACGATGCTCTGATGAAGCAATACTATCATCCCATCCTGAAGAAGTTCGGCGATTTGGGTCGTGAGTTCGGTCATGGCGGAATGGATTATACGATGGATGCCCGTCTCGTCTATTGCTTGCAGAATGGTCTGCCTCTCGATATCGATGTCTATGACTTGGCGGAATGGTGCGCCTTGGCAGAACTGGGTTCCATAAGCATGGACAACGGATGCGCTGCCGTCGCCTTTCCCGACTTTACCCGAGGCGAATGGAACAAGCAGCAAGGTTTCCGTCATGCTTATGCCTCGCCCGAAGACGAAGCAGTTGTAGAGAAGGCTGCTCGCGAGAGTACTGCAAGGCAGAAGGAGCTGGCAGCGAAGAAAAAACTCTGGGAGAAATACGACAAAGCCCAGTCCCCGAAACCTCGCAAGTAGGCCTTAATTACAAAGGACCTTTGCAGAAGATGTTCTTCTGCAATTTAGTTGAAATGTGGTAATTTATCAGGCGAGTAATAAGATTGTTTTATAAAAATTCAACTGCAAAGGTACGAATAACTGGAATTGCAATCGAAAAGTCCGAAGGTTTGTTCGATTCGGGAAAAATTCGTACCTTTGCAACAAGTTGCAAAACTGATATAAGGCAACGAAAAATGCGGCATAGCCAACGGGAAAATTTTTGTTAACCATGGGGCAGGATTTTCATAGGCAAAGCGCAAAACAAAGGAAGAAAGGAATTGGTTTTAAGGAGAATGAAAAATTTTTACATCCTTTAAATTTAAATTTTATGGCTCTTTTAATACGGATTTGCCGAAAATCTCACAATTCGCTGAAACCTGAAACAAAAAAAAGCGTAGCATCGCTATTGATGTTACGCTATTCTTTCTCCTGTTTTTCAAATTTTGTAGCGCCTACGGGAATCGAACCCGTGTTCCATGCGTGAGAGGCATGTGTCCTAGCCGCTAGACGAAAGCGCCATTTGCAATTTGAGAGGGTCTCTGGCGGAAGCTGGGGGATTCGAACCCCCGGTACGGTAACCCGCACGTCAGTTTAGCAAACTGGTGGTTTCAGCCACTCACCCAAACTTCCTTCCGGCATCCCGTCTTAGAACTGTTAACCAGCTCTTTTTCTCAAATGCGATGCAAAGGTATAGCTTTTTCCCGAATCTCGCAAGTACTTTCTGGAATTTTTTGCACTTTTGAGAAAATTTCCCGAACTTTGCATAAAAATAATGAAGCAATGATAAATATTCCACAGGATAAGTTGCCAAAGGGGTGTAAAATGATAGAATTACCCCTGATTGGTGACAAACGCGGCTCACTGGCTTTTGGCGAGTGTGATAAACATATCCCCTTTAAGATTGAGCGCGTATTCTGGACTTATAATATAAAAGACGGACATGTGAGAGGTGACCATGCCCATAAGACCTGTTCGATGGTGATTTTTCCTTTAGGCGGTAGCTTTAAGATGGAGGTGGATGACGGAAAGGAGCAGATTGTGCTGGAGATGAACGATCCGCATGTGGGAATACTGATTCCACCCCTGGTTTGGTGCAAGCTTTACGATTTTACACCTAATGCTGCCTGTGTGAGCCTGGCTTCTGAGCCCTACAGTGCAGAGGACTATATACATGATTATAAAGAATTTCTGGAATTGACGACGGAATGACGATAATACCTTATTCTATTAATAGAAAAGAAACATGGGATGCGTTTGTGGAGAACTCCAAGAACGGAACTTTCCTGTTACAACGCAATTTCATGGATTACCATAGCGACAGGTTCTTTGACTGCTCGTTGCTGATATACGACGGTGTGTCGCCCGATGACGAATACAAAGAGAATCGCCTGACAACCAAGGATCTGGTGGCTGTCTTTCCTGCCAACTATGATGAGCACAAGAAATGTGTGTACTCGCATCAGGGACTTACATACGGTGGACTGATTGTCCTGCCTGAGGTAACACAGATGGAGGTGTTGGCCATTATGCAGGAGGTATTGTGTTATTATCGCGACTATATGCAGGCCATTAAGGTTTACTATAAGCCTATACCTTATATTTATAGCCCTTACCCCAGCGATGAGGACTTGTATGCTCTGTTCCGTGCCGGTGCTCAATTGGTAAGGCGATTGGTGAGTACAGCAATCAACCAGCGTAGCACCCTGAAGATGCGCACCCTGCGTATGCGTCAGGCTAAGAAGGCGGTGGACCATGGGTGCTATTTGGACCGTGTTTCGGAGAGTGACGAGGAAAGCCTTCAGGAATTCTGGATATTGTTGGAGGATGTGCTTTTGCAGCATCATAACAGCAAGCCTGTGCATAGCTATCAGGAGATTCTGCTGTTGATGCGTCTTTTCCCCAGGAACATTAAACTTTATGTCGTCAGGCGCGGGGACCGAATAGTTGCGGGTACTGTGATTTTTGAGAGCCGTCAGGTTGCGCATGTCCAATATATTGCCTCTGGCGATGAGGGTAGGGAGTTCGGCGCATTAGATTTGCTTTTTAAACATCTGATTAACGAACGTTACAAGCAGATGGAATATCTGGATATGGGTACCAGCAACGAAAACGACGGAAGATTCCTGAACGAGGGGCTGATATTCCAAAAGGAGGGTTTTGGCGGAAGGGCTGTCTGCTATGATACATACGAAGTGGACCTTCGTAACTCCATAATAGACAGCATGACGGGTAATGTGCGCAATACCCAGAGTCAGACAATAAAGTACCTGGACTTAAAACAGATAAACGAGAAGTTTGAACCGGAACTGAGCAGCGAGATTACACGTGTGGTCAGGAGCGGATGGTATTTGTTGGGAAAAGAGAACGAGCGTTTTGCCAGACATTTCTCGGAATACTGCGGTGCTAAATACTGTGTTCCCGTAGGCAACGGCCTGGAAGCGTTGTCGTTGATTCTCTTGGCTTATAAGGAAATGCTTGGCTGGCAGAATGATGACGAGGTGATAGTGCCTTCGAATACTTATATTGCTACTATCCTGGCTGTTACATACGCGGGAATGAAACCTGTTCTCTGCGAACCCCGTTTACGGGATTATCTGATAGACCCTTCTCTTATCGAATCCTTAATTACCGATAGGACGCGTGCCATCCTCCCTGTGCATCTGTACGGAAGGGTCTGTGATATGGATGCTATCAACGCTATAGCCCGGCAGCATGGCCTGAAGGTGGTGGAGGACGTGGCTCAGGCTCACGGTGTGCGCTACAAGGGGAAGGTGGCCGGTAATTTGTGCGATGCTGCCGGTATAAGTTTCTATCCCGGAAAGAACTTGGGTGCGCTGGGTGATGCGGGTTGTGTGACTACCAACGACGGGGAACTGGCCCGTATTGTCCGTACTATGGCAAACTATGGCAGTGCAGAAAAGTATGTAAACGAGTATAAGGGCCATAACAGCAGAATGGACGAGATACAGGCTGCAGTACTTTGCGTGAAACTTCTTCAGTTGGATAATGATAATGAGCGTCGGCGCGAGATTGCCCTTATGTATGATAACGGGATTGTGAACCCATTGATTACCAAACCTTTGGCGGCAAAAAGTCCAGAGGAGAATGTGTACCATGTTTATCCTGTTCGCTGTCCGAAGCGTGATGAACTGGCTGCCTATCTGAAGCAGATGGATATCCAGACGGTTGTCCATTATCCTATTCCTCCTCATAAGCAGAAAGCATACAAGGAGTGGAACAAAGAGAAGTATCGCATATCAGAGCGTATTCACAAAGAGATTCTGTCGCTTCCCATCTCACCCGTGATGACAAACGAACAGGTCCAGCGCGTGATTGATGCGGTAAATACCTTTACTACCGAGATTTAAGAAAACTCGACTACCGTTATTCCGGCTCCGCCAAATTGGACGTGCTCATCGTGTGCTGAGGATACGTTGGGAACAGTCTGAAGATATTGTCGGATAAGTTGTCGCAGAATACCATTACCCGTTCCATGCAGAATGCGTACCTGACTGGCACCAACCAAGGTGGCATCATCTATAAAATGGGTAACCGTCTGTAGGGCTTCGTCGCCTCGCATACCTCTGACATCAATTTCTTGGTGAAAGTGCAGATGCTTTTCACGTACCTGATTCTGCGTTTCTTTGCTTACGAAGGAAACAATCTGAACTCCGAGTTCTTCCTTTTTCTTGGGTGCTGCGTGTTGCAGACGTGACAGTTCTACTCTTGTGCGCACCATGCCGAAAGCTACAGAGGCTTTCTGCCCGTTTATCTCCTCGATGACGCCAACCGTAGTTTGTCCCTTGAGACGGACAGTATCACCTTTCTGGAAGGATGAGAGGCCCCCTCCGTCCCCCCCCTTGGGGGAGTGCTGAGTTGAGAGTGTTGAGTTGAGAGTTGAGAGTTGGAGGGTCCCGTTATCGTTTCCGTTCCCGTTTTTCTCCTTGCGTTCCTGCTTGCGTTTACGGCGCTCCTGGATTTTCTGCATCTTGCGCTCTATCATCTCGTCGTGTTCGTGTCGTTGTTCTTCCTCGAGACGGATTCGGAATTCGTCTATCTCCTGACGGGCTTTGCGGGTCCGGTCTTTCTCGGCCTGTGCTTCCTTAATCTCACGAATGGTCTTTTCTACAATGGCATTGCTGTCCTGAAGAATCTGCTCGGCCTGTTTCTTGGCTTCTTGGATAATCTCCTTGCGTTTTTCCCTCAGTTCGGCCATTTCTTTCTCGTATCGCTCGATGGTGCTTTCCATCTGCTTCTCCTGAGAATGAATGGTCTGACGCTTGCCCTCCCAATATCGTTTGTCGCGTGTAATGTCCAGCAGGTACTTGTCGGCATTCACATAATCTTTACCTACAATTTCTGTGGCATCGGCTATTACTTCTTCTGGAATTCCTATCTTTCGCGCAATCTCTACGGCAAAACTACTTCCGGGGGTGCCAATCTGTAGTTGGAAGAGGGCTTCCATGCGGTGGCGGTCGTATAGCATGGCTCCGTTTACCACACCTGGGGTATCTTCGGCAAAGTGTTTCAGGTTCTGGTAGTGGGTGGTGATAACGCCATAAGCACCGTCTTTGACGAATCGCTTTAGAACAGCCTCAGCTATAGCTCCTCCGATGGTGGGTTCTGTTCCGCCTCCGAACTCGTCGATGAGCAAAAGGCTGTGTGGATTGCAACTGCGCATCATATTTTTCATGTTCAGCAGATGGCTGCTATAGGTACTCAGGTCGTCCTCTATGCTCTGCTCGTCGCCGATATCTATAAAGATGTCCTTGAAGATGCCGCACTTAGAGTTTTCGCCCATAGGAACGGCCAGTCCGCATTGCAGCATATATTGCAGCAGACCTACTGTCTTCAGGCATACACTCTTTCCGCCGGCATTAGGACCGCTGATGACGAGGATGCGCTGTTTCTTGTTCAGTTCTATCTCGAGTGGGACAACCTTCTTTCCCTGTTTCTTCAGGGTGAGTGCCAGAAGGGGATGCCGGGCAAGGGTCCAGTCGATAAGGGGATTCTTCTCTATCTGAGGTGATATGCCGCCTATCTGTTCTGCCAGATGTGCTTTGGCACGAACTAATTCCACATCTGCCAGGAACTCGTAGCCGCGAACCAGTTCAGGAATGTTGGGGCGCAGCAGTTCTGTAAAATCCTTCAGGATGCGTATCACTTCACGCTTCTCCTCGGCTTCCAGTTCCCGAATGTGATTGTTTACCTCTACCACTTCGGCCGGTTCTATGAAGACAGTCTTCCCTGTTGAACTCTCATCGTGTATGATACCCTTAAGTTTACGCTTCATTGCTGGAGCGGCAGGGATGACAAGTCGTCCGTCGCGTAGGGTGGGAACAACATCCTTGTCCACCCATCCTTCAGCTTGGGCAGCCTTCAGGATTTTATTCAGGGTTCGGCTTACGCTTCCCTCATGTTTGCGCAACTCTTGTCTGATGTTGGCCAATTCGGGCGTCGCATTGTCGCTGATACGTCCGTATCGGTCCAGAATCTGCTCGGCCCGTTTGGTGATGGAGTTGAATGTAAATACGCCTTCTGTCAGCTTGTGCAGGGCCGGGTAGAGGGGTTGTTCTTCTTCCACGCCACGCAAAATGCTGATCCATGAGTGCAGAGTGCGAAGCGAGAGATATAAATTGTGCAGTTCTTTCTCGTCAAGATGCACTCCTTCTATGCGTATATGCTGAATGGTAGGACGGAGGTCGAAAAAGTCCTGTTCGGGCAATTCGGCAACCTCTGTCATGATACGCCGGAACTCCTGAATCTGTTGATGAAGAAGACGGATTTCGTCGGGTTTCGTGAGGAAAGTCATCTGTTCGACACGACTGCGCCCCAATGTACTCAGACAATGGTTGCTGAGCAACTGACGTATTTCCGAAAAGCCTATTTTCTGCTCGAAATGCTGTGGGTATATCATACGTCGGACAGTTACAGATTCTTAGCAGGATAGAGGGTGTTCCACCATGTGGGATCGTCTTGCAGCCAACGGGCAAACCATGCCATAATGCTATCGTGCCAGCGGATTCGCTTGTTGTAGTCAAGGATATGGTGGTTCTCGCCTTCTACGGTAATGAAAGCTGTTTCCCTTCCCAGAATCTTAAGTGCGGTAAACATCTGAATACTCTCGTTGATGGGCACATTAGTGTCGGCACTTCCGTGCATAAAAAGGATGGGCGTATGAACCTTATCGGCATTAAACAGGGGGGCATGCCCGCTATACAGTTCGACATTGTTCCAGGGATAGGAATTCGCTGCTGCGGTTGCATTGTAAGAGTAGCCCCAATAACCATAACCCCAGTAGCTGGCAGGATTGCTGATGCCGGCGTGACTCATAGCAGCAGCAAAGATGTCTGTCTGTGTTTGCAGATACATGGTCATGAAACCGCCGTAGCTGGCTCCCATACAGCCAATCTTCTTTTCGTTTACATACGGATGTTCCTTGCAGAACTGCTTGGTGCCCTGGATAATGTCTTTTGCTGTATAATCGCCATAGGCATTAGAGTGGCGCGATGCGAACTCTTGCCCGAATCCGCTACAGCCAGAGGGCTGTATAACATATACCACATAGCCCAGAGCTGCCCACTCTTGATAACAGTAATAGCTGTCCAGATAACGGCCGACGGGTGAGCATCCGCCATAATAATATACAATCATGGGGTACTGCCTGGTCTCGTCGAAATAGGGGGGCAGATAGTAACAGCCGTAGATGCTGTCGCCACGTTCGGCGCGGAAGTTCCAGGAATGGCACTCGCCCAGTTGGATATCAGCTGTACGTTCGGGATTCACATCAAAGGCAACCCGTTCTTTGCCTGTTTTCAGGTCCATAATCCATGTACGGTCGCTGGTCTGTGTGGTTTCGCTTACGTATGCCAAAACAGCTTTTTCACGAGCCAGACTGAAATTGCTGTACACAAAGTTGTCTGTTGTCTTAATCTGTGTTATCTTTCCGTCCTTGGGATTGATGCGGAAGATGCTCTGCAGGTCTTTGTTTTCTGTAACAGCATAGATGCAGCCGTCAAACTTGCTCCATTGATACCCGGTGACAGAAGGGTCGAAATCCCGTGTAATGCACTTAACCTCTTTTGCGGCTATGTCGTAGATGAAAAGTTCGTACTCGTAACAGCTGGGAATCTTGTCTGCAGGCAGCGTATTTCCAATACCGCCAAAGGCTTCGGGGCTTCCCGTGAAGGAAATGTACTTGCCGTCTTTCGAGAACTGCCCGCTGTGCAGGAATCCGTCGCGTTTGACAATCGTGTCGGTTTGCATGGTTTCTGTATTGACAAGAAGAACTGTCGAAAACCCGAAAGGCCGTTCTGTGACATCCGATGTGTATATATTCAGTAGAATCATAGATCCGTCATCGGAGGCAAGTGCGCTTACATTATGCTGGCCTGCCGTAAGCTGGCGTGTAATGCCTGTGCTGATATCCTGAATAAAGATGTTGGAACGGTTGCGCCATCCTGGCTGTCTGTCGTCAGGCTCCAGAATCTGGTGTACATCATTATTTGTTTCCTTAGGTCCGTCAACATGTTCTGTAATGAGCAGTTTGTTGTTACCTATATAATTGGCGCTGCCCCGACCCTTATAGGTGGCAAGCAGATTGGACTGTCCTGTTTTTACATCAACAGACAGAATTTGATATGCGCCGTCGGTAGTTTTCTTTTGGCGTATATAACGGTCTTCTGTCTTGTCCCATTGCGAGAATCCCTGTACAGCTAACAGATTGCCGGTTGCTATCTCGAGGATTTGCTCTGTGCTTTCGCTGCTTCCGCCTTCGTAGGTTGTATTGAATTTCTGCATCAGGTATTTGCCGGAGCTGGAGAGCGAAACCCTGCCTAAGCGTTTGCCGTGCATAAGGTCTTTCAGTGTCCAGTAGCGTTTACCTTCGGGGTCTATGCTGATGTATTTTTCCTGTTCGCTTGAAAGGCTGATTCTCAGCGTGTCAGCTTCATCTTTCTTCTGTAGTAGTTTAACAGCCACCAGATGTGTTCCTGGTACCAGTTGGGTGTTGCCGTTCACTTCTGCATCATCAACATAGAGGGTGTGTTTGCTTTTGCATTCCACCTTGAAATCGGCTTTCACGAATCCTGTATTCTGGAGAATAAATCCTGCCTGCAGAAGGCTCGTCTGTTGGGGAGCCGGAAGGATGCCGTCGGTACATACTGTGCCGTTAAGCCAAAGTTTGAGCGACTGCGGGGTGGAATAGAGCAGCTCATCCGGTTCGTACTTTTTGCCATTCACATCAGCTGTGTCTGTAAGGATAGGTACGGAAACGGGGATGGGGTTGCTGATACGTATTTTCTGGATTTCGATTGCCTGACCGGACAGACAAGCCGCCAGGGATATTATCAGACAAAAATTTCTCATGCTTTCTTTATGAACGTGTAACATTTTTAACGCCTTTTACGGTTTTAATCTTTTTCAATAACTGTTGTAACCTGCTCGTATCGTCAAGCATAACGGTAAGTGTGCCTGAGAACAGTCCGTCGTGACTGTCTATGCTGATACTGCGAAGCAGGATTCTCTCTTCTTTGCTGATTATGCTGGTGATGTTGTTGACAATACCTAAGTCGTCATTTCCCACAATACGTAGGGTAATGGGGTATTGGCTTCCGCGTTTGCCTGCCCAGCGGGCCTTTACTATACGATATCCGAAACGGGCACGCAACTGTGGCGCATTCGGGCAGTCTTCGCGATGAATCTTGATGCCTCCTCCGCTTGTTACGAAGCCAAAGACATCATCGCCATAGACAGGTTGGCAGCATCGTGCCATCTGAAAGTCGAGTCCCTTCAGTTCCTGGTCTATAACAATCACATCGTCCCCTCCTGCAAGTTTCCTGGTATCTGTTTCCTGCATTACGAATTCCTGAGCACTGGTGGTGGGAACGGTGCGTTCCTCCTCGCCTTTGGCATGACGCAGTTGGGCGGCATACTCTTCCAGTACTTGGTCCATAGTTATTGTGCCGGATGCCAATGCTGCATAGAACTCGGTAACGATACGGTAACCCAATCTGGTGATGGTGTGCATGAGGGTTGGCTCGTTGTACTCCAGCTTACGGTTCTTGAGCTTACGTTCCAGTTCTTCCTTTGCCATCAGTGCTTGCTTGCTCTCCATTTCCTTCAGGCTTTGGCGTATTTTGTTACGTGCCTTGCTGGTTTGTACTATATTGAGCCAGTCTTGCTTGGGAGTCTGGTTTACGTTAGTGAGAATCTCCACCTGGTCGCCGCTCTGAAGCTTCTGTCGGATGGTGACGTTCTTGTTGCCTATTCTGGCTCCTACGCAAGAGTTGCCCACCTTGGTGTGGATGGTGTAGGCAAAGTCCAGTACGGTGGCGCCTGCAGGCAGTTTAAAGAGGTCGCCTTTAGGTGTAAAGACAAACACCTCGTCCTCTATCAGGTCCATCCGGAACTGGTCCATGAGTTGCATATCGTCGTTGGTCTCCAGTGCGCCACGCACATTGGCAAGCCATTCCTCGATGCCGCTCTGTCCGCTTTTGATACCTTTGTAGCGCCAGTGTGCTGCCAATCCGTGTTCGGCAATATCGTCCATGCGTTCTGTGCGTATCTGCACCTCCACCCATTTCTGTTCAGGTCCGAGAACCGTGATGTGAAGGCTCTCGTAGCCGTTGCTCTTGGGAACAGAGAGCCAGTCGCGCATACGTTTGGGGTTGCTCTGGTACATATCGGTGATGATACTGAATACCTGCCAGCAGTCCTGCTTCTCCTTTTCGGGTTTGGAATCCAGAATGATGCGGATGGCAAAGAGGTCATAGACACCGTCGATATCCACCTGTTGTTTCTTCATCTTCTGCCAGATGGAGTGTATGCTCTTGGTGCGGCCCTTCATGTGGAACTTCAGGCCTGCGGCTTTCAGCTTCTCCTCAATGGGGCCGATAAAGTTTGCTATGTAGGCATCACGGCTTCGCTTTGTTTCGTTCAGTTTCTCCTTAATATGGTAATAGGCATCGTGCTCAAGGTATTTCAGGCTGAGGTCTTCCAGCTCGCTCTTCAGTTTATAGAGTCCCAGTTTGTGGGCCAGGGGAGCGTAGAGGTAAGCAGCCTCCATAGAAACCTTGCGCTGTGCTTCTACGTACGGTGTATCTTTAATCTTCCTCATGATAAGCACACGATTGGCTATCATGATTAGGATAACCCGCAGGTCTTCTGCAAAGGTAACCAGCAGACTCCTGAAGTTTTCGCTTTCGACGGTTGCACTTTTGGTATATAAGTCCCTGATGCGAAGCATGCCGTGAAGTATGTTGGCTACGTCTTCTCCGAAATCACTCTTTATTTCTCCGACAGATGCAGCTCCGCTTAACACTACGCCGCTGAGCATAATACCTAAGATGGAAGGCCGGTTCATGCCAATTTCCTCTGCTACAATCAGAGCGGTCTCGCAATCGTTGATGATGGGGTTTAGGTTGAAAGAGTCGCGTTGCAGTAGTCCCTTCTCGATAGCCTCCCGAATGTAGAAACGGACCTTTTGGTCATCGTTGGGAAGAAGCACATCCTTTGACACCGTGTAGAGTTGCTTATACAAATCCGTAATTTGTATTTTCTCTTCGGGGGTAAAGAATTTGTCCTTTGTCATATTCAATCTTGTTTTATTTTGTACAAAGGTATGAATTTTTCTGTGTTTCATTGCGATAATTGATATTTTTTGTTTACTTTTGTGCGCTAAAATAAAAAAACAAATATACAAGGGATATGTCGTTTACGAAAGAAGACCAGGAACTTCTCCAGAAGAAGGGTATAAGTGAATGTCAGATTGAGGAGCAGTTAAGAAATTTCGAACAGGGTTTCCCGTTCCTGAAACTAAAGGCTGCTGCTTCTGTAGATAACGGTATTATTGCTCCCTCGGACGAGGAGGCCGAAAAGTACATAAAAATATGGAACGACTACAAGGCTGAGGGTCATAGCATTATAAAGTTTGTTCCTGCCAGCGGCGCAGCCAGCAGAATGTTCAAGAATATGTTTGAATTCCTGAATGCCGACTACGATGTTCCATCAACCGACTTTGAGAAGACTTTCTTTGCAGGGATTCATAACTTTGCTTTCTTCGATGCACTGAACGATGCCTGTTTCCTTAACGAGGGAGAAGGAGTGGATGCATTGATCGAGGAAGGCGAATATAAAACCGTGGTTGCCAATATGTTAGGCGAGGAAGGTTTGAATTACGGTCAGTTGCCCAAAGGCTTGCTGCAGTTCCATAGTTACGAGGACTGTGCCCGTACACCGGTTGAAGAACATCTTGTAGAGGCTGCCCTGTATGCAAGCAGTCAGGGCAAGGCTGATGTCCACTTTACCGTAAGCTCCGAGCATCGCCAACTGTTCCGGGAACTGACAGACAGGGTTCTGCCCGATGTAAGCAGTCGCTATAACATAGAATATAATGTAAGTATGAGCGAGCAGAAACCCAGTACGGATACCATAGCAGCCAATATGGACAATACGCCTTTCCGAACCGAGGATGGCAAGTTGCTGTTCCGTCCCGGAGGTCATGGAGCTCTGATAGAGAACCTGAACGATTTGAAGGGTGATGTGGTGTTCGTTAAGAATATCGATAATGTAGTGCCCGACAGATTAAAGGCAGATACCGTACGCTGGAAGCAGGTGATTGCCGGTGTGCTGGTGGATGTCCAGAAGCAGACCTTTGCATACCTGGATCTGCTCGAAAGCGGTAAGTTCACCCACGACGATCTGGAGGAAATAATCCGCTTTTTACGTCATACGCTGAATACCGATGTTCCCGGACTTAAGGATATGGAGGATGCCGAATTGCATGTATTCCTGAAGAACAAGCTGAATCGCCCCATCCGTGTGTGCGGTGTCGTAAAGAATGTAGGCGAACCCGGTGGCGGTCCTTTCCTGGCTTATAATCCGGACGGTAGTGTTTCTTTGCAGATTCTGGAAAGCAGTCAGATCGACCAGAATAATCCCGAGTACATGAAGATGTTCACACAGGGTACACACTTCAATCCTGTGGACTTGGTTTGTGCTGTGCGTGACTATAAGGGCGATAAGTTTAATCTTCCCGACTATGTGGATCCTGCTACAGGCTTCATTTCTTACAAGAGCAAGGGTGGCAGGGAGCTGAAGGCTCTGGAGTTGCCTGGACTTTGGAATGGTGCCATGAGTAACTGGAATACGCTGATGGTAGAGGTTCCCCTAAGTACCTTTAACCCCGTAAAGACTGTTAATGATCTGTTGCGCCCGCAGCATCAGGGAGTTTAGAGTTGAGAGTTCTGGGATGAGTGAATTAGAGAAACTCCATAACGAAGAAACTACCGATACCTCGTACGATCATGTGCTGAAATATACGGGTGTTTTCGGAGGCGTTCAGGGTCTGAAGATGCTGACGTCTTTTATCCGTAATAAGCTGACATCGGAATTTCTGGGTAAGTTTGGTGTCGGCTTAATTTCCGTGTACGGATCTATCTCCGAGTTTCTGGTGAGCGCCAGCAATATGGGTGTTCCCCTGAATGCTACCCAGAGGTCGGGCGAACTGTTCGAAATAGGAACGAACGAGGAAATCGAGCATTTCGTAATGGTGGTCAGAACATGGGTGCTTTGGACGGCTCTTTTTGCGCTTCTTCTGTGCCTGTGTGCTTCTCCGTTCCTAAGCTATTTTTTCTTTGAACACAGATGGGATCGCTTTGGCGAGGTCCTGCTTATGGTACCTGTATCTGCTTGTTTCCTGTTGGCAGAGGGCGAATGTGCCATTCTTAAGGGTTTAAGGCAGGTGCGGAAGGTAGCCTTCATAGAAGGTGCTGTTGCCGTCTTTACCCTGCTTCTCACCGTACCCTTTTATTATTATATGGGAGTAAAAGGTGTGGCCATCGGACTTATCTGCAGCAGTTTGGCTTCCCTGATAACTCATGGATTCTTCTCTTTCCGGCTGATTTCCTATAAGATATCCCCTTTCAGCAAGAAGGTGTTTTTCGAAGGGTTACCTATGATAAAGAAAGGTATTCCCTATGTGCTTGCCGGTATTTCGACTGCCGGATTGGGCATGATAATACCTGCTATGATACTTCAACCCGGAAACGGCACAATGGACGATGTGGGGCTTTATAGGGTAGGATGGACCATGACGGCAGGTTATGCAGGCATGATGTTCGTTGCTTTAGAGGCAGATTATTTTCCTCGCCTTTCTTCTGTCAATCAGGACACAGAGCGTATGAACCAGACCATCAATCAGCAGATAGATGTGTGTCTGCATGTTCTTACTCCCCTGTTGATTTTGTTTCTGCTCTTTCTGCCCGAGTTGATAGGTCTGCTTTTCACAGACTCTTTTATGGGAGCTTTGGGTATGTGCATTTGCGCCTGTTTCTACACATTCTTTAAGTCTATGTCACTTCCTTTAGGATATAGTACCTTAGCCAAAGGGGATAGTATGGTATATTTGGCAATTGAAATAGCATCAAATCTGGTTTTCGCTATTCTAATCTGGTGCCTCTACAATGCATACGGACTGGTTGGCGTTGGTATAGCTTTTTCCGTAGGTGCGCTGTACGATGCTATCGTAAATTTGTTGGTATGCGGATTCCGTTATAAGGTTAAGGTGTTCCGCGGTACCTGGATGAGGTTTGTGTTCCAGCTGGTATGTCTGTCTTTTACATTCGTTTTGTGTGTAACACCCAGTCTCGAGCTGAAATATTTCTTTGGCGGTATTGCCTTTGTGGTATCGCTGTCGTTCAGCCTTTTCCATTTGTCTAAGCGTAGCGATTTCCTGCATAATGTACTTCACCATTTCACCCATTCTTCCGGCGATTGCTGTTAAGCCTTGCTTCCTCTTTCTGATGGCTTAGTGCCGGTTAATGTGATCCGTAAACCTCGATGTCGCCAATGCGGACGATTCCGTCGCTACCGCCGTTTGTGACATTTACCCTCACGTATCGTGCATCTACGGGAGTGATGGTTGTGTCGGTAACAGGTGCCGTATTGCCGGTGTGGGTGCCTGCTGTGCTCCATGTTTCACCGTCAAGGCTGGTTTCGACTGTGAAGTCGCGGTTGTTAAGTTCCAAATCCAATCCTGCTGCTTCGGCATGGCGCACTACATAACGGCTAATCTGGTAGGGTTCCTTGAAATCCAGCTGCACCCAGCCGGTACTGTCGGCAGTTTGGGAAATCCAGATATATCCCTCCGAAGGAGAACCGTCGGCAGCATACTTCACATTTGTCTTTGCTGGAGAGGATGTGATTTCCATTTCTTGCAGCATGGTAATGTTAAACGGCAAATGGTGAGCCTCGTTGTAGTAGCTGAACCAATGGTCGGCACGTACGATATTAACATTCCCGGGCGAGAGTGCGTTCAGTTTTTCCTTCAGGGCGATAAGCTTGTCTGGTCCCACATCCCATACGGTACCTTGTCCTGTTACGAACATCGGCTCTTTGCCCTTGAAGTTTTTTATGTCGCGATTGAAGAAGTCGGTTATAACGTCTGCGCTGTTGGCATAGCAGGGGTACTGTGGTGTTATGCACAGCCAGTTCGACTGTACCTTGGTGGTCAGTCTTCCGCTTTGTCTTTCCCAGTCGTTGATGGTAAGTCCGTACAGGTAGGGACAGTTTTCGGCATAGGCCTTGCGCTGTATGGGACTGATGTCGTCCCAGATGGTAATGACGCGCAGGCCTGCCTTTTCCAGGTAGCGCTGGGTCAGTTGGGTATAGGGTGTAATTACTTTGCTGGAATTTGCGCTTGCATAATAGACGGTATTGTGCGCATCGTAGGGCATGGCATATCCCATACCCGAGGGGCCGCTTACAAAGCAGTCGTTTGTTGTTGCCTTGCGGTAATAGTAGTTCAGCATCATGGGCGAAAAGTCGGCCAGTGCAGGGCTTATGGTCCAGTTCAGGGGCATCTTGCCCCGACCGCTCTGTTCGAAAATCTTGGCCATAGCATGCTGGCAGTACTGGATGTTGTCGCCGTCGCTGATATAGACAGCAGCATAGATTTTGTTCTCTAACTTCGGACGCTTGGGAACAGGAGCAATCTTTACAGGCTTGTTGACAGCCGTATATACCGTAGTGTTCTCGAAGAAGTCGGCTGGTACGGTAGAAAGGCCGTACTTGGTAGCCTCGCCCACACCGGAGCGTTCTTCGGGATACCAACCCAGGACAAAGTCGCGCCCGGGTGTCATGTCTTTTAGCATCTTGTCGAGTAGCATACGTTCGCTTTGGGTGCGTGGATCGAGCCATACACATGCCGAACCGCAGGCAGCACCTATGTCGTGAACATAAGGTATGGTGGGCTGTTCGCTGATGAGCAGGCGGTGGTTGCAGCGGCTCCAGTAGTTGTTGTAGAGATAGTTATAGACACCCAATGCGGTATTCATCGTAAGCGGGGTAAGGTCCTCCACAACGGGGAACTCCATACCGTTGGCTTCCAGCTTTGCCTTTATTTCGGCAGTTACAGGGAGCAGGCGGTTCAGTCCTGCAACGGTAACAGCCAGATTGGAATAATGGTTGGTCAGCTTGTTGCTGTAGAGTACCAGGCCGTTTATTTCCTCCTTGAACAGCTTTACCAGCGAATAGGGTGCTGCGGGGGACATGGCAGTGGTTTTAAGGCTGTGTGCCGTGGGCCATGTTGTTTGCGGTTCTTCGTTGTGGTTGTATAGGAGGATGCGCGGACGGCTGCGGTTGACGATACCCTGCAGTGTGCAGAACATAACGCGTTCTTCGCTGCTGAGTTTGGCTGCATTCATATCCAGCGTCCTTACAGGGGTTGCGGGTGCAAGGAAGATGGGTAGCAAGCGGTCTTCCGGCCAGCAGAGATCGCCCGTTTCCAGGATGCGGTAGCCGGTACTGTTCAGGTTGTACAATGTGTCGGCAAATGTTATCTCTTCCACTTCGTTTACGTCGGTACGGAAAATGGCACCATTGGTAAGTCTTGTAATCATAGTGGTATCTTCTGCGTTAAGGAAACTGATTTGTCTCAGGTCTGCCACAGGGGTACGGGTGCTTGTCCCATTTGTCTTACGGACGTCCATTACCTTCTCCTGACCTTGGCCCGATAGCGTACCCAGGAATAGCGTTGCTACAACAAGAATCTTTCTCATTATCTAATTCTAATATAGGTTAATTCTGTAAAAAAATAAGCTAAAAATCAAAAAGCCAGGGCAAAGATACAAATAAAATCCGGAAAACTTACTCCTTACGATGTATTATACATCTATTTTTATGCTGTTTTTTTTGGTATTATTATAAATTATGTATATTTTTGCGACGTTGTTGTATAAAATGCACCGAAATGATACAGCCAGG
>CADCIP010000053.1 GCA_902801485.1 uncultured Bacteroidales bacterium | reverse complement strand
TGCTAATGTGATAGCTTATCTAAAGGCTTGTGTATTGTTCGTCGCCAATGATTACAAGTGGGATAAGACCTGCGAGGACTTCATCCGCTGGAGTCTGAACTACGATCTGTGGTGCAAGATGCAGTTCTTCGGTGATGCCATAGAACAGGCAAATAATATGGCAGAACGCACAGGAACACGCGGCCCAAGGAATCTGCTGGAGCTGCTGCCCGACACCTTCACCATTGAGGACGCGAAGCGCGTAAGGAGACAACAGGGGATGAGCAATGAAGGGATGCGCTGCAACAAAATGATAAATACATGGTTAAATAGAGGATATGTTATACAGTATACAGTATACAGTTTCCGTAAAAGAAAATAAAAAAGACCCTCTCCCCGCTTTTGCCCTCCGTCGCGAATGGGGATTCGCTCCCCTTTGTGGGGCCGAAAGCACATTTAGTACTTTCTCTAAAGACCCCAGTCGCCCTTTAAGGGGAGGGCTTTTTTAGTTGAGAGTTTAAGAGTTTAAAAAGTTTAAGAGTTTAAAAATATGAGTAATGAAGTAAAATTGCCTAGAGGAATTAGAAATAATAATCCGTTAAATATAATATCAGATTATCAAGTGACAAGTGGCAAGGACAAATAAACGGGAAAGGGAACATCGACGGAAACAGCTCCCTCTCCTCGGAGAGGGCGGGGGGAGAGGCTGTCTTTTGTGTGTTCTCGTCAATGGCGTATGGGTGGAGAGCAGCGTTTTTGCTGCTCCACACCTATATGAGCAAGTACAAACTGACAACGGTGCGCAAGATTATCTACCGCTGGGCACCGCCTAACGAGAACAACACGGCTGCTTACACCAACCATGTGTGTTACCTTGCTCACCTTGACCCTAACCAAGAGATAGAATTTGGCAACAAGCTTACGATGCTGCAGATTGGCAGGGCTATGTGCCAGGTGGAGAACGGCTTGCAGTACGACCCGATTAACAGAAAGGAGTGGCTGGAAGCTTTAGACGAAGGCTACGAAATGGCATTGCGGAACGCAAAGAAATAAAGTTGATAGTTGATAGTGTAGAGTTTAGAGTCAGTTGCGCTTCGCGATAGTTGGGAGTTGAAAATTAGTTTACTGTTTACCGTTTACTGTTTACCGTATAACCCTAAACTCTAAACTTCAAACACTGACTTTAAACTGTTATCGGTTATCGGTTAGGGGTTAGCGGTTAGAGGCGAAAAACTGTAAACAGTAAACAGTAAACGGTAAACTGACGTGTACTGAATAAGTTGTCACTTTTTTTGAAAAGAATAGCGATACTTGTTCCGTGATTCATGATATTTTTGTATATTTGCGACTGTTAAATGAACCTATTGGTTATAAGATTTCATGTCGTTACAGAAGTTGATAAAAGGTAATAAAATATTCCTGGCGTTATGGATGCTCAGTACAGGCATTTGTCAGGCGCAGCTACACCGATACACCGCTACGTTGCCAGCTACCGATGCCCTGGGGCGGGTGTTACCCACTAGTGAAGAAGTGAAGGCGGAGCGTCCGGACCGCTTCGTGGGTCTGTTCTATTGGACGTGGCATACTAACTTTGCCAATATGACGGAACCCTTCGATGTGACGCGTTTCCTGCAAGAGCATCCGTCGGCCCTCAATGACTATCACGACCCGGCTTGGGGCGGTCGTAAGCCCACGCATTTCTGGGGTGAACCGCTCTTCGGCTACTATCGTGACACAGACGAATGGGTACTGCGTAAACATGCCGAGATGCTGGGAGAGGCTGGTGTGGATGTGATTATCTTTGACTGTACAAATGGCGGTGAACTGTGGACGGAGTCGTTTATGCGGCTTTGTGAGGTCTTTGCGCAAGCCCGTCGCGATGGTGTGAGAACGCCACAGATAGCCTTCCTTATGGCATTCGCCCCAACCCCGGCAAGCCGTGAGGCCATCCAACGACTCTATCACGACTTCTATGCCCCCGGACTTTACCGCGACCTTTGGTTCATGTGGAAAGGAAAGCCCCTTATTATGGCTTATCGCGAGGGGTTACCGCAGGAGATTCTTGACTTCTTCACTTTCAGGCCTGGACAGCCTGCCTATCAGGGCGGGCCGCAAAGTAATGACCAGTGGGGATGGTTAGAGATATATCCGCAAAACGGGTATGTCCGCCAGGCTGACGGTACATTCGAACAGATGACTGTGGGTGTGGCGCAGAACTGGTCTGCCGAGCGAGGCCTCACGGCAATGAATGCTCCCAACACTTTTGGCAGGAGCTATACACATCGTCACGGACAACCCGTGATGCCCGACAATCTGATTACCCCCGACATCACTGCCCAAGGTCTGAACTTTCAGGAACAGTGGGAAAGAGCACTCGAGGTTGATCCTGAGTTTGTCTTCGTTACGGGTTGGAACGAGTGGATTATGGGGCGTTACGAGGAGTGGCAGCAGCAGAAGAACGCTTTCCCCGACGAGTTCAGTATGGAGAAGAGTCGGGACATCGAACCTATGAAGGGCGGTTACGGTGATAACTATTACTATCAGCTGATTGCCAATATCCGTCGTTTCAAGGGGATGCCTGACGGTAAGGTTCAAGTTCCGATTACCAGGAAGAAAATCGACTGGAACTACTGGAAAACGGTGGACAATGGCTTCAGAACGCATCGCCACAATACAATGCACCGCAATAGTAGGGGGTGGGGAAGCCAGAACCTCGTCAATAATAGTGGTCGGAACGACCTGACGGAAGCAAAAGTGGCCTGCGATGCCAAGAACATCTATTTCTATATTGAATGTGCCGATACCATCACTCCGTCAACAGACCCTGCATGGATGCGTCTTTTTATCGATGTTGACTGTAGCCATGCCACTGGTTGGGAAGGATATGACTACGTTGTCAACCGCCTTTCTCCTACAGACGGTACAACGCTGTTGGAAGCCTGCTCTGGAAACAGCTGGATATGGGACCGTGGTCAGCTGGTACACTATGAGGTGCAGGGCAACAAGATGTTCGTTGTCGTCCCCCGCCGCTACCTTGGCTTGCGTCGTGGACAACCTGTGCGTATTCAGTTTAAATGGTCGGACAACATGCAGCAGGAAGGTGACATCCTGGACTTTCTTACGAACGGCGATGTTGCCCCCCTGGGTCGTTTCAACTACGAGTTTACAATATCAGACTTCTAAAGATAAATCAACAGACTGCCGCTCCGGTTCTAGTTTTCTTTTCCTTTTCTGAAAAGATGTGTGAAGGTCTTGTTGTACAGCTCGGATAATCCCTGGCGGTTATCGATAGCCTCGCCCACAACAATCATGGTGGTGAGGGTCAGATGGTTATCGTGAACGATTCTGGCAAGGTCCTTTAGCTTGCCGCGATAGATTTTCTGGTCGGGCCAGGTGAGGTGATAACATGCTGCTACCGGTGTATCCTCGGGGTATTCCATCAGGAGTTCCCGTTGTACGTCATCTACGATAGCAGCCGAGAGGAAGATGCACATGGTGCTCTGACTCTTGGCCAACAGATGCAGCTGTTCTTTATCGGGCATTGGCGTACGTCCTTCTCCGCGTGTTAAGATGATGGTCTGTGTACGCTCGGGAATGGTGAACTGGCTTCTTAACTCTGCCGCTGCTGCAAGGAAACTGGAAATGCCCGGTGTGATGTGATAGGCCATGCCGTGCAAATCAAAGAAGGCCATCTGTTCCTGAATGGCTCCGAAGATACAGGGGTCGCCCGTATGCAGTCGGACAATAAGATGTCCCTTGTTGTAGTGCTCCTTCATCAAGGCACATTGTTCTTCGAGATTCATGTCGGCAGAAGAACGTACCACAGCGCCTGGCTTGTGGCAGTCGGTCAGTTCCTTGGGTACTAACGAACCTGCATATAAAATAAGGTCTGCTTTTTCCAGCATCTTGCGGCCTCGTACGGAAACAAGGTCCGGGTCGCCAGGTCCAGCACCGACAATCTCGATAAATCCTGTCTTCTTCTGTTCGCGCAGGTGCCGGTAGTCGATAGCAAGGGCTGCTGTCCAGTTCTTGCCTTTAACCTTGGGGATAATCAGTTTGCCGTGGTTGGAGCCTAAGATGGCAGCTGCTTCGCAAACACTGGGTGTGCCCACATGTTTTGCAACGGTATCGCTGGGATTGGGAACCGCTACGGCAGAGAGTTCTTCTGCTGTAAAGAAAACCACTTCTTCTTCGTAGTCTTCTTCGAGCATCTCTACAAACTCCTCTTCTGCCTTTACGTCTATGGTACAATACTTATGAGAACAGGGAAGAATGCCACGATTGGCAAAAGCCTTGTCAATCTCGTCGTAGATACTTTCGTAATCTTCGGGATGATGGGCCAACCCAAAACCTATTGTGCCAACCATAGGTACGAAATGCAGTTCGAGCATACCGTAAGGTGCATTGCGCATGTAGGGAGTAACCATGATAAGCAGCTTGTATTTACGGGGGTCTGCCTGGGAAATATCGTTGATAATAGTTACATGGTCGGGTTTGGTCGCTTCCAGATAGTCCGTTCCTTCATCGCGGGCTTCCAGCAAAAGGGCTGTAGGCTGACGGTTCACGAAGGCAAAGATGCAGTCGTTCATATCGTCGATATCGCTGGCTACAGGCCAGTTGAAACGCTTCTCGAAAGTATCTAAGGCCCACAAACCGGCATTATCGCTTTGAGTGGTAATGACTTCGTGAGCATCCAGAATACTGCTGATGGTTCGTGTCAGTTCGTTGGCACCGCCCACATGTCCGCTGAGTACAGAAATGACGTTCTGTCCAAGCGAGTCGATACAGACAACAGCAGGATCCTGGTGCTTGTCCTTGATAAAAGGGGCTATTGTCCTGACGCAGATGCCCATTGCGCCGATGAAGATAAAGGCATCAAACTTTGACCATTGTTTACCTACATCGGTGCGCTTAATGTTCTTGGCGTTAAACTGGCGTTCCAACGTAGAGGCGATTTCACTGCCAGCCTCGCTGATTTGTATAATGGCTATCTTTTGCATTTCAGTATCGTTATGGGGTGATTATCATTTAACTGGATATGTAACGGAGGTTCCTGTTGCAGACCAAGTTCCTGACAGGCCTCGTTCCAGAGTTTCCGGCTGTCGGTGGTGACTTTGGGTGCAACGACACTGTTCATTACTATTACTCCGTCTGGTGCAAGAACGGTCAGCACTTTTTCCATCATCTCTTTTAACTTGCCTCCATGACCTCCGATGAAGACTGCGTCAGGAAGGGGTAATTGAGAATTGAGAATTGAGAATTGAGAGTTGAGAGTTGAGAGTTGAGAATTGAGAGTTGAGAATTGAGAATTGAGAGTTGAGAACGCCGAAGGGGTCGCGAGCGGAACGCGAGAACGAAGTGGCAATTGAGAATTGAGAGTTGAGAACGCCGAAGGGGTCGCGAGCGGAACGCGAGAACGAAGTGGCAATTGAGAATTGAGAAAGTCGCCAATATGTACGTTAATGCCTGGGGCGCCAAAGCGGCGGGCATTTTCCTGAATGATAGCTTTGCATTCGGGACGGATTTCGAAAGCTTCAATCTGCAGATGCGGAAACAGCAGACGGGCCTCGATAGAGATGCTGCCCGTGCAGGCACCGATGTCCCACAAGGTGTGGCGACGACCCAGGTCGAGAGACTGAAGGGTCAGCAGGCGGATGGGCATCTTGGTTATCATCTTCTCGCGACCGTCGAGGAAGGTGAATTTGGAGTCGGGAATACCGAATTTAAGTGAAGAGTGAAGAGTGAAGAGTGAAGAATCCGCTTGCGCAATGACGCAATTAGGTGTAGAGAATTGGCGTTCTGCAGCTTCTTGGAGAGTACATGTAGTTATCTTTTCGAGTTCTGGGTTTCCCAAATGCTCGCCTACGCAGATATTATAATTGGTATAGCTGTATTCCAACATCCGTCGGGCAATAGCTGCGGGGGTATGTTCTTTGTCTGTTAGGATGCCTATCTTCCCGGCCCCCTCGATTAGTGCTTTGTCGAATTCCTGCCAAGGGCGGCCCGTAAGTGATACTATGCGCATATTGTGATAAGGTATCAGCATCCTGTGTGCCAGCATCTGAAGTGAATTGAAGGTGGGGTAAACCTTCAACTCTGCATCGGGGAACTGGCGTTGCAGTGTATTCGCAAAACCGAAGAATAGTGGGTCGCCACTGGCAAAGACCACCACCTCGTCGTGGTATTGTTCGAAGACAGCATCGAGTGGTACAGTGATATCAATCCATTGTGTATTCTTAGGGAGGAAAGGAGCTACTATCTCGTGGTGACGTCTGCCGCCGGAGAATATCTTCCCTTTGCGGATAATATCCAATATTTCGGGAGGGAAGAAAGGATGTGGATTGTCGGTTATGCCTATGACGGTAAACTGCATGGTTGGAGTTCAATTCTCAATTCTCAATTCTCAATTGCCACTTCGTTCTCGCGTTCCGCTCGCGACCCCTTCGGCGTTCTCAACTCTCAATTCCCAATTTATAAGTCTCTTCCTGGTTTCAGTTGAGCGGCATCGTCGTAGGTAAGGATGGCGTTGCAAAGTGTAGCTGCGAGGTTGCTTCCTCCCTTACGGCCTTCAACAATTATCTTGGGTATATCTTTGAAAGGTTTCACCATGTGTTTGGATTCGCAAACATGAACAAAGCCTACAGGAGCGGCAATGATTCCAGCAGGATGTGCCTTTCCCTTGCGAATCAGGTCGCACAGTTCCATCAGTGCTGTCGGTGCGTTGCCAAAGGCGTATAGAGCATCGGGATGTTCTTCGACTGCCAGACGGATACCTGCCTGAGTGCGTGTAAGGTCTCCTTGGTTCATTTCCGCAATACGGGGATCGCTGAGATAGCATTTTGCCTCGATGCCTAAACGTTGCAGGGCTCCCTTGCGAATACCGCTTGTTACCATAGTGACATCGGTGATGATGGTTTTCAGCTCACCGCTTTTAACCTTATTATATATAGTCTCTACAGCTCCTGGGTCGGTATAGAGGATGTTCTCCATTTCGAAATCGGCAGTGGTGTGGATGGCATGCAGTAAGGCCCATTTATGATCTAACGGATAATCCTTCTGTAATTCACCGGAGATGGTACGGAAGGATTCCATCATAATGAGCCTCCCCTTAGTCCCCTCCGAAGGGAGGGGAAAATTGCGGAAGTAGCCACGTGGTGTGATGAATTTTTCACCTTCTATGTACGACTGCGAATTACCAATGAGGATGACCGTGAACATGTCCACATCTTCGGGGTCTAACTCAGCCAGGGTGGTTACCTTTACTTTCTCGTCCTCCCGTCCTGCCTGACGAACGTACCCCACAGGTGTCTTGGGCGACCTGTCCATTAAGAACAGTTCCTGTAGGCGATATAGTTGCCAGTAGCGCCCATTGCTCTTGGGGTTATAGATGGCTGTAACAAAATCGCCCTGAGCCGCTGCCTTTATGCGTCGCTCGATAACTTGCCAGGGGGTCATCAGGTCGGAAAGGGAGATAATACAGAAATCGTGTCCGACAGGTGCTCCCAGTAACGATGCTGCTTTCTGGAAGGCGCTGATGCCGGGTAAAACTTCGATTTCGACATCGGAACCTCGTTCCCGCTGCATCTCATAGATTAGCGGTGCCATGCCATAGATTCCGGCATCGCCAGAAGAAATCACTACTACAGTCTTGTCCTGTTCTGCTATTAGGAAAGCTTCTTCTGCTCGCTCCCGTTCGTGCTTCATGCCTGTATCGATGCACTCGCAGCCTTTGCGAATACTCGATTCGATGAAGCGGAAATAGTATTTGTAGCCAATGACCACATCCGCTTTGCTTACAGCTGCAAGAACGGCAGGAGTCATATCCTCGGGGGTTCCGGGACCAAGGCCTGCAATAATGATTTTTCTCATTCGTTTTACCAGATATCTTCGGGCTCTATGGGGTTATCATAAATTTCCTTAGCACACCACTCCAGATAATCCATGTACATCTCTTTCTTGTTTGAGTCGAGTACCGACTTCAGACGCAGATAGTAAGTCTTGTCGGGATCGAGGGTCTGGCGCACCAGAATGTGGCGGAGGTTATTAGGACTGCCAGTACGGCAGGGTCCGGCACTGTTGCTGACACTCATTTCACCTCTCATGCGGTTGTTGTTACGCATGTGTTTATCTACTTCTATGTTATGGAAGTCATCGTCTGTGTCGGGCTCGTAGCCGAAATGACGGTCTGTACCGGCCTTGGTAAGGTCGATGGGTATGCCCGTCGGTGCCAGTCGTTCCTTGTCTGTTCCAAAATAGAACTGAACGATACCACGGTCTCCGTTGGGCAGCACACGATAGCGCAACTCGTAGGTACCACGGCGCGGAACGGGTGGCAGTTTGATGGTAATCTCGTAATGGCCCTCGGCTTTCAGCTCATCGGCCTGATTGTTGCACCAGTCGTATGTGTAGCTGTTCAGATAAACGAAGTGTGTTTCGTCGTTCATATCCATGTTATCCAGATACCTGTATGTGGTATTGGGCGGGAAGTGGATAAACTGGTTGCGCGGGTCAAGGCTGTTCTTCTTGCGAAGGTCGTTGGTCATGGCCTCTGGGAACAGACTCATAGCATCAAATCGAATACGGCCCTTGGCCAGATTCTCACGCACTTCGTCGGTATAGGACAACGGCTTGTCTATGGCATAGATCATACCGTTTACTGCCTGATAGTTCAGTACGTTTTCCGAGTAATTGTCTATGTGGTTACCCACCTTGTCAGGATCGCAGGACAATTCGTGGTATGTGCCTCTTCTTCCATTATCCAAATTGGGGAATCGGTTCAGGAAAACGCCTTCGCTTTCTTTACTCTCGAAGATCTTCAGGAGCCGGCGCTTTCCCATGGTAGCATAAAATTCATAGACGGGAATGGTAAGCTGTTTGGTGTTCATATTGTATCCTAATTCGTTTACATGGAACACCAGACGGTTTGCGGCAATACGCATGGGCAGTACATGGTAAGTAAACCATTGATTCAGCAGGTTGTCTGGTGATGTCCAGTTCTCGTCTGCCTGGAAGACATCGTCCCTGCTGTACTGCTTATTATTAAGAATCCACTGCTGTACATCCTGACAGGTAATGTCAACAGGATCTTTTCCTATTACTTTGCGCCAGAAATCATCCGTTTCGGCAAATACGGTAAAGCCAAAATAGCGGTGTTCGGGAGCGTATGCCGTGGGATGTCCTGATGCACCGTGGAATACCCATCCGAAGGCTCTAGCATCAAAGTCGGGGATGAGGCCCTTCATATACATTTCGCGGTACTTGAGGTCTTCTATCACCCTGAATGTATCTCGCAGTCCACATGCCATAGCCAGACGGGATGCAACAAGGAAGCCTTCTTTCTTGTTGTCCAGAATGCTTGCCATCATGTCGGCCAATGTGATATCCTTTGGTGCAATCACCTTCTCCATCTGGTGCAGAACGCCGTTAATGGCAGGAATGTCACGGTTCTTAATGCTCATGGGGCAGTCGTAGTTCATATAGATGCTGTCGGGACTGGTCTCGACATAACGTACGGTCAGCTTACGGTCTCTGAGGTTTCCAAGCTGCAGTTCTCCGTTATTCTGGGTGGGGAATGTGTGGGTTTCGTAGCTTTGGTAGTCGCCACCGTCTATGATGCTGCTGTAGGCAATCACCTTTCTGATGGAGTCGCGTATGGTTTCTTTGCTAAAGGAGTCCCAGGACGGTTCTGTGATTAGTCCCTCTTCAACCAGATCTTGCATATACTGGTGCATAGCCTCGTTGGTAGGTGCAAAAACGGTATAGTTTCCTCGTGCCGTCAGTAATTGGTAAATGGTGGAGTGACTGATCTCACTAACAGGAGTGTTCTTAAGAACATCCAGGTACTCTGAATAGGTGTCGGCATGTTTTTCCATATAGGAAATCAGTGTCTCTTCCTTAAACACGTAACGGTTACTTTCGTCCACTTGTTCTGTACATCCTATTAACGACAGTACAGCCGTTACAAAAATAATACATAATCTATTACCAGTTTTCATAGCTTCTTTTATTCGATTCTCAACGATAATGTCAACAAACTCTAATCTCTAATCTCTAATCTCTAAACTCTAATCTCTAAACTCTAATCTCTAATCTCTAATCTCTAATCTCTAAACTCTACACTATTCCACCAAAGGTCTCTGTTCTACCCCCATTGTATTCAGACGTTGAATGTGTTTCTGGAGGCGGGAATAGAAACCGTCCCAGTTTTGCTGGGTATTTTTGGTCCATGCCTTCTCGGCCAAAGCCAGTGCGCGGGGAAACACCATATACTGCATCTGTGCCTCGGTGGGGATACGCTCACACCAGATGTTTCCTTGCATTCCCTTTATCAGTTTCATTTGTTCTGCACTCAGGTCAGTAGGCACAATGTCACCCGTATAGAGTTTCTGTATGGTGTTGTTGTCCTGGTTATAGTCGAAGTAGCAGAATGTGAAAGGGCAGAGTATTACCTCGTTACCTCCGCTGGTAGAACGCTGTACAACGTCGGTATGGTCGCCGCGCCACCAGTTAACGGTAGCAGATTTGCTTACGCCGCCTTCCAGAATCTCGTCCCAGCCGATAAGTTTCTTGCCGTTCTCGTTGAAGTATTTTTCCATTGTGCAGGTAAACCACGACTGCAACTCAGCCTCGTCCTTTAAGCCCTGATCCTGAATACGCTTCTGGCAATCGGCGCATTTCTTCCACGCAGAACGGTTTACTTCGTCGCCTCCAATCTCTACATACTCGTAGGGGAAAAGGTCGAAGATCTCTTTATAAACGTTACGACAGAACTCCAGAGACGTATCTTTTCCTACGCAGATGGGGTCGCGCCCATCGTTGTTGCAGGAGAGCCAGGGATATTCTTTTGTTGCCGCATAGCTATGTCCCGGCACGTCGAATTCGGGTACGATATCTATACCTCTTACTGTAGCATATTCTATCAGATCTCTGACTTCGTCTTGCGTATAGAAGCCGCCATACTCCAGCTTCCCATTCTTCATGCGGGTGAATTCGCCTGTCATGGGAACTATCATGCGTGGGTTGTTATCGTTTTTTGCTATTTCGTTGCAGCGTCTGTCCCAGTGTTCTCCCTCCGGGTCGCGGTATCCGCTGTTATCCGTCAGGAGGGGATATTTTTTAATCTCCAATCGCCACCCCTGTGAGTCAACAAGATGCCAATGGAACTTACTGAACTTGTATAGTGCCATGATGTCCAGAAAGCGCTTGGTCTCCTCCAGTGTAAAGAAGTGGCGTACAGGGTCCAGCATCATGCCGCGCCATTCAAAGTTGGGGGTATCTTCTATCTCTACAGCCGGCACCATCCATGTAACATACGGCTGGAGGGTAGCCTTTTCGATTTGGTAAGGTAACAGCTGGCGTAGTGTTGCTATGCCGTGAATGATGCCGCGATAGTCGGCAGCCTCTATGAGAATCCCTTTTTCTGAGGAGGTCAGCTTATAGCCCTCGGCACCAGTCTCTGTTTGGGTGGTAAGACTCAATACGATGTCGGCTTTTTTGCCTTTGCCTATAGGCAATTCGTAACCTGTGGCGGGTTTTAGCTTCTCCCTCAGGTATTCCGCTGCGGGCTGCAGACTCTTGCTATTATATGCTATGGTAGCATTTGGTTTCAGAACAAACGACCCCGTTTTTTCCGTAACCCGGGTGGGCTGGGGGATGATATTCACTTCCGCCAGCAGCGAATGGGGCATCATAAATACGAGCGACACAAGTAGCGCTTTCAATGTTTTCATACTACAAAGAAATAAAAATGTTAACTTTTCTAGTGCAAATATACAAATAGATTCTGACATAACAATAATTTTCCTGTTTTCTTTCGTTTAATTTTACAACGAACCGATGTATTTCTGCCGATATTCTTACAGAATAATGAGATAGTGCATTGCTTTGGGTGAGAAAAACGCAATACATACCTTTGAAAACACAAGCTAAGGCACATTTTCTTTTGCCTAACCATATAATGGCTACATTTTCGTACCTTTTTAAAGAAGTTTCTACTAACTTTGTTTGCTTGTTTCTTTTTTTTTCGTACTTTCGTAGCGAAAATACATAATAGGTGTTAGATAATAATATGAAAGAATTGTACACAAAAATTACCAGAAGGGTGCTTACTTTGTTACTCCCTATGGTACTCTGTGCATCGCAGGCGATAGCTACAGATTACATCAGTGACTTAGTTTTAGTTGGCGGAAGCAAAGCAGAGACAAAATCTCTTATTGATTCCTGCAAGTCGGAGGGATGGATTTTGATTGACAAAGACCTGAATGCCGGGGCTGGTGGTGACTATGTATATCTGCTCTACAAAACGCAGCGTTCTGATGGTATTAACCGTGGGTATATTACGGGGTTTTACATCAAGGGCGGAACGTGGCCTATTCCAGACGAAATGGATGTAGATGGCTGTAAGTTTGAACTTACGCCATACGTAGGCGGTCAGCATTTCGTGAGCCAGAAGGGAGACTTGAATAGTGGCACAGGGGTAAATAGTGATGCCATTCATTTGTACTATACAAGAGCTTACTTTACAGACGACAATGTGGTAAGCGACATTACCTTTAATTCTACCCAAGAAGATGCTGAGCCTAAAAACGGATATGGTGAAGGTTATGACCTGAACGATAATGCCGGCGGTGAATACATATATATGCACGTTAGCTATGCACAGGCAATCCCTGATCTGGCAGGAGAAGGAACTGTGCAAAGTCCTTACATAATAAGAAATGGTGATGACTGGCATGTCTTTGTCGTGGATGTGGCAAATGGCCTGAAATCCGACAAGGTGGTGGGGCTGGCTAATAACATTGAAACTTCAGAAATGGTGGGAACTGCTGATCATCCCTTTACCGGTTATTTTGCAGGTGCTGGTAGGGAGATTAAGTTTAACCTGATTACTTCAGATGATTTTGCTGCACCTTTCCGCTATGTAAAGGGTGCCACAATAAATGGAGTTAAGACCTCGGGTTCCGTTATATGTTCTTCTACCGGAAACGGACATGCCAGCGGTTTGGTAGGCGCATGTCAAGGTGGCAGTATAACCATTCAGAATTGTGTGGTCAATACAAACGTTCAATGCCCTTCCTATGCCGGTGGTATTGTCGGCCATGCGGGCAGTAGCAATCTGACCATGGAAGAATGTGTCTTCGGCGGTTCGGTAAGCGGTTTCCAGAACTATGCGGCAGGTCTGATAGGATGGTGCGACAATGCTACGCTGAACCTGCGCAGCTGTATGGTTAGCGGAGAGCTGAAGGCCGGTCAGAAAGGCCGTTATAATCCTATTGCCTGTAAATGGGCCGATGTTAAGCCAACTGCCACGGCAGACGATGTTTTCTATTTGAATACTTACAGTCAGAATGTTCCTGTGGCTAACCAGATTCCAGGACTTGTAGCCCAGCCCGTTAGTGCCAAGGAAGTAAAGAATGTATGGGATGATCCTTTTACGGCTGCTGATGGAACGACATATTTTGCCGCCCATCTGGACAGTCCCAAAGCGATGCCATACAAGTTCCGTTTCGAGAATAGCTTGTGCGACTGGACGGTAGCCGAGCTTCAGGCAGGTTCTGGTCTTTCCCAAGAGGATAGTTACGAGGGTAAGAGCAGCTTTAAGTTCGCAGCCAGCAACCATGCGCAATACTTGATTTCACCCGAGTTGACTTGTCGTGCCAATCAGAAGACGAAACTCTATCTGAAAGGAACGTCGGACAAACCTGTTAAGTTTCAGCTGGGACTGTCTGGCACCACGGCAGACCTTTCGTCTTTCTCGTGGACTAATGTGCCTGATTCGCTGTTTAGTAAATGGGGCCATATTGAGATTGAAACAAAAGGTAAATTCAAATACATGGCCATCAAGTATGTTGAAAACTGCGGTCCTGTGTATGTAGATTATTTCACAATTGAAGAGTATGGAACCTATACCCCCGAGGATATTGTTACAACAGAAGTCACTAAGGATGACGCCATTCTGCAATGGGATGGTAACTCGGACACATATACCGTTCGCTATCGTCCCCAGCCTTATTTCCTGGAGACCTTCGAAGGGGAGAATATAAATTGGAGTGTTCATAACGAGGGTGGAAACTCGGCTACCAACTGGAGGGTTACTTTCTTTAGCGATGGTACAAACTTGCATGCTCATAGTGGCAAACGTGTTGTCTTCGGAAGGAGTCTGGACTATGCTGCACAGACTGCCTATAAGGTTGACAACTGGCTTTTCTCGCCTCAGGTCGAATTGGGCGGCATACTCAGCTACTGGCTGATGGACGACGGAATAAATCATGAGCATTACGAGATTTGGGTATCTACCACAGAGTGCGTGCCTGATGCCTTTGAAAAGGTAGCCGAACCAGGTCATGGTACCCAGAAGTATCAGTGGGAAGAGATTAAGGTTGACCTGAGCAAATATGCAGGTAAGAAAGGTTATATTGCCTTCCGCCTGATAGACGAGGGCAAGGACTTCCTGTCTTTAGATGATATTGCTCTCTATGCCAGTGACTGGAAGACTGTTACAACAGAAACCCCCAGCTTGCTACTTACAGATCTTATTCCCGGGACAACCTATGAATATCAGGTACAAGGCTCTACAGACGGACAGAACACTAATTGGTCTGCTGTTTCTACCTTTACCACAGAGTCCTTGTCACAGGACGAGATTGACGGTATAGAGGCACCCGCCTCTAAGCCCTCCATTAATGAGAAAGAAGGTTGGTATGGCCTGAGTGGTGTACGCATTCGTGTTGAGCCTACTCAGCCTGGTCTGTACATAAACAACGGTCGGAAAGTGCTCAGAAAATAAATTCTGCTCGCTGGTACAGATAATGTGCCAGCTGAGTTTTTTTATTTTCGTGAAAGAGCCTGTTTTACCAGGTTGGTAAATTCATAGTTCTTAAGGCCCCATTGGGGAGCAATAACGAATTCTGGCGGACTCTGGCTGACGAACCTCTCCAAAACAAGGTTGGAGGGCAGGTGAGAGATATATTCCAGAACCAGGTCTATATATTCCTCAGCTGTTGGAAGAGGCCAGGGATGTTGCCGGTATTCCTCAGCCAAAGCTGTGCCTCGTATAATTTGTAATTGGTGAAGTTTTAATGTGGTAAGGGGCAGACGGGCTATTTCATCTGCCTGACGCATCAGTTCCCTACGGTCTTCCCATGGGAACCCCAAAATAATATGGGCACCTACGCGGATGCCGCATGCTGCTGTCTTGCAGACGACATCGGCAGACAGAGCAAAGGTATGACCTCGATTGATGCGTCGCAGGGTTTCCTCGTTGGCGCTCTCTATACCATATTCTATAATAAGAAAGGTACGACGGTTCAGTTCTGCGAGATAGTCGAGTAGGGCAGGCGGCATGCAGTCTGGCCGTGTGCCAATAACCAGTCCCATAACATCTGGCACACGAAGGGCTTCCTCGTACATATCCTTCAAACGCTCCAACTCTCCGTAGGTATTGGTATAGGCCTGAAAGTATGCCAGATACTTCATGTGCGGATATTTACGGGCAAAGAAACGCTTGCCCTCCTCCAGTTGCTGCGTGATGCTTTTTTGGGGCTGGCAGTATTCGGGGTTAAAGGTCTGGTTGTTGCAGAAGGTACAGCCGCCATAGCCTACCGTCCCGTCTCTGTTGGGGCAGGTAAAACCGGCATTGACGGATATCTTCTGCACCTTAGTGCCTAACTGTTCTTGCAGCCAGGGACCGTATTCTGTGTAATTCATAAATCCGCGACTTTATTCGCAAAAATACAAAAAAAGAATGAAATGCTTTATCTTGCGTGTGTTTTTTGAAAATAAAATTGTAACTTTGGGGCCAAATTTGCAGGAAATATAAAAAAGACATACAAAAAACAGCATGAAACATTTATTATTTTTGGTTGTATTTCTCGGCACTTTTGCTAATATGGGTGCTGCCGGTGAGATTCAGCTTACAGACCTCTGCCGAGGTGTTTACGGGGCCCAAAATGTTTATGGTGTAAACCCACTTATGGATGGCGAAAGCTATAGCCAGATGAAAGATGGCGGTAAGAAGATTGTTCGTGTGAGTTTCCGTACAGGTGAGGAAACAGAAGTTATCTTTGATGCGGATAATATCAAGACTCGTATAGAATTGCCCCACATCGAGGGTTACATCATGAGTCCCAACGAACAGAATATCCTGTTGCGGACACAGACCAAGCACATTTATCGTCATAGCCGCACTTCCCAGTATTATATATATAATGTAAAGAACCGTACAGTGGCAAAGTTAAGCGACGGCGGTCCTCAGGAGGTCCCCCTGTGGAGTCGGGACGGTAATATGGTTGCCTTTGTGCGCGAAGGAAATCTTTTCCTGGTAAAATTGCTCTTTAATAATAGCGAGAGCCAGATTACCAAAGACGGTAAGTTCAACGAGGTGATTAACGGTAAGCCCGACTGGGTGAACGAGGAGGAGTTCTCTTTTAATCGTGCCTTTGACTTCAACGAGGATAATACCATGATAGCATGGATTCGCTACGACGAGAAGGATGTTCCCATGTTCAGTTTCCCCTGGTATAAGGGTTTGAAGCCAGAGCGTAATGAATATGCAGAGTACCCGGGGTCGTATGATTATAAATACCCCATTGCAGGTGCCAAGAACAGTGTGGTAAGCGTACATAGTTTCGATATCAAGAGCCGTGTGATACGCAAGATGCAACTTCCCATCCCCGAAGATGGTTATGTGCCTCGCATTTTCTTTACTAAAGACCCCGAGAAACTGCTCATCCTTACCAACAACCGCCATCAGGATTGTATGGATATCTATCTGGCTAACCCGCGTAGTACGGAGTGCCGTGTGATTGTTCGCGAACAAGCAGAAAAGTATATTCCGGAAGATGTCTATAAGAACTTCAAGGTGCTGGACGACGGCTTTGTCCTGATGAGCGAACGTAGCGGTTTTAACCACCTTTATCTGTACGACTTAACAGGAACTATGCGTCGCCAGCTTACTAAGGGTAACTTTGTAGTGACAGACTTCTACGGCTTCGATGCTAAGTCGGGAGCAACCTATTATGCCAGTACAGAGGAGAGTCCTCTCTGTCGTACTGTCTATAAGGCAGATGCTAAGGGAAAAGTTACAAAACTTAGTCAGGAGCGTGGTACCAACAAGGCTATTTTCAGTCGCGGACTTCGCTACTATATGAACGTGTACAGCAACATCAATACCCCTCCTGTTACCACGTTGTGTGATGCTAATGGGAAAATGCTGAAGATGTTGATTGACAATGCAGAACTGAAACAGAAACTGGCAGGTCTGAACTTGGGAGAGCGAAAGTTCTTTACCTTTAAGACACAGGATGAGGTAGAGTTGAACGGTTATATGGTATTGCCTTCCAACTTTTCCCAAAGCAAGAAATATCCTGTTATCATGCATCAGTATGGCGGTCCAGGCAGCCAACAGGTGCTGGACAGCTGGAACGCTGGCAATATGGGCGGTACCCTCTATGAGCAGTACCTCTGTCAGCAAGGCTTTATCTGTGTTTGTGTTGACGGTAGAGGAACTGGCGGCCGTGGCAGAGAATTCGAACAGTGTACCTATCTGAAACTGGGTCAGTTGGAGAGCCGTGACCAGGTGGAGACAGCCATTTATCTGGGTACATTGCCATACGTTGACAAAGACCATATTGGTATCTGGGGCTGGAGCTTTGGTGGTTTCAATACCTTGATGAGTATGAGCGAGGGTCGTCCTGTCTTTGCTGCAGGAGTAGCTGTAGCACCCCCTACTGATTGGCGTTATTATGATACTGTATATACAGAGCGTTTTATGCGTACCCCCAAGGAGAATGGCGACGGTTATAATGTCAGTCCAATAGGAAGGGCCAGTCAGTTACATGGCCATCTGCTTATCTGCCAGGGTACTGCTGACGACAATGTTCATTATCGTAATGTAGCCGAATATACCGAAGCATTGGTGCAGGCAGATAAGGATTTCCGTCAGCTTACCTATACCAACCGCAACCATAACATTAGCGGTGGCAATACACGTGTGCATCTTTTCCGTCAGATTACCCAGCACTTTAAGCAATATCTGCAGTAAGAGAGAGTTTTTAGGACGTTTTAGTTCCTTTTTTCCCTTATTTGTTGTATCTTTGCATCGCCTTAAGGCATAATGGTCCCGTAGCTTAGCTGTATAGAGCGTCAGATTCCGGTTCTGAAGGTCGAGGGTTAGAATCCCTCCGGGATCACGAAGAAAAAGGGAGGATTAAAAATGAAAGCTTGCTTTCAAATATTTAAGGCTCCTTATTCTTTGTTGGATGGCTGGCGCCAGCCAATGGGATGGACAAAGTCAATCCCTCCGGGATCACGAAGAAAAAAGGAGAATTAAATATGAAAGCCTGCTTTCAAATATTTAAGGCTCCTTATTCTTTGTTGGATGGCTTGCGCCAGCCAACGGCCTGACACACTGTTTTTACACTCTTCTTACCCAGCCAGGACCTTTTAAACTTCGATTTCAGAACCGGAAGGTAACCGGGAGGTAACCGGAGTTTGCACTCTTTGAGACTAAGTCTCGAAGACAGGCTGCACCTCGGAATAAAAAATAAAATTGAAATTTTATTTTGTTCTTCTCTCGGTTTGCACTATCTTTGTCCCCATAACGTGAGCATACGCATGTAAATGCGTGCAATTCACAGTAGTGTACTGCCAAAAATAATTAAACTAACAACCTAAAACGATACTATGGCAACGTTTAAATGCAAGGATATCGTAAGCCTCTCGGCTAACGACCTATATGAAATGGATTATGCTCCCAAATGCCCTATCTGTGGCAATGGCAATTACCTCTCTTTTAAGCCAAGAATTCAAAATATAAAATTTGCGTTCGTCAAGTTCATATACGAATAGCTGTGCTGAAGGATTTTTTTTATGTGCTTTACGGTGGAGTGGCAGTGTTGAATGTGATTGCCTGCCTCTATCTGTTGTTTCGTCGGAGCAATGCCATAGCTCCTGACATTACATCGCCGGTACGCTTGCGCCGGTGGACTGCAGCCTTCTTTGCAGCCATTGCTTTGTGCCATTTGTGGTATCTGCCGACGTATTTTCTCTCCTCAAGCAGTGATATGGCGCAGGGCTATCGTATAGCCGCATTGTTCGACAGCATGACGGTTATTCCGCTGACGATAGTCGTATTGCTCGCTATGTTGCAAGACCGCAAGCGCCCGTTGTGGCCTGCCTTCGTGATGGCAGCACCACTTGCTGTAGGAGCGGCGTGGTGCATTGCCAGTCATAGCGAAGACCTCCTGCCGATGCTATTTGTCTATTTCCTGCTGATGTGGTTGGGCGTTATCATATATATGGTATGCGCAATCAGGCAATACGAACGCTGGTTGCGCGACAACTATGCTGACCTGGAGCACAAGGAGGTGTGGCAGTGTTTCGTGGTGCTGGGCATCATACTGCTGGTGTACGTTATCTATTCGCTTGATGTAGGTGAACTGATCTATGAATATGCTATGGAGCTCGTCCTCGCTGTACTTATCTGCTATCTCCTGTGGCGGGTAGAAACGTTAAGCAACCTGAGTCTCCCTGTTATTGATGCGGAAGAAGAAACGGGCGGCACGGAGGATGTGGAAGACAACGACCTTCCACCATCCATTCGCAACAACATTGAATTATTGCTACAGCAGCATTGCATCGACGAGCAGCTCTACCTACA
>CADCIP010000052.1 GCA_902801485.1 uncultured Bacteroidales bacterium | reverse complement strand
GGCTGGTATTTCGGCTTCTGTCTGACGTATATCTTCACCTTCCGTTTCTTCATCGAGTACACCAAGGAGATACAAGTAGCCTTCGAGGCATCGCTGCCCATCGATATGGGTCAGATACTCTCCATCCCGTTTATCATCCTCGGTGTGTACTGCATGCTAAGAGCCCGCAAATGAAAACACAGCTCTTTCAAAAGAGATGATGAAACAGGAAAATTTATCTTCCTCCTGATTGCTGCCCTTGCATTCGCCTCTTGTCGTCCAACGGCACGGCAGGCGGTGGCAGATGCAGAACAGCCGACGGACAGCACCGTGGCAGTGACCAATGCGGACACCCCGGGTGACAATGGACAGGCCCCTGACACTTCGAAGGTCTATAAGTAACCACGCACCCTCGATGTTTGTAGATATTTTGGAAAACAAAGTAAAGTCTTTGGGCGGCAGGTTTGAAAGAGTGAATACACAGAATGCTGCCAGCCAGTACGACTTTACGAACGACAGCTTTAAGACTGGAGACGAAAAGCATAAACTGAATGAACGTGCCATTACCTTATCCAACGGCGACACCCACCAACGCGACATGCTTGCAGCCTTTAATCTGCAACACCTGAAGTTGGACGAAACGAAGACGAAGCAGTATGACACAGAGGCAATGGCTGCCGATTACGATCGTTTCTGCCAGTTGGAGCACGAGGAAATCCTGCGTTACAAGAACAAGGAGAAGAAGGATGACCGGGGAACTATCGGAGCCGGAAAACTTTAAGGGACGAAAAGGTTCGGGCTGATTTATGGCCATAGGTTCAAGTCCATTCCCCCGTTCTGTTATACAAAAAACGGATAGTGTTTACCTATCCGCTATATGCTTAAAGTTTATTGTAAAAGTGTAGCCAAATATTCTGCAGCTGTCATAACGGGAAGTTTCGATGCTATGAAATCCTTGCCGTTACGGGTGATGATAACATCGGCCTTAGCTTTGAGCGCCGTGTAATATTGCATGTGCTTCGCGGGCATTCAGGTCGTCTTCGGCCACAGGTTCGCCTGCGCCAAGCAGACTAAGTACTATATCTGGTACAGTCTCGTTTGCTGCAACCTGATGTGTAGGGTGGGCACGACGGCGCAAACGCTTGACATACTGCGATACGCTTTCCATCATTTCCAGACTCATCTGGTCGAGTTCGGCTATAATTGATTTTCTGAGTTCTACGGTTGTCATAATAATAAAAGAAACATTTATGGCTGCAAAGTTACTATTATTCCCTAATACACCTAAATAATTATGGATATTTCTTTTATGGACTCATAACACTTTTCTTCGTATGTGGGTTCGACGTTATGTTGATATCACAATATTTCACTACTGGAAGGGTTGTGGATGTCATATCAGAGACGTTTTGATTCTGCCTCGCCTGCTGTTGACCCCTTATACTTGCTCTTCTTGGGGTTGAACGAATATGTGATTCCCAACATTATTTTTCGGGAGTCCTGATTGCTGTATTTGTAGGCTATAACATCCTTTGCCATAATAGACCACTCCTGATTACGAGTGTGGAACAGGTCATTGGCAGAAAGGGTGATTTGCAATCGTTTGTTCAGGAAGTAGCGGCGCACGGAGAGGTCAATACCCCAACGACCACGATAGTCATTAGCCATTTCGTGACCACGCGTCAGTCCTGAAACGTCGCAGGTAATCAGCCAATCCTTGTTGGGTATCAGCATATTCTTGAAAGAAAAATCCCAGATGGGACTACTATAATCATCGCCATACATCGTAAGCCATTGCTTGTTAATGCCCGCAGTGACCGTAGTTTTCCAAATCCCAATAGTACGCGAATAAGAAAGGTAGGCGGTCAGCAGGGAGTAGTCTTCATTGTGGGAAGAGAAAATCAGTTGAGGGCTGTCCTGACTGTAATGCTCCTTGGTATAGACATAAGCATCCTTCTTGTAGGTATAGCCAACATCTAGTATCAGTCCTTTCCATCCGAACATATACGATGCTGCATAGTTATAGCAGTCAGCCAATGTCGGATTGCCGCCTTCCACTTCGTAAGGACCGACATAAAGAAGCGACGATCGGAGTTGCTGGTAGGCAGGACGGACAATGTACTGCTTATAGTCGAGCGTCATGGATGTTTCCTCGTTGAACTGCCACGACAGAGATATGTCTGGAGATAACGATGACTGGTTACGACTCACGTTTTGGTCTTTCACGTCGTTCTGATAATAGTCGAATTTGATTTTTTCCCATCTTAACCCTACATTCAGTGTGAGTTTCCCGAAATCTTTCTGGAAGGTAGCGAAGGCTGAGTATGCATACTGCTTGCTTTCGTTCATTGATGAAGGAATATAAGTACCAATCTCATTATTCAGCATCAGGTACTGCTGATGGTTGAAGGTGTAGCTATCTTCGGTTCCGATATTCATCTGACCAGTCAGTAGCGGGAACTGATAATAGAGTTTGCCCGCCCAAAGGGTGGAGCGCATGCCCGTTTGCGAGGGAACATCAACGGTGTGGTCTGTGTAGGTATTGCTGGTCAGGTTGTCCGCATGGTGCCAGGTGTGAATGTAGTTCCCATCGAAATGTATGAGGCTTTTCTCGCTCAGTTGGTTGTCATAATAGGTGGCGACGGTGTGACGATCGGTTCTCATCTTGTTGTGGATATGATCTCCGATGTCCAGGTCTTCTTCGCCCGTGACATAATCTTCTTCAGTGCCTTGGCTGTCAAACGTAATGGGTGAATTAACATAATGATAATATGCTCCAAACGACTGTCCCTCCTTGTTGTAATTAAAACCTCCTCTTGCGCTCTTCGTCGTAAAGGACTGGTTCTCTGTGGCAGTGTGATGGATGCTGTTGTTCTGAGTACTGGCCCAATCGAACGTAGAGCCATTCTCTCGGTAGTTACGCGTACCACCATTATAGATATAGGCATTTCCAAACAGTTGCCAGTCGCCCCAGCTATAACTAAGGTTAGCCTGTGCCAGTTCTTGCCAAACTCGCTTTGCATCTGCCCGTCCTGTCAGTGTGCCACTCAGTCCTTTGATGAACTTTTGTTTGGTTTGAATCTTGATGACCGAACGGACTGTAGAGCCATATTCTGCGCCAGGCATTGTGATGATTTGGACACTCTTGATGTTGTCGCTCTGTAGCAATTGGAGTTCTGATGCATCATGCACCTTTCTGTTGTCAATAAGAATGAGCGGGCTACCTTTCCCGAAAACTTCTACTGACTCATCGTCAACATTTAGCAATGGCAGGCGACTCAATACATCGCGGGCATTACCCAGATGAGTGAGTTCCGTATTGGCAATAATAGCAGTCAACACACCATTCTTCATCGTTACTAATGGCCGCTCGCCTTTTACTGTTACGCCTTTCAGGGTTTGTGTTTCTGGCTGCATTTGTATTGTTCCTACTTCCGGTTGGTCACAAATCTTGAATATGGTCTTGTAACCTACGTAGGATATGCGGACGAGGACTTGTGGCAGGTCATACGGGATGGCGAAATATCCGCTCTCGTTGGAGACACTACCGCCAAGTAATGTGCTGTCAGCAGGGTTGAGAACGGCAATATTAGCGTAAGCAACGGGTTGGCCTTGTTCGTCGATGATAGTACCTGTAAGATGGAGTTCGGTCTTGTGGGTGCACTCTACATAGATTTCGTGGTCTTCGGGATTCACAATCATACGGATGGGATAGAAACCTATCATCTGCTGGATAGCATCAGGAAGAGACTTGTGGCTAACGGTGGTAGTAATGCGGAAATCCTCCAGTTCGTTATATAGAAAGTTGATGGTATAGTCCGACTGCACCTCGTTCAACTGAATCAGGGCCTCGCTGAGCGATACATTATTATATGTATGGCTGATTCGCTGACTGTGTGCTTTGCCAAATGACGAAAGGAGGATAAGGAGTAAAAGCAGCCGTCTCATTTCACAATTAGTTTTTGGGGTTCACGAATGATGTTTACAGCCTCGAAGTTGTTCAGTTTCTTTACCAGATGGTCAAGATCGTCGGTACGCTTCCATACGAAATGGAATCGGAGCTGGCGGACTTCCTCACGCTCGATCTCTACGCTGACATGGTAGTAGGCGGCTATTTCAAGGAGCATCGTGTCAAGCGGTACGTTATCGAAGATAACAGTAGTTTCCTCCTCTCCCTCCGAAGGAATAGGAGAAGATTTCCGGGAAGTGTCTGAAGCCTGTGTGTAACTACTCTCTTCGTCCCTTGGAGAGGGGGCGGTGGTGAGGCTCCATGTGTGAATAGCGGCAAGGGCGATGCCAGAAATCAGCAGGATGCCGACAAACATGGCAGCCACACGGAGCCATTTGCGGCTTGTAGAAACAGTCAGCCGTTTCCACTCGGCATCGATGGTCTCATCGCCAATTTCCTTTTGGGCATCGAATGCGCTCTGGGTCTTTGACATCAGGGTATAGAGTTCACGGCACTCTTCATCCGAGAGTATATCCTGCCATTGCTGCTCTGTATAAGCCTGGGGCTGTTCCATCATCTGGAACAAAAGGTCGGTCTTGTTCATCATACTAATTTCCTTTTTAGATGTTCATGTAATTGTTGAAGCGCATGACGCAGATGTTTATAGACGGTGGTCTCGCTGACTCCGAGGCGAAGGGCAACCTCACGGAAGGTGAGACCATCGCGGAAGTGCAATTCCACCACTTCACGACAGACTGGTGGCGCTAAAAGAATGACACCTTCTGCCAGAGCTTTTGATTCTTCACGGAACAGGTCTGGTGGAATGATGGTAGTGTCGAGGTCGAGGAGGTAGAGCCGTTGGATGCGCTCCTGAATCTTTCTGCCACGAATCACGTTCAAACATCGGTTGCGTACACTGGTGAGTAGGAACGCTGCTGCCGTCTCCTCATGCAACTCAGCTGACGAAGCAATCAACTGAGCGAAGACATCGTGCACAATGTCCTTGCTCTCCGCATCGTCGTGCAGAAGCACCATGGCCAGCCGATACATCTGCCGGTAATGCTGCCGGAACAACGTCTCAAGTTTTTTATTTCTTGTAGTCATACACCTTTAATACACATGAAAATCGATTTACTAAACCCTAAACGCCAACTTTTTTCAATATTTTTTCTTTTCTCTTTGTTTATTCATGATTTTACGGTACAAAGATACTCATTTCTTTCTATTATATAGTAAGTAGAAAGCAAAAATGTTACATGTTCTTCATTCATCAGTTTTGTTTGACAAAGTTACGGAAAACGGCACGAAAAAGCCCTTGGCGATGCTTGAAAAACAAGTGCCGAGGGTGTATTTTTATAAGTGGTTTCAGAGTTAAATCATGGGACGATTAAAGCGTCCTTACAATATCCAGGAATTCTGAGAGTGTGCAAACGTCTACCTTTGGGAAATCGTAGTGTTCAAGCTCTTGGAAATGATGATCGTTGCTGACAATGTAGGTAGCACCAGCTATAACTGCGCAATCAACGAATTTATTGTCATCGGGGTCAGCGGTAATCAAATTAAAACGGTACGAAGGATTGACGTGCTCAATATTAGGCATAGAAAGAATTGCTTCCGTTACATTTTCAGCAAACTGAACATCATTGAAGCGACGTTCAAGTATTTAGCGATATTCCATGAGAATATCATTGGTCAGGCAAATTGTATATTTGTGGCCAATGAAGGCATCCCAAACATCCTTGTATCGAGCACGTGGGAAAACAATTTGAAGAAGGCAATTCGTGTCGAGTACTACTTTCATTTGTATGGCAATCGTTCGTGGATATTTGCCATTTGTTCAAGTTTCTCGTCGTTAAGTTCCATCTCGTTCCAAAGTTCATTGGCACGTTTAGCAACTTTCTTGAAGTAGTATTCCGACAAAACTTGCTGTACTTCTTTCAGTTCCTGCTCTGAACTCATACGCGAGAACATCTGAAGCAGGTGCAATTGGATGGGATTGAAAACAGTTGCTTGCATAACTAATATTTCATTTCACATTCTTTCGACTGCAAAGATAACAAAAAGTGGTTACATTCAATTATTTGGGAATAAAATAATCAATCACTTGGCAAAAATCCGCAGATAGACACACATTTTATGGACTCATGACACTTTTTCTCCGTGCGTCACATACTTGAAGCAGCCTTCCGTCACAAAGCCAAACCAACGCGACGGGTCGCCCTCGCGCTCCAACTGGCCCCCCTTACGGTAAACGACCGCCTCACCTTCCCGCTCGCAGAACTCCCGCAGCACCTGAAGGTCAATACTATTTCCCCCAAACCTTTGTTCCATCTAATTGTTCTGTTAGTACAATAAACGGATAGTGTTACCTATCCGCTATATGCTTTTACCTTATTATTATGGGTCAGAATAAATCGGAATGTGTACCGGTTCCTGTGAACAAAAGAATCAGTTCTGAATCATTTTGTTCCCAGATTAAAAGCCAGTCTGGTTTCAAGTGACATTCCCATGTTCCGACATATTGTCCTGACAACTTGTGAGGATGATAGATGGCGGGGAGTTGACCGTCAGCTTCGAGTAAGCGGATGGCGGTCTTAAGCAACTCCATGTCGTAACCACGCTTGCGGCAACGTTCCGCGTCCTTTCGGAACGTTTTGGTCATCCTAATTTCGTACATAAATGCTTAAATGCCTAATGACTTAAACATTTCCTCCGAAGAAGAGAACTTTTCTATGCGACCAGCTTTTTTGTCCTCCTGAGAACGCTGGTAGCTACTTTTTGTCTTAGGGGTGACCTTGGAAATCAGAACTCCCAAGGCCTGTAAGTATTCCATCAGAGCCTTGCCACTGGAGGTGCGTTCATTTAATGTAATTGTATAAGTTGCCATTTTCTTGATGTTTTATGTTTTCTGACTGCAAAGTTACGATTAAGCGAGAGAAAAGCAAAAGAAAAGTATGTTTTTCTTTTCTTTTCCGAGCGGAAGTAAGTTCGGCAAAGCCAAAGTTACATCTTTTTCCGGATAATTCCCTCTGCTTTCGGGGGAAAAAGTGAAAAGATAAGCGGATAGTGCCGTAAATGCACTATCCGCTTCTATATGATTATATATCTATGTGACAATTATTTCTCGGCAATATACCGTTTGATTTTCTCAATGAGCTGACGGGTGGGCTCAATTCGTGACTTTACATCAGCCTCGGACACCTTGAAGAAACAGTTATAGTCTGATTTTTCGCGCAAAGTTTCCATCTGAGAATAAAACGAACCTTCATCTTCGGTGAAGACTCCCGTGCGAATATAGTACTGGTGAAAACGAATGGCGGCTCCACGGTGCGAGCCCACTTCGCGACTGTCATTGATAAGCAGGGCGCTCACAGCGTGGAATAGCGCGTAGTAGAGACGGTTGGCCAAGGTGTTCCAATAGCCCTTTTCGGTTAGGCCTTCGTGCTCGGCAAAGGTACTGTCAGCTTTTTCAAGTTCAAGACTGACCATGATCTGGCGGTCTTCTTCCTTAAGATTCATATATTAGTTGTTTGTCTTGTTCAACATTATAGAAAAACATGGCGTGTGGCCCGTTGTACCATTCGTTCTTGGAGTATGTGTGTACGCTAAAGGACTGCCAAAGGTCGTAGCCACGAACAATAATGGGATAGGCGTAACGACGGAAGTCCTCATCGCTGTCGCCGCTACCCTTCTTGTCAAGAAGTAAAAGCAAATCCCAGTCCGAGTCCTCGTTCCAGTCGCCGCGAGCGCGGGAGCCATAGAGGTAGAGCGAACTGCCCTTTGGCAATACGCGTGCAGCTACCTGACGAATACTATCAATTACTTGCGTTCGTTCCATGTCCAGTTATTATTTTTACATAAATCCCGCTGCAAAAATACATTTATTTCCTGACATATTGCATTTTCCAAGCAAAATATTGTCGAATTTCCACATCTCTAAGGGCAGAAATCTGCTACATCCCTTCCTGTTTTTATCGTTTATTCAGGTTTTAGCCGTAAATTGGGGCGACCTTCGCCTCTCCATCTCCCGCAAGTATAAGACAGAGGTGCAGGAGGTGTTGGAGCAAGGAAATATGGTTAACAACTAATAATAATTGTTAAATATTGCCCATCCCCAAAAAGTTTTCGGTTTTCCCCTTTTAATACAATCACGTTTTTGCTTTTCTTTGCACCATCAAACAACTCAAATATAATTAATACGTTATGGCAAAGATGGATTATTCAAAGAAAATGGTTTGGGGATTCCTGCTATTTGTTTCTTTTGCGTTTACTGGATGCACAGAAAAGTCCATGAAGGATTCTTTCGTCGAGACCGTAAATGGTGTTTCGTTCGAGATGATACATGTTGATGGTCAGGATCAGTTAGAAGGCTTCTTTATTGGCCAGACCGAGGTGACGCAGGAACTGTGGGAGGCTGTGATGGGTTCCAATCCCAGCAATTTCAAAGGGAAGGACAACCCTGTGGAATACGTGAATTGGAATGAGTGTCAGGATTTCCTTACAAAACTGAACAAGTTGACAGGCAAGGATTACCGTCTGCCTACTGAGGACGAATGGGAATTTGCTGCTCAGGGCGGCAACATGAGCCAAGGATATGAGTACAGTGGCAGCGACAGTATTGACCAGGTGGCTTGGTGCTGGAACAATTCTGAAGGGAAGACTCATCCTGTAAAGATGAAGGCCGCAAACGAGTTGGGACTTTACGACATGAGTGGCAACGTTTTTGAATGGTGCGAGGATGTGGTTTTACTTGATGACACTATCCAACTCCGTGCTATTCGTGGTGGCAGTTGGTGGGTGGATGATGTTGATGCTTGCCGCATATCATGCAAACGCAGCATTTGGCCAAGCAACAACGAAGACAATATAGGTTTCCGTCTTGCATTATAAATAATACGAAACAAACGGATAATTCCCTCTGCTTTCGGGGGAAAAAGTGAAATGAAAAGCTTATTTCTCCCAAATCGTTGTTCCATCTAATGGTTCTGTTAGTACAAAAAACGGATAGTGTTACCTATCCGCTATATGCTTTTACCTTATTAGGGCTGACAAGGGACAGGCCCCTGACCACTTCCTGGCTGTACTGACTATTGTAATCTGAACAGGCCGCCTACGAACGTAGCATCTATCCTGGCTCCGCGTACCGCCTTGCCTGTAGCTATCTCCGTACGGTATATCCACAAACCGTCATTTGTTGAGACGGGAGCATATACATAACCACCCTCGCACAAGGCCACAAATCTGCGGCCACCCATTCCGCTGTGCAGGGGAATGTCCTCAATCATTTTGCTGGTCTTAGCCTTCAGGTCGATAAGCACGCATCTGTCTTCGGCATCGCTCCAGGCACCAGCATTCTGGTTGGTCGAAACCTCAGCATATACCTTGCCGTTGCCAAGATAGAGCCAGTGTGCCACCTTATGGCCCGTAAGTGCCTCGTAGTCGAAGAAGTAATCTTCGTCGAAATGCATCTCTCCTGCCTTTATCCGAAGGAATCCGCTATGGCCGGCCGTTTCAGAGAAGCCGTTTGTCAGCGATGTGTTCGACATACAGTAGAGGTCGCTGTTCTCATCTTTCTGGAAACCGTTAAAGGCATTCCAGCTGCCGATGTTACCCGTCCTTGTATCCGTTATCAGTCCTTTGAACTGGAAATCCGGATAACTGTACACAGCCACGTATGCCGTCTTTACCTCGGGTGTGGCAAACGTGTTCTGGTTCATAGGCACATAGCTCACGTAGATGTTGCCGCCCGCATACTCCATACCCGTCACGCTGGGCCAGTCCACATCATCCATCGGAGCCACAGGCGTTGTCTCCACCTTGCTTGTTAGGGCCATCGTCTTAATATCTACCGTATAGAAGGTCAGGTTCTGACCCTTGGCAGGTGTAGTGGGCAGCTCCAGCGCCGCCATCGTGTTATTGTCCACCTGGCAGAAGCCGACAGGTGTATTGTTAAACACAAAGTCCCCCATCTCCTGCAGATAACCGCTGGCATCGCGGCGTATTCCCGTAGCGCTGGTCACACCCATTCCGCCTATCGAGAATACCGTTCCCCCGGCTTGCTGGTAATCGCGATAGCCATTCTGCTCCAGTCCCTTGGCATACGCATTAATGGTTTCGCTGCTCATCAGGTCCTCAGCCGTTACCATATAGTAGGTGGTAGTTCCTGCCGAGGTAATTCCTAAAGAGAGTACATAAGGCTGGAAGGGCACCTCCATGCTGCCCATGTCCTTGTCGCACGAAGTAAGAAGTGCCATACTCAGGCACAAAGTCATTACAGATCTGAATATATTTTTCATTGTTCAATTACATTTTAGGAAGATAAACACGGAATGTTACGTTAAAGTTCCTGCCTGGCTTTTGCAGCCGGTAGTTGTCATAGAGCAATTCGTTACCGATGTTGTTACACTCGGCATGGATGCTGTATCTGCCGTCGGCAAAGGTGTAGCCTACGGCGATGTTGTGAACCGTCTGCGTAGGAATCATCTTCTTGCTGCTGGGACGGCCCAGACCGGGGAAGCCGAGGTAATACTCGTAGGTATAGCTCATTGAATACTCCACGCTTAGGGTGTTACCCTTGTGGAAGGCATTGTGCCAGTCATATCCCGCATTAGCGTTCAGGAAGAAGTAGGGGATGTTAGGCATACGCTGTCCGTAAGAAACGTTAGCCGTCTGCTCTTCGCCCACATAGCTGTTCCTGTTGGTGATAAACTCCTCCTTGTCTCGAATATCCTGATAGGTAATGCTACCGCCTGCATGAACCGTCTTTCTGTAGTCATAGCGTACCGAACCCTCCACACCATGCGTAATGGCCTTGCCGATATTCTCGTACGAGGTTGTGGGGTCGCTTGTCAGGTTCACCCCCTTCAGGATGAAGTCCCTGGTATTGCGGTAAATGTAGTTCACCTCGGCAGCTATGCTGTGCCTGTCCGTCTGTCTGTTCATCATCAGTCCGATGTTCAGGTTTCTCGACATCTCAGGACGCAGGTCGGTATTGCTCTTCTGGATGAATCCGTCACCGAACATCTCCACCGGCTCCGGCATACGGTAAGCCTGTTCGTAGCTGGCCTTACCCTGCAGCCAGGGCAGGAAGAAGTATGTACCGGCAGCACCGTAGCCCCAGTTCGTCTGACTGGCGCTTACCGTCTCCCAATGCTCCGTAGCCAGGAACTGATCCAGCAGCTTGTTGCTCGAAGTATGTAGCGCATACAGCTTGCCGAACACATTCACGTTCCAGCGGTCATACCTTAGCTGGTAGCCCAAGCCCGTAATGTTCTTCGTCAGGTACTGCGGAACATCGTTCATCGGATTGTCCCTGTGCTCGCGGTCATCACTCATACGCTTGTTTGCATTTACCAGATGGTTCAGAAGGAAACGCTGGTGTTCGCCCAACAGATAGCTTAGCGAAATATCTCCCTGCCATTGGTGCAGCCTTATCCGGGCATCCGTCAGGTAACCCTCGCCTCTGCTGGCTGCAGGAACGTATTCGCCCAGCCAGTTGTACCTCAGCGCTGCCGTATCCACATTATGGGTACGCACAAAGGCATAGTTCAGGTAAGCCTCCAGGTCGAGCCCCTCGGTCAGCAAGTCCCTCTTCCTGTACTTCAGTCCCGGCACAATACTCAGGCTGTTTGTCTTAGGCTTGCCATATACGGCATCCATTGTAGCACCCGTCTGGTTCTCGTTCTTGTCTGCGCTCGCTATAAAGGTTACCAGCGCATAGTCGGCCCACTTCTTGCCAACCAGGCCGGTCTCCATTCTCACGCCGCCGCCGATGTATCCGTCGTTGAAGCGCTTTACCCACTCATTTCCTCTCTGCAGACCCGTATTCAGGTCCACAATAGGGGCATATACCTTATAATTATTATCCGAATAGTTCAGAAACGCATTCGCCCGTAGCGTGAATCCTGTCTTCTGGTCGGTAAATGCACCATTCACGCTGGCCCGGTGCGTGTTGAACGAACCGTAGCTGTAGGCAGCATCCAGATAGTTGGCCTTCTTGCGGGTAACGATGTTGACGGCACCACCCAGCGCATCAGCCGACAGACTGAAGGGCAGCGAACCCTTGTACACCTCCACGTAGTCGGCCATATTAGCTGTAAGCGTGGACAGGTTGAAACTGCTGCCGAAGTTGTCCATCGGCACCCCGTCTATGAAGAACTTCACCTGATTGCCGCTGAAGCCGTTCAGCGCAAAGTTGTACGAGCTGCCCAGTCCGCCCGTCTCGCGGATCTTCACACTCGATACATTCTCCAACATTCTGTTCAGGGATTTCTGCTTGGCATACTCGCCTTTCATATCCACTACACTCACGGCAAAAGCCTGTTCGCTCTGCATTCTTGCCTTCGACTTAGCCGTTACCGTCACATTCTCCAGCGTTCGTGTCCTGAGTGAATCTCCTTCCGCCAGAGCAGCCATTGTAGCACTTCCAAGTAGCCACAGGGCCATAAATCTTTTTACCTGTATCACTATTATCTGATGGTTAAAATTTTCGGCTGCAAAGGTACGGCTATTCTGTCATACCGGAAATACCCTAATCTGGTGATTTTCGGCTCGGCAGGATAGGGTGGGGTAATGGTTTGTGAGTAGAAGGGTTCATGGTTCATGGTTAAGGGTTAAGGGTTCAGGAAGGTAATACCCCCTACGAATTGTTGACCTCTGGGAGATAAAAAAAAGACGTGAAAGAAAAAAATAGCAATCCTGGGGCAATTATCACGCCGGAACTCCGTTATTAAGAAAGAAAGGTATAGCACAAATAAATGTGTGATTCAGGCATAGGTATGTATGAAAGCTGATATTATCACTATATTGGGCCCTACGGCATCGGGAAAGACAACCTTGGCTGCTCATCTGGCAGCTAAAGCGGGGAATGCGGAAATTATAAGTGCCGACAGCCGGCAGGTGTATAAAGGAATGGATATCGGGACGGGAAAGGACCTGGCGGACTATCTGGTTGAGGGCCGGCAGATTCCTTATCATCTGATTGATATTGCTGAAGCTGGGGAGAAGTATAACCTTTTTCAGTATCAGCAGGATTTCTGGCATACCTATTATAATATTATAGGCAGGGGCAATATGCCTGTTCTGTGTGGTGGTACAGGACTGTATATCGAGTCGGTCCTGAAGAGTTACAAGATGGTTCCTGTTCCGGAAAACGAGGCGTTAAGGGAACGGCTGGGCAAATACAGTCTGGAGCAGCTGACAGAAATCCTGAAAGGATATAAGACGCTGCATAACACAACCGACGTTGATACACCCAAACGTGCCATCCGGGCTATTGAGATTCAGGAATATTACAGACAGAACAACATTCAGGAACGGGAATTTCCCCGGGTGAAGAGCCTGACAATAGGTGTGAACATAGACAGGGAACTCAGGAGAAAGAAAATAACCGACCGGCTTCATAAACGCCTGGAGGAGGAGAATATGGTTCAGGAGGTGCAGCGGTTACTGGAGAAGGTAGCCCCGGAGGACCTTATTTACTATGGGTTGGAATACAAATACCTGACGTTACATTGCATAGGGCAGCTGTCTTACGACGAGATGGTACGTCAGCTGGAGATTGCCATTCATCAGTTTGCCAAACGTCAGATGACCTGGTTCAGAGGTATGGAGCGAAGAGGCATACAGATAAACTGGATAGATGCCATGCTTCCGATGGAGGAGAAAGTGAACAGGATTATGGAACTGATGGAACAGGATTAACCTATTTCTGATGTTTTGCGGAGAGCTTCTTCGTTGATAATCTTAATCTTACGTCCGTCGATAGCAATCATCTTTTCCTGGGCAAAAAGGCTTAGTGTTCGGATGGCGTTGCTGGTGGTCATATTGCTCAGGTTGGCCATGTCCTCACGACTCAGATAGATGCTCAGGGTGCAGCCGTCTCCTTCGACGCCATAGTTTTCCTTCAGGAACAGGATGCTTTCTGCCAGGCGTCCGCGAATGTGTTTCTGGGTAAGGTTTACCGTCCGTTCGTCGCTCTTGCCCAGGGCTTTTGCCAGTTTTCGGATAAAGAAGTTGCAAAGATGTGCATTCCGGTCTGTGATGGAGAAAATCAGACGCATGGGAATAATGACAACGGTAGAAGCCTCGAAAGCCGAAGCTCCCGTAACATAGTTTTCGTCCGAGAATGCTGCACGGTATCCGAAATACTCCACAGGCCGTACAACTCGTACAATCTGGCTTCTGCCTCCGACTCCTTCTTTGTAAATCTTAACCTTGCCTTTCAGAAGGCATAGCAAATTAAGCGGTTCGTCTCCTTCGCTGTAGATTGTCTCGTTTTTCTCGAAGGTACGAACAACCATGTGCATAGCCACTTGCCTTCTCTCTTCCACAGAAAGAGCTGATGCAAGTTCTGACAGATTATCTAAAACTTCTTCGTTGTCAAACATTCAACTAATACCAAATACAGTCTTTTTCGTGTGCAAAGTTACCAAAAAAACGTGTTTCGGCAAACTTTAATAACCAAAAATGATGAGAATTGCCTGTAATTTGGCTTTACAATGCAAAAAAATGCTAAAGTTCGCTGCTTTGTGTGAGAATTTTTTGTAACTTTGAAGTCATAGATACATCAAATTAAACAAAAACTAACAAATTTTACCAAGCTTCTACTATAACAACAAATTATGAGCTATTTACGATTCGATAAGACTTTGATGACGAACTTGGCATACTCGTTGCCGAAGGAGGTACTTAGGTCAAACCGTTCGGGTGCTTATTCTTGCACAACTATTGTGGACTGCAATACACGTAAGTATCATGGTTTGCTGGTGGTGCCTGTGCCAGAACTGGACGACGAGAACCATGTTCTTCTGTCCTCTCTTGATGCTACGGTTATTCAGCACGGAGCAGAATTTAATTTAGGCCTGCATAAGTACAGGGGAGACAATTTCAGTCCCAGAGGACATAAATATATCCGCGAGTTTGACTCTTTGCAGGTACCGACTACCATTTACAGAGTCGGTGGCGTAATCCTGAAGCGTGAACAGATGTTCCAGCATTTCGAAAACCGTATAATAATAAGGTACACCTTGCTTGATGCGCATAGCGAGACAACACTCCGGCTACAGCCGTTTCTTGCATTCCGTAGTGTACGTGAGTTTACACACGAGAACGATAAGGTAAACAGAGATTACCATTTTGTAAAGAACGGAATAAAGACCTGCATGTACGAGGGGTACCCCGATCTGTTCATGCAGCTGAACAAGGAAAACGAATTTGTTTTCCGTCCTGACTGGTACAGAGGGCTGGAATATCCCAAGGAGCAGGAACGAGGCTATGCAAGCGATGAGGATCTGTATGTGCCGGGCTATTTCGAGTTTACCATAGGGAAGGGGGAAAGCGTCGTCTTCTCTGCCGGTTTGGAAGAAGTGGATACGGATAAGCTGTCTGAACTGGCAGATTACGAGTTGAATGTCCGTACGCCAAGAGATAATTTCTATAACACGCTGGTAAACAGCGCCCATCAGTTCTTTGTACATCGCGAGCATGAAGACTATGTTCTGGCAGGTTATCCTTGGTTCAAATGTCGCGCCAGAGATATGTTTATCTCGTTGCCCGGACTAACCCTGACGAACAATGAGATAAAGAAATTCGAGGATGTGATGGTGACAGCCGAGAAGGCCATTCGCGAGTTTATGGCCGGTGAGCCCCTGACTGTTAGTGTAACAGAAATGGAACACCCGGATGTGCTGTTGTGGGCAATCTGGTGTATTCAGCAGTATAGTAAAATAGTCTCGATGGAGAAGTGCGAAGAGAAATACGGTCACCTCCTTTGGGATATGATGGAATGGTTGCGAGGCGGTAATCATCCTAATCTGCAGATAAAAGATAACGGGTTGGTTTATAGCGAGGGTCGCGAGAAGGCCATAACCTGGATGAACAGTTCGGCTAATGGAAGACCTATTGTTCCCCGTACAGGATATATTGTGGAATTCAATGCTTTGTGGTACAACGCATTAAGGTTTAGTACAGAGCTTTGCAAACATGTAAAGAACGAGCACTTTTCGGCTGTTCTGGGAAGTGCTGCAGAACGTTGCGCAGAAAGTTTCGGCTCGATGTTCTATAACGAATACGGGTATTTGTGCGACTACTGCGTGGATGGTTACAGGAACTATGATGTGCGTCCGAATATGGTATTTGCCGTTGCCCTGGATTATTCCCCGCTCGACAAAAAGCAGCAGAAGTCGGTCCTTGACTATTGTACCAAGGAGCTGATTACACCTAAGGGACTAAGGTCCTTGTCGCCCAAGAGCCGTGGCTATAATCCCATGTATGTAGGTCCGCAGGTACAGCGCGACTATGCATACCATCAGGGAACAGCATGGCCTTGGCTGGCAGGATTCTATATGGAGGCTTGTCTGAAAGTCTATAATACTCGGCGTCTGAGTTATGTGGACCGCCTGTTGGTTGGGTACGAAGAGGAACTCTTCTACCATTGTATAGGTACGATTCCTGAACTGTTCGACGGCAATCCTCCTTTCCACGGACGTGGTGCTATCAGTTTTGCCATGAACGTATCGGGTATTATGCGTATTGTGAAGTTGTTGGATAAGTATAACGAAGTTTAATATAAGGGAGGAGCAGAAAGATGAAAGTTCTAATGTTCGGATGGGAGTTTCCTCCTAAAATCTATGGAGGATTGGCAGTTGCTTCTTATGGCATCACCAAGGGACTCAGCCTTCAGGGCGATGTACAGACTACATTCTGTATGCCTCGCCCTACAGGAGAAGAGGAGAAATTCCTCAAGATTATAAATATGAGCCAGGTACCTGTTGTATGGCGCGATGTGAACTACGACTGGATTAAGGACCGTTTCGTCGGACATACCGCAGAAGATTATTTTCGTTTCCGCGACCATTTGTATGCCGACTTTAATTATCTTCAGGGTCTGGATGATTTAGGTTGTATCGGATTTGCCGGAGGTTATCCCGGTAACCTGCACGAGGAGATTAACAATTTCTCTATCATCGCAGGTGTGCTGGCACGTAGCGAAGAGTTCGATCTGATTCATGCTCACGACTGGCTTACCTATCCGGCAGGCGTTCATGCCAAGATGGTAAGCGGCAAGCCACTCTGCATTCATGTTCACGCAACAGACTTCGACCGTTCCCGCGGAAAGGTTAATCCTACGGTTTACAGTATCGAGAAGAATGGTATGGACCATGCTGACTGCATTATGTGTGTAAGTGAACTTACCAGGCAGACGGTAATTAATCAGTACCATCAGGATCCCCGAAAGTGTGTGGCTATGCACAATGCCGTATATCCGCTTTCCGACGAGATAAAGAGTATAGAACCTCATAAGAACCCGGATGAAAAGGTTGTTACCTATTTGGGACGAATAACTATGCAGAAGGGGCCTGAATATTTTATCGAAGCCGCTAAGCGTGTTTTGGACCGTACCCATAATATCCGATTCTGCTTTGCCGGTAGTGGTGATATGATGAACGCCATGATAGATCTGGCTGCTGCCTACGGAATAGCCGACAGATGCCACTTCCCAGGCTTCCAGCGCGGAAAGCAAGTTTACGAATGCTACAAGAATTCTGACGTATTTGTAATGCCAAGTGTAAGCGAACCTTTTGGTATCGCTCCGTTGGAGGCTATGCAATGCGGTTGTCCCTGTATCATCTCGAAACAGTCTGGTTGTGGGGAAATCCTGTCGAACGTTATAAAAGTGGATTATTGGGACATTGATGCAATGGCTAATGCAATATACGCCATCTGCACCAATGAAGCCCTTCATAACTATATGGCAGAGGAGGGAATGAAGGAAGTTGACCAGATTACCTGGGAAAAAGTCGGCTGGCGAATCAGGGAGTGCTATAATCAGCTAACCTCAAGAGGCAGGTTCGACAATGGGGATTATCTGAATGCGGTCAAAGGTATAAAATAGAAGTCGTACTTAAATAATGTATAATATATGAAAACCATTAGTTTATATTTCGAGATACATCAGCCTATTCATCTAAAACGTTATCGTTTTTTTGACATAGGAACAGATCATTATTATTATGATGATTACGAGAATGAGCGTGTAACGCAGGAAACAGCCCAGCGCAGTTATCTTCCGGCTTTACGTACATTGCTGGAGATGACTCTGCAATACGGAAAAGGTTTCAAGGTAGCTTTCAGCATCAGCGGCGTTTCCTTAGAGCAACTGGAACAGTACGCCCCGGAGGTACTTGATGTCCTGCAGCAACTTAATGATACGGGTTGCGTGGAGTTTCTGGCAGAACCATACAGCCATGGTTTGTCCTCGTTGGGTAATGTCGGGAATTTCCAGGCAGAACTGAAACGTCAGGCCAAGAAGATCAAGCAATTGTTCGGACAAATGCCTAAAGTGGTACGCAACAGTTCTCTGATATACAACGACGAGATAGGTTCCGTCGTTTCGGAAATGGGATTCAAGGGTATGATGGTAGAAGGTGCCAAGCATATCCTGGGATGGAAGAGTCCTCATTATGTGTACAGTTGTGCGCAGGATGCCCGGCTTTCTCTTCTTCTTCGCGATTATAAGCTGAGTGACGATATCAGCCTTCGTTTCAATGATGCTTCATGGCCAGAGTACCCATTAATGGCAGACAAATATATAGGTTGGATTAAGAGTCTTCCGGAAGAAGAGAAAGTCGTAAACATTATGATGGAACTTTCTGCTTTGGGTATCTATCAGCCGTTGGAGAGTCATGTACTTGATTTCCTGCGTGCCCTTCCTGCAATAGATCCGGAAAACATTCAGTTTGCAACTCCCGGCGAGGTGATTGCTAAGAACAAACCTGCCGGTCCCCTCGAAGTGGTTTATCCGGTAAGTTGGAACGATGAGGAACGGGACACCAGTAGCATACTTGGTAATAATCTTCAGCGTGAGGCGTTCAATAAACTATACGACGAGAAGATTGTGGGTCGTATTCTTGCCTGTCGTGACCGGAGAATCCAACAGGATTGGGACCGGCTTCAGGCAACGGATAATTTCCGTTTCATGACTACCAAGAATAATGGAATCGGAACTTACAGGGGTATTTACGAAAATGAGTATGATGCCTTTACCAATTACATGAATATTCTTGGTGATTTCCTGAAACGCGTGAAGGACCTGTATTCTGATGCTGTCGAAAACGACGAGCTTAACAGCCTATATACACAGATTGCTAATATGGGCAATGAATTGAATGTTAAGGAGAATGAAATAAGTCGTCTTCGTGCACGTCTGGAGAAATACGAGCCGAAAGATGAAGGAAAGGATACAGAAGAAACCGTAGCTCCGGCGAAGAAAACTACTGCAAAGAAAGTCTCAACGAAGAAGACTTCGTCCGCTACCAAGACAACGGCCAAGAAAGCCTCGGCCAAGAGTAAGAAGTAAGGTTACTTATATATTATAGCAAAGGGTCATGAAGAAATTCATGACCCTTTTCCTTATATTGTAAACAGGTTTACTTAAAACGGCTATACAGAATCTGTATCTTAATGGGGTTGTTGGTGCCGCCTACCAGCCTGGTACTACTCATTGACATGTCGTGAGCAATGGCTGCGTATGAGGAGTTGCCATTAGCATCGGTGGTCTGTTTTACGCTAACGGGTATCAGAACTACTTTATTCCAATTGGGGTGAGCAGCTTCCCATTGTGCTTCGCTAAGCCCGGATTTCTTCATGCCATTAAGCTTCTCGTAGTGGCAATAGGTGATGAATCTGCCTAAATTTTCGAATGAGTAGGTGTTGTATGTCTCGTTAAATTCTGTGCAGAACGAAGTCTGGTCGTTCGGTACCTTGTTGTTCTTAAAGAAAGAAACAACGTTGTCCTTTCTTACCATAAGAATATACTTGGGAATACCTAGTTTGTATTCGTTGTTTGCGTTGCTGTTGTATCTGGTAAGTGTAAGCTGAGCTCTGCTAATACTGTCGTTTAGGTGGTTGCGGTAAATTTCATTAACAGGAATCGTAACCTCCGTTCCTATTCCGGCGGGGCTTTTCAGATAGGTACAGCTTTTGTCCTCTACTAACTGTTGTAAGTTACCGTTCGAGAAGTTTGTGCTTTGTATTACTTCCGGTGTGGCAGCAAATCTGTATAATCCGCCAACTCTTGCGCTATCTCTCTTCTCGTAATAGGTAAAGTACAGGTTCAGGGTATAAGAGTTTTTGTAGAATTCGGGATGGTCGTAATAGGTGTTCAGTAATTCCTTGCCATACTTTTTAGGGAGGGCTATACGTATGTTGTTCGTGTATTTATCTCCTTCTCTAACCTCCTTAGATACAGAATAATTGATTGCTGTAAATACTTTTGTGGCAATGGGTTTTGTGCTGTCATCCACAAAGTACTCTAAATCGGTATTGACATAATAGGTTGAATCTTCTTCTATGATTCTCTCAAAACTTAACGGATACACCTCCAGTTTCATGGGGTTGTTCGGGTCTCCGACATATCCGTTGTAAAAGAGTTGCAAGTCTATAGAGTCGCATTCGACAGAATCTTCTAAGTTGCCATTTGGGTAATCCGGAAACAGAAGGGCCTTATCGGGGAACCTGTAACCTTCGAATGTGTGAAACTGTGCAGCAAAATTAGCCTTTATTTCGGTATTTGTTTCCGGGTCTTTGATGCTTCCGATGTAGTTGTTGCTATTCTTGTACACCACAGAGTCTAACAAAACAGATTGTGTAACAACGTCATATATTGCATTTGAATTTGCAATATCATCTGTCTCTGGAAAAATACCTATGGAAGACGTGCTTTCTGTACAGCTGATAAATATTATTGGTAATAGCAGAATTGCCAGATAATGTCTCATAAAATATTTTGTTCTAATCTTCTTCTTCAGTATCGTCTGTTGCTTCTTTTCCAATACACCATACTTTATCATAGAAAGCAGAGTAGGCGTTAGCAAAGTTCTCAGGCTTTTGGGCTGCTAAATACGGGATGTCGTATTTCTTGATAAATTCGCGGAACAACGGCTCGGATTTAATGAGACTTACTCCGTCGGCATACTTCATACCAAGGAAATTTAACAACTGGGTGGTTTCCGGTGCGTTAAGGCTCTTCCAGTCTTCGGGATTGGTGTTCTTGAAACTGATGATGCCCTCGAAATTCTGGGGTAGGGGAGCTGAAAGATTTTCTTCTGATGGAGTGAAAACAAGACGGCAGTCCCTGAAAGAAGGTTCTTCTGCGTAGGCAGTTTTAATATAATAAGGGATTACGCTACTCATCCAGCCCTGGCAATGAATAATCTCCGGCGTCCATCTGAGCTTCTTTACGGTTTCCAAAACACCTCGGGCATAGAATACGGCCCGCTCTGCATTATCGGAATATTCTTTCTTGTTGTTATCGCGAGACATGCCCCGTTTGCCGAAATAGTCTTCATTATCTATAAAATATACCTGCATGCGGGTTGACGCGATGCTGGCTACTTTGATAATTAACGGATGGTCTGTCTCATCAATGATTAAGTTCATTCCGCTAAGTCTGATGACCTCGTGCAACTGGTTCCTGCGCTCGTTGATAATACCCCACTTGGGCATAAAGGTCCTGATCTCTCTGCTCTTCTCTTGAATAGCCTGAGGTAACTCTCTACCTAATTTGGTCATTGCAGATTCTGGCACGTAAGGTGCAATTTCCTGCGTAATAAAAAGAATTTTCTTTGCCTTCTTCATTGTTATTGAACTTAATCACATGCAAAGATACGAAAAAAGAATGGTTTATTAGAGTTACTTGCGTGCTTAATTTGCTTATTTTTGGAATATTTTACAGAAAATGTTTCTTTGTTTGCTTTTTTCTGTGTTATTTTGCATGGTTTTTGAACGAGAAACAAATGTTGATTATTCATAGAATTTCAGAATTGCAGTCACAACTGCAAAACGAGCGTCGGAAAGGACATAGTGTCGGCCTTGTTCCTACAATGGGTGCTTTGCATGAGGGACATGCATCACTCGTCAGACGTAGCGTCGGCGAGAACGATGTGACGGTTGTTAGCATTTTCCTGAACCCGACACAGTTTAATGACAAGAAAGATTTGGAAAGATATCCCAGGACATTAGAGGCCGACTGCAAGTTGTTGGAACAGTGTGGTGCACAAATTGTCTTTGCACCTTCTGTTGAGGAGATTTATCCTGAGCCTGATACCCGCAAATTCAGTTACCCTCCTACGGATAGTGTTATGGAAGGTGCTATGCGTCCGGGTCACTTCAATGGGGTTTGCCAGATAGTAAGCAAGTTGTTTTCATTCACAAATCCTGACAAAGTATATTTGGGCGAAAAGGACTATCAGCAGATAGCTGTCATAAAACGTATGGTAGAAGACCTTGGCTTCAAACTGACCATAGTTCCATGTCCTGTGATACGTGAGGAAAGTGGACTGGCTATGAGCAGTCGGAATACTTTGCTTACAGATGCTGAGCGTGCCATAGCAGCCAACATATACAGAGTTATGAAGGAAAGCCGTAACCTGAATGCCAATGTGTCCGAGACTCACGATTACGTTGTGGAAAACATTAATGCCATCGATGGTCTCGAGGTGCAGTATTTCAGTATTGTTGACGGAGATACTTTGGCAGAAGTCGGCTCTTGGCAGGACGCTGAGAGTGTTGTTGGTTGTATTACGGTATTTTGCGGGTCTAAGCCTATTCGTTTGATAGACCATATTAGATACAAGTAAAGTATTATGATGATAGAAGTTCTTAAATCCAAGCTTCATTGTGTAACTGTTACAGAAGCTAATCTTAACTATATGGGCAGTATTACCATAGACGAGGATCTGATGGATGCTGCTGGAATGATAGCAGGAGAGAAGGTTCAGGTGTTGAATAATAACAACGGAGAAAGATTCGAGACATATATAATAAAAGGTAAACGAGGATCTGGTTGTATATGCCTGAACGGAGCTGCTGCCAGAAGAGTTCAGGTGGGAGATACCGTAATAATTATCTCTTATGCGCTTATGGATTTCGAAGAGGCTAAGACATTCCAGCCTCGCATAGTTTTTCCCGAGAATAACAAAATAAAATAATTTACAAACCCTAAAATTAAAGTCTTATGAAAAAAGGTTTAAAGTTAGCTTTGGTTATGGCATTGTTCTGCTTACCTGTTGTAAGTAATGCCCAAAGCGAAGACATGGTAAAGAATAAGGCATTGAGTACTCAGTATAAGAATGAGATAAACATTGCCAACCACGAGATTAAGGCCCTAAAGGCTAAGATTAAGGCTAATCCTTCGGATGTAAATCTGAACGTGGAATTGGAGAAGAAGAAAGTTGCTGTGAAGGAACTGAAGTCAAAGAAGAAGATTGTAGATGAAGCCATCAAGGCAGAAAACGCTTCTCTGAAGGCTGCCAAGGCTGCCGAAAAGGCAAAGCAGAAGCATGCTAAGGCTGCCGAAAAGGCACAGAAACTTCATACTCCTGCTGCTGCTAACTGATCAGACAGCTAACATAAAAAAACTCTTGCATGTTTCCATGCGAGAGTTTTTTATTTGTCAGGTTGTTTTTTTATAATTCTCTGATGAATATGTCGCGGAAGAAAACTTTGCTTCCGTGAGCCTGCATCTCTATCTGTTCAGAGGGGAAAATAGGCAGATTCCTGTCCCAATAGTTTTCCATTGTCACATTGTCAACTACAACCACTCCGTTCAGCTTTACCGTAACCTTGTCGCCTACCATCTTAATATAGAAGGTATTCCATTCGCCCAGTTTGTTGTCCTGTACACTCGACGGTTTGCTCTCGTTCTTTTGGTTGTTGTATAGTCCGCCCGAACCTACTTGTGCGCCGACGTTGGTTCTGCGAATGTCCCATATCTGAACCTGTGGTGTCCCACGCAGGTAAACGCCTGCATCGGGCTCCTTGCCGTTGGGGTCAAGTTTCCAATCGCAAGTCATCTCGAAGTCCTTGTAATTTTTCTCTGTACAGATATTCTCAAATCCGTGACCTATGTAAGTCAGGCAGCCGTCCTCTACGGTCCAGTCTCTGCGCATAATCTCGTCTGCTTTTTTTTGAGCCTCAGCCAATTCGCTTCCGCTCATTTTTGCGCGCTTGATAGGATTCTCCACCAGACCTTTCCATCCTGTAAGATCCTTGCCGTTAAAGAGACTTACATACTCTTTGTATTCGGGGTGTGCTTTGGCAATGGAAGCAACAGCTTTGGCTGCTGACTTCTTTACACTTTTGTCCTGCAGATAGTTCTGCGCGTACATCATAGCTTGCAAGGTGCCGGTCTGACCTATAAGCAGCATGGTAGCGTTTTTCTCCTCATCCGTCTGGGCCTGCTCCATGATGTGGCGCAGACAGATAAGCTGGTTCTCGGGCGTCAATGTCTGAGCTTGTGCCTGCTGCTGTCCGCTAAACAAACTGGCTAGCACAATAGTACCAGCCAGTATTGATTTGTTCATTATTCTTCGCATAATTCTGTAAGTATTCCGCAAGTGCTCTTTGGATGAAGGAATGCAATGTGCAGACCGTCAGCTCCCTTACGAGGTGCTTTGTCGATTAGACGAATACCCTTCTCGTCACACATAGCCAAGGCTTCTGTTACACCATCTTCTACCTTGAAGGCTACATGGTGAACACCACGGCCGCCATTGTCCAGGAACTTCTGAACAGTACTCTCTGGACATGTGGGTTCCAAAAGCTCCAGTTTAACTTCGCCAACCTTCAGGAAAGCGGTCTTTACCTTCTGGTCTTCTACAACTTCTGTCTTGTAAACCTCCAAGCCCAAAACGTCCTGGAAGTAGGGCAGTACAGCATCTATGCTCTGTACTGCAATTCCTAAATGCTCGATGCGTGAAATTTTCATTTTTGTAATAGTTTATTATGTTGTTATTTTGTTTTATTACCCCACAAAGTTACGAATAAAAGAGCAGAACACAAAGGAAAAATCTGTTTTTCTTTAGAATTCCACAAGAACACGTGCATTAACCATTCTGCCAGTCAGGTAATTTGGTACGGCATATTGGTGATTTGTAACGTCTGTTACCCAATAGTAACCGCTTACGTTATTGAAACCAAAGATATTCAGGCAGTCCAATCCCAACCATACATTGCGTACAACATTACGTCGCATGTGGCGGTCTTCGTTGTTGATAAGACGATAGTTCATACCCACATCCACACGTCTATAGGCTGAGGAACGGAAAACATTGCGCTCCAGTCCTGTATGTGGTGGACCAAAAGGCAGACCTTGTGCAAAGGTCCCTTTCAGGTTCATCTTCCATCTGGTGCTGCCTGGGAAGTAGTCGCTGAAGAAGAAGTTAATGTTGTAACGCTGATCTGTAGGCTGTGGTATTTTCTTCCCGTTCAGTGTCATCTTAGCCCACATCAGACCGAAGCTTATCCATGAGTCTGTACCTGGAATAAACTCTCCGTAGAGCTTGAAGTCGGTTCCTGCTACAAAACCGTTTGCACAGTTGTATCCGTAATAGACAATCTTCACATTATCCACGTTGTAAGGGTTCAGGTTACCTTGTGCCTTGTAATAGACCTCTGTTGTGAACTTAAAGGGGCGTTCTCCTAATTTGAATTTGTATTCCATGCCCGCAACCACTTGGAAAGAACGTTGCGATTTAATATTCTTGTTCAGTTCAACAATAGTGTTGCCGTTCGTTGTAATAGTATCTCTGAGTTCTTTGTAGAATGGCCGCTGATAGTAGAGTCCCAAAGCCAGACGGAAAGTGAAATTATCGTTCGAAGCAGGTACGAATCCCAGGCAGACACGAGGACTGATCAGCCATTCTTTGTTCCAGCTCCAGTAACTCAGTCGCGCACCATAGTTTACACTCAGGATTCCCACCTTGCTTTCCGTCCTGTACGTATCTTGGGCATAGAACTCCATGTGGTTCGAGCTGATGTTGTTGATACTTTTCAGGTTATAAATAATATCCAAAGCTTTTCCTGTATGTGGGATGCTGTAACCGCTACTGTCGCGATATTCCCATTCTCGGGTATTCTCTTCAATACTTTCATGTCGCCAGCTAATTCCTGTCTGAAGCTTATGCTTTCCCAACTGGGCATCATAAGTTGTTTTCAGCGTTACGGAGCTGCTTTTTAGCGTATTGCGGGCATGTTCCATGTATGTGCCCACGCCCAGCTGGTCGTCCGAATTGGTCTCGTTCAACCAGTATTGCCCCTGAATATCGTAAGTCACGCGTTCTCTTGTACTGAAACCCGAGAAAGAGAGTCCTAAGGCATGTTTCTGACCGAACTTCTTGGTTACCTTCATGGTACCGAATAGGGTATTGAAGCGATCTTCTTCTTTTCCGTCGAAGTAAACTTTAAAGTGTTTTACGTCTTCGAGCGTTCCAAAGTTTGTCTCTCTGTCCTTAGGGGTAAAGTTGTAATTGTTTCTGCTGATGTAGGCAATAGCATCGAATGCCCATTGGCTGGATGGTGTCCAACTCAGGTAAGCCTGATAGTCTATGAAGTTCGGTTTGTACTCGCCCTTGGTTTCCAGGCTACCCAACATATACTGGTTGGTCTTATAGCGGAGTCCGTTGCTAAAGGCAATTTTCTTGTTCCCGAAGCCAGCGTAGCCGTTTACGCCCAATAGACTGGCCTGAACACTCCCTTCAGCTTTCGTAGGACGAGCGTATGTGATGTCCAGCACACTACTCATCTTATCGCCGTACTTGGCCTCGAATCCGCCTGCGCTGAAGTTAACCTTCTCCACCATGTCGCTGTTGATAATGGAGAGTCCTTCCTGCTGTCCGCTGCTGATGAGCAAGGGCCGGTAAACCTCCACGCCGTTTATGTAAACGCAGTTTTCGTCGAAGGAACCACCTCTTACGTTGTACTGACTACTCAACTCGTTGTGGGTACTGACGCCTGCTTGTGTGGCAACCAGTTCCTCTACAGCATTTCCTGTGGTGCTGGGCATACGTTTCAGTTCCTCCTTGTTCAATTCTTGTGTGGTGGTCATCTCCCGTCTGAAGTCTTTTACGGTCACTTCTTCCATCATCTTGCTGTTTTCGTGCATGGTAATGTTCAGCGTCAGGTTGCCATGCGGTTTCTTCAGAACCCTTTTCCGAGTGTTGAAACCCATCATGCTGTAGCTAATTACTACGCTGTCTGCTGTGTGGAAAGAAATCTTGTACTGACCATCCAATCCGGCTGTTGTGGCAGCACCTTGTCCTTCTACTCTGATAATACAGAAAGATACAGGTTCCTGCTTTTCATCCACTACGCGGCCCTTCAGATGAACCGATGCGGTATCGGTCTGTTCCTCCTGGCAGAATGCTCTTACCGATGAGAGGAAACATATTAATATAATAATGTATAGACGTTTCATTAAAATAATAACGTATAAAAGGACCATTTTGGTATATCAGATGCAAAAAAAATGCTATCTTTGCAGACAAATCATTCATACATAGAATAAAATAGATGGAAAAATTTGCCGATTTGATTAGTAAACGCCGTTCCATACGTAAGTTTACCGACGAGAAATTAGACCCCGAAGATGTTAGGCTCTTGTTGCGTGCGGCTCTAATATCGCCCAGTAGTAAAGGAATGCACAGCTATGAATTTATTGTGGTAGAGGACCCGCAGATGTTGCATGCACTCAGTCTGTGCAAGGCACAAGGAGCCGATTTTTTGGCAGAGGCTCCCTTTGCAATTGTTGTTTTAGCTGACCCCAGCCAGAGTGACGTGTGGATAGAGGATGCTTCTGTGGCAGCCACTCATATCCTGTTGCAGGCCGAGGATCTGGGACTTGGTGCCTGTTGGATTCAGATTCGCAACCGATATACGACGGATGAACGGAATGCCGAGTCTGTTGTCTGCTCTCTTTTGAATATTCCCGAGGAAAGAGGTGTAGTGTGCATCGTGGCTGTAGGACATAAGGGAATGGAACGTAAACCTCAGAACGAAGAAAAGCTGAAGTGGGAACGCGTACATATCGGACAGTACTGATTGGCAGGGGTAATGTAGCTTCGCATTTTCTGGAAGCGTTGGAAGATGCCGGGCATCAGGTTCTTTCTGTAGGCGGAAGGAACAGGACGCAACCCATACCCAAGGATGCCGACCTTTATGTCATTGCTGTTACAGACAGTGCCATCCAGAGTGTTGCTGCTGAGATAGGTGATGTGGCAGGTCTGGTGGTGCATACCGCTGGTAGTGTAGCCATGAGTGTACTACCGCAGCGGAATAGGGGAGTACTCTATCCCCTGCAGACTTTTACCAAGGGACAGCCTGTAGATATGCTGCAGGTTCCTCTTTTTATTGAGAGCGATGGAGACATATCCTTTCTCCGTGAGGTTGCCGGTCAGATAAGCAACTGTGTAACAGAAATGGATTCCAACCGCCGCAGATACCTGCATCTGGCTGCAGTCTTTTGCTGTAACTTCACCAACCACATGTACCGGATTACAGAGGATATGTTGGCCCGGCATGCAATCCCCTTCAGCGTCATGTTGCCGCTGATTGACGAGACTGCCCGCAAAGTCCATACACTTTCTCCGGCACAGGCTCAGACAGGACCTGCTGTACGTTGGAACGAAGAAGTGATGCAGGCTCAGATAAGTCTTTTGGAACGCGAAGAATTAAGACAACTCTATCAGTTAATCAGTAAGAGCATTCATTATGATAAACTACAATCTACAGAAGATTAAGGCCTTGGCTTTCGATGTGGATGGTGTGCTCAGTCTGCAGACTGTAATCATGCAGTCCGACGGTATGCCTCAGCGTACTGTGAATATCCGCGATGGTTATGCCCTGCAGTTAGCTGCTAAGAGCGGACTAAAGGTTGCCATTATCACAGGTGCAACTGTTGATGCTGTTCGCAAACGTTACGAGGTGTTGGGTATTCAAGATGTGTATATCGGCTGTTCCAGAAAGATAGATACATATCAATATTTTCTTGACAAATATGGTCTGCAGGACGAGGAGGTTATGTATATGGGTGATGATATCCCCGATTACGAGATACTGCAGTGTTGCGGTCTTCCTTGTTGTCCTGCAGATGCTGCCCAAGAGATAAAGCAGATTTGTGCCTATGTCAGTCCCCTTTGTGGCGGCTACGGCTGTGCCCGCGATGTTATAGAACAGATTCTCGCCGTCCAGGGTAAATGGATGGCAGGCATTCATGCCTTTGCCTGGTAATTCCTTTCAGTTATCGCAGTTAATAATGCCGTACATGATTCTTTAGTTGACGAGTTGACAATTGATTTAGTCATAATAGCTTTATTAATCTGCAAAAATAGCAGATTTGTTTTATTTACAAATAAAAATAGCAATTGTTTCCTTATAATAAGATTATTAGCTGAAGTTTTAGCTCCGCCTGCGCCTGAGGCTTAGCCGAAGACTGTAAATGAAGGTAAATTGTTATTTAATGAACAGAAGGAAAAAAAAAAAGAGGTTTGTTTGCAATGTTTTACTGGAAATTGCCTATTTTTGTGGCGTGAACCTTAAAAACAGAAGTAGATTATGAAAAGAACAGTCATCGC
>CADCIP010000051.1 GCA_902801485.1 uncultured Bacteroidales bacterium | reverse complement strand
CTATTCCGCAAACTGCCAAAACAATCAACAACTTTTTTTTGAAAAAAATTCAACAACTCACCCCTATACATTATATATTATATATAGGACGGGGAAAGGTAATGAATCGTCCAGAAAAATAACCAACATAAAGCAATAACTGACCTAAATAATAGGGAGCCATGACATACAGAGAAGAATGTGGAATCCGTTGTACAAAAAGGTGTACGCCAAGTATGAAATCGGAGATAACAAAGAGTAGGGCGCCAATAATCAGACAGACGTTTCTGTGACGCAGAGCCGAATAGCACATTCCCAGTAGCAAAACAGCATAGACGGCTATTCCGTAAGCAATGATGCGATCCTCTACTTTGGGGAAAATCCAGGCCATTGCCATGCCGTAAAATATGGTCACATGGCACAGAAGAAGAATCCTCACAGACTTAGACCAAGTTTTCTTGGGAGGATATAGAATACAGAAGATAATAATATATGTAATCTGGGCAAGGGCAAAAAAACCTATCTGGGGGATAAGTTCGTTCTTCCATCCCATCACATCACCACAGAAAGAAAAAAAGAGCGCCATCGACAACGACCATTGTTTCTGGAACATGGAACAAAGCGTGAGCCAGGCAAGGGGGAAAATCATTCGGGCTGGAAATGGAATAGGCAGAAAGACCATAAATGCCAAAATGACAAAAACAGCAATGGGCACCGTCTTCTTCGATGTTTCTTTCATTTCAATCATAAATCATTGTAACAGTAACTGCCCACTATAACTGATAGACTCTCTTTCTCTTGCAAAGACATCTATGGAAGCACTGCCATTTGCAAAAATATCAAGGTTATATGTAAGGATGTCCTCTCCATTATTCACACTAATGACAATCTGAGTATTACCCTTACGTCCTTTCGACACTTGATAATCCTGAATGGGAGCCGTAAAGTTCAACCCTTTTCCACCGCCATAAGGTACATTGTATGCTCTACCGTAATAAGGAAGATAAGACACCAAGGTATCACCTTCCACTTGCAAGGAAAACTCAGATGTCACATTCACGGCTTTACCGCGTCGCGGATACATCATACTGACATTTACCGTGAAACAGCGTTCAGACAGGATTTTCTCTACCGCTTGAGCAACCTTCGCATCTCGCTCAGCCCGTTCAACACTCGACAAGGTTGTGCATGATGTAACAGACAGCAGGAAAACCAATAAGCAAAGACTGTTTCTCATCGTTCTTAATTTTAGCAGCCCCTTAGCAAATTATTTGCAAAAGGCATTTATTTGTTGTTTAACAATTGCAAAAGTACATAATTTTTTCCATATCAGCTCCAAAGGAATTGATTTTTTCCATTTTTGAATCAATTCCATACAATTGATGAATAATCTGAGCCATAAACAAAGCTGTAAATCGAAGCTGTTCTTTTTTGTTTATATTAACCATTATTATCTTATATTTCTTGCGCAATTCAAAATAAATTATCACCTTTGCACTTCATATCAAAGTGAGACAAAAAATATAATATGAAGTTGAGTCCTGCATTAGAGAAACGATATACAGGCGAGCATTTTACGGCACCCGACGCCCAACGACTGGCGGAATTTATTGCCTGGGGGCCCGTTGTATTTCAGGTTTCAAGGCTGATGATGAAATTCGGCATCCTGGATATGCTCCGCGATGCCGAAGAAGGACTGACACGCGAAGAAGTTGCAAAGAAGGCGCAACTGTCGGACTATGCTGTAAAGTGCTTGCTGGAAGCCTCGCTAAGCATTGGAACTGTTTTGATTAACCCCGAAACCGAGAAATACGCTATCAGCAAAACCGGATGGTTTCTGCTGACAGACCCCGCTACGCAGGTAAACATCGACTTTAATCACAATGTGAACTATCAGGGATGGTTCTATCTGGAAGAATCCCTCCGCAACGGGAAACCGGAAGGGCTGAAACACTTCGGACCTTGGCCCACAATATACGAGGGGTTGAGTTCCCTACCGGAACAGGTGCAGCGGTCATGGTTTGGATTTGACCATTTCTACAGCGACTCAGCTTTCCCCGAAGCCTTGGAGATTATCTTCCGGGAGCACCAGACACGTTCGCTTTACGATGTTGGAGGCAATACCGGGGAATGGGCTCTCCAGTGTGTAACGTTCGATAAGGATGTGGAAGTTACCATTCTGGACCTTCCCCAGCAAATACGAATGATGCAGCAGAACATTGCAGATAAGCCCGGTGCAGAGCGTATCAAGGGATATAGCATAAACCTGCTGGACGAAACAATGTCATTCCCCACGTGTAAGGATGGGATAGATGCCATCTGGATGTCACAGTTTTTAGACTGCTTTTCTATGCCTCAGATTGTAAGCATCCTCAGGAGAGCCAAAGCAGCAATGACTGCCAACACCCGTCTTTATATCATGGAAACACTTTGGGATCGCCAGCGATACGAACCGGCTGCCTTCTGCCTGACCATGACAAGCCTCTATTTTACTGCCCTTGCGAATGGAAACAGCAAGATGTACAATACGACCGACTTGCAACAATGCATAACCGAAGCTGGACTGGGAATCGAAAAGATTTACGACGGACTGGGACAGGGGCATTGTATCATTGAAGTGAAGAACAAAAAATGAAATGGACTGGTACAACATACGGTAATGCTTGGATGCACAAATGGCTGATACGGATGCTCAGGCACATGGATGTAAGAATCTTGTACGCCTTCACATCGGTATTCGTCATACCCGTCTGCCTGCTGCTGAATCCCAGTGCCGGAATTATTTACCGATTCTTCCGCGAGCGAATGGGATACGGCCGAATAAAAGCAGCCCTCGGCACTTACACGAACCACTGCCTTTTTGGTCAGGTGGTGATAGACAAATTTTCCATGTATGCCGGCAAGAAGTTCCATGTTGAGATTGACGGCCAAGAATATTACCAGAAGCTGGCAACCAGAGACGAAAGCTTTATCATACTGAGTTCGCATGTGGGCAACTACGAGATTGCCGGCTACACGCTGAATCAAGACCAGAAAGCTATGAACGCCTTGGTTTTTTATGGTGAGAAAGAATCGGTCATGGCCAACAGGGCCAAGCTCTTTGCGGGAACCAATGTCAGGATGATACCCATCCGATCGGATATGGGACATTTGTTCGAGATAGACCAGGCTCTCCAGAGGGGGGAAATTGTAAGTATGCCTGCCGACCGTATCTTCGGATCACAGAAGAAGTTGTCGTTGCCTTTCATGGGCGAACCGGCCGATTTTCCCTACGGTCCGTTCAGCATAGCCACCATGCGAGGGCTCAGCGTTCTGGTCTTACACGTAATGAAAGTAAAGAGCCGGACATACAGAATCTATGTCACACCCCTCGATTACGACAGAGAGGCAGTCCGTCAGGAGCAGATTAAACAGTTAGCAACCAGTTATGCGGAAGAAGTTGAGCGGATAGTTAAGCTCTACCCTACCCAATGGTACAATTATTTTGAATTCTGGAACAATGAGCCCATTTGTGCAAACAATAGACGTACATGAGTTATTGCCCCAACAGGAGCCAATAGTTATGATTGACAGGCTGATGTATTTTAGTATGGACCAAGTGCAGACTCTGTTTTGCATCAAGGAGGGCAACATCTTCGTAGGAGGAAGGGGCATCCTTTCTGCCTGCGGCCTTCTGGAGAACATTGCCCAGACCTGTGCTGCCCGAATAGGCTACATCAATAAGTTTATCCTCCACAAAGACATACAACCGGGTCTGATAGGTGCCATCCGGAATGCAGAAATCATTTGTCTGCCCAAGGTGGGGGACACCATCACGACAACGTTATTCATCAGGGACGAGGCCTTTGGCATGTCATTGGCCGAAGCCAACGTAAAATGTGGAGAAAATACTCTCGCTACAACGGAAATAAAAATAGCAATAAAAGAAGAATGGCAACAATCTTAGCAGACAACATCATATCCCCACTGGGTTCTACCACTCAGGCAAACTGCCAGGCGATAAGGTCCGGCAAGACTGCTTTGCGCCATTTTAGCTCAGGCACGGACATTCGCGTTCCGTTTCCCTTTACCGCCGCACTGTTCTCAGAGGAACAGAAAAGAGCGTTTGCGATAGACGGCTATACTCCGTTCGAGAGTCTGGCAATTACATCCATCAGGGAAACCCTGACAACATGCCAGATTCCCATGGACCAACGTACCTGCCTGCTAATCAGTTCCACCAAGCACGAAGGTCCTTTGGCGGCTCAAAGGATTGCTCAGGCCGTGGGAATCATCACCATACCGATTATCGTCTGCAACGCATGCATATCTGGTGTTTCTGCCCTTATCTTAGCAGACCGACTGATAGAGATGCAACGGTACGACTATGTTATTGTGTGTGGACTGGACCTGCAAACCACCTTCATCATGTCAGGCTTCCATTCTCTGAAAGCTTTATCTCCAAACGAATGCCGTCCCTTCGATTTGGAACGGACAGGTCTGAATCTGGGAGAGGCCGCAGCTACAGTAATCTTAGGAAAAAAGCCTAAGAAGGGAGCCTGGTACATCCTAGCCTCGGCAGTACGGAATGATGCATACCACAGTAGCAGCCCTTCCCCCAAAGGCGAAGGATGCAGGATGGCAATAGAGGCTGTCATGTCCCCTGCAGAACAGCCTGCCCTTATCAACGCACACGGAACCGCCACATTATACAACGACCAGATGGAGGCTCGGGCCATTTCGCAATCGGGTCTGTCACGAATCCCTGTTAATGCACTTAAAGGCTACTTCGGCCACACAATGGGAGCAGCAGGCATTCTGGAAACCATCATCACCATGCACTCCTTAGACAACCAGACCATCATAGGAACCCGAGGTTTTGAAGAACTGGGTGTAAGCGGCAACATCAACATTATCCGAGACAATACCCCGACCGACAAGACCAGCTTCCTGAAGATTATCTCCGGCTTCGGAGGATGTAATGCCGCAATACATATAGCAAAAAAACTGCCCCCTCTCAAAAGCAAAGACAACGAGAACAAGGACAGGCAAATATTGCACAGGATTGTCATTACACCCAAGAAAGTTCAGATTGACAATGAAACCATAGACACAAAAGGACAAGAAGGAAAAGACCTCCTGACCCACCTCTACAAGACACGGATAAACGATTACCCCCGGTTCTACAAGATGGACGCACTGGCACGTCTTGGGTTTGTGGCAACGGAGCTATTGCTTCAGAAAGAGAAAGAGACACAAGGCCAGCAGGAACATCCCCAAAGAGCCGTTATCTTCTGCAACGAATCTTCATCGGTAAATGCCGACCGCACGTTTCTTGCGACAATCTCCAGTCCAGAGAACTTTTTCCCTTCCCCATCAGCATTTGTCTATACCCTTCCCAACATAGCAAATGCAGAGGTGGCAATCCGCAACCAATACCACGGCGAAACAGCCTTCTACATCCTGCCGCATCAGGACGAAAACATCATGCAGATGCTGGCAGAAGCCACCATGCAAGACCCCTTTAACAAAGACCTCATATCAGGCTGGCTGGAATGTAAAGACGAGGACCATTTCCAGGCAACGTTAACGCTAACCACCACCCACTAACCGCAAAACAGAAAACTAATTCAATAAATATGGAAGAACTGATTTTAGAACTGAAAAAAGAGATTATAAAAGTACTTAATCTGGAGGATATGACTCCAGAGGACATCGACTCCCAAGCCCCCCTGTTTGGCGCAGGCGGCTTGGGACTGGATTCCATAGACGTGCTGGAACTTATTGTCCTTCTGGAGAAGCATTACGGCATCCGTCTGGCAAATGCTGCCGAGGGCAAGAAGATATTCACCAACATGGAGAATATTGCCCGTTATGTAAGCGAAAACCGCAAACGATAAAGCCAACTAAAGACAGTCAAACACAAAAGCAGCCATGACCGATATCGCCATAACAGGAAGCGGGATTATCTGCGCCATAGGTAACGATAAGGAACAAGTACGTAATTCCCTGCTGTCGGAAAAAACCGGCATAGAAGAGCTGCGTTACCTTCCCTCGTGTCACAGAGAACTGCCTGTAGGGGAGGTCAAACTGTCCGACACGGAACTCAAGCAAGCCCTTGCCATCAGTCCGGAAGAAGAGTACAGCAGAACCGCTCTGCTGGGAGCATACGCACTCCGTCAGACATTGGCAGATGCTGGGCTTAGCCCCGAATCGCTCAAAGGTAAAAGGGTGACACTTATCTCCGGCACCACTGTTGGCGGAACCGAAGCAAGCGAACATTACTCTTGTGGAAATAACACAAAAAACATTGCACGCATCGTGGGGCTTGACTGCCAGATGACCAGCATCTCCACAGCCTGTTCTTCGGCCATGAACGCCATCATCTTAGGTGCAAGAATGTTGCTTGCCGGTGAGACCGACATCGTTCTGGCAGGTGGGACAGAAGCGCTCTCTGTGTTCCATCTAAACGGTTTCAACAGCCTGATGATTCTGGACCATCAGGTATGCCGACCCTTCGATGCCACACGCCAAGGACTGAATCTGGGTGAAGGGGCAGCATATCTGGTCTTAGAGCGAACAGACGATGCACAGATTCGGGAAGCCGGCATACAGGCTTACATCACAGGTTGGGGCAACAGGTGCGACGCATACCATCAGACAGCAACCTCGGAAAACGGCGAAGGCGCATTCTTGGCTATGGCCGAAGCGCTGAATATGGCCGACCTGCAACCCGGCGACATAGACTACATAAATGCTCACGGAACAGGAACAATTGATAACGACCGGTCTGAGAGCACTGCACTGAACAGGGTTTTTGTAGAATCATTACCACCTGTTTCCAGCACCAAGTCCCTTACCGGCCATACCACCTCGGCTTCTGGCAGTATAGAGGCCGTCATTTGTCTGATAGCCATGAAGGGACATTTTATCCCCGGCAACTATGGTTGGAAGAACCAAACGCCTGAATGCATCAGCCCCTCACCCATTACGGCTGATACAACCCTGCATCACATCCTATGCAACTCATTCGGATTCGGAGGCAATGATTCATCGCTGGTTATATCCGATCTTGCACCCCACAGGAAATCAGCTGTCAACAGTCAGCAGACAATAGTCACCTGCGGAGAGACTGTAATCACACAGGAGGACGAGTTGAAAGCGCTAAGCACTTACCTCTCACCCATGGAATCCCGAAGGATGTGTCAACTGATGAAGGCTGCATTCCTTACATCTTTACGGACATTGGAAACAGCCGGAATAAATAAGCCCGATGCTGTCATCGTAGCCACACAATATGGTATGTTGGGAAACGGGAAAAAAATTCTGGACACCCTGAACGAACAAGGCGAGGAAGGCATAAGTCCTACCCTTTTCATGCAAAGCACCCACAACACACTGGCAGGTGCACTGGCCATCCATCTGGGTTGTCATGGCTACAACATCACCTATTCGCAAGGCGAGGACTCCCTCCTGTGGGCGGTCCGCGATGCCGAAAGACTCATCCATGAAGGAAAAGCCCGAACGGTTCTGGTTGGCCTTCACGACGAAATGCCACTTTATTCCAAAAGCATGATTATCCGGAAAATATGAATATAAGTCTCTTTTCATTGGCCCTCGTACAGAGTGCCCTGCTGGCATTAGGGCAGGTAATGCTAAAACTTGCACTACTCAGAATGGACCCGTTCTCATGGAACCTGTCGTTCTGGCGTTCCCTTCTTCTGAATTGGCAATTCGCCCTTTGTGGTCTCTGCTTCGGAACAGCCAGTCTGTTATGGATGTATATCATCAGGCACTACCCTCTGAGCGCAGCCTACCCGCTGGTCAGCCTAAGCTTCGCGTTCGGAATGATAGCTGCCATATTTTTCTTCCACGAACATGTGGACTTGACTAAATGGATAGGCCTGATACTGATAGTTGCAGGCTGTTATCTCATATCCAAATAACAGTAAACGGTAAACAAGCCAATGAAATACATCCTTTCCCTGATATTCAGCCTCTGCGCATTACTGACTCTGGCACAGGCCAACGAGCAGAATGCGATTGACGAGATTAGCCAAGCGTCAGAAACCATCCACACCCTCCAGTGCAACTTCGTCCAGACAAAGAAACTGAAGATGCTAAAGGAGGCAATGGTCTCGAAGGGCAAGATGTGGTGTACCCAGCCTAACCGGATAAGATGGGAGTACCAGACACCCTATGCATCTTCATTTGTTCTTAACGACGGTAAAGTGCTGCTGAAAGGAAACAAACGCAGTCATACCTTCAACGTGAACAGGAACAAGATGCTCAGGGAAATAACCAGACTGATGGTTCCCGACGGTTTGGGGAAATGCCTTCAGGAAAAGAAAGATTTCCAGGTCTCCGTAACTACCAGGAACAACCTGCACATTCTAACACTCCTTCCGCAAGAAAAGGAGCTTAGACAATTGTTCACACAGATTGTCCTGTATTACGACCGCGGACAGTCTGTCGTTACAAAAGTGGAGATGCTGGAGAAAAATGGAGACTGCACTGCCATCGAACTCTCATCCATAAATCTGAATGCCAAGATAGAAGAATCTGTATATGCCCTGAACGAAAAATGACGTTAAGGAATTATTTATATAACGTATTAGAGGCAAAGGAGACGCCCGAAGGAGTTACATACAGCATATCACTGAACCGGGAGTCACCCATATACCAGGCACACTTCCCCGGTATGCCTGTCACACCTGGCGTTTGCATCATACAAATGGTGGAAGAAATGCTGGCAGACCATACCGGTAAGGTCCTGCAGATTGCAACTGTCAAGAATGCCAAATTCCTGACTATGCTGGAACCTGGAGAGGAAATTGTGAAGGTACACCTCTCAAATATAAGAATAGAAGGAGAGTCTATAAAGGCCCACTCAACCATAACAGATTGTTCAAGTACCATCATATACGCCAAGATATCTGTAGTTTGCAATGAACAATGACATTAACAAGACAATAAAGACAGACACGGCAAGATTACTCGGCGAAAGGAAAATCTGCGTGGTTATTCCCACATACAACAATGCGGGAACCGTCACTGATGTAATCCGCCGCACCTTGCAGCAATGCAGGGATGTTATTGTTGTAAACGACGGAAGTACAGACGGGACAGGTGAACAGCTAAGACAAATAACAGGCATTACCCTTGTGGAAAACAAAAAGAACGAGGGAAAAGGAACCGCCCTGAAACGCGGACTCCAAAAGGCATTGGAGATGGGATTCGCCTACGCCATCACACTGGATGCCGACGGCCAGCATTACCCCGAAGACATCCCCCGGCTTCTCGAAGGAAACATTCAGCATCCTGGAGCTATTATCATAGGAAAGCGCAAATTGGAAGGTGTTATACGTTCGGGCGGAAGTAAATTTGCCAATGCCTTCAGCAACTTCTGGTTTTGCGTACAGACTCTGCATTATCTCCCTGATACACAGTCGGGATACAGGCTATACCCTTTGCACAAACTGCATATACTGCCACTGCTGACATCACGTTATGAAGCAGAGCTTGAACTGCTGGTAACCTCATCCTGGAATGGAGTGAAGATTGTCTCTGTTCCAGTGAATGTATATTATCCGCCACACGAGGAGCGTGTTTCCCATTTCAGGCCAGGACCAGACTTCTCGCGCATCTTTGTGTTGAACACATTCCTGTGTCTCCTGGCATTTGTGTGGGGCTATCCTTTTTATATCCTTCGGGCTCTGCACACACTTTTCAGGACTGTCTTCGCTATCCTGATATATCTTCTGGGTCTGTGCACCATCATGCCTTTTGCTCTGGTATATGTCCCTATGGCCAAATTAACGGGAACGAGCAAAAAGCCCCTTTATACCATTCTGCATGGATACGGCAAAATGGTTACGTGGCTATTACCCGTAATTTCGTGCAAAGTAACAATATACAACGAATATGGCGAAGACTTTGGCAAACCCGCCATCATCACTTGCAACCATCAGAGCCATTTGGATTTGATGATAATCTTAGGTCTTGCAAGGAATATCATTTTCCTCACAAACGACAGAGTTTACAACAATCCTTTCTATGGATACGTCTTACGTCATGCAGCGTATTATCCGGTATCTATGGGATATGAAAAGCTGAGAACCAAAGTAAAGGACCTGACAGACAGAGGATTCAGCATAGCTATTTTCCCCGAAGGCACCCGCTCCAGGGATGGCAATATAGGAAAATTCTATAATGGAGCATACCAGCTGGCAGAGGACCTGGAATTAGATATTCTTCCTTTGATTCTGTACGGTGCAGGGAGAGCTCAGTGCAAGGACTGCAAGTACATGAACATGAGTCCCATTGAATTACATATAGGAAAAAAAGTAGCTCCTGCAGAACAGAAGCTGTTCGGAGAATCCGTGCTGAGTCGTGCAAAAGGATTCAGGAAATACTACATCAGCAGGTTGACTGAAATCAGTAACAGAATCGAGCAACATGTATAAGGCAATGAGAGTTGTAGTGTCTGTAATCCTGATTGTGGTTACCGGCGGCATTTCTGCCCAGATAAACATTTGGGAAGAAACGGACTGCAGGAAAAAGGTGGAAATGACTCCTTATCTGGCAGATAACGGTTGCGGCATAGCTGTAATAGTCTGTCCTGGCGGGAGCTATTTCTGGCACGACATGAAAAACGAGGGAAGGCATGTAGCTGAATGGCTTCAGGCTAATGGCATTTCTGCTTTTGTCCTGAAATACAGGACTGCAGGAACTCCTGCCTTTGTCCTGCGATACAGACATATCTTCAGGGGCATCAGATACCCGGATGCCCTGAATGATCTGAGGCAGGCATTAAAGATTGTACGCAGCCAGGCTGGGAATACGGGAATTGATTCCGACAAAGTGGGGGCTATGGGATTCTCTGCCGGCGGCCATCTGGCAATGTCCGGCGCAGCATTATTACCTAAGGCAGAAAGGCCGTCGTTTGTGGCATCACTCTACCCGGTAGTAACGATGACAGACTCGTGCGTACACAAGCGTTCGAGACGGGCTTTACTGGGAGAGAACAGGAAAAACAACAAGGGCCTGAGACATCTGCTTTCGCTCGAACATCATGTTCCTGCGGACTGTCCGCCTGTTTTCCTTGTCAATTGCACAGACGACCCAACGGTGAACTGTCATAATTCCGAGTTGTTGGATTCTGCCTTGTCTCTCAAGAGTATTCCGCATAAATACATACAATACAAAAGCGGCGGGCACGGATTCGGAGCTTCCGACACAAAGGGTACGGCTGAAAGCAGACAATGGAAGTCCGAGTTTATAAGATGGATTAAGACCTTGTACAAATGACAGATACCGTTCTAAGGATATATGATTACCTGCACAGGCATACAGGAATCTGCGTGTCAGCCCTTTGCATCACTACAGCGTTGCTTGCCGGGCTGGTTTGCAGGACAGACTTCGACGAAGACATATCTGCCTTTCTGCCTCTTGGCGACGAGTACCGCGAATCGATGCAGGTGTATCAGGATGTTTCCGGTGCCAGCAACCTGCTGGCGATATTCCAGTCGAAAGATACAACGGAAACGGACGCAGACAATCTTGTCTGCTCCATGAACGACTACGGGAGGTTCCTTTCCGAAACAGACACACTTTCTGTCATCAGGGAAACCACAAGACGGACCGACTATGACAAAATGACGGAAACAGCCGGTTTCGTGTTCCGTAACATCCCTCTTTTCCTGACAGAAAAGGACTATCTGCGCTTCGACAGCCTTCTGGACAGCCCTTCATTCTTAGAGAATCAGTTGCAGGAAGACTTGTCGGCGCTTATGTTCCCCTCTTCGGGCATTACATCGGCGCATCTCGAGAAAGACCCGCTGAATCTGTTTACGCCTGTAGTATCTGAACTGCTGAGGAATGCCGGCACATCGGACTTCGAACTGTACGACGGATATATCTTTACCAAAGACTGGAAACGGGGCATCATTGTGCAGACCTCGCCCTACGGAAACAGCGAAACCAGAAGCAATGCACAGCTTATGAAAATGCTGGGCGCCGTTGCCGACAGTGTGGAAGCACACAACCCTTCCGTAACGGTGCATTATACCGGAGGGCCAGCCATTGCCGTGGGGAACAGCAACCAGATCAGGCAAGACTGTATGGTGTCTGTTACCGTTGCCGTCCTGCTGATTCTGGCTCTTCTGTATTATGCTTTCCGCAGTCCGGGGAATATACTGCTGATTTTCCTGTCCATAGCATGGGGATGGCTTTTTGCCTTGGGCGTGCTGTCTGTCTTCCGCCAGAGTGTTTCGATGATTGTTGTCGGCATAAGCAGCATCATCGTAGGCATTGCCGTCAACTATCCCCTTCACCTGATAGCCCATGCCGGGCATACCCGCAATATGAGGCAGACGCTTAGGGAGATTGTCTCGCCTTTGGTTATAGGAAACATAACAACGGTTGGTGCCTTCTGTGCACTCATACCCCTGCAAGCTGCTGCCCTAAGGGATTTGGGAGTGTTCAGCGCTCTCCTGCTTGTCGGAACCATCCTGTTTGTTATGGTGTGGCTCCCTCATATCGTAAGGGTAAGGGAAGAAGACACGACGCACAGCACACGTCTGCTGGATTGGGTGGCTAATCTGCCGATAGAGAAGAACAGGTGGGGCATCGTTCTTATAGGTGCCCTGACCCTCGTATTCGGCTGGTTCAGTTCTGGTACCCGGTTTGATGCCAATATCGGCCATCTTAACTATATGGCTCCGGAGCAAAGGGCAGACATGGAATATCTGCAACAGCTGACATCCGCAGCCGCCTCCGGCAGACAATGCTTATATGTGGTAAGCAAAGGAAGTTCTGTGGACGAGGCACTGGAACATTCGGGCCAGATACACAGTGCACTGAACAGCATAGCAGGGAAATATCCGGGCACCGAGGTTGCGTCGTGCCATAGATTCCTCTGTTCGAAGGAGGAGCAGGAGCGGAGAATCCGGCGTTGGGAGAGTTTCGTCGGCAAGTATGCCTGTCTGCTGGGGCCTCAACTGGCAGAAAAGGCTGCTGAAGCAGGCTTTAGCGGGGATGCTTTTGCTCCCTTCCACGATATAATCAACGGACAATACCACGGGCAGGACTTCGCTTATTTCAGGCCGTTGCAGGACCTTTACGCTGCACATATCAGCACAGACTCGCTGACGGGAACATACAGGGTTGTCAATGCCGTAACGGTTAAGAGCGCCTACACGGAACCGGTCCGGAAAGAGATAAAAGCGGTGCTGCCGGAAGGGGCTTTCTGCTTCGACATAGAAAGCATGAACAGGGAGCTGGCCGGTAACCTGACAGACAACTTCAACTACGTGGGTTGGGCCTGTGCCGCCATTGTCTTTCTGTTTCTCTGGTTTTCGTTCAGAAGTTTCAGACTGGCCTTGCTGACGTTCCTCCCGATGACCGTCAGCTGGATATGGATTCTTGGAATCATGGGACTGTTGGGCATACAGTTCAATATGGTGAATATTATACTGGCAACATTTATCTTTGGTCAGGGAGACGACTATACCATCTTTATAACAGAGGGCTGCCTGCAGGAATATACCTATGGCCGCAAGGTGCTGACATCCCACAAACGGTCCGTCGCCCTTTCTGCACTGATAATGTTCGTGGGTATCGGTTCGCTGATTCTTGCCCGCCATCCGGCACTGCACTCGTTGGCAGAGGTCACCATAGTAGGTATGTTCTCAGTAGTGCTGATGGCATACGTCATCCCACCGCTGCTGTTCAGCCTCCCCCCCTTTCGGGGAACGAAAACCCATAACCCTTAACAGTAAACCGTAAACTGTAAACAGTAAACAGTAAACCGTAAACTGTAAACCGTAAACAGTAAACAGTAAACAGTAAACCGTAAACTGTAAACCGTAAACTGTAAACCATAAAAAAGAAACATGAAAGAAAGAATAAAAGAACTGCTGGAAGAAATGCTGCCGCTGTTGGACCTGGAGTCCGACTTCCTGTACAGCGAGCTGGATTCGCTGGGAGTAACCACCATACTGATGACGCTGTCGGAAGAGTTCGGCATCGAACTGGATGCAAAGGATGCTACGCCCAAGAACCTACGTACACTGGACAGCATCGTACAGATGGTAGAGGGGAAGTTAAAAACAGCCCCCTCCCCATCCCTCCCCCGAGGAGGAGGGAGTAATGATTAGTCATAACTCATTATAAATTATGAATTGTGAAATAACACCAGAGAAAAGGCCTCCCTCCCCCGAGGAGGAGGGAGTAATGATTAGTCATAACTCATTATAAATTATGAATTGTGAAATAACACCAGAGAAAAGGCCTCCCTCCTCGGGGGGAGGAACGGAGGGGGGCTGTATAGAGTCTTTTTTGCGCCAATGGGCTGAAAGATGTCCCGACAAACCGGCCGTTATATGCGACGGAGAGACTGTTACATACGGACAGCTGTGGGAACAGGCAACACGGCTTTCCCAGCAATATAGGCAGGAAGCACCGCGTGCCCAGGTAATACGCAGTACACAAAGCATCGGATTCCTGCTGACATATTTTGCCTGTCATCTGGCAGGGAAAGCCATTGTACCGCTCGAGAACGATTGTTCGGAAAGTAAATTCACCGGTATTCAGGACGAGATAAATGCCTGCCGCATACCCGACCATGTTGCAGACATCCTTTACACCACAGGCACCACAGGACGGCAAAAGGGTATCATGATAAGCCACAGAGCCATCACTGCCGATGCCGGGAACCTTGTTTCGGCCATGCAGTACACGGAAGACCTGCTGTTTGTTATCAGCGGACCGCTCAACCACATAGGAAGCCTCAGTAAGGTATGGCCTGCCGTTATGGTGGGAGCCACGTTATGCATAACACCGGGAATGAAGGATATGAACGCCTTTCTGGGCGCTTTACGGCTCCCGTATCCCCGGGTTGCCACCTTCCTGGTTCCATCCGGCATAAGGATGCTACTGAAATTTGCCCGGAAAGAACTGGCGGAACTGGCAGACAGAATAGACTTCATAGAAACCGGTGCCGCGCCGATGCCACAGGCCGATATGGAGGAAATGTGCCGGATACTGCCCGATACCAGGCTTTACAATACCTACGCCTCCACCGAGACGGGAATCATCTGTACGCACAACTATAATGCCGGATACTGTGTTGCCGGCTGCCTGGGCAAGCCCATGAAGCATTCAGCCGTGTTTATTACCCCCGAAGGCTATGTAGCCTGTAAGGGAGAAACACTTATGGAGGGCTATGTGGGCGACGAGGCACTGACCGCTTCGGTATTGCACGACGGAACCGTCGTAACCTCCGACATGGGAAAGATCGACGGGCAGGGCCGTTTGCATCTTACCGGACGCTCGGGCGACATCATCAACATCGGCGGCTATAAGGTGAATCCCGTGGAGGTGGAAGATGCAGCCCTCGCATTCCCCGATGTTGCCGACTGTATCTGCACGGCAAGCCCCCACCCCGCCCTTGGAACGGCACTGAAACTCGTTCTTGTACCCAGGAACGGTTCTGCGGTGGACAGGAAAGCCCTTGCAGCCCATCTGATGCAGAAGCTGGAACGCTATAAAGTGCCCCTGCTTTACTGTCTGGCCGACCATATAGAACGGACATACAACGGTAAGCCGGACAGAAAATTCTACCAACCTTGACCAGCTCCCCATTGTGATTGTGGAAGCTACTCAAAAAATCGCAGCATCAGAAAATCGGCAGCATTAGTAATTGCTGTTTCAGCACTAATGCCATCCGGCGGTGTCCCTCGTCGTTAGGATGCAAGCGGTCGTCTGCTGCATCCCTAAAGAACTGTGCGTGTTCGTCCATCAGAGGATAAAGGCCACAGAGAGCATTCAGGTCGATAACGGGAACAGCCCAGAGATTGCCTGCTTCCTTTACAGACTCCACATAGGCATCTATATATTCGCCGCACTTGTTGGTATAGTCCTCGCGTGGCTGCCAGTTGCGGTCACCGGCATGGAAATCTGATCGGTGTATGGGTGTCAGCAACACAATCTGCTTGGTAGGATACATACGCTTCACATAATCCAGGGCTTTGTTGATACGTCCGCGATAAGTGGAGTCGTTCATCACAGGAAAACGGTGCCTTCGGTCCACCATGTGCTTGGGTTCGCCTATACCGGCCATCACCCTTTCCGGCCGTTCCGTGAACCACTCGCCTATTGGCACCCCGGCATTGTAATCGTTGGTACCTATAAAGATAAGTATGGCATCCACCTCGTCGCCGTGTTCAGCCTTTAGCTTGTCGGCCTGACGCTGTATGCTGTTCCATTGCCAGCCGCTCACGCCATATACGTACGGTGTTATGGAGAGCCAGTCCTGCAGGAAGCTCCAATACTTAAGTTTCGAAGCGTTGTTGTTAGGGTCTGTGATAGAATCGCCAAAGTAAGCCACACGTTTTCCCTGCCAAGGATGAACAATTCCTTGTGCACTGGCTGTTATTGCCATAAAAGCAACGCAAAGACAAACAAAAAACCGTTTCATAAATATTATAATTTGCTTTAGTTATTGTTGTGTACTGTTTTTTAGTCCTTCCAACCTTCTGACATATCTTCGTTTATATATTCTTTAAAGAAAAACAAGCATGCAACAACGTGCATGAACCCAGCCTTTCGCAATTTGGCCAGTTCTGCCAAGAGTGGCAGGATACTCGTCTCCTTATAATGTACGGTGGCCAGTTTTCCCCCGTTGCTCAGCTGTTCGTAGCACCTGAGTGCCTGTTCTACGGGGATGCCATCGTCCTGCTTGCAATGCATCAGGTAGATATTTGTCGTAGGCAACCATCCCGACAGGTTGTTCTGCTCCGTGAGTATGCGCATCAGTGCCTGCGTCTTCGGGCTGGCTCCGTTGAGCTTCCCGTCCCTGGTCATCATGTCGGAAGCCAGAATCTCCGACAGCTTTTGGGGGTTCGGCTTGTCGTCATCAGTTCCTACAACGTTAAAGAAGTACCTGGCCTCTGCCTCGAAGTAGGACATAGTGCGGCCATTATATACCACCGGTATGTCGAGGAGGTTTTTGTTGACAAAGTCCTGAGCCTGATAGCCATACAACTGTTCTGGGGAGAGAGCAGCCAACGAGAATAGCAGCGTTTTGCTCAGCATGGCATTGTATTTGGGATTGTCGCTGAGATAGCGTATGGTGGTTTCAAAGTCCATGGGACCGCAACCTGTATAGACATCCTTCAGTCTGACGGCCTTACGGAACGACTCACTGGCCTCGGTCTCATAATACTTGGCAAACGACAGGGGAACGGCAGCACCCAGCGAATAACCGGTGCAGATGGACCGGCCGCCTTCAATCAGCGTGACGCCATGACGTCGCATCACCTCCAGGGCCGCCAGTGTGCAGTCAGCCATCTGGCGGGCCAGCACATCTGCTGATATCGTGCAATAGTAGTCCTTGTCCAAATTGACACCCAATCCCTGACCGTCAGGCTGAATGACGGCTTGGTCGAAGTATGCACGCAGCGTAAACAAACCAAGAGTCCGGGAGGGCACCGAACTTACATTCCTTGAAGCGGGATGCATATCCAGAGTCAGCGATTTCACTTTGTGGCCGATACCGCTCGTCTTGTGATTGGGAAATGTGACGCGACCCGACAGCACCACGTCCTCACCTCGGGCCGACTTGCTGCGATAGGTAAAACCATACGATTCCATCTGCCAGCAATGACATTTCTGTCCGTACGCCCCTGCCTCAGCTTCAAACCGCTCGTCCAGAACCCGATTCTGTTCAGTGACAAAACTACTGACGACTTTATTCAATATTTTTAATATAGGGCGAATTATCTTCATGTTATCAGGCGAGATGTTCCAACCTTCTCCGCTTGCAAATTTACCGTCGCCAACGGTGTTTACAAAATCCTCAGGCTGAAATTGCAGGATGTTGTTTTCCTCTATCAGCAATTTACTTCCTTCCGTTTCCTGCGGAATGACTTGTTCTGTATTGCTTTCATCGTCATCTTTACAGCCTGTCACGAACAGCAGGGTAACAGCCATCGTAGCATAAAAAAAACATTTTTTCATATTACACTTTATATATAAATAATCAGGTAAGGATGGCGGGAGTCAAACCCGCCATCACATAATATCTGTTTTTATTCGGATTACGGACGTGGTTCGGGACGCTGGTTCTTCCTCTGACAGAAACTCAGGAATGGGAGAACGGCATCATCCGTCAGGTTGTCCTTGGTAACAAATGCGATAGCAAATAACAATAGTTTTGTAATCTTCATAATGTTTTACAATAATATAATTAAACTTTAGCGAACTCTCAGTTAGTATTCTTCGTAGGTGAAGGTATTAGTCCCGGATGTCATCCTGCACTACTATGCACAGCAGAGCGAAAAGATATAATGCTTTCTGTTTCATACAGTAAGTGTTTTTTATGGATACCGTTATAAATTATATTCTTTAATATTTCGCAAAGGTATAAAAAAATATCGGAATCACCAAGCAATTAGTGCAAAAAATTTTAAAAAAAAAGTGCAGCCAGTATGACAGGAATAAATGCAACCTGCCAACTGTATTTCTGTGTCCTGCACCCACCTTAATGGGACGATGGGACGGTGGGACGCGGGACGGAAGAAGGTGTTTAAGTGACTTCGTCGAGCTAAACCTTCATCGTTCCAGCTGGACTTGTTCGGCTTGCGCTTGTGCGATGCAAGGATGGCAGCGTTCTGCTCCTCAAGAAATCGCCACAATTAACCGAACGGAAATTCCACAAATAACCGAATAAAAACATCTCAAATCACCGAATTTTAACAAATTTCTTTGATGGTTTGCGATAAAAGTTGTATATTTGCGGCATAAACTGTAATGTGATGGCAAAGTACAAACAACGAATAGCAGACAAGCTTCTTGAACGTAAGGTTCTCGGAAAAGGTGCCGTTCTTATTGAAGGACCAAAGTGGTGTGGCAAGACAACAACGGCTAAACAATTGGCCAAAAGTGTACTTGACCTAGGGGATGCATCGGTGCTTAAACAAAGCACACAAATGATAGAGATAAGTCCCAAGTCTCTTTTGGAAGGAAAGACTCCTCGCTTGATTGACGAATGGCAGGCACTGCCTCCCATTTGGGATTCCATTCGTAGTGAAGTGGACAAACGAGGGGAGCCTTCTCAGTTTATCCTTACAGGTTCTTCTGTACTTCCGGATGCCGATGAGACCATTCATAGTGGAACAGGGCGATTCGCACATATCATGATGCGTCCCATGAGCTTGTATGAATCGGGCGAATCGTCGGGGACGATTAGTCTGAAGGATTTGTTCGATGGCAAAACACCAGAAGTTCAGCAATGTAACCTGAGTGTTGAGGACATTGCCTACCTTACCTGCCGAGGTGGATGGCCATGGGCAACATTGATTTCCAAGCATGTTGCCCTTGATCAAGCTTTCGACTATGTGGACTCTGTGACAAAACGAGATATACAACGCGTGGATAAGGTAAAAAGAAGTCCTGAACGTGCAAGGTTGCTCCTTCGTTCGTATGCAAGGAATATCTCTCAGCAAGTTTCATATGCCACTATTCGTAAAGACATGCTTGCCAACGATGCCAGCACACTGGATGAAGATACTGTAGCAGACTACATTAAGGCTCTGAAGAAACTGTTTGTAATTGAAGATCTCGCAGCATGGAATCCAAATCTGCGAAGCAAAGCAGCCATCAGGACAAGCGATACACGCCATTTCGTGGATCCGAGCATTGGGACAGCCGCATTGGGACTTGGTCCAAAAGACCTGATTAACGACTTAGATACGTTTGGACTTTTCTTTGAGGACATGGCCGTGCGAGACCTGCGTGTGTATGCAGAAGCCTTGGATGGTCAGCTTTATCATTACAGAGACAGCAATGGCCTTGAATGTGACACGGTTCTTCATCGTCGTAATGGCAGCTACGCTCTGCTTGAGGTGAAACTGGGAGGTGAAGATCATATTAATGCTGGTGCAGCTAACATGATAGAACTTGCCGGGAATATAGATACAGATAAAATGCCAGCACCATCATTTATGGCAGTTATCATCGGTGTTGGACAGTATGCCTATCAAAGACAAGATGGAGTATATGTCATCCCCATAGGCTGTTTAAAGGATTAAAAACATTCCAAGTTGTGCAACTGTACTCAGACGAGGCAGTCAACCAATTCAGTACGGGTAGGCAAATGTTAAAGAACAAGGCCCAAAAAGAGTCAACCGTATTGGTTCTTCGTCATTTTAGTTGAAATGTGTGAAATTAAAGAAAACCGCCAAAACCCTTCTGCTCAGGCTGAGACTACGTCTCTGATGTCGTATCTGTGTTCTTTTCCTTGTGTGCAAGCACCCAGATAAAAGCACCCAGCCACACCATCAATCTCTTGTGAGATTTCAACCCAACCAGAAGAAAAAACACTGCCCTTCGGGCTAAAAAACCTTTCATTTAACTTTTAAGTTCGATGGTCAGAAGTTGTTTTTAGCCACAATGCGCTGCTTTTTTAGTGGAGCGAAGCGAAACGGTGTTTTTCTCTGTTGTTGTCTGTGCTTTGCGAGCAAAGCCATGATGGCTTCAGGGCTTGCGTGAAAGCGTTCTTTCAAACGCATAGACATGAAGGCAGCATGAAGGCCGTAGGTCACAGACAGCAGCAGAGGGTTTTTGAGGTTTTTGTTTTTCAACTAAATTGAAGAAGAACCACTGTTTCAGTTCGGAGAGTAAACATATTCAGTATAGGAAAAGACAATGACACACCATAATATATCATTGTATCATTATATCATTAGGGTTTGTAACATCGAA
>CADCIP010000050.1 GCA_902801485.1 uncultured Bacteroidales bacterium | reverse complement strand
AAGAGATAAATAATCAATTATAAACATATTTATTTTAGGTATTACATCTATGGAACAACAATTACACAAGAGTACGAGGCTGGCAGCAACGCTGCTCGTTGCGCTGAGCGCCTCCACCGTGTGGGGATATTCTTTCCCCATCGACCTTACCTTCGCTGGCCGTGGCGAAGCTACAAAGGTGGACAAAGTAACAGTCACCAACCTGTCGCAGCCCGGCCTGGCACCCGTTACCCTGAACGGCACGGACATCCTGCGCCTTGTTGACCCCAACGACCCCGATGCCATCGAGAGTACAGAGGAGTTACAGGTGATTTCCGAACCCATCCTTACTCCCAACCCATCATTCGGCGACGGAACCCTTATCTTCGACGCTAAGAGCGACGGCCCTGTCCGCGTCAGCGTTTATACCACTGGCGGTATGCTGTTGGATGCTGCCACACTGAACGTCAGCAAAGGTCGTAACACAGCACGTATTCCGGCTCAGGCAACGGGTATATATATTGTTAACATAGATGGTCAAGGTGTGAAGAGCAGCACCCGCTGGATCTGCAGCGGCTCAAAGTCTTTCAGCGGCATTGCTCTGGGTGGAGCTGCACAGTGGGCCGATGTTACTTTGCCCACCAAGACTGTTGCCAAGGCTCCCCAGAAAAGGGCCAACACCAGCAATGTAGTCATTTTGGATTACTTCGACGGCGACATCCTTCGCCTGGAGGGAACCAGCGGCAAGATGACAACCATCATGCACTTCAGCCCCACAAACTCGTTCGACTGCTACTTCGACTTCTTCCGCTGCCAGGACAAGAACGGCTACAACTATCCAATCCTTCGCTCCGGCGAAATGCTTTGGATGCTGGAGGACTTGCGCCCGCAGTCACTCACTGGCGTACTGCAGACCAGCGACGCAGCTATCTGGAAGAACGTTACCCCCAATGCGCCGGCTCAGTTCCTCTCGGGTGGCAAGGCATACTACAATATCCAGGCTGCACGTGAGGCGCTGCCCGAGGGATGGCGTATGCCCAGCATCGACGAGGTCTATGCCTACATCAAGGAGCTGAAGGCCGACGTCCATGTCCTTGCCGACTTCCTGAAGGACCGCGACTACAACTGGACTGGCTCACTGACCGCTGGTCCCGATACCATCCACATGCTGCTGCAACCCAACGGCTTCATCAACCAGAATGGTGCGCTGACCGACAATAAAAAGACGGGGGCATGGCTTACCCGCAACACCAAAAACCACGGCTGTCCTGTCAGCTTCGAGGTTAGTGCCGACAGCAGCGGGTTCGCTCCTCAGGTGGATCACGCTTTGGGCTGTGGCTTTGCCGTCCGCGGTTGCCGCATTGCTCCCTCTGTTTATAAGGAGATGATAGAACGCCGCTTCTCTCAAGGAGCCGAGGCACGCGCCTTCAAGGCTTCCGAGTCTTCCGAGTCTTCCACGGGTCTGCTCGGTGCTTACTACTCTTATGCCCCCACCAACCGTAAGGCAATCTTCATGGACTATAGCTTCAACCAGTACAACACTTCTACCGTTGAGAATCGTTCCGGTGTCTTTGGCGATTTCGGCAATGGCACCCAGCTTATTTCCAAGGGTATGATTCCTAATGACGTGAATGGCGCAAATCCTATCAATCACCTTAGGAAGGCAACTCCCCAGCCCAATGCCGAGGGTTGCGACAATCTGGTCTATGCCACATGGAGCCGTCCGTTCCAAGTATATACTGACGGAACAAAACTTACAAGTTCCTGCTCTGTTAGGGGCGAGGGCGTGGTGTATATAAGCATCTTCGGCGATGAGTCCAAGAACCACAAGATACTGGATGGATATAACCGCCGTCCTTTGCTGGATGCTAACGGTAATGAGTACATATGGGAAATGAATCATTTCCCTGTTTATGTCGAGGAATCATATAGCACTCGTTTGAGCGATGCCCTTTACGAAGGTGCTGCCCGCCTCTTCAACCTGAAGTGTATCCAGGACCAGAATGGTGATGGCCTGGGAGAGATTGTAATGCAGGTGGGTTACAAGATGGCTATTTTCGACGGGGCCACCCTTCGCTGCATCCGCGAATATAAGCCATCATATAAGCAATCACAGTTATTCCGATTCGATGTGGCAGACGTCGATTGCGACGGTGCCGAGGATATTGTCTTAATTTCCCTAACTGCTTCTGGTTCAAAACGCAAATTTCTGAATATCTTCCTCAAAGGCCTTATTGATAAAGAGCCCGCATATTCCATCTTCATTCCTCGTATTGATGAGGGGTCTCCTTCAAGTGATTTCTATGACGTAAAGGTTGGAAATTTTAGCGGTCATGCGTACCCCGATATTGCAGTAATTGAGCGAAGCTGTGGTACAGCAGGTCTCTTTTCCAAAAACGGTATGCTCTCTCTTTACCGCCTGGATCATGAATTCGATGAAGAGGCGGGTGATTATAAGAAGGAGGTATCGCTTATTAAATACTTTGAACAGGAAGTTAACGTCTTTGCCTCTACCGATGCTTTACGCCGCCACACGGGTAACATGAACCTTTGCTTCTGCTATTTCCGTGGTCGCCAATACCCGGCTGACCTGATTGTGGGCAACGCCATCTGGCGCTACAATTACGATAACGAGAAACCCCAATTCTTGCGCGCAGGGCTTGAATCTACGGGTCAGGATTTCAAAACGGTTCCTGCCGATGCCATCGCAGCAGTAAGGCTTCATGAAGATTCAGACAAGGAGACCCTTATCTTTGCCGAGGACTATTATGCTAATTACAACAACTATACTTTTACCGTTACGTCGATGGGAGAATTCTATCTGGATAATAAAGGTAACTTCCAATATTCGCTCTACCTTAACGACCAATACTTAGGATTTGGTAAGAACAGTCCGTATTATAACAATTGGAAGAATCCCGAGATGACCAAAAATGCAAATGTCAGGGGCGGTGTTGAATATGCCTCTAACACCGTCCTCTGCGTGTTCAACGACCGCGAGCCGGTGAAGAACTTCAAGTTCGTCAGCCACGAGGTTTCGATGAGCGAACCGCGCATCTATGCTGTCCTTGCCGCAGCACCTTATTACAAGGATCTTGGCACTCCCGGCGAGACCTGCTGGGGTAAGGCTTTCTCCACAGGTACCAGCACGTCTAAGTCTGACACTTGGGGTGGTTCTGTTATCGTAGGTTACGAATACGACTTTAGCATTCCCTTCCTTGCCAAGGGCGGCGTTGAATTCACCACCAAGGTAAGTGCCTCCGCCACTACCTCCATCGGACACGAGGTGACCGCAACTTACGGAGAGTCCCACTATACCGAAGAGGATCACGCCGTGGTAATGCAGGCGATGTTCTACGATACCTACACCTACGAGATTACGGGCAGCAGCGACCCCGACGATATCGGCCTTACCATTCAGGTGTCCGCACCCCGTAACCGCGAATTCGTTGGTGTAACGTTGGACGATTATAAAAAGCTGGTGGGTTATCAGCCTGGAGTGGCAAGGCCACAGGACTACATTACCTCCAAGGCAGGCTTCCCCTTTACCTATCCTACCAGTGCCGATAACCTGCCGGGTGCAATCTATAACAGCAAAACATTTCCGTTCCTGAAGGGGCGCAACTTCCAGAACCAGGAGGTACCACAAGTATCGGGTGGTACCACCGTCAACCGTTCCATGAGCCTTGCCACGAGTAATTCCAAGACTACATCCGTGGAGATTGGCGTAGAAACCGAGCTGGTAGCAACCGTGAACAACGTGAAGGCGGGAGTAGGCTTCAACTACAACAGCACCAACGAATCAACCCACACCGTGGGCGATGAACTTAGCGTTGGCGGCACTGTGCCTGTTCAGAAAACCATCTCGGACAAATATCCAACCTACCGTTGGAATATCCTCTGGTACTACGTGAAGGATTCCACTTCTGGTGAGATCTATCCCATTGTCAACTATACGGTAACAAGGTAGCTTAGTGTTTTAAGTGTTCAATATTTCAAAGAGCGCGAAGTTCAATAAAAGGTGAGTTGGCCAGCCGGTTGACTCACTTTTTTTGCTTGTTTCCTTGTCGTGTTTTTTTTGACTTCATTTTTTCCCCGCTGGGAAGGTCAAGTTGGGGAGTATTCTTTAGTGCACGTAAGAATTTTTACCGCCTCGTGTGGGAGAAAAAATTATCCCTTCCTTTTAACACCGTAAAGGTACAACAAAAATTTGGTATGTCAAAATATTTTCGCAAATATTTTCTAATTTTTTGAAGTATATTTACGGACTTTTTCTTGTAATGTGACTCAGTGACTCAGTGACTCAGAACTCAGAAACTCAGTTTCCGTTTTGGAGTAGATTTTAACTTACTATTATATTATATTATATATATATATATATAATATAATATAATAGTAAACCTAATTTCATTTCTCAAATCAAAACTGAGTAACTGAGTAACTGAGTTCTGAGTCTCTTTGAATAACTGAATACTGAATACGAGCCTGACAATAATAAGGTTGAAAAAAAACAAAAATTTCCAACGCAGATTCTTGTAAAACAAAATAATATGTGGTATCTTTGCAGTTGGAAATAAGTCGAGCCGGTACATGTGTGGGAGTGTGGAAAGCCGACAGATAGTGTTAACTGAATTAATCGAAATAATATGAGAAAAAGAAATGTTTCTTTATTCCTTTCCGTGCTGTTATGCATGATGGGAATCGTTACCCGTGCACAGGATAACGAACGCCTCTCGTTTGGCGTAATCTCCGATGTCCACTTCGAGAACAACGTGGGCGAGGGAGCAATGGTGAAGGTGCCAAGAGCCCTGAAGAACCTTACTTCGCATAAGGCTTTGGATGCCATAGCCGTAGTGGGAGACCTTGCAAATTCGGGAAAGGCCTCGGAATACGAGTTGCTGACTAGTGTCTTCTCGGACAAGGAGAACTTTACTAACCCCGTGGGAACACTCCTGTTCCTGATGGGTAACCACGACAATATGGACGGCAACGGAACCGTGAACTACCAGAAGGGACTGAGTTCCTTCAATGGCGGTAAAGACTATCCCTTGCACCAGTACAAGGTTATCAAGGGCTATCCCTTTATTACCATTAGCATGCGTACCAGTTCGAGCAACGACACAGGAAATGCTGCTACAGGCACTGCTGCCTATCCGCAGGATGTTGTTGACCAGTTGGAGGCATGGCTGGAACAGGCAAGCAAGGAATGTCCCGGCAAGCCTATCTTCGTGTTTACCCATGTGCCACCCCGCTGGACGGTATATGGATCGTGGCCGGAATGGGAAAACGGAAGTGCCTGGGGCATGAAGGTGCTGAACCCGGTTCTGAACAAATACCCGCAGGCCGTGGTGTTTGCAGGACACAGCCATTATCCCATGGGTGACCCGCGCAGCATACATCAGGGAACCAATCCAAAATCCGATCGGTTGAACTACTATACCGTTATCAATACGGGAAGTACCACCTATTCGGAGGTGAACCCGGGAGCCGTAAATGCGGGCATACATCCCGAAGGATATACTAACGTGACAGAAGGCATGATAGTAAGCGAGCTGCCAAACGGTGATATCGACATTACGCGTTACGACACCTATCGCAACATGGAAATAGGTGCCGGACAGCACTGGGTGCTGAAGGCTCCGTTCGACGGGTCGAAGTTCGAGTATGCCGACATCCGCGATGCCGACGACAACCCCGACAATGTGACTATATGGAACGGTCTGCCGGCTCCCGCATTTACCAAGAGCGCCGAGATTATCGTGAAGCCCACGGCTTTCGATGCCACTGTTTTCATACCGCAGGCAACCGACAACGAGTGTGTGTTCCGTTACCGTGTCCGTCTTAGCAAGAACGGACTGGTGATTTCCGAGAAATTCATCTTCTCGCAATTCTACCTGAGCAGCGATACACCTGATCCGCTGAAATACGAAATCCCGAACCTTACATCCAATACGGGCTATCAGCTGGAAGTGGTGGCCTACGACTCTTACGACAATGCCTCTTACCCGCTTACAGCAACCTTCAAGACACCAGAGGCGAGCGGAGACAATACCGTTTCCGAACCGGACGGACAGTGGAAGTTCCAGGACGAAGAGGACTTGCTGAAGACAGAAGAGGGCAACCTGTCCCTGACACCCTGTATCGTGGGCCGTAACAGCGTGACCGTTGCCGAGAGCCTGGAAGATGCCGAAATCCGGGCTACGGAAGGACCTGCTGCCGAGAACAAGGCTATTCTGGTTCCCCAGAACTCTGCTCTGAGACTGAATCGCGTAAAAGGCACCGCCACCCAAGAATTCACCGTCCTGATGGACATCAGAATGAAGGATGCTGCCGTGTACAACGGACTGCTTCAGACGAATAAGAACAATGCGAACGACGGCGACCTGTTTATTTACCGGAACCAGATTGGCATGAATGCCCTGGGAGGATACTTCGGCGAGATAAAGGACAATACCTGGTACCGTATCGTTATGCTGAACCGCGACGGAAAAGTCTGCGTCTTTGTGGACGGCCAGAAGGTTATAGAGAAAGCAACATCAGACCTGCGCTGGGAACTCGACCCATGGGGATTCTATCTGTTCTGCGACAACGACGGCGAAATGACCGATACCGAGGTGGCAGAGGTGGCCTTCTGGGAAAAAGCTCTCTCGGACAATCAGGTAAGGAGCCTTTCGGGACTGAGTATCGAAGAGGACGATGAGGAAGAACCCTATCTTAACGTGAATACCACAAGCGTAAAGCTGGTGAACGAAAAGACTTTCACGGTAAAAGTGGATGCCAATGTTTCCTTCACCTTTGACCTTCCCGAATGGATAGAATGCGCAGATGCAGTACCCTTCAAGGGTGCAAGGGATTATACTTTCCAAATAAAATCCGATGTGCAGGACGATTATCTCGAGGGTACAATAAGGGTAGTCAGCGAAGAAGCCGGCATACAGGAGGTGGAGGTTGTTGTGTTTCTCGGCAACGAGATTCCCGAAGTGAAGGGGGCGTGGACATTCGATAACCAACGGGATCTTCTGGACGGAGGCGGCTACCCGTCGATACTGCAGGCTGCCTTCAAAGGCAGCGATGGGCCGGAGAAAACCACAGACCTGGCTTCTGTGGGAATTGTCCCGTCGGAAGGCCCTACCGAAGACAACGGTGCCATCAGCATCCCCAAGGATGCCTATCTGTGGTTCACACCCAATGCAGATAACGCAGTATTGCGCGACTACACCATTCTCTTCGATATAAAGCCTGCCGACCTGAACGGCTACAAGGCTATCTTCCAGCACGACGTAACGAATAAGGAGGATGCCTCGCTCTTCATCAAGAACAATCAGGTGGGCCTGGGCGGTGCAATCGGATATGTGGGCAACCTGCAACTGGACAAATGGTACCGTCTGCTTTTCGTGGTAAAGGGAAGCCGGGCCATCCTATATCTCGACGGAGAGAAAGTAGGAGAGTCTTCTGTCTCCAATGATGTATGGACCATCACAAACGAAGCGCTGCTATTTGCCGATAACAACAGCGAGGAAGGCTTGCTGGATGTGGCGGAAATACGTTTCTGGGATATTCCCTTTTCCGCAAATCTGGCAAAGAGACTGGGCAATGTCTATAAGGATGTAGATGAATACTTCGCTGTGCAGACAACTGGCGTACGACTCCTCGACCAAAACGACTTTACCGTATCTGTCAATTCGAATGTACCCTTCACCTTCGAGCTGCCCGAATGGATAGAGCCGGTTGATACGGCATTCGTGAGCGGTGAGAAAGAATACAGGTTCCGTGCTACATCCCTGGATGAGGCCGGTCGCCGAAATGCCGTCATCGAGGTGAACGCAGAATACTTCCCGACACAGGAAGTGAATATCCTGCAGATAAAGACAGGCGAGGCACTGCCCGAGAGTACAGGCTGCTGGACATTCGATAATCCCGCAAACCTGATGGAAGGAACAGGCACAGCCACCATGAAGGCCGCCTTCGAGACCGAAGCAGGTCCGCAGACAACAGACGACCCCTCAGAAGCCCAAATAGAAGCCGTGGAAGGACCTACGGAGGAAAACGGTGCCATAACAATGCCCGTTCCGGCTTACCTGATGATGTCGAACAATACAGGCTTCCCCGAACTGACGGATTATACAATTCTAATGGACGTGAGACCCCTGGTGCTGGAAGGCTATCATGCACTCTTGCAAACCAATCCGCGTAACAATACCGACGGCGGCTTCTACATCAAGAACGGAATGATAGGCCTGAACAATAACGGATTAGGTTATAACGGCCTTATGCAATATGGCAAATGGCACCGCATCGTCTTTGTGGTGAAAGAAGGCTTTGCCTATGCCTACCTGGACGGAAAAAGGGTGGGGCAGAGCACCAGGGCTGACTTTGCGTTGTGGACACTGCTCCCGGATGCACTTCTCTTTGCCGACGATAACGGTGAGGATGGCTATAACGAAGTGGCCGAAGTACGCTTCTGGGATGTACCCCTGACGGATGCACACGTACAACTTCTGGGCGGAGTAGAACAAGGATGGATAGACGACCCCATGCCGGCACCCGCTGGCGAATGGACCTTCGACAATAAGGACGACCTGTTGGAAGGCACAGGAACAGCTACACTTCGGGCTGCCGTCAAGGGAGCTGAGGGACCGCAGGCAACAGACGACCTTGCTGCCGCCGGTATCGTTCCCGCACAGGGCCCCACAAGCAGGAACGGCGCTATTACAGTTCCCGTAGATACTTACCTGCAGTTTATACACAATCAGGACGAACCCGACCAGAGATCGTACTCATTTATGATGGACATCCGTCCCAAGGATCTTTCGATTTACAACGCACTCTTCCAGAACAAGGTGCTGAACAACAAAGATGCAAGTCTCTTTATCAACAAAGAGCAGAAACTCGGCATTAACGTAAGCGGACTTGGTTACGGAGGAAAGCTGGAGCAAGGAAAATGGCACCGTATCATCTTTATTGTGGAGAACTGTAGCATCACAACCTTCCTGGATGGAAACCGGGTCGGCTCTTCTACATCGGCCAATGAAGATAAATGGCTTCTACACGATGTTGCCTACTTCTTTGCCGACGAGGATGGAGAGGAAGGTATTGTGGATATTGCCGAACTCCGTTACTGGGACACCGCCCTGGCTGGCATACATGCTCAGGAACTGGGAGGCGTGGAAACAGAGGATATAGACGGATTAAGGGACATTGACCCGTCGGTATCGGATACAACAGAAGGTGCTGTCTATGATCTGAGCGGCAGAAGAATCAATGCCCGATTAAAGAAGGGTATCTACATCATGAACGGTAAAAAGGTGGTGAGGTAAGAGCGCTGCCAAGAACCGGGCGTGAATAATGTGGCCCCCGAGAGCTGTATGAAAATCTTCCGGGGGTCACATTCTTTTTATCCTGCCAGGACTGACAATGTGTCATAATCTTTGCCATTTTGCCATTTGGCACAGCCTTTGTTTTAATTGTTATGAAGTTCTTTGAGTATTGACGAATAGCGGTACTGACAACTCGTTTACTTGTTAACTCGTCAACTCGTCAACTGAAAAAGAGAGAATTAATTTTAGAATACAAACAAAAAAAATAATACGATTATGGGAAAGATTATTGGAATTGACTTGGGTACCACAAACAGTTGTGTATCCGTATTCGAGGGCAACGAGCCCACAGTTATTGCCAACAGCGAGGGCAAGCGTACAACACCCTCTATTGTTGCATTCGTAGATGGTGGCGAGCGTAAGGTTGGTGATCCTGCTAAGCGTCAGGCTATCACAAACCCCAAGAAGACCATCTTCAGTATCAAGCGTTTCATGGGTGAGACCTATGACCAGGTGCAGAAGGAAATCGCACGCGTACCTTATACAGTAGTACGTGGCGACAACAACACTCCGCGTGTTGACATCGACGGTCGTCAATATACACCTCAGGAAATCAGCGCTATGATTCTTCAGAAGATGAAGAAGACAGCCGAGGATTATCTGGGACAGGAGGTTACAGAGGCTGTTATCACCGTTCCTGCCTACTTCTCCGACTCTCAGCGTCAGGCTACCAAAGAGGCTGGTCAGATTGCCGGTCTGGATGTTAAGCGTATCGTGAACGAACCAACAGCAGCAGCCTTGGCATACGGTGTTGACAAGGCCAACAAGGACATGAAGATTGCCGTATTCGATTTGGGTGGCGGTACATTCGATATCTCTATCTTGGAGTTCGGTAGCGGTGTGTTTGAAGTGCTCTCAACCAATGGTGATACTCACCTGGGTGGTGACGACTTCGACCAGGTTATCATCGACTGGATGGCCAGCGAGTTCAAGAGCGAGGAAGGAATCGACCTGAAGCAGGATCCTATGGCATTGCAGCGTCTGAAGGAAGCTGCCGAAAAGGCCAAGATAGAGTTGTCAAGCACTACTACCACAGAAATCAACCTGCCCTACATCACTGCTGTAGGCGGTGTGCCCAAGCACTTGGTTAAGACCCTGACTCGTGCTAAGTTCGAGCAGTTGGCAGACAGCCTGATTCAGGCTTGTAAGGTTCCCTGCCAGAAGGCTATGCAGGATGCAGGTCTGAGCAACAGCGATATCGACGAGGTAATCCTGGTAGGTGGTTCAAGCCGTATTCCTGCCGTTCAGAAGCTGGTTGCCGACTTCTTCGGTAAAGAGCCCAGCAAGGGTGTCAACCCCGATGAGGTAGTTGCCGTAGGTGCTTCAATCCAAGGTGCCGTATTGGCAGGTGACAAGAGCGACATCGTATTGCTCGACGTAACTCCCCTGTCTATGGGTATCGAGACAATGGGTGGTGTAATGACCAAGCTGATTGATGCCAACACAACCATCCCTTGCCATAAGAGCGAAGTATTCTCTACCGCTGCTGATAACCAGACAGCTGTTACCATCCATGTATTGCAGGGCGAACGTCCTATGGCCAGCCAGAACAAGAGCGTCGGTCAGTTCAACCTGGAAGGTATCGCTCCCGCACGTCGTGGCGTTCCTCAGATCGAGGTAAGCTTCGATATCGATGCCAACGGTATCCTGAAGGTAAGTGCCAAGGATAAGGCTACCGGCAAGGAGCAGGCTATCCGTATTGAGGCAAGCTCAGGCCTCTCTAAAGAGGAAATAGAGCGCATGAAGGCTGAGGCAGAGGCTAATGCCGAAAGCGATAAGAAGGAACGTGAGAAGATTGACAAACTGAATCAGGCCGACAGTATGATTTTCCAGACAGAGAACATGCTGAAGGAGAGCGGCGACAAGCTTTCTGCTGACGTTAAGTCTGAGGTAGAAGCTGCCCTGAACAAACTGAAGGATGCTCACAAGGCTCAGGACATTGCTGCCATCGATGCAGCAACAGCAGAGCTGAACAATGCTGCCCAGAAGATGTATCAGGCTGCTCAGCAGGCTGGTATAAGTAAAGACATAACAAAACACTATCAAATGGCGTGTAGCTCAATGAGTTACACGCCATTTGCTTTTTATGGGCTCATGTTTTCTATGTGCTTATTCCCCCTTTTTTTACAGCTTTTTTGTTACATAACATTAACACGACTAAAGCGTATGCGAAGCCCGACTATAACCTACTTATTCTTACTAATCCGTACTTAATGCCCGCCGTGCCATGCGTTATGCCCATGCCAAGCACACCTCTGTAAACCGTTCTATTTTAGTCCATGTTGCCATATTTGCTGCAAATTTACAATATTATCTTTGTATTCAAAAACTGTCTTTATTCGACTATCAGTTATACATTTGTCTCGCTCTTCTCTCGCTCTTGCCATACTCATGAGTAAGCTTAGAAGCAGCCTAGAGTATGGCTAGAAGCAGCTTAGAGTATGGCTACACTATATCAACACCTCCCAATGCCCACCTTTATCACCACCAACACGTCGAATGATGTTATTTTCAATCTTCCGCTTATTCAGCAGATCTTCTATGTTAATTGGTAGTGCCATATATTCTTTTAACGTTTTTACCCATTTTTATATTTCGTAAGTCCGTAAATCCGTAATACTTTCAGCCTTCAGACCTCAGCCATCTTCAGCGGATCAAAGAACCGTCCCGTGATTCTTTCAAATTAAGGTGTTCGGAAATTCCGAACAAGTTTAGCTCCAGTATTGGTGTCAACTCGATGAATATTGATATTATGACCATTTGTCCGAAGCTTACAAAATTTTTTGGATAGTGTCGGACAAATGCTTTTGACTTATTGAGTACTTAACTATTATTTCCGTCCAACAACATCAATCCTTTTATCGTCAGCAAATAACGTTGACGGGGATGACGAGGATTGGGAGAGAATAATCCATAAAGTTCGGACGGTTCTTCAAACCTACGGCTTCCATCATACTCTTCACACTCATTTCTTCTTTACCGATTGCCAATACCAAACGGGTAACATTCTCAGAAGATGGTTGTATGTCGATTGAACTTGTATGGGTACTTGTATGGGTGTCGTTCTCGTCATCATTATACCCAATCAGCATATATCGATTCTTCAGTTCGTTGTTTTCACTGCGAGCAGCAAATTACGGAAAAATACGAAGTGCATTCAGTGTAGCTCCAAGTTGCGGTGGTGACGCACGTCAAACAATACGCCGTGGTGAGAAAAGGACGAATACTTCATTTTGCTCATTGTGTCATGCTCTATGCTCATGCGAAGTGTTATCCTGGTAGTCGGTACAAACGAACGCAGAGCAGATAGTTCTCTCGCTCATACGTAAAGATAGTAATGAGTGGATGTTCCCCAAATAGAAACATCCACTCATTGCTGTTAGTTTCATAACAGCTAAAGAATTAGTCCTTTCATTCTGAACGTACACAACTATGGACACGTAATAGCATGTGTCATATTCCAATAGGTTTAGTAATATGTATTATTGATCTACTTTTTTATCAATGCCATTTGCCTTGTGATATCCCATATTATTGACTCCCAAACCTTTATTGGTTCTTCTTCATTTGTAACGATCTTAACAAACTGTCCTGTTTATCCCGTTTCTCAATAATGAAATCAATTTTAGTTTCAATATCTTCCATTTCCTGCAAATTATTATGAATTACTGTTGTTAGCCCTTTATATTGTTCTTCTTTTAGTTCTGTTTTAGCATGTTCGTTGTTGTATTTTGTCATGTAAATATTCCAGAGACAAGTTCCTATAGCAATAATCCACGCAAATATAGAGCTTATAACTGCCATAAGCCTTTGATGTTTAAGCGATTGTATTTCTATAGATTCATATTTGTTATTTTTTAGATCGATCAAAGATTGAGTGCTATATATATTAGAGGAGAATATTTCGGCTAAAGGTTTAGACATACTCTGAGGCAATTTTTCTCCTTTTATAGAATCTACGCCAAAACGATCTTGTATAGATGGTGTCGTTGCTAGTCGTATATACCCATTGTTGTAGTATAGTCTGCCATCGGGGACCTTTGTCCATCTTCTTGTTCCGTTTTGATACAAAAGAATATTAGCAGATTGGTTAGGCACTATGTATATAAGTCCATTTTTAGACAAAAAATCGAAGATAGATAACATAGAGACCAAGGATGACACGCACTTTTCTTTTTTCTCATTATCACTGAAAAAAACATAAGTTTCCTGTTCGTTAACAACTAAAAGTGCGGCATTGTCGTCGAACACTTTAACAATAGAATTGCATTTTTCCAGACTGCATCCCAAAGATCCATTAGATATAACATAAGACGCTAAGTCCTTATCAAAGTCATTGAACTTTCTCATTTATGATTCTTTTTGAATTGTCCTACTCTTTTCTGATATTTTTCTTTTTCTCTTTCTTTAATTATTCTTATATGCTGCTGTCTTTCAAAATCTCTTTCAGCCTCGGCTTGCTTTTGGGCCTTCTGTGATTCTTGCAATTCTCTTTTTAGTTTTTCTATCTCTATATCTTTTTGTTGGCTTTCATCTACAACAGCATTAACTATCGATTCCAAATTATATCCTCTAGATTTTATGATTTGCAAGACTTCATTGTAATCAGAATCTTTTTCTGACGATAAGAGTCGAGTTATAACATCTCCTAATTCCCTTCGTAGTTTTATATGTGTTAAACCTTTAATATCAACACCTACTTTTAGTAAGCACTCAATCTCAGGCCAAATATCTTTTGAGATTTGCATCAAAAAAATATTATCAAACAAACTAGACAATTTAATCTCATTTTTGTTCAGAATTCCAGTCTCTGCCATATATGCTATTAATGCATTGGGATTACATAGTACATTTTCACTTAATCCCAAACTTTTAGCGCAATAATGAATTCTAGAATTATTAGACACAACATAATAATCATTTGAGAGGACTCCCGAAGAATTCCTTCTTTTCTTTCTTCCTTCCTGACATTTTCTGTTAAGGCTTTTTGCCGTAAGATATAAAAACACGTCCGTTTCTGCTATTTGCTCATTCTTCTCATCTGTTCTTTTAAGTCCTTTTGGCGTGTTTTTTGTAACAATTATCGCCTCAGGCAATAATTGTTGTTTTTCCATCTCGTCAACATTAGTTCCAGGAGGCATATCACCCAATATAACCCGCTCATCAATTATAGCATCTAACTGATCAAATATTAAATTTACACCTTCTTCTCGATCATAAAAGTTGCTAATATAATTTCTCCATTTTATATTCTCTTTACCAGCAACCCTTATCGTATAGTAATAATCCTCCACAAATACATTGTCTAATTCATCAACAACAACTTTATCATCATTCAAGATAAGATTTGCCACGAACGGATAACGTTTATTAGCAGCCTCTGCATGATCATAAACTTCTAAGAGAACACTCTCTGGAACATATATTTTACATTGATTATCTAGTAATTTCTTTATAAGTAATCTGTACTGTTGACTATACCTAGCATTTTCAGTAATAAGATACAGCATAATCTCCGTGTCTAAAATGAATGCTTTATTTCTAAATATCGTAGCCTTAAAACTTGACAGCAAAGGATCTTCTCCTATTATTTTTGATGTAATGGACAATCTGGCCAATAGGTCTATTATCTTTTGGCTATCTTTGTTCGGTTCTCTCAAAACACAGCCTATAGCATATATTATATTGTCAGTAAATTCTCCGCTGTTATCTTGAAGATTTTGTGATGCAATTTCTTTTATTTTAGATAGACAATTTATGTCTTTGGGATTATCTAAACCCAAAAACGAAAGACTAGCAACTTCAAAATAATAGTTTAAACAGTCCTTGATGTTTTGCCTTATTTGCTCTTCTTTGCTTAATGGTTTCCCAATATTTGTTTTTATCAAATCCAAAATTGTTTGAACTAGAATATCCATCAAAGACATGATTTCCTCGATGTATTTATCGGCATCTTCTTTAGATTTATTGGAGAGTTTAAGACCATTTTTGTCTTCAACAAGCCCCTTCTTGATAAGTTCTGTGACAGCAGAGATTACCTTCTGATAGTCAACGTTCAGGCCACCATTCTTTTTTTCAAAATACTTATAAATTGTATCAACACTGTCTGCTTTATGACTTACTATAAGAGCAAGAACTGTTTTCAAAAAAAGAGAATCTTTCTTTGTTACGATTCTTCCATTGTTGTCAAAAAGGATGCACACTTTCAGTAATGCTTCCTCTAAATCTGCATCTTGAAAAAAGTATTTACTCATATTGCTTATGTTATTAATATGTAATAGTTTTACAATAAAAAGACAGTTCTCCGAGTCCCATTAAAATCATCTGAATTCATCTCTTATTTTCAAATGTTTATTCAGTTTTACCTTTTCAATTAATCCGTTTGGGAAACGAAAAGCAAGTTGCTCATGGTCAAAAATGGGTTTTGCTTTATGGATTATACGGTGATACGAGGGCGAAAGGATTATGATGTTAGAGGTGTCATTGTTCATACTTTCAGTAAAAGGGATGATATGGTGAGCCTCTACTACCAAAGCACTGTATTCATCACCTACCTTTTCGCCTGTTATTTGACAGCGATAATCATAGAGCAATTTTAAAGAGTCGCCTATGGAACGATCCAGTTGACGTACCTTCTGCAGACGAGTCACTTGCTTAATGGCAGCATTCTTGTCCTCACGAGGTTCAAAGGTCTCAAAATCCAATTCTGTCAGTGTACTAACTTCTGTTTTTATCGCAGCCTTTACTGCTGCCGTGATACAATCAGCTACGAACACATTTGGTAGAGTCGTTGTGCTCAGAGCAAGAAACTCTTGATGTTCCTCTGGAATTCGGATGGTGAACTTACGGTTGATATTCTCCGGCAGGTTCTTAATGCTCTCAACATAGTTCCAAGTAGAAGAATACACCTCACGCAATCTTTTCACAAGAGCCGATCCCTCACTATACCGAATTTGTATCACTTCAGCATGACCGTCATACTTATTGCGGTCAAACCCTTGGTTCTTCAATTGCGCGTCATACTCCACACCATCTATCACCACTTTGATGTTACGCGTTTCCCCATGCTGGGGTATACCATTGGGCATCATCTTCAGCAGATGATGGAACTCCACAGGAATTTGGAATCCCTGTCGCAGAGTAGAGCGATCTATGAGTTTTTGATATAGGAACATGATTTATTATGCGTTGTCTTGAAGAATATTATCAATTGAATCGTGGATAGGTATGAGAATTGTCTTTGCAAGCGCAATGATGTCTTTATGAAAAGTTATTAATTTTGTCTGCAATTCTTTTAAGCGAACATTCACCTTTGTTTCATCTGAACAATAATCAGTTTGTTGGATAGTAAATGCTTCAGCATACAAAAGATAATTCTCGTTGGCAACATACTGACGGTGTTTTAGTCCATCAGCGACATCAAAAACGTACTTGTGGCTCTTCTTGAAAAGTGATATTGGATTGTTCTCATCACCATTATAAAGTAGAGTCCTGACTTTTTTAATATCGCACTCTCTTAGAGATTTCTTAACCAATTGCGTGGAAAACTTTTTATTTCCATACAGTTGATAATGGAACCAGAGACATTGTAGAATTAAATCAAAACAATTATGATACCATATCACAGCACTATAAAGATAGTATTGGCGATAGAAATCATGCTTAAACTTATTATCAAAATCTTTCTCTCTAAACAAATCAAGGTATGGGTCTACACCAGGCTGTTTAAAAGACAATGCAAGCATAAAACGAGCAGTATCAATTTCACGAATGAAATCGACAATGCGCCTTCTTGTTTCCAATTGTTGAGGAGTAGAAGGTTGTACTAGCCCCTCATCCTTAAGGAAATTAGCAGTTTCGAGCTCTTTATATGCATCTTTTGTTACCATCATTATTATTGCTTGGGCAAATAGCCAGATAACTATATATGGTAATTGGTCCTTTTCGTACCACATAGATTCCTTTTGTATGCCTAACGATGCAACGAATAGATGCTTGGGGTGTTTGTGTGTCCCAATTACAATCTGGATTTTGTAAGGCTACTTGGTATATCTTACCCAATGGTGCTATACCTCCAAGATTTTCTATTGCACTTATTACAACTTGTGGTTGAGTCATATTCTTATTATTATATTCGATTAATAACTTCCCATTTACCAGAACGAGGAGAACCTGTTCGAGAGATATAGCCTTTCTGTTTCATGTTTGCGATTTCTCTCTCCAGCGTGCGTTTCTTTACCGCCAGTTTTTCCGCCATTTGGTCGATGGAAATAGAAACATCTGCTCTAATCAAATCTATTATACCTTTCTGAATATCAGTCATTTCAATTAATGCCATATCACCGCCAACTTTACCGCCAGTTTTTCCGCCATTCTCATTGGTATAACTCTGTGAGACTTTCACCTCAACCTTGAATGCCGTAATAAGATTAACGTTGAACTCTGCGGGTTGGTTGCCATTTTCCTTCAAGTCAGTCTGGACTTGTCCTACACCTCGATTGAACATATTGACATAGCCCAGCGTCTTCATGGCGCTGGCTACAAGTGGATTGCGATAATCGTTCACACTTGGGAAATTCTCAGGACGGGCATTTCCATACAAGCCACCAGCATTCAGAATCTCCAGATGGCTGGCAAACTCATAGAAGCGAAGTGGCGTATTACTCTGCATATCGCGATGCATACAGGCGTTGAGAAGCAGCTCTCGGATAGCCTGATAGGGGTAATTGCTGACCATTTCCTCGCGTAGAATAGAAACGAATACGGGTTTCTTCTTGATGACAGACAACTCCAGAAGTGATTCCAGGCGTGGTAACAGTTCGCAATAGTTGCCTTCCAACTGCATTTCGTTCTCTACCTCACTGGTCACGTCCTCACCCTTGAAACGTACATACTGCACATAAAGACCTGGCATAAAACGGCGTGGTTTGTAGCCAAACAGAACGACTGCAGCATATGTTGGGCATTGGTGCTCTGTGTCATACATGCCCACAGCAGCCATTTGTTCCTCGATGGGACGAGTATCAGATTCCACCAACTCATTACCTAATAGCGGTGTCAGATATTTTGTACGCAGCAATTCTGTGTTCACGTCAGAGAGTTTTGCTGCCAAACAAGGCATTGTATCGAAGGTTGCCATGAAAGACATTCGACGCTCTGCCAATATGCGCTCCTCTGCTTCCGTTGCTATGTCACGACGAGGACCGATACGAATAAAAGTTCGTCCACGATAGCGAACAGGAGGCAAATCGGATGGGCTAACCTCAGCAAGCAGTAAGTCACCTTCCGGGAACTGGAAACGGTCAACACTCATAACTGGTATGGGCAGGATGTTTCCGTTGCTGCGTATGGCTGCAATCTTCTTCAGCAAGTCATCGGTAACCTTCAACCCCGACAACTCTCCGTTGTCGAAAGCGCCCAATATCAGGTAGCCATTCTTTCGCGAGTTTGGAAGGTCATTGGCAAAGGCACAGATGGCCTCCTGAAACTTATCCATGTCACCTGTTGACGTGGTTCGCTCCACACGATAGGTTTCCGTGCTATGAAGCAGTTCTTGTATCTCGTCTTTGGTTATCATTTGACTTATTTCTCTTGATTGAATTCTTCCTGTCTCACCAACTCCTGCACAGGCACTTCAAGCGCATTTGCTATTGCAATGAGGGCTTCAAGGCTGGGTTGGGTAGTGTTTGTTACCCATTTGGATATAGTTGCCTGATCCTTTCCCAACTTATCCGCCAACCACTTGTTATTTAGATCACGTTCAGCCAGAACAATTCTTATACGATTTAATTTTGCCATGATAGATTTCTCTTGTTTGAGGGCAAAGATACAAAAATTTATTCATAATTCAGTAGAATACACTAAATTTTTATTGTTTGTGGTGAAAATTTGATGATTTTATCAAGTATTTGGCGTCGTTACTTGCACAATCAAGTCATTTTGACAATGTAATCGCATTCCTCTTCGAGCATAATTTAATTTGCTGGTAATTTGCTGAAACAATCAAAATACGGATGCAAATTTAGCTAATATACTGATAATCAGCAATAATTAAAATCAGGTTTAATTTGCTGGTAATTTGCCAGAGACTGAGATAATAGGACTTTTTTACAGGCATTCCTGAATAAGAAAGTGCCAATAGTGGCAGATTTTGATAACGAAAGTTAACGAGAGAAGTTTATTCGTTTTTGTCACTTCAAGCCTCTGTTTCGGTTGATAAATGTTAAAAAGCAGCAATATTATAACTGTTTTTACTCAAAAACCTTTGTAAAATCAGATTTAATTGCTATTTTTGCAGCAATTCTACAAAATCAAGTGCGTAATGATACTAAAAATCGAATTTGAGAATTTCTTTTCTATTAGAGATAAAATAAGAATTGACTTCAGAGCAGGAAACATCAATACGGCTCTTGCACGGGAGTTAAGTCATAATGTGATGGAGTGGAAAGGTGTACCTGTCCTAAAAACCGTTGGGCTGTTTGGCCCCAATGCTTCAGGTAAATCAAACATTCTTAAAGGCTTCAGGTAAATCAAACATTCTTAAAGCCATTACATTTTGCTGTAGAATGATTTTGGAGTCACACCTTCATAACGAAGGGGTGACATTCAACTTTGAACCTTTCAAATTTGATGGATGGCAGAAAAAACCCAGCAAATTCCTTATTGATTTTGTCTGTGAAGATGTGGAGTATGAATACGCTTTTGAGTTGACCCGTGAACGAATCATAAGCGAAAGTCTGTTCCATTATCCTATGGGAAGACGTGCAAAGGTTTTTGTGCGTGAAGCAGAAGGTAATTACAGTTTCGGTACTGGTGTGATGGTCAAACCATCAGATGTGGTAATCAACACCAGCGAAAAGAATCTGTTCCTGAGCCGAGCTAGTTCGATGAACAGAGATATCGCGCAAAAGATATATCGTTATTTCATGAATCAATTCCTGCTGGGGCTTGTGAACGTGAACGATATGATGGTATTGGACAGTTTCAATGCTTACAAGAAGGTGATACTCAAAGCACTTGAAATATGCGATACTGATATTACTGACATCGAGGCAAGGAAAGAGCAAATGCCGGCTCCTGTGGTTGTGCCTGGACAAACGGAACTATCATACAAGCTGGTTGATGTGCTTCGCTTCAAGACCTTCCATCGTAACCAAAAGGATATCATGTTCGACATGGACATGGAAGAATCTAACGGTACAAGAAAACTGTTCCAGATTCTGATACGACTCTTGGATGTGGTAAAGAACAAGAAGAGCATTATGATGGACGAGTTTGACATGGGACTTCACACTCGTTTGGCAGATTTCATTCTTGACTTGATTCATGCTTCAGAAAGCAGTCAGCTATTGTTCACATCCCACAACACGAACCTTATCGATGTCAAACGACTGAGACGTGACCAAATTGTTTTTGTCAACAAGTCGGAACAAGGTGCAACGGAGGTGTATTCTTTGTATGACTTCAAGGATTTCCGTGAAAACATGGATGCCGAAAAGGGATATATACAAGGACGCTTTGATGCTGTGCCTTATGTTGATTCATCTGTGTCAAGTATCAAACAATTATTAGAAGATTGATTATGGCAAGCAAAAGAGAACCGTCTCCATCCCTGCGGATGCGAAAGATCGCTCTCGTCATTTGTGAGGGCGAGACAGAGGTCTGCTATATCAATCTTTTGAAAACGTGGTACAAGTCACCTATCAGAATTGTATCGCATATAGAAGGAACGAAGATTACTCCATCATTGGTCGAGAAACGTACAAAGGAACTCAAAATCTCACAATGGGATAAGGTGCATACATTCCTCATGTACGACATGGATGTACAAGCCATCAATGAGAAACTACGTAAATGCAAGGCGGAAATGCTGCTTAGCAATCCTTGTTTTGAAATATGGCTGCTGCTTCATGCCAAAGACCAAAAGGCTGCCATTGAAACAGACGCTCTCATCAAGGAATTGAAGAAGAGCGCTCCCGTGTGGAAGAATTATTCCAAGTCTGCTTTTACAGATACACAAAAGTCTTTCTTGAACGACAACACTGATGTTGCTGTTGCAAGAGCCAGGAAGTTACATGAGTTCCAGAATCCATCAACTGGGATTTACAGATTAATCGAACTCCTTAAAGAAAATAACAAATAAGATATGAGCCATATAGAATCTGTTTTTGAAAGTAAATCAAAAGAAAATGCGGAAGCAGGAAAGTATCTGCAGCAATGGCATGTAGCAAAAACTCATGTACCTCAATTGTTGAATACTATTTCTCACTATTTCCCTCATTATAGTTTGCATGACTCAACTCATTCGGAGACCATACTAAATAACATCGAACTTATAATGGGGGCAGAGGTAATAGATAAGTTATCTATCGTCGATTTGTGGTTATTATTATCGGCATCATATTATCATGATTTAGGGATGGTGATAACTCGTGATGATAAGTTGGAATGCTTGAAGGAAGGATCTGCGTTTATCAACTATGTAAGAAGTAAGCAGAACGATGAGACATCACCAATGCACAACTATGCTCTTTGTTTTGAAATAAAGGACAACAAACTTTATCATAAGAATAATGAGATAACTCCTGAGAACATAGATGCTCAAAAATTTTTGTTCGCAGACTATATAAGACAAGAACATGCTGATAGGGCTACTGCTCGTATTCAACATGAGGGGTCAATGCACCTACCGGGAAGTAGTATTCCTGAAAGAATTATCAGAATACTTGGGAATATATGTAAAGCTCATGGACAAAAGCAGAAAGACCTACTGGAATTAGCTCAAGAAGAGAATTCTGGATGTGGCACGGAAAAATGTCATCCTTTGTTTGTCGCATGCATGTTGCGGTTAGGAGATCTGCTTGATGTTGATACAAATAGGGTATCCAAAGTCTTGCTGAGTTCACTGACCAGCATTCCTTCTGACTCTTTGCTGTATAACCAAACGAATAGGGACATTACTCATATCAATATAGGACGCAAACTGATAGAAATATCAGCAGAATGTGAAGACATTAAAGTGGCTAATCTTTTAAACGACTGGTTTAAAATGATTGACGTTGAGCTACAATTTCAAAGTAGGAATTGGTATAAGATAGCTCCGTCTATTGATTTTGGTTCTCTACCATCTGCCGGAAAACTAATCGTGAGACTGAAAGGATATGATGATATCAGTGGAAAGAACAGACCTCGATTTGAGATAAATTCATTGAAGGCCATTGAAATGTTGCAAGGAGCTGGATTATACAATGATGCAAGTCAGAGTATACGGGAACTGCTGCAAAACGCAGTAGATGCCACCTACATCCGCGTCTTCATGGAGAATCCGACTCTTTCTGATAGAAGCGAGTTTAGAAAGAAATGCGCTGAACACGTAATTAACGTCGAACTTAACAAATTGGCAGTAGAGGTGAATCGTGTAAAGTGGCATTTGAAAATACAAGATCAAGGTGTTGGTATAGCTCCAGATGAGGTCATATACCTAACACGAACTGGTAGCTCGAGCCAAAATCAAAAAAAGAATGATATCTGTAAGAAAATGCCTTCTTGGATGCGTCCATCTGGTGCATTTGGTATTGGATTTCAAAGCATTTTCCTTATAACGGATAAAGTCACCTTAGTCACTAGGAAATGGGGCACTGATGATGTTGTTAAATTGGAAATGTGGAACCCATCTGGCAATGAAAAAGGCAATATTTTACAAAAAACTTACAAAGACGAATTTACGAATTTCGGCACCATTATAGACTGTGACTTATATTTTGACATGCATTCAGGATGGACTGTACACTCTAATGAAAAGGTGTCATTGGAGACAATAGGAAATTTTGACTTTGCCGTTGATGAATCTTTAGATATACAAGCTGCTAAACTTATTGATGAGATTAATAAATTTGCAGAGCAAACCAATGTTGGTATTCATTTCAAGATGAATAACAAAGAGTATGACTTTGCCGTTAAAGAAGAAGATTCATACGACTATTATGATGAGGAAACAGGCTATGAAGTAAGAATAGGGTCTCAATACAGAAAGACAGCTTTATATTACAGGAATCAGTATGTAGAAAAATTCAATAGCAATATTGAGTTACTAAATTTTAGTGTCAATATCTTAAGCGGCAAAGCAACTGAACTACTAGAGTTGAGTCGAAATAATGTCTTGAAGGAAAAGAAAGAAGAAATTTCTGAAAATGTACTTAAAGCAGTTCTCAGATATTTGATATCAAAATATGAATTACTAGACAAAGAGATTAAAGACCCGATAACCAAGCTCAAACCATTGGCTGCTGCTATATTGGAAGAAAACCGTGAATATATAGAAACACACAACATAGAAACCAACGGTTCCTTGCCAAACGACTGGATGTCGTTAGATTTTTTGGGGAAATATGCTGGTGTTGACGAGAAAAAATCTATCGGACAATTATTCCAATTTGGCAGAGCTGAATTTTGGAATAACGCTAATTCTGAATTGCGTTTTTATAATAAGAAAAACAAAAAGTCGCCATTTGTTATAAGTCAAAATGGTTTAAATACTCAACCGGAATGCTTTGACTTTCTGAAATTCGTACTTGGTCGGCATTTAACAAATCTTGTATACACCTCTGAGTGTATAGTTCTTTCAAAAGACAGTGACAAGGAACCTATCGCAGATACAAAAGAAGCAAAGCTAAGATGGTTTAAGAACTATCTAAATGGTGGAACTTATGCCAGAGGTTACATGCCCTGTTTGAAAAAGTATTCAAGCCTAAGACTGAAAGATATTAGTCATGAGTCTACATTCCGTAATTTTGGGGCGACATACCCAGTCATGATATGCCCATACGTAAAAACATCAACAGAAATCTTATCTGTATTCTTTACCCATAGAAGTTTAGAATTTAGGGCAGACGAAAAGGTAGTTGATTATATCTACAATCACCGCTATAGTGAGGAAATTTCTAGGGAGCAGATAAAGGATAAGTTAAAAGAGTTCCAGGAAGAGTTCCAGCCTATAGTTGACGAGATAAATTCTTCTATCAATAAAAAGAGGTAATACATGATTAGAAAATCCATCATATTCACCGATGTACCACTGCTAAAGGCATTCCAGTATAGGGAATTATTTCAATTGGTGCCGTTCTTCTATTTTGAGGGAATGCCATTTTCGAAGTATTCTAGACATTTCCCTGCTGTACTAGAATATGAGTGCGAAGATAAGGAAGAGGCTCTGCCTATGGAGGCCGAACTGCTGAATCGTGGTCTCAGCGAAGATGTGGTGAAACTTGGGAGAACTCTACCAGAGTCGCAACGGGTTAAGCGCGAAATATTGCATCTGTTGACTGCATTGACCAATTATTGTTTCTTTGAATATAATGCAAGCGTGGGATACTATGGTGTTCAGGCTCCGATGGGTGATTTTAGCACTTTATCTCCCAAAGAAACCGAGAAGTTCAATAATCAAATAAGTCATTGGACGATTCCTGCATATTTGTACCCAAAGGTTGGGGAACTACTTCAACAACAAACGTTCACGGATTGCACTGAATTTTGTGAAGAGGCAACAAACTTTATGGACTATTATACCAATAATCCGGAAGCAGACCATCAAAAGCAAATACAGTTTCCTCCGGCTATGGAGTTCTGCCTAGACAGATATATTGCTATGCGAGGCGATATGCGCAAAGGCGTAAGACATTGCATCTCATTACTGGCTGATGGCGTGGAGTCCTTTAATTATAAGCGAAGTGTATCAACAATGGCGACCATAGCTTCTATCGAGGGTATGGCTAATATTGATTTCAAACTATATGGAACGGCAGACGAAACAAATAGGCCGACTGCACGTTTCATTAGGTATTTGAAACGATATGTTGCTGGACGTTCAGAGGAAAAATACAAACTGTATTACAGTAGGCGTGGTGAAATCTGCCATGAAGGGAGCATATTCCTCGGTGACGATGATCTCTATGGAGATATCACTGAACAAGATAGAGATTGGATACTTAGACTTGAGATACAACAAGCAGCGCGAATTGCTTTGTATAATTGGTTAAGAAGAAATTAGAAACAATCCAACACTGCTACACATTATAGGTAAAAAACTTAGGACAACATGAAACATGAGGATGTCAATTGTTACTGCTACATGGAATAGCAGTAAGACATTCAAGAAAAATCATCAGGTTTGACCTTTGCAGTGATTTTGTAACATGTTGATTATCAATGGTTATTTCCGTTTTTGCGACATGTGTGCAACATCCGGTGCTAACGCATTGATAGTCAGTTAAAGTCGTTTTTGAGGAGGTGAAGTAAGTTGCACTTTGTGTTATCAAATAGAAATCGTGCAGACCTTGGTCTGCACGGTTTTTTTTGTTTGGGTGGCTGGTGTGCTGATATTTAAAATGTATATCAGAAGCACATATATATTATTTGTTGAAACATTTACTTTTTAATTAGTTTTTTTTGTGTAACTTTGCCATCAGAGATGGCGAACTTACTACGTCTTGGCATAAAAAAGATTAAATCTTTTGTTCTGCTCCCGACTTTTCGTAACTTTGCACCAGAATATGGAACAGAGACGAAAAAAAAGGTAACTGTTAATTACCAGTGTTTTCCTATTTCAAAATGTCTATCAGATAAAACATTAAACTAATAATAAAACAGACGATTATGATTCTTTCAACAACTCCACAGATTGAAGGTCATCCCATCCGCGAGTATAAGGGAGTGGTGACAGGTGAAACAATTATCGGCGCTAATATTGTAAAGGATTTCTTTGCAGGTATCCGTGATATCGTTGGCGGTCGTGCCGGCAGCTACGAGAAAGTACTTGCAGAAGCCAAAGATACTTCCATAAATGAAATGATGCAGAGAGCCGTAGAGATGGGTGCTAATGCTATTGTAGGCATTGATATTGATTACGAAACTATCGGATCGAACAGTTCTATGATGATGGTGGCCACCAGCGGAACAGCTGTTGTCATCTGAAAACCTGTAAAGGTCAGCTAATGTCGAAGCCAGATGTGATGAAAACTACAGCTCTCCCGACGGCGAAGGATATCATTGACTATATGGAGTCGTTGCAGAATGACAAGCAGCGACAGTTATTGATGGGCTTCTTCAAAACAGGTCCAGGCGAATACGGAGAAGGCGATGAATTTTTGGGGCTGAAAGTGCCACAGACACGCGAGGTGGTAAAGGCAGCCTCAGACATGCCCCTAAGCGAGATTCCTGCATTATTGATGTCTCGTTGGCACGAAGTAAGGCTCTGTGGACTGCTGATACTTGTAGCACAATTCGAAAAGACCGCGACAAAACGACTCATATATGATACGGAAGCCATCAGAAAACGTGATGAAATACTGACGTTGTATCTGAAATATGCAGATCAGGCAAATAACTGGGATTTGGTAGATATGTCGGCACCAAAGATTCTGGGACATTGGCTCCTTTTGCCGACCGCCCTGAGTGACGGTACGACGGACTATAAACGCAAGGTCCTTGATGATTTGGCGCAGAGCCGCAATCTGTGGCGGCAGCGTATGAGTATGGTCTGCACATGGAAGACTTTACAGCAGGGCGATGCCTTGTGGTGCCTACGCTATGCCGAAATTCATTTGCATCACCCGCACGACCTGATGCACAAGGCTGTGGGGTGGATGTTACGTGAGATGGGCAAAAGGGTTTCTATGGATCTGTTGCGCGACTTCCTGCGTCAACATGCCCATGAGATGCCTCGCACGGCTCTCCGTTATGCCATTGAAAAAATGTCTGAACAGGAGCGAAAGGAATGGATGATCAGATAAAGTTTATCTTCATTTGGCATCAAAACAGCTATTTATCCATAAAAATAAATGTCCATAGTTCTTTGATTTGAAGATTTTCACTATATTTGTAACCAACAAGACTAACAAACTTATTTATAAACCCTAAAAACTCATTACTTATGAACTACAAAATTGTTGATGTGGAAGGTATTGGCAATGTATATGCCGAGAAGTTAATAGCAGCTGGTATTGAGAGTACTGATGCTTTGTTGGAGAAATGTGCAAAACCTGCCGGACGTAAGGAATTGGCTGATGCTACCGGTATTTCGCCAAAGTTGATTCTTACTTGGGCAAATCATACCGACCTTATGCGTATCAATGGCGTTGGCCCTCAGTTCTCTGAACTTCTGGAAGCTGCTGGCGTAGATACTGTAAAGGAACTTCAGCACCGTGTTCCTGCTAACTTACAGGCTAAGTTGGAGGAGGTAAATGAGCAGAAGCATCTGGTACGTCGCGTTCCCGCTCTCGTTGAGGTGGAGAAGATGATTGCTCAGGCTAAGGAGTTGCCTGCTGTAATGGAATACTAACCGCATAACCTCTTACAAATGAAACTTACGGGACGAAGAGAGAGTACCAATGTTGATGACCGCCGTGGTATGTCGGCTGCCAAGATGGGCGGATTGGGTATCGGTGGTATCGTTATTGCCCTTTTAATGACGTTCCTTTCCAAGGGAAGCATTGGTTTGGAAGATATTATCAGTAATGTTGGCATGATGAATGTCACCGAACAGGCCGAGGGCGGACGTGAATTTACTGCTGAGGAGCAGGAACTGGCCAAGTTCTCAAAGCAGATTCTGGCAGGAACAGAAGATGTGTGGACCGAGGAGTTCAAGAAACTGGGTCGTACCTATGAGCCTCCCAAGATGGTGCTTTATACGGGAAGCGTACAGACGGCTTGCGGTAACGGACAGAGTAGCATGGGTCCTTTCTATTGCTCTGCCGACCAGTGCCTGTACATCGACCTTTCTTTCTTCTCTTCTATGAAGCAGCAGTTAGGTGCCGATGGTGATTTTGCCTATGCATACGTCATTGCTCATGAGGTGGGACATCATGTGGAATACTTGTTGGGTTCGCTGGGTAAGGCACACGAACAGATGTCGCGTATGAACTCCACGGATGCCAATAAGGTAAGCGTTCGTTTGGAGTTGCTGGCCGACTTCTATGCAGGTGTTTGGGCTTATCACGACAATAAGATGTTTGGCAGTATAGAAGACGGTGACCTGGAAGAAGCTATCCGCTGTGCCCAAGTGATAGGCGACAATTACCTTCAGGAGAAAGCCCGTGGTTATTCACAACCCGAAACCTTTACTCATGGTACCAGCAAGCAGCGTATGAAGTGGCTGAAGTTGGGTCTTACCACAGGTGATATCCGTCGAGGCAACACCTTCGAGTGCAGCGACGCAGAACTCTGATTACTGTTTAATGAAACAAATTTACGGCTACGTGTAGGAAAAATATTTTCTACGTGTAGCCGTAAGTTTTTCTACGCGTACCAGTAAAAAGTGCTGCTTTAATTCTGATAGTATAATAAAGCGAAAGAAATATTTTATAAATATTGTAAGGTAATCTGAAGGTTACCTCATTTTTTTGTATCTTTGCATGCGAAATATAATCTCTTAATCAAAAATACACAAATGAAGAAAGGAATTATTATTAGTTGTTTGCTGGCAACGATGTCGGTGGCAGGATACGCTCAAAGCGTTGTCGGTAAATGGGTAACAGAAGGTGGCGAATCTCAGGTGGAGATTTACCAAAGTGGCGATAAGCTGAATGGCAAGATTATCTGGCTGAAGTCAGGTGACGGCAAGCTTGACAGTAAGAACCCAGACAAGAAACTTCAGAGCCGTAAGCTGGTAGGCACCAATATCCTGACGGGTCTTACCAAGAAAGATAATAAATGGGAGGGTGGTAAGATTTACAACCCCAAAAATGGTAAGACCTACAAGTGCTCTATGTGGCTGGAGGGTAACGAACTAAAAGTCCGTGGCTACGTGGCAATGTTCTACGAAACCCAGACTTGGACAAAAAAATAAACTCCAGTTACTCGTCGCGTTCGTAGGTCGCGATATTATTGGAACTTTCCTGAACAACAACCTTGTAGCAGTGGGGAACTCGGTCGCAAATCCAGTGGGCAATGTTCTCGGCTGTTGGGTTAAAGGGTAGGATAGAGTTGAGATCCTGATGGTCGAGGACGCCGTGGACAAGTTGTTTTACTTTGGTAAAATCCACTACCATGCCGTCCTCGTTCAGTTCTTTGGCTTTACAGTAAACGGTAATCAACCAGTTGTGCCCGTGCAGTCGTTCACATTTGCTTCCCCGTTCCAAGGTTATATAGTGGCTGCCGGAAATCTCCATCTTTTTTGTTACGTAGTACATAAATATCTTTTTTTATTTGCGAAGGTACGAATAAATATCTTAATAATCTATAAAACCTACCAAACATTCTCTTTTTTCTAAAAAAATGTGCTACCTTTGCGTGGAAAAATAAACAATTAGCTTAAATTAAGGTATATGAAAAAGATTCTTTTCTTGCTGTTTGCTGCAGCATTTTCAATGAGTGGCAATGCTCAGTTGAAGGTTAACAAGTATCACGAACCTATTAAGGTGGAGAAGAAGTGGCTGAACTATGACCCGGGAGAGGTTATTTTCCGCGATGAGGCTCCTCAAACCGAAGGTTCAAAGATTTATCATAGCATTATTCCCAATCCTACACCTTATATTCAGGAAAATGCTCGCCGGGTACTGCAGACTTTGTACTATGGTCCCAAAGACAAGAACATTCCTAAGATTAAAACCATCAATTACAGTCTGGTAAATCAAGATGGTATCAGCTGGAAGTATGGTGGCGGAGATATGGTAGGTGTCTGCTATACTACAGGTTGGATTGAGAAGAGTTTCCAAAATAACGATACCATGCGTTTGGACTATGAGACCCGTGGTGTGCTGTATCACGAGTTGACTCATGCTTATCAGCTGAACCCTCAGGGGTGTGGTAATTATGAGGATGGTGGTGAGAACTGGTGTTTTATAGAGGGCTTGGCAGATGGTGTTCGTGTAGCCTGTGGTTGTTTCGATCAGGACTTCAAGAGCAAGGACCGTCCACGTGCCGAATCATGGCGTAAGGGTTACCGTGTCGCAGGTTACTTCCTGTATTGGTTGCAGTTGAACAAGGACAAGGATTTCCTGCGTAAGTTCAATGCCTCTGCTGCAGAATTGAATCCGTGGTCATGGGACAAGGCTATGAAGCATGTTTTGGGTGATAAACCAGAGAATGGGGTAGAGGAACTTTGGAACGAATATCTCCATGCTATTGGGGATAAGTAAAAAGAAAAAGCCTTGCGAATCCGCAAGGCTTTTCTTTTTATAACGATAACGTTAACGATAACGAATCTTGAATCTTGAATCTTGAATCCTGAATTCTCTAACCTCTAACCTCTAACCAAGTAAAATATTACTGGAACTAAGAGAGAGGGTAGGAGGTTGACCGTCTTGCAATCCTTGATGCCTAAGATGCCTAGGCCTGAACTGATGATAAGCACACCTCCCACAATACTTAGTTCACAACGCATAGGTTCCGGCATTGCCTCGCCAAAGAAATAAGCTATGGAGTAGAACATACCTTGCCAGCAGAATAGGATGGGAGCAGCTAACAGCATAATCCATCCGTATGAAGCTGCCAATACTGCAGAAGTTACAAGGTCCAATGTGGCATTTGTATAAAGAAATGTATTGCCAGACTCGTTGAAAGCCCATCCCTGAGAGGGCGATAGGCACGAAAGCACGGGGCCTACGATAGAGAAAGTACCGATGCAGAAGAGTAGGCAGCCTGTTACAAGGCCCTCAACTATGTTGTTTTCCTTGTTGCGCCTGGCATTAATCTTTGCATTCAGTCTGTCTATGTGTCCCGCCAAATCCATTTTTGTGCCAATAACTCCTCCAATGGCAAGGCTTAGAATAAACAACACCGGGTATTCGCTCTTGGCCATATTAGGTAGTGAAGCATTCATTCCTAAGACCAGGCAAGCCAAGCCAAGCGCATCAAATAGGGTTTTCTTGTATTTTTCGCCAATTCCCTGACGGACTGTAGCACCGAATGTGGCGCCAACTAATATCGTTGTGGTATTTACAATGGTTCCTAACATACTTTTTTCCTTAACACAATGCAAAGTTAATGAAAAAATATCTATATTTGCTGCACAAAAAACAAAAAACTGATATGAACAGACCAAGATATGATATTCTGGACGGTTTGCGAGGTGTTGCAGCCGTGATGGTGCTTTTATACCATGTTTTTAACGATGCTAAGAGTTTCTTTGTGTGGCCCGCACCTGTTTACGAGTTCTATCATGGATTTCTGGGAGTGGATTTTTTCTTCATCCTTTCTGGCTTCGTAATGGGATATGCGTATGATGAAAGCCTCACCCCCGTCCCCTCTCCGGGGAGAGGGGGGACTCTTACCTTTGGGGGATTTGTTAAGAGACGCCTGATACGGTTGCATCCCATGGTGGTGATGGGTGTTATTCTGGGACTTATAGCCTTTTTGATACAGGGATGTACGAAATGGGATGGCACCGAGGTATCTCTTCAAGCTGTGATGTGGGCAACGTTGTTGGGGCTTTTTCTGATTCCTTCGCCCCTTGGTATGGATGTTCGCGGTAATACCGAGGCCTTTCCTTTGAATGGTCCGCACTGGTCATTGTTCTTCGAATACATAGGCAGTTTGCTTTACGGTATCCTGCTTCACCGTCTTCCCACCAAATGGCTTCGTGTCTGGGTAGCGTGTGGTATATTCTCTATTGCCGCCTATGCCCTTTTACAAGAGGGCGGTGGTGTTGCGTACGGATGGTCTTCCGAGCCTATGAACCTTCTGGGTGGTGCGCTCCGTATGCTTTATGCCTATCCTATGGGATTGCTTATGGCCAGGATGTTCCGCCAGCGAAAACCCGAGCCTTTGCAGGGACCTGTATTTCTGTTCTGCAGTTTAGCTCTTGTTGTATTGCTGGGCTTGCCTCTGTTTGGCGGCAAAGAATCCGAAACCATATATCAATTGGTATGTCTTTTCTCTTTCTTTCCTGGTATCATTTGGATTGGAGCTCGTGGAATGGTGAGTGGCAGACAGCAACGTGCGGTCTCTTTCCTTGGCCGGCTGTCTTACCCACTTTATGCTACTCATTTTCCCCTTATTTATCTTTATATAACATGGGTAGCACGCGATGATGCGCCTTATCAGGGTTATATCCATCCCTGGCTTCTCGTCATCATCACTCTTGTAGCTTCTGTGCTGATAGCTACACTATGTCTCTTGTTTTATGATGAGCCGCTAAGGAAATGGCTGAGCAGGAAGAAGTGAGAAGTAAAGCAGATTGCGTTGTTATTTGTTAAAAGTTGGCAAATAGCTTGGGTGTGTTGGCTTTTTTAATTAACTTTGTGCCGCTAAGAATCAATTTTGTAACATTTTATATTATCAAGTTATGAAGAAAACTCTGTTATTTGCAGCAACTATGGCCCTAATGGCTTCTTGCTGCCAGAACAAATGCAAGTGCGACTGCGGTTGCGATGCTTGCAAGAATTGTGAGAACAAGACTGAGGCTGCTGCCGGCGAAGAGGCTGTAGCTGAGATTGTGGAGAACGAGCAGTACGATCTTGCCCAGCTGAAGCAGGACGAGGAGGGTTATTACATTCTGTTCGATGGCTCAAGTCTGGACGGCTGGCGCGGTTATGGTCAGGATGCCGTTCCCACAAGTTGGGAGAACGATGGCGAGAGCATTCACCTGAAGGGTTCCGGTACCGGCGAGGCTCAGGCTGAAGGCGGCGGCGACCTGATGTTCGCTCACAAGTTTACCAACTTCACCTTGGAGTTGGAGTACAAGATTAGCAAGGGCGGTAACTCTGGTATCTTCTATCTGGCTCAGGAGGCTAAAGATGCTAATGGTGAGATGCTGCCTATCTGGCAGAGTTGCTCGGAATATCAGGTATTGGACAATGCCAACCACGTAGATGCTCAGTTGGGTGTTGACGGTAACCGTCAGGCTGCTTCATTGTATGATATGGTTCCTGCTAATCCTCAGAACGCAAAGCCCTTCGGCGAATGGAACAAGGCTAAGATTGTTGTCTTCAAGGGTACTGTTATCCACTATCAGAATGACGAGAAGGTGCTGGAGTATCACCTCTGGACTCCGAAGTGGAAGGAGATGCTCGACAATAGCAAGTTCTGCAAGGGCGGTGAGTTCCCATACGCTTATGGCCTGATGATTGAGGAAGGCAAGGAAGGCGGTTACTTTGCTCTTCAGGATCATGGCGATGACGTTTGGTATCGCAATGTCCGCATAAAGGTGATGGATTAAACATAAAAAAGCCTGCTCAACCGAGCAGGCTTTTTTGTTTATTGTATGTTTTTGCGAATTTTCACCAGATAATTGTTGAGTGCTTCTTCGTCGCGGTCGTCAATAATCTGAATGAGTTCCTTCAGCTCTGCTCGGATGCCTTCTACATGTGATTTGGTCTTGGGATTGAAAAGAATCTCGCGCAGCAACGTATCATCTTCCGACAACACACCACGGGCAATCTTCAGGTGACGTTTGAAGGTGGTTCCCGGTGAATCCTGATGCTTCATAACGGCGCTGAAGACAAAAGTGCTCACGAAAGGAACCGAAAGCGAGTAGGCCATTGCCTCGTCGTGCTCCTCGAAGCTATATTCGTGAACATTCAGACCCAGACGGCGGTAGAGGTCCAGGAAGAAGATGCGCCCCATGTAGTCACCCTCATTAATGACAATAGCATTCTCGCTGCTGAGCGCTCCCAGGTTGGCAAACGTGGGGCCGAACATGGGGTGGGTACTGACGTAGCGGAAGCCGGTTGTGTCGTAGTACTCCTTAAAGCCCGTTTTCACACTGCTGATATCGCTGATAATACAGTCCTTAGGCAAGTGGGGGAGTACCTGCTTGAATACATCGATGGTATATTTCAGCGTTACGGCATTGATGACCAACTCGGGCTTAAAGTCTTCAATCTCCTGCATGGATGTAAAGCGCTGCGTATTGTATAGGAAGCGCATTCGCTTGGCATCTATCTCGTAAACGGCGCATTCGTGGTCAAAGCTCAGTACGTCTGTAAAGAACGACCCCATCTTACCTGCGCCTAAAATCAATATTCTCATTCTACTGCCTGTTTATAATCTCCATCTGCTGACGAACGCTCTCTTCGTGGATGTGCTCAAAGATATTCTTGATGCACACAGTATCAATGCCGAGTAGTGAGCCTTGTGCACCTCGCTTATCCAGAATTTCGCTATAACGGCGTGTCTGAACAATAGTCATGCCGTTTTCCTTTTTGTACTCACCGATGCAGCGACAAACTCTCATGCGCTTGGCCAACAAGTCGATGAGGTCGTTGTCAATTTCGTCAATCTCCTTACGAAGGTCCTTTAGCGTATCTGTATGTTCGGTTGTGTCGCGGAAGATAAGGCGTGAAACTATGAAGTCCAGCACCTCGGGTGTTACCTGCTGCGAAGCATCGCTCCAAGCCTTGTCGGGGTCGCAATGACTCTCCACCAAAAGACCGTCGAAGCCCAGGTCCATAGCTTGCTGGCAGAGCGGAGCTATCAAGTCACGTCTTCCGCTGATATGGCTGGGGTCGCATACTATGGGTAATTCGGGTAATCGACGTTTCAACTCAATGGGAATCTGCCACATGGGTTCATTTCGGTACAGTTTCTTTTCGTAACTGCTGAAACCGCGATGTACGGCTCCTAACTTTTGGATGCCGGCACCGTTTATGCGCTGCAGTGCTCCAATCCACAGTTCCAGGTCGGGATTTACGGGATTCTTTACCAACACTGTCGCGTCTGTTCCGCGAAGCGCATCGGCTAAAGCTTGCACCGCAAAGGGATTGGCAGTTGTGCGGGCTCCCACCCACAGGATATCGATGCCGTACTTCAGTGCCAGCTCCACGTGCTCGGGGGTAGCCACCTCGGTAGCTACCATCATACCTGTCTCCTTCTTTACTTCGGCCATCCAAACAAGAGCCGGCTCACCGTGTCCCTCAAAGCCGCCTGGCTTAGTACGGGGTTTCCATACTCCAGCACGGAAAAGGTGGCATCCTTTGCCTGCCAACTGCTTGGCGGTGGTCATTACTTGTTCTTCTGTCTCTGCACTGCAAGGACCGGCTATGATGAAAGCGCGTTCCTGGTCGCTTGGCAAATTTAGTGGTTGTAATTGTAGTTCCATATTTGTTTTTGATTTTTATAGGTCTTATGGGTTATATTAGAGTCTTTATTCTAAAAAGTGCTTCTTGCAGCTTCTCCTCCTTGGCACAGAGGCTAATGCGGATGTAACGTTTGCCGTTAGACCCGAAGATAAAGCCCGGTGTGATGAATACGTGTGCCTCATGTAGGATACGTTCTGTGAGTTCTTCAACATCGGCATAGCTGTCTGGGATACGCCCCCACAGGAACATGCCCACTTGCTTGGGGTCGAAGGTACAGCCCAATGTCTTCAAAATCTCTTCTGCTATGGCTCGGCGTTTTCCGTAAACCTCTCGATTATAGTTGGCGTGCCATTCGTCTGAATTGTGCAGTGCCTCGGCTGCTGCAAGCTGAAGGGGGCGGAACATACCGCTGTCCACATTGCTCTTCACCTTCAGAATCCATTGGATAAACTGCGCATTGGTAGAAATCCATCCCACACGCCACCCTGGCATGTTTTGGCTTTTGCTCATACTATTGAATTCTATGCAACACTCTTTGGCACCTGGTATTTGCAGCAGGCTGATGGGATGCTGGTTCAGAATGAGGCTGTAGGGATTGTCGTTCACCACTACGATGTTGTGTCGGCGGGCAAAGTCAACCAATTTTTCAAACAGCTCAATTGTAGCGCTGGCACCTGTGGGCATATTGGGATAGTTGGTCCACATCAAACGGATTTTACCATTTGACGATTTACCATTTACGATTTCCTCCAATTGGTCGAAGTCGGGCTGCCAGTTGTTGTCCTCCTGCAGATTGTAATTCACGATTTCTGCTCCTAGTAACTTACTGAGCGATGTATATGTGGGATAGCCGGGATTAGGCACCAACACTTTGTCGCCTGGATTCACGAAAGCCAAAGTAACGTGCAGAATCCCTTCCTTACTGCCAATGAGAGGTTGAATCTCTGTGTTAGGATTTAACTCTACTCCATACCAGCGTCGGTAAAAGTCGGCCATACCCTGTCGCATCTCAGGTATTCCCACATAGGGCTGGTAGCCGTGAGCCGTCGGGTTCTGGGCTTCCTTGCAGAGTGTATCGATGGTCTGCTGCGAAGGCGGCATATCAGGGCTGCCGATTCCTAATGAAATAACGTCCAGCCCTTGGGCGTTCATCTGAGCCACTTCCTTCAACTTCCTGCTGAAGTAGTATTCCTGTACACTTGCCAGTCTGTCAGCTGGCTGTATGTTAAATTGTTTCTCTTCCATTTTTGTATTCTCCTAAAAGTTTTAACTCCTTGGTAAGAGGTGTGATGGCATTGATAGCCTGCTTGTAACGCGTGTAGTCGTTGTAAGAGAGGTCGATGTAGAACATATATTGCCATTCCTGACCGATAATGGGGAGCGATTGAATCTTGGTAAGGTTGAGCTTGTAGAACGACAGCACACTTAGGATGGCCGATAGGCTACCTTCCTCGTGGGGTAGGGTAAAGACCAAGCTCGCTTTGTTCAGTTCCTCGAATTTGCGTAGTGTGTACGCCTTCTCCGGATTGCAGACCACTAAGAAGCGGGTAAAGTTATGCTTGTTTGTTTCAATGCCTTCCTGCAACACTTTCATACCATAAATCTTTGCAGCATCCTTGTGGCAGATGGCAGCATGGCCATGCAGTTGTTTCTTGCTGATATTGGCAGCAGCTCCAGCTGTGTCTGCTACTTCCACAATCTTCATGTCATGTTCTGAAAGGAAATTTCTGCATTGCATCAGTGCCACAGGGTGCGAGTTCACTTCTGTTATATCTTTCCACTCGTCTTCAGGCAGGCACATAATACTGTGGCTGATGCGCAATTTGTGTTCACCTACTATGGTCATCCCACTATCGCGCAGTAACTCGTAGTTATGCAGCAGACTTCCTGCTATGGTATTCTCTATTGCCACCATGCCTATGACATCCTTTTCCTGCTTCATGTGCATGAAGACCTGTTCGAATGTGTCGCAGCAAATCAGTTCCAGTTCTTCGCCCTCAAAATAGCGGTGTGAAGCTATATCGTGGAAACTTCCTTTGATGCCTTGTATTGCAATTCGTCTCATCTTTTTTCCTTAAAAAAAATCCCGCTCTGTTTTGAGCGGGACCTTATCGTTTTCTTGTTTTCGTTATCGTTATCGTTTTCGTTATTATTAGCACATGACGGCCCGCTCTACTTCAGTTTGCCAAAGTAAAAGTAAAAATAATAGCCGTTATAAAAGTTACCGTTCTGTGCCATTTTCTTATCTTTTGTGCGGCAAAGGTACGACACTTCTTTCAAATTGCCAAGAAATAGCGCATTTTTTTTTGATTATTATTCATCTTTTAGGTTATGTAGCTTAGTAGGTTAGTAGCTTAATAGGTTATGTAACACCCCGCGTAGTATAGGCGTAGAGTATTCACCCCCTCACCCACGGGAGGGATCGGGGGTGAGGCTGTTAATGTTCAACTGCCAGGGCGTAGCCCTTGAGGGAAGAGTTGTTATCGTTAACGTTAGCGTTTGTTTGTCCTTGCCACTTATCCTTTGAGCGTCTAATGTTCAACGGGTTATTATTCCTTATTCCTCTAGGTTCACTCATAACTTTAAACTTCTTAAACTCTTAAACTTCTTAAACTCTTAAACTATTAAACTTTTTAAATTCTAAACCGTAAACCGTAAACTGTAAACCGTAAACTAAATAAACTGACTCTAAACTCTAAACTTTAAACTCTAAACATTATAAAGTTCCTCTACTTTCCATAAATCTTCATTTTTTCACTCTTTCATTTTTCATTTTTTTTATATCTTTGAGACTTCGTCTCGAAGATAGGCTGCACCTCGGAAATAAAAATAAAAGCAATTTTATTTTTGTATTTTGCTCGTTTTGCACTATCTTTGCCAACATAAATTGAAAACTTAACCATTAAACATAAATATCATGAGAAAATTTCTGCATTGGATGCTCGCCGCCATCCTGATATGCGGCTCAAGTGTATTTACATCGTGTAACAACAGTGACAACCCTGTGGATAACCCTTCGACTAAGAAGGTGGATTTGGCCACGCTGACAGCAGACTACACTGCCCAGGATGGCGACATACTGACTGGCAAACTGGCTAACCCTGTTAAAATCACTGTTGCTGATGGTGCCAGCATCACTATCGTCGATGCCTACATCAACGACAAAGGAACAGTATATAATGAATTGGAATACGCCGGTATTACCTGCTTAGGCGATGCCACCATCACGCTTAACGACTCTAACAGCATCTGTGGTTTCAATAAATACTATCCCGCCATCTTCGTACCCGAGGGCCACACGCTCACCTTCCAGGGCAATGGCATTCTGAGTGCCCATGGCAGTGGTGGAAACCCCTACATTTACATACCTTGGTGTGCTGCCATTGGCAGCGTCAGAGCGGGTGAGAAATGTGGCAATCTGGTATTTATGGGCGGTAGATTCTATGTAAATGGTGGCTATGATTCTTCCGCTATTGGTGCCAGCAACTATAGCGACTGCGGCGATATCACCATTGGGGGCACGGCCGAAATTGAGGCTCATTCCGAAAATGGGGCAGCAGCCATTGGCACAGGCTCAGCTGGCTGGGGATACTCTACATGTGGCGACATCACCATTGGTGGTAGTGCAAAGGTCTTAGCCGTCGGCGGTAAGAATTCGCCAGCTATTGGTGCAGGATTATTTGGCAAATGCGGCAATATCACCATCGGCGAAGAGGCCCGTGTCAACGCCATCGGCATCGATTACAGCCCTGGTATCGGTGCGGGGCATTATGGCACGTGTAAGGCTATAACCATCAAGGGTGGATATGTAAGAGCCACTGGCGACGATGGGTCCCCTGGCATCGGCACATTTTGTTCTGATAGATCCTATTGCGAAAGCATCACCATTACGGGCGGCACCATTGTTGCTACGGGTGGAGAAGATGCTCCTGCCATCGGATGGGCTCCTGAGAACCTTAAAACCTTCCCCATCACTATCACGTCGACCATAAGGGCGCTCATTGCCACACGCGGTTCAGATTCGGCCGATTATATCGGAGCAGGCGCTGACAGCACACCCGGCGGCGTGACCATCGACGGCGTAGAGAATGCTACACCCGAAAGCACATTCCCTTATCTGGAATCATCTGTAGGAGGAAACACCTGGACACTGATATCGAAGTTCCCTTCTTTTTAGCGAATGAAATAACAAAATAGAATCATTAACCTAAAAACTCAATCATTATGAAAAAGGTATTATCATGGGCCTTTGCCGCCGCCCTCTTTTGCGGCCTGAGTTTGTTCACATCATGCAATAATGATGACAACCCTGTGGATGACCCTTCGACTAAGAAAGTGGATCTGGCCACGCTGACAGCAGACTACACTGCCCAGGATGGCGACATACTGACTGGCAAACTGGCTAACCCTGTACAAATCACTGTTGCCGACGGTGCTAGGATCACTATCGACGGTGCCTACATCAACGACGAATGGTTTATCTATAATGAAAAGGATTTCGCTGGTATTACCTGTCTGGGCGATGCCACAATCACAATTAGCGACTCCAACAGCATCAGTGGTTTCCATACTTTCTATCCCGCCATCTTCGTTCCCGAGGGCCACACACTCACCTTCCAGGGCAATGGCATTCTGAGTGCCCGTGGCAATGGTCCCAATGGTTACTACAACTGCCTGTCGCCTGCCATTGGCAGCGTCAGAGCGGGTGCGGATTGTGGCAATCTGGTATTTCTGGGTGGTAAAATCTATGCAGAAGCTGGCAACATGTGTGCCGCTATTGGTGCCGGTTATACCAGCAACTGCGGCGACATCACCATTGGGGGCACGGCCGAAATCTACATTTCATCCCATTATAGTGCAGCTGCCATTGGCTCTGGCACAGGTTTCTACCCTGATCTCTCGGAATGTGGCGACATCACCATTGGTGGTATGGCAAGGGTAGAGGTCACCGGTGGTCCCAATTCGGCAGCTATTGGTGCAGGCACTTTTGGCAATTGCGGCTATATCACTATCGGCGAAGAGGCCCATGTAATCGCCAACGGCATCAATTGCGGCCCTGGTATCGGTGCGGGGCATTTTAGCACATGTAAGGCTATTACCATCAAGGGTGGATATGTCAGAGCCACCTGCGACGATTACGGCCCTGGCATAGGTACATTCTATGGTAATAGGTCAAGATGCGAAAGCATCACCATTACAGGCGGCACCATTGTTGCTACGGGTGGAGAAGATGCTCCTGCCATCGGATCGGCTCCTGAGAATCCATATGGAATTCCCGTCACCATTACATCGGGCATTACCTCACTCACTGCCAATCGCGGTTCGGCACTAGCCGATTATATCGGAACAGGCGCTTACGGCGAACGCGGGAGCGTGACCATCGACGGCGTAGAAAATGCCACCCCCGAGAGCACATTCCCGAATCTGAAATCAATAGTAGACGGAAACAGCTGGACTCTGACACCGCAGAATCAATAGATTGGCTTTAGCCAAAGTTCTTAAATTTTGTTTTTCTCTCACTTATTCGTATTTTTGCCCAAAAATAATACCGTAAACAAAAACCGAAAACAAATAAATAATAACAAATAGACAAAGTCCTCAGAACCTTGGCCCCCAAGCTCTTAAAGTTCCCCTCCCTCACGGGGGAGGGGTTAGGGGTGAGGCCGACGGGGGAGAGAGGCTGATATTATGAAAAAGATTCACCATTGGATGCTCGCCGCCATCCTGATATGCGGCTCAAGTGTATTTACATCGTGTAACAACAGTGACAACCCCGTGAATCCTGATCCGTCAGAGACAACAGCGTATATACATGGGATGGCGATAACGTAGTTGCTTTATCAGTTGTCAAAACTGATGAAGAAGATCATGTCGAGTCAAACAACTATACCGCAGAGTACTCTACCAATCTGAATCCCTTTAGAAATTCGGTTTACTTCCAGATGAGAACTCTTGGGTTAAGTAGTCATGACGAGTTATGGGCTTTGAGCAAGAACGTTCCCTCTAGAATTATATCTTCTGAAAATACGCTGCAAGATTACGAATGCAAGACCACAGGAGACCTCGTCACCTCATTCAGCACTCTCATGTTGTCAGAGACTGAGACCATGTATCATGAATTGGGAAATGACTATGATTTTGAATACCTTTATTAATCATTGAGGCTTCGTGAGCAGGCTCAACCGTAGGTCAAAGTTGAAAAATAGACTTTAGACCTTAGACTTTAGACATAAGATAAAAAAAGCTGCTATCTCAATTATTTTTGAGGTAGCAGTTTTTTAGTTAGCGGTTATCGTTCCCGTTCCAAACGGTTATCGTTTTTGTTTTGTTGTTCTTTTGAAACATGAAACATGAATCCTGGAATTTGAAACGGTTAAGGTTAACGTTAGGGTTAGCGTTAAGGTTGATTTGCCAGGGCGTAGCCCTTCAGCATCGCCACCGCAGGGAGCGCCTTCCCGTTTTCCACTACTGCCATTGCGTAGCCTATCAGTAGCCATTGCGTTGGATGCTCTTGGGGTGAGCCTAACACCTTGTTGGGTGCGATACCCGTGTAGTCTGACACATGGCGGATGTACGCCTCTGTGTTGTTCTCCTTGGCTGGAGCCCATCGGGACACAATGTCCCTGATGGTCTTCAATCCATACTTTCCATAGTACGTTCGGCAGAGAATCACAAAGGCGGCTCGCCAACCATATTCCATAGTATAAAACTGACAGAAGTCAGACTCTCCCTTGAGGGAAGAGTTGTTATCGTTATCGTTAACGTTAGCGTTTATTTGTCCTTGCCACTTGTCTTTACTTAATCTGATATTCAATGGATTGTTATTACGTATTCCTCTAGGTTCACTCATAACTTGAGTAATTGACTTTCTAACTTAATTTTCTTGTTTTGTGGGGGAGTTGGTACATCTTTGGCTTTGACTCTGTTTGTAGCTACATTCGTAACGGTAAATGTATCATCAAAGGCACCAAAGGTTCCTGCATCTACGCAATACTTGATATAGAAATGGAAAATGAGTCCATTTTCACCATCTTCTACGTGGCCGCCAGTATAGTCACAAGCCATAATCATTCCGTATTCAGAGTGGTTGTAACCGGTAGGTTGGTCTGAGAAGGAAAGTGTGTTGTCTTCTTTGTTCCATGTGAATACAAAACCTTCCTCATTATAGATGAATGGTACAAGTTTGTACAAGCCTTCCTCATTAAGGCTCTTGTATATTATACCGTAATCGTAATAATTAAACAACTCAGCAAAGAAGATACCGGTGTATAGTTTTGTCCATTCAGGTTTCTCGCCATAGATTTCATGATGGACAATGCTTTGTGTATTGTCGGCATTGGAGAAGGTGATTTGCATATCAAAGGTGTATCCATCAAAGGTTCCCTGTCCGCTTACATATACGGTCTGCCCCAATGCATCGTTGTAAGCATATTGGCGTGGCATGGTAACTGCATTGTTTTCTTCGACATAAAGAAGCAGGTTGTGCCCTGTAGCATAAGGAGCCTGCAGGCGATATATATTTTCACCCTGGGCTTTCTCATAAGAGACTTGTGTGATATCAGGCATCATCTCTGACTTCATGACAGTAGAACGGCTATCTGTCCAATGGTAGTCGTATTCTATCCAAGCCTGATGATTGACGATTACACTTACGTCTATGGGGGTGCTCTTTATGGGGATTATCAGGTCGTCACGTTCAGTTCTACAGGTGATATTCGCATTATAGTGTTGTAATCCGGGGTATTCTGCAGGATGTCCTGTGAATTGTTCGCCCCAATTCATTTTGTATATGCTGACAAATGGGTCGTAATAAAGATTTTGGGGATTAGCTATTCCATTGGCATTTACATCAAATCCCAAGCCCCACAAGTTAAGGTTGAGACGGTACGGGAAGTCGGTGTCATAGGCTGTATATACACGGCCTTCTCCTTCCATATTCAGGCTACATACCTTAACGTTTTCCTGGCCGGCCAGTTTCTCCATATCAAGCACGTCCACATTGTTTGCAGTTATGCGAGGTGCATAGCTGTAGCCGAAATAAAAGCCGGGTATGTCGCTAACTTTTACACGGAAACTGACGGTGTTGGATGCATACTGAATGGTGGGCGAAGCTGTTACATAGCTCTTTACGCGCAGATATATGTTTGCTTCTCCGCCAGATGGTTTGCCCTGTTGTTTCAGTAGCCATGCCAATGTATTGGACAGTGAAGTGCAATAGATATTTACTTGTTTGGTTCCAGAAACACCTGTTGCGGTTGACAGGATCTTTGTCTGATCTTGTGGGAAGGTGGGTGTGAGAGAGACTTGTAGCTGGCTTTCAAATGTGACATTCCCATCATTCTCAGGCGGTGTGAAGCTGAGGAGAATCTGTTCAACAGAATCAAGCGGCAACACTTCTAACTTGTCAATGAATTTGGGAATATCAAGTACCGTATTACTGTGTATGTGATTTTTGATGGAATCTGCGTTTACAGGCTTATAGTTTGCCAGATAAACATCGGATGGGTCGGGATTGTTAACCTCATTCAGCGCTGCATTGTATTTTTCCTCTAAAGCGGGGAATACAAAGTTCATCCATGCGGGACGTCCTTCTGTGTTAAAGCGACAGTCGGGCGGGAAGTTGCTTTCCTCATAATCTCGTGTAACAGACAGATTAAGACGTTTTACATCAAAGAATGTTTGTCCTTCGCCCCACAACTCAACACGTTTCTGCATAACGATTTCTTCAATAGTAGCCTGTTGACCTGATGCAGGGAAGACGTAGCTTGGGTTGCGGTACTGTTTCATAAACTGATTTGTCAGCTGTTGAGCCAGTTGTAAATCACCTTGTTGGGCAGCTGCCTCAGCCTCAATGAAGAACATTTCCTCTACACGCATTAAAGGGAATGCACTTAATGCTCCTATCATGTAATTATCTGCATTACCCTGGCCAGGACGAAATTTGATGCTGGCATAACCAGGAAGAAATTGGTTAATAGGCGTAGAAGCTCCGGTAATGACTGACGGGATCTGTTCATTTAAGGCATTATTGTCCGGACTTATCCACAATAATTTGCGAACATCCGTGTCTGGAATACGTTCGTACATCTTCTTATCTATACAAAGATACATATTAGTGCTAGTGCCTGTATAACCAAATGTTATTTGATTGCTAACCCATGATGTCCAATTAATAATAGAAGTTTTAACGGCATTATCTTCAGGAAAATACTGCACACCCCACATCCAACATGTAGGATCGTTAAAACCCGTAGTAGCACTTAGCATCTGCTCGCGATTCATAGGTTTTGTGGTGGTGGTTTCAATAGCGAGGCGTGCATAGCGTTGAGCATTTTTATAATCACCTATCCAAAGGTAGAGACGAGCCTTCAAGCCATAAACAACATCCAGATGTGGCAGCAGATGACTGTCTATATCAAGTTCCGGTATCAGTTTTTCTGCCAAATCCAAGTCGTCCGATATGAATTTTGCCATCTCCTGACGTGTGGCACGAGGAGCGTAGTAATAACCTGTCTGTTCGTCAAACTCTGTTTCCTCCGTAATGATAGGCACAGTTAAGCCTGTGACGTTCTGGCCAGACGTAGAAATAGGATTCGTACGATCGTTGGGTTGGAATTCATACATACGAGCCATATCCAAATAAAGCAAGGCGCGTGAAGCATAGGCTATGCCCAACAATCCCTTTAGCGCATCCTGCCCCTTACAAGCGACAATCCATTGGTTAGACTCCAACACCATATCGCGCAGGTATCCCCAAACATAGTTAGAATAGACGAATGCCGTACCCTGATACATATTTTTTGCCCAGTTAGAAAATTGGTCGAAACCAGCCTGAGTGCAAGTCATGTCCTCTGTCATCACATCTCGGACGTGCATGATAGCCCCATAGCCGAACATGTAGTGGCGTGAATTATCGTTTGCCTTCCATGAAAGGTTCCATGGCAAATAGTCTCGACTAAAACGAATGCTCTCTATTTGATCCATAGAAAGGGTAGCGGCAGAGTCGGCATATAAATCTACGGTTTTTGCAGAGTCGTTAAACTCCATTTCGTAGAATCCGTTATATGTTGAGACGGCGCCGTCATTTGTTTTTACCTTCAGTTGTACCTGGGCAGTACCAGCAAGAAATGTCAATGCGGCTACTAGTATAGAAATCAGTCTTCTCATGTGTAGTTCCTTCCTTTGTTATTTTTTGATAAACTTAAAAACCGTCTTTCCTGCTTTAACAATATAAATGCCGCTTGGCAGCAAACTGGTATCAATGGGTGTGTCCCCTTCGGATGTTTTGGTGGAGAGGCGCTGACGACCATTCGAATCAAAGATGGTGACAGGTGTGCCTGCAGGCAGACCGCTAAGGTTCATTTTGCCATGTATGCTTCCACCATCAAACATTTTCAATTTATCAATGCCATTAATGATGTCATTACCAAAGAACATTTCTACTTGTAGCGGGTGTAATTGTATGTAAGACTCCGTACCGTCTTCTTGTTCCATAACTAATCTTACCATGTTTTGGTAGAGATAATAATTACTGCTATAAGGGCTGAGGAGCCTAACCTTGGTTATCTGTTGTTTTAGAATAGAACCATTCACAGTTATTACATAATCGGTTGTTTGAGCGGATATGCCCAAAGTACAACATAGCAGCAAGGCAAAAGACAGTTTTGTAAGTAATTTTTGTTTCATGATTATTTGGGTTTGGCTATTTTTAAGTTGTCTTTTCGTTGCAAATATAACTTCTTTCTCTGATTCAACCAGAGGTGACAAGGGACTTCAAACTCTGTCACCTGAACCATAAGTTCTTGTTTTACTATTTTCACTGCAAAAGTACGAATAAGTGAGAGAAGAGCAAAATAAATAATGATTTATTTTCTCCCGAACTTACTCACTTACAACTTACTCACTTTTGACATTTAGGGTTTTCCATTTTGATAAAGGATAGAATGAGGAAAATGGATTACATAGCAGAGGAGAGAGATAATTTATAATAATTTATAATAATTATAATTACTTTATATTATAATATAAAGTAAAATTTCTGTATCAAGTATTTCCCAGAATACAGATGTCAAAAGTGAGTAAGTTGTAACTGAGTAGCCTAACCCGATGGAAGAGGGCTGAAGGAAGATGTATTTTTCTGAAAAAAGTTGCTCAAAAATTTGTAGGATTCAGGAAAAAGTTATACCTTTGCAACAAAGTTGCAAGAAAGACATAAAGCAACAAAATTTGCGGCATAACTATGGAGAAAGTTTTTCTTAGTGCACAAGAAACAAAAACACGGAAATAAGGAATAGGTTTTAAGGAATAGGAAAAAGTTTTACAACCTTAAAATTTATCAATTTATGGCACTTAAGGTAAAGGCAGTGGAAAGACTGCTGAAGTTTGACAAGGATTCGGCGGGCGAGTACCGCTATGTGATGAAGCCTGAGATGTACTCCACTCTGAGTCAGGCAAAGGTGATACGCGAGGCTGCTCTGCGCAGCGGCGTTAACCAGGGCGTGATGCAGGCATGCTGGGATGCAGCTGGCGAGGTAATCAAGGCATGGGCTACTGAGGGTCACAGTGTGGCACTGCCCGGACTGGGAAGCATGCGCTTCGGTCTGCGTTCGAAGAGTGTGGATAACGTGAACGACGTGAAGACCGGACTCATCAAGAGTCGCCGCATCATCTTCACTCCAAGCGTGGGTCTGAAGGACGAGTTAGCCAACACCTCTATCGTAATCACCTGCTACGACCGAAACGGCAACGAGGTGAAGCGTGTAACCTCTACCTCTGGCGAAGTGGAAGATCCCGAACAGGAGAACGGTAACGAGAACACTGGTGAGGGCGAGAACCAGAACCAGAACGGTGGTAACACCAACGGGAACGTTAACGGGAACGATAACCCTAACGAGGGTGGTGGTGATGACAATGGTGGCGGTGAGCCAGGAGCGGATGAAGACTGATGAAGAGCGGGCCTTAGGCCCCTCTTTAGAGTTTAGAGTTGATAGTTTAGAGTTTAGAGTCAGTTTGTACAGTTGATAGTTTAGAGTTTAGAGTTTAGAGTCAGTGTTTGAAGTTTAGAGTAGCAGGTTTGAAGTTACTCCGCCAGTGGCGGCACTATTTACTTTTTAAACTGTCTCTCAACTTTAAACTATCAACTCTCAACTTTCTCTCTTAGGAGAGAGGGCCGCTAACCTCTAACCTTTAACCTCTAACCGCTAACCAATAGAGAATTATTTCAGTAGTTAAGAATTCGGAAGTTAAGTAGTTAAGCCATTACCATTACACGTGTATAACTATCGGCTTTAGCTTCTCAGGCCGCAAGGCCGATAACTCCTTTAACTTCTTTAACTTCAACGGGAACGATAACGATAACGATAACGAAAACCAATAGAGAATTATTTCAGTAGTTAAACCATTAACAAAGTCCTCAGAACCTTGGCTCCCTCTCCTCGGAGAGGGCGGGGGGGAGAGGCTCCTAACCTCACTAATATGAACAAGACAATTAAGACTATTCTGCAAATCATCGGTTATGTTATTGCTGCCATACTGGGTGGTGCAGGAGCAAGTTGCTTACTCTAGACTATGGACAGGAAAAAGAATGTACAGTACACATGTGCTGTGATGCTGATTAGCACAAGCATAGTGATGGTAGCCTATCAGGTGTTTACCATAGCAGATGTGGCAAACGGACTTCTTTTCTACGTAGGGCAGGCATTCCTCCTGGCAGGCTCCATCTTCGGCCTTGACTATTACATTGATAAGGTAACGAAGCGATAACGCTAACCTTAACCGTTCAAGAAGTTCAAGAAGTTCAAGAGGTTCAAGAAGTTCAAGAAGTTCAAGAAGTTCAAGAGGTTTAAGAAGTTCAAGGGTTGACACTTTGTGTCGAGCTTCCTACGCCATGGCAAAGCTGATACAAGCATCGCTCTGCTCATTTGGCTTAAACGGAACCTTCAAGAAGTTCAAGGGTTCAAGTTCGCTAACCGCTAATCGCTAACCTAAAACTGCTATCTTGCATATAATAAGGTAGCAGTTTTTGTGTTTTCTTTTGTATTTCGCTCACTAAATCGATTTTTGCAACATAAATTGAAAATTTACCATTAAATTATAATTATCATGCAAAAGATTATGCATTGGATGTTTGATGTCTGATGGAAAATGTGGCAAAAATCCATGTATCGACATGAAAAAAAAGTGTTGAGAATTCCTGGTTATAAAAAAAGATGTATATTTGCATCGAACATATGTTCTAATTCAAAAAATTTACTGCTATGGGATTTCTTTTATGGATTCTTTACGGTCTGGCTTCAGGTGCATGTGCTTCCTGGCTGCTGGGTTCAAGTCATGCATGGTACTGGAACATTATTATCGGTATCGTAGGTAGTGTAGTCGGCGGGTTCGTAGCCGGTTTGTTTGGCATTAAGAGCGACAACTTCATTGGCTCCTTTGTCATCTCAGTTGTTGGCGCAATCATTTGCCTGTTGCTCTACAACTATCTGGTATAGGCTCCCTACGTGCTTGCCTCTACCGATTTTTATCGAGTGAAGGATACATTATAACAGACAGGGAGCAGATGGGTGACCGTTGCTCCCTGTTTGTTTTTGTAACTTAGCAAAAAAGAAAAAAGTTTTTATAAAGTAATGGAAGAAATAACAATATATCGTACTGATTGCAATCGTATTTTAGGAGGCATACTCTGTTTGTTGTGTTGTGGTGTTTGTGTTTTTGCACTTTTTCATGGTAAAGCTGGCGAGTTAGGATGGTGGGTTTCATTGTTGCTTTGTGGTTTTGGCGGTGTGATTACGCTTGATACTGCAAGAAGGGAGTTTCGTAAACCGTATCTGACCATCACAGAGAAGCGCCTCTTTATAAGTAGAATACCACAAAAAGACTGGATTATAAACTTTGCTGAAGTGGAACGCTTTGAGCGAGTTCCTTTTAGTGTTTTTAGTCCATTTACGAAGCAACTGGCTGTCTATTACCTATAGATGGTGTTAAAATGAAAGCCCAGCAACTATGCGATTTGCTAAACGAAAAGGTTGCGGAATCGTTAAAAAACTAAAAAGAAAGACGGTTTTCATTTTTTATGCCGAGACGAAGTATCTTCGCCATCTATGGCAAATTTACGATTAAGTGAGCGAAGAACAAAATAAATCTTTGTTTTTGTTATTCATTTTGGTTGCATTTCGTATCTTTGCGCTCAAAATCAAACAAAATAATGAAACTGGCATTACACCATATTAATATTATATTATGCTTTGTGCTGACCTTGATGGCAGGATGTTCGGGGAAACCGACGGGCGACAGCACGTCGGAGTTGACTGAAACCGTCTGGACAGCACGCCATAACCTTGAAGTCGGATTGGAGTACGACAACCAGCGGCACCAGATGCGGTTGGCGGAGTTATATTACCGGAAAGCCTACGAAACATTGAAGGACAACCCCTCGCAAGCATGGGATGTCTATGCCGAAGCAGGCTACCGCTATGCCTGTCTGCTCTATCGGCGTGGCGACATGGAGGGCGCGCTGACCGTCGTTAACGAGATGTTGGATAAGGCCGAAGGCCAGAAAGACTTCCCCGCCACTGGCAGGACGGGCCTGCTTTCTTTGATGGCACAATGCCAGTTGCACCTGGCTATGCCCGAAGCGGCAAAACAGACCTTTGACAAAGCCTATCAGAATGAGCTGACGGTATTAGGTGGCGAGGAAAAGGGAGACTTCAACCTGGCCATCATGTGCTCGAACATCTTTTATTCGCTGTTTGAAATTGGTGAATATGATGAAGCAAAGAAATGGCTGGGCCGCTATGAGGATGAACTCCTTGCCTGCGAGAAGCTCGGCATTGGCGACTCCGCTCTGATTGAAGAGTACAAGGGATCTGTGGCTTTGTACAAGGCCCGATACCTGCAGGCTACGGGTCGCATGGGTGAGGCAGCCGCCGTCTTTGCCTCCATACCCCACAGCCAAATCTCCATGCTGGGGAACATCCAGGATGCCACCGGCTACCTGATGGCTGCCGGCCGCTACGCCGAAGCTGCCGACATGTACGCCCGCCTCGACACGACTTTTGCCGCCGTTGACAGTTCCCATACTACTTTCGACAAAATCACTCTGGGTCTTGCTCCGCGCTACGTTGCTAACCGCCGTGCCGGACATGTCGCTGAGGCGCTGGAGTTGGCCGACAAGACGTTTGCCGCCATCGACTCCGCTTTGGCATGGCAGAAACAGAACGATGCAGCCGAACTGGCTGTCATCTATCAGACGCACGAAAAGGAGTTAGCCTTAGAGGAATCCCAGGCTAAGATTACCATATATAACATCCTTGCCTTTTCGTTCTTCGCCATCATGATTGTCATCTTTGTGGCTCTGTGGCGTCTGGCCATTGCTCACCGCCGCGAAGTCATCAAGAATCGCGAACTGTATGACTTGATTCAGCATGAGCAGCTCCGCGAAGTGCGCGAAATCCAGCGATTGGTCCGTCAGCCCGAACAGGAGCGCACGCCGGGCGAGCAAATCTTCCTCCGCCTTGTAGAACTGATGGCGAAAGAGCAGCCCTATACCAATGCCGAACTGAACCGCGACACGTTGGCCGCGATGCTCGCCACCAACCACCGCTATATCGATGAAGCCATCCGCGAGTGTTCTGATGCCTTGAGCACCAATGCCTTTATCAACGGCTACCGCGTGGATCACGCTGCCCGTCTGCTGACACAGACCGATGAACCTATCGCCCTCATCGCCGAAATGAGCGGCTTTGCCAACCGTACCACCTTCAACGAACAGTTCCGCAGCCGCTACAAGATGACACCATCTGAGTATAGAAAAGCAGCTAAGACGTAATATTCCATTTATAGCCATATTAAACAGAAATCTCCGATAAAATCGGGGATTTTTTTGTTATTTGCGGAATCCTGACAACCGGTTTACATTGTTTTGCGGAATCCTGACAAGAAGTTGCGAAATGCTGACAAGCTTTCTGGCAACCCGCTGTACTTTTGCGATTGATAATTGTAATATAAAAAATATCATCATGAACGCAAAATCCAGAGTGCCCAAACTCTGGGGCGACATAAAGTTCCAGGGCACGTTCAAGGAGCTGACGCTCTCCATCATCGGTACCACTATCTCCATCATCCTCACTTTCGGTACGGCTGCCTTCTTTGAACACAGAGAGCAGGAGCAGAACCGCCGTTTGATAGCCATGATGGTCATCAGTGACATCTATGAATTCGAATGTTATCTACATTGGACCGACAGCCTCGATTTTGCCGGCTGGCAGAAAGACATGGAAGAGCTGCGGTCGTTATCACGCGACAGCATCCTACGACTCACCGACGAGCAGCGGGAGAAATACTGGAATGCCATTGGGAATCCGATCATATTTGCGCACGACAAAACGGCGGAAGGCATTTTCTCCAGCAACATCAGCACGTGGAAGGATATAGGAAATTTCCGTTTTATCAAGGAGGTGGGTCGCGCTTACTCCGAAATTGCCGACATCGAGAAGAACGTCAAGGCGAAGATAGAAGAAAAGGGCAATAACGGCAAGTTGTTCGAGACCCACTATGACACGGAGAACATGTCCGATGGCGAGCAGTTGATTGCCTTCATGGAAATGAAGGAGGTGCAGCGCTTCATGGATGATTTCTGCATGGGCTTCCGCCCTTATATTCATTACGAAATCAACGTTTTGCGTTACAAAGTGGATCAATGCTTGGAAATCATAGGCATCGATAAAGAGGAAATGATAGATTTTATCCTCAATGACTTAGAAAAGAATGACTCAACAAAAACAAGTTCAGGAAGTTAAATTTTTCACTTAAATGATTTTTCACTTTCGCAAATAACACTATCAGAAGAAAGAAAACCTAAACAACAAATAATAATGAAAAAGATTCTTATGAAGTGGGCAGCCGTCCTTTGCTGCGTAATGATTACCTCTGTTTTCACATCATGTCTGAAGAGCGAGGAAGAAATGCAGAACGATTTGATTGGAACTTGGACAGAATCCAACAATCTATTCACCGACATCTTGAAGATTAATGCCGACGGCAGTTTTAGTTTCAAGTGCCACATTGCCATCTATAACGGCGAAGGGCATTACCGCTACGAACGCACCGTTAAAGGAGGACTCGATGGGAGGACTGCAACGGCCGACCTACTGATTCTGAACTATGGCAGCAAGTCGTCCCAGACGCTGGAAATCCAAAAGCTGAACAGCAGCACGCTGGAAATGACCGGCGGCGGCAGCATCGCATTCCACCTCCGCAAGTGATACATATAATAATAGGCTTTATGGATATAACAGTTATTTTTGCAATTATCATTTCAACCATCGTAACTTTGGGCATCGTGATTTTGGTCATCCTGCTCTTCTTCTACCATTGGCGTAATCAAGAGTTGTTGGTCAACTTCTCCGCTTTCATCCGTGAGAACCTGAAGTTAAAGGATGAAATCAACAAACTACATGTTGAGAACAATCAGTTGAGAGAAAGAACGAATAATAAAACAAAATAGATTTATGCAGAAAATCGTAACAATCGTGGCGCTGATATGCGCCATCGCATTCCAAGTGAATGCCCAAGAGAACAGGAACCAGACGTACAACATCACGCTGGGAAACGTGCAGTATGCCCACCACGACGAGAAGATGTCGGCTGGAGAGGCTATTGGCAAGGTACTCACCGGACTGGCTACCGGTCAGGTTTCCGTACAGGCCACTAAATATGAGGGAGACGTAAAGAACGCCATCATCAAGGGACTCTCAGGAGCCTACCGCTTCCATTATAACGATGGGCTTCAGACGGGTGAACTCGCCGAGGAAGGTAATATCGTTGCCGATGCCATCATCACCAACATACAGGCAAAGTCGAACACCCAGACATGGAAAGACACAAAAGGGAAGATACAGACCTCAACCTATTATACGGGCATTGCCGAGGCCATGCTCACGCTGAAGGATGCGAAGACGGGCGAGGTTATCACCAACACCTCGTTCAAAGGGCAGGGCACAACCGTCTCATCATTTTCCACCTCCGACCAGGCTATCCGCGATGCCCTCGGAAAACTATCTAATCGCATTTCCGCCTGGCTCAACAAGTACAAACCCTTGCAAGCAAACATTATAGAAGGTTCTTCTGCCAAGAAAGACAAGCAGAAAGAGGTCTATATCGACTTGGGTAACAGCGAGGGAGCCTTCGCCGGCCTTCACATGGGTGTTTTTATCGTCAAGACCGTGGCAGGCAGGGAGGCCAAGTCACAGATTGGCAAACTGAAGATTGAGGCCGTGGAGGGTGACGAAATCAGCCTCTGCAAGGTGCAGAGCGGTGGCAAGGACATCAAGGCAGCCATCGAAGCCGGACAGCAGTTGCAGGTAATAAGTATCGACAAATAACACCCCATTAAAATACCAAGAACATGAAAAAGATTCTCATGACGCTCGCAGCCTTCTTTTGCTGCACAATGACAATGACAGTATTCACTGCATGTAACAACGATGACGAAAACGAACCCAGGACATACACCTACAACCTTTCGATGTCAGTCTCGGGGTACTCTTGGACAGGTGACGAAGTAGGTTATAATGACTGGTATAAAGCTGTTATGGGTATATACATGACTGAAATAGGTGTAGAGACGGAAAAGTTCACGCTGTATGGCACGCTGGCCGAGTGCAACCAGAAGGTGCTGGAGGCATGCCAGAGGGCAGAGAAGAAAGTTGATGCTCTAAGTAGCGGCTACGCCACCGTAACGGTAAGGAATGAGACGACCAGCAAGACGGTCTATTCCTACTACATCGAGAAGAAGCCGACACCTAAGGCCGACTACACCATTCTGTTCTACGGCACTGGCGGTGGAGACCTCGACTTTAACATCATACAAAACATGGTTCAATTCTTCCAAGGCAAAGCAGAGAGCTATGAGCGCGTGAACATCGCGGCGCAGTACAAATTTTCGACCGCTGAGAACATAATAGAAGACAGCTCTGATGAAGCATTTGCACAGTTATTTGACAGCAAAACCATCCGCTTCGTAGTTGAGCCCGACTCGTCGGATCCCAAAATGAAAGCGTATGAGACATTTGATAGCTCTTTCTACGGCGAGACGAACGCCGACTGCACCTGCCCCGACTCGCTGACCAACTTCATCAACTGGGCGACCAAGGCATGCCCTGCCAAGAAGTACCTGCTCATCCTCAATGACCATGGCGGTGGCTACACACCTGACGGCGAGTTGCCCGAGACGGCCGGTACCCGTGCCGTCCTCTACGACGACGGCAACTTTTCTAACAACTATTGTAAACACTTCACCGCCAAGAGCCTCGCTAGCGCCATTGCTGCAGCCGATGCTAAGATGCAGACCATCTATTTGGATGCCTGCCTGATGAACTGCGTAGAGTATCAGTTCGAGTTGAAGGACGTAGCCGACTACCTTGTGCTTTCTACCTTCTTGGTGCCCGGATACGGCGGTCATTACGACTTCCTGATAGACCAGCTGGCCGCAAATCCCACCGACACAAAGACGGCACTCACAGAGTATAACAGGCAGGTTGTCGCCTTCTGGGACAAGGTATATGAGGGAAGACACGACTACCACGACATGAGCGTCATCCGCACCGCCAACCTCGATGCCTTCGGACAGAAGTGGCGCACCTTCACCGACAAAATCATCGCAGCCTATCAGAGCGACGAGGCACTGAAACATAAAATCGATTCTGTCACCAAGTACTCCTTCCGCATCGTTAATGATGTTCCTTCGTACGACATCGTGGACTACTACAAACACATCTACAGAGAGGTACCTGAAGTGCTCGGCGAGGAGTTCTACAAGGAACTGGACGCATCGTTCTGGGCCACCGTTGTCAGCAAGCAGACAAGTGCCTTCCTGCAGGAAAGCGGTCGCACCGTGGATGCCAGCATCATGCTCGGCACCAAGGGACACTACCGCTGCTACTACTATAAAGGCGAACTTGACCACCTTGAGTTGGAATTCTACCTCCAATACGAAGCAGACGGTTCGAAGTCGAGCTTCTACGACAATGAATACCATCCGCGCTCACCTTGGGGCGGCACGCTGGAATCTACTTACTGCCAGCTGGCCTTCGATAAGGCCACGGGCTGGAGCCGCTGGCTGCTGCTGAACGGGCAGGAGCCCTTCCCTTTAGCCCTTTCCGACTTCAATGTTGATATTCCCGGTATCGTGGGACCGAATAATCAGAAATAACAACATATAAATAATAATCGACAATGAAAAAGATTCTCATGACGTGGGCAGCCGTCCTTTGCTGCGCAATGACCGTACAAGCTCAGTTACTTTACAAAATCAGCGGAGGTGGCCTGAAGGAGCCGTCCTACATCCTTGGCTCCAATCATACTGCTGCCATCTCGTTTGTAGATTCCATCCCCGGTCTTCGCCGTGTCATGAACGACACGCAGCAGGTTTACCTTGAGTCGAACGAGTCCGCAGAATCATCAGAGTACGACACGGAAATGGATCAATACGTCCTGCTGCCTGAGGGTATGCTGCTGGACTCGCTGCTTACTGCCGACGAGATGCAACGCTTGACTGCTTTCATGATTGACAGCTGCAAAATAGATGCCGACGACGTGCATGTTTTTTTCGATTACAAGCCGTTACCTCTCCAGTTCTTTCTCTCCACCAAGTTCGACAGCTATAAAAAAGCTAAAGAAACCAACGGCCTCCCAACCTTCGACGACTATTTCCAGAAGGAGGCCCTTGCTCAGGGCAAGGAGGTTGGCGGACTGGAATCATTAACATCTCAGCTCAAGGCGGTTTTCCAGGCTCCCACATTGGAGCGCCAGAAAGCGATGCTGATGTGGATGGTGGACCACCAGACCCCGACGGAACAGAAAGGATGCTCGGAGGAAACCTACTATAGTCAGGACCTTGAGGCTATACGGAATCAGTTTGCGACCCCCGATGACGACCCTCGCAGCTTTTCGTCAGAAGAATTATTCAAGATGGTCGCCGTCCGCAATCTCGCCTGGATGAAGAAGATTCCCTCGGTGATGAGCCGGAAGTCAACACTCTTCGTCGTCGGCTGCCTTCATCTCCCCGGCCCTGACGGTGTCCTCAACCTCCTCCGTCAGGCAGGTTATACCGTCGAGGCAGTGAAGAAGTGAAACGAAATATTAAAACAACATCATGAACGTGAAATTCAAAATGCCGAAGTTCAGCAGGTACCTGATGGACAAGACCTGGCAGAAGGAGCTTGGCCTAACCATAATCGGTACTACGCTCTCCATCATTCTGACCTTCGGAACGGCGCAGTATTTCGAGCATAAGCAAAAGGTAGCCAATGGGCGGCTGATGGCGATGATGGTCATCCACGACATAGACAACACCGTCGAGACGCTGACGAAGCTCGGTAACGAGCACGTCAAGATAGCCAAAATGGCCCAATATCTGATGGACAATCAGGAAAGGCTCGAATCTGTCTATATTGACTCGTTAGAGAAGGTGCTGAATGCCCTCGTCGCCGCTGACAATTCGCCGCAGCAGTATCGACTCGACGAGTCGGCCGAGAAGGTGTTCCTCAGCAGCCAGGACTCTTGGAAGAGCATTGACAACGCCACATTTATTGACGAGGTGCAGAAGTTCTACGTCTTCCGCCACGCACTCTACGACCACATCAACAGCTCATCTAAATGGAAGAAACCCGTCACGGAGGACGAATATAACGCGGAATTTATGAAGCACATGCTTGTCAACGCCTCCGTGCCTTTGCGCAAGTTTCTGGGTGAGGACGGTGTCAAGTTCTACATCAACATGGCCGACTACCGGCAGCAGGAGCTGAACTTCGCCGCCAACCGTTTCAGGCAAATCAGCAACAGGTGCAAATTCGCCATGGACATCACGGACGAGGAACTCGCGGCCTACATCGGGAACCGTGAGCACACCGGCAGCAATGTAAAGGAGCATGAACTCATCGGGTCATGGATTGTGGAAAAGACCACCGAAACCGATGTCATCATCGAATACGCTACCGACCACACTTATAACCAGACCCTCATCAGTCACCAGCCTGCACCCGTCTTCAACGGCCGTATCGACGCGAAACTCATCACCGCCGGCACGTGGGAGCTGCGCGATGACACGCTATTGATGGTGCTTAAACCAGGAATCCAATTCGAAATGGACGACAGCCGCGTCACCCCGAAGCCCGGCATGGAACAAAGGACGAAGGACTATATTGCAGAAGCCAAGGCGTTTGTCAAGAAGTTAGCGAAAGAAAGAGACATTCAGGAAGACCGTCCCCGCAGTTACGCAGCATCCATCGACCCCACTGGCAACAAGATAGAACTGATGTGGACCGAACTTGACGCCGATGGCAACGAAGTGAAGCAGGCCTATTATCTGACGAAACAGGAGAATTAAAGCCACGAATAAACAAGAAAATATATACCATACTATAAAATAGACAATGAAAAAGATTATGATGACGCTTGCAGCCGTCCTTTGCTGCTTCATTAGTGTTAATGCTCAGACGACGGAGACTGAGAGCAACTCAGAAAGGTACCTCCGGTTGTCCAAGGAGGCCGACGAGAACCCCACCGACTGGAAAGCACAGATGGAGGTAGTTTACATCCTGACCGACAAAAACAGCGGGTTTTATAACCAGCAACGCGCCACACGTTATCTGGAGCGCATCTGCCATACGGCCACTGACTACAATAAGGAGGTGCCCGACTCTGTGCTGCGCTTGTCGCTTGTTACGCTGATAACGCTGGCTTTTGACAAAAAGGATTTGGACAAGACCTTGTTCTACATCGACGAACTGAAGCATGCGAAGAAGGTTGGCGTGGAAATCAGCAACTTGGATATTATCTGCCAAGACGGGGTGGGCGTTGTTATCCACCTAGTAAAGAACGACATGTTGCAGGCTTTGTCCAACATGATGGAGATGCGCCAGCTAGTAACTGAAGACAAAATGTCGGGCATCGAATATACGGATGTAATGACCGCTATGTTGTTCGACAATCTATTTGGGCAATACCAGAAGATGTTCGGCGACAAGCTGCTGGAGATTACCATCGATGGCAAGAAATATATCATCATTGCTATGAAGAAATGGAACATCGAAAAGCCACTGATGGGATGGATGGGTGAAATGAACGGCGATGATGACGATGATGACGATGAGACCACATTGGCTTACGGCGAAGACGGTAAAGTATATGACGAGTTGCAGGGTCAAATAGACTACAGTTTCAAATTTGACAAGAATGGCCTCGTGCCACAGGAAGGATACAATACGCGCCTGATTACCGTCACTCCCGAACAGCGCCAGCAGTTGGTGGAGGCATATCACAAATACTTGAAAAAAGCGAAGAAGTAGCTCGACGAAGTCAAAAACAAGAATAAGTAACAATGAAAAAGATTGTGATGACGTGGGCAGCCGTCCTTTGCTGCGCAATGACAATGACAATGTTTACCGCCTGTACCGACAACGACGACAACCCCGCGACTCCCCCCGAACCAGAGAAAGAACTGGCTGAGTGTACCATCATGTGGTACGGCAGTGGCGGTGGGAATGTTGATTCTAAAATATTGAATAACTTTCGACAGTTCTACAGAGCAAAGCCAGAGACCTTCGACCATGTGAACATTGTGGCCCAGTATAAAGTCTCAGCGACCTTATTGAAAGGTTTCGATGAGCGGATTTTGAAGTTAATGGAAGAGGATCTTAAACAATACGAAGGAATGACCGATGAAGAGCTGGAAAATCCGGAAATAGTGAACTCCTCTGACTATTTCTCTCTGTGTCATCCCCAACCAGGTGCCACTTACCGCTTTGTTGTCGATCCCAAGAAGTCGCTCCGCAGGCAGCTACTCGAGACAGCACCCTACGGTGAGAACAACTGTGACTTCACTTGTGCTGATTCTCTGACAAACTTCATCAACTGGGCGGCCACCCACTATCCCGCTAAGAAATATATTCTGGTAATGGCTGATCATGGCGGCGGTTACTTCCCTGCAGACGATTTGCCAGAGGAAGCCGGGACTCGCGGATTGATCTACGATGACGGACATATCGTCAATAATTTCATGAAGCGTTTTTCAGCCAAAAGTTTTGCCAGGGCTGTGAAGAATGCCAATGTGCGTCCCGAGGGCATCGTGCTCTACCTCTGCCTGATGAACAATTTAGAATTCCTCTACGAAGTGAAGGACGTGACCGACTACATCGCCTGCTCAACCTATACCATGTGGGCTGAAGGCGGGGCCTTTGAAAAACTTGCTGACAATATGGCCTCTGAACCAGATACAAGACTGGCATTGGCAAACTTCGTAGATGCCAATGTGGATAGCTGGGACGATTATTTTTACAAACCTGAAGACCCCGAAAAGCCCAGTTACTACGATCTCACGCTGACTGAGACTAAACGCTTAAACGATTTGGCTCCTGTGCTGAAGGAGTTTACCGACCGCTTGGTGGATACCTATCAGAATGGTACGCCAGAACAGCGCGCTGCCATTAACGAGTGTACTGCCAATGCCGTGAAGGTACATAATAAGTATCCCTTTTACGATATGGCCAAGTACATGGAGACCCTTTTCATGGTACTGCCAGAAGTTTTCGACAATGAGCTTTTTCAGCGTGTCTCTACATTCTTTAACGCATGTATTGTAAAACAACGTTACGCAAAATACCTGACCAACCACAACTATCAGGTTGATTACAGTGTGTTGCTTGGTGTGAAGGGAAGGTTCGTTAAATACAACTACACCACTCTTAATAAGCTGGAAGACGCGACAGTATATCATCCAGACGGCACCACGGAGAAATACAACTATGTCGATAATGGCAGCGACAGCAGTAGTGGAAGCCTTGCCAGCTATCAGTTCATTAAAAGTGGCACTTGGCCCAGTACTTTCGCTGATACGTATCAGCAGACCACTTTCGACCGCTTGGTAGGCTGGAGTCGCTGGCTGCTCATCAACGAATCGGCACCACCAGCCTGGAGTCCCTCGTCGTTCAAATTCAGTCTACCTGAGGACGACATGTCCGGAATACCTGTAATATAACATTCATATAAATTAACGTGAGTTCGACGAAATATAATTGTCTAAATATTTGGTGATTAGCGAAAATTGTTGTACCTTTATAGTGCCCAAACTACTAAAGTAGTACAAACAATAATCGCTATGCTCACCGAGGACAAAGTTACGAAAATTTTCTTTATGGCGGATGAATTCTGCAAGTTTTTTGACCGTATGACGAAGAAATACACTGATAATCAACTCACACTCTTCTAATACGAATTCATCGAACTCACGTTAAAATAGGTCTCTATCCATTGCCTGTTAAGACGAATGAAGTCTGCCTTGTATCGCTCGCTATATGTTATTATCTGTATCATTTATCGTTTGTATGTTTTAGCCTTCAGTTCCAGTTCTGATAAGCGGTCAAGAGCTGCTTTCAGGGTGTCATCACGCTTGGCAAAATGGAAACGGATAAGATGGTTAACATCTTCTCTGAAGAAGCAGCTGCCAGGAACAGCACCGACACCGACATGTTCAGTCAACCACTCGCAGAAATGCAAGTCGTCCTTCACGCCGTACTTCGACACATCGAGCAGTACATAATAGGCACCCTGTGGATCTGTAAAGTCAAGTCCAAACTGATGTAGCCCGTCACAGAAGAGTTGCTTCATGTGTGTATAGTGGGCTTGAAGTTCCTTGTAATAACTGTCTTGGAATGACAGACCGACTGTAGCAGCTTCCATCAGCGGGGCAGCAGCTCCCACGGTCAGGAAGTCATGTACTTTCTTCACCCTGTCTATGATGCGTTCTGGTGCAATGACATACCCGAGTCGCCAGCCTGTGATGCTGTAGGTCTTTGACAGAGAACTGCATGAAACAGTTCGTTCCCACATACCTGGCAGTGTTGAGATATAGACATGCTGGTTAGGGGCATAGACGATGTGCTCATATACTTCATCAGTAATCACATAGCCGTCATACTTGATGATAATATCTGCTATCGTCTGGAGTTCTTCACGAGTGAACACCTTGCCACAAGGATTCGACGGATTACAGAGCACCAAAGCCTTTGCGCCGTTTCTGAAAGCATCTTCAAGCAGATTGGCATCAAACTCAAATGTGGGTGGTACAAGAGGGATATATATCGGCTCTGCACCTGTAAGAATCGTGTCAGCCGTATAGTTTTCGTAGAATGGCGAGAAGATGGCCACCTTGTCACCTGGATTTACGATAGTCATCATTGCTGCCATCATAGCCTCAGTAGAGCCACAAGTCACAACGATGTTCTTGTTGGCATCGATGTCCAATCCTGTGAAATGACTTTGCTTTTTAGCCAAAGCCTCACGGAAATTCTGTGCTCCCCAAGTTATAGCATACTGATGTGGGCCATGTGGTGCTATTTCTGCCAGACGATTTGTTATCTCCTTTGGAGGGTCGAAGTCAGGAAACCCTTGTGAGAGATTGATGGCTCCGTACTGATTTGAGATACGAGTCATTCTACGGATGATGGAATCCGTGAAGCCTGCCGTGCGTGTTGAAAGTGCTTTCATATATCAATCAAGTAATCCAGATACAATATCACCATGACGTTTCTCGTCGTTCTTAACACTTTCTACATCTGGAAAATCAGCAATCAGATGTTCGTAACCTGTAGCAGCATCATACTCACCCTTGGCTATCAGCTTATACAATCGCTTTTTCCCTAAAATACGATAAAGTAATGGCATGATGACAGCCATTGTCTTCTTAGGTTTCAAAGCCTCTTTGGTGTAGGCATGGAAAACACTGGCATGTCGGCCTTCCTCTTTTGCAAGTTGGAGAAATGCCTCACGCTCCTTGTCTGTCTTGACAACTTTGGCAAGCCTTTGGTACATCAGCACGGCATTCAGCTCGCGTAATAACTCTTTGAATTGTTCCTGTGTCATATTTTACTTTCTTTTCTTTCCCTTATTTTAACCGAATAATATCACTCCAACGAGTCGTTGGATTTTTACTCTTGAAATCATGCTTGATGGCGTCACCCACGTTGTAGCAGGGGCACATGCCCGAATTTGGATCGGCACAATACTCTTTCTGTAATTCAGGATAGAGTTTCTTGTCAATAACAGTTACTTTAACTTTATGTTTCATTTTAATTCCGATTTATTTGTCTATTGTTGTATAACCTCTTGATGCCCGCCGTATTTTTCTTCAAGCCAATGGCAGAGATAATCCACTTGTTCCTTGGTATTTCCCATGAAGACGGCGCATTCCTTATGTCCTTCAAATTGTGGAGCGACACCATCCATTGCGCTCAGGGCTGAAACCGTAAGAAGCTCGCGTTCGGCAGGAGTGAATTGGTCGCAGGCGAATATGTCGCCAAAGAGGTGCGACTTCATATAATAGTCGGCCTGCGGACAAAAAGAATAGTTCCACGGAGTACCCCCTTCGTCACGGGTTTGCATCTCCGTTCCAAATTGTAATGTCAGTTTAGCGTCATCCCAAATTGCGGGGCGCTGGAATGGTTGTCCATCGTTATCTGTTATCCCCTCAGCCTTGCGCTCTGATAGCACACGCTCCAGGGTGTTTAGTGCGTTCAGCGAACGAGGGAAACCGGTATAGGCGTAGAGCTGCGCAAAGGCATCCTTCAACTCGTTCACGCTTACATTATTGTCGAGAGCCTCGCGAATAGCTAAATCGAGACGTTGCAAGTCGCCTTTTGCCTCTAAGGATGCACATCCACAAAGCAGAAGCATCCTTTGGGAAAGTATTATTTCTTTCATATAAATGATTTAACCGTTTGTTATCAGATGTATTTAGATTACTCCTCCAGTCTCGCTTTCACTTTCTTCCACGCATGAGAATCGAAGAGGAAACACTCTTTCATGGTTTCGGTCATGCTCTTAAACCGGCTCATGGGAATAGTGAAGCTCAGTTCGTTAGGTCCTACATATGGACGGACGGATGGGTCGAAAAGACCTAGGAAACATCGCTGCCCCTGACGGGCATTCTCCACAATGGTCATCGAAACGACCGTGCTACATCCCGAACCGAATTGCGTGATGACAGCATCTGTGGCATTTGTGTCGAAGAAAGCCCAGCCACAGAGTCCTGAGAGCATGTCGGGCGTGGCATAGAACATGATACCCTCAAAATTCTCAAACGACTCCGCCTTGTCTATCCGCACGAAGTTCAGAAATGTCTTCTCGACACGTTTCATACCCAAGCCATCCGTAAATCCAGTGTAGAGCTTACCGCCACCACAAGCAATGACTTCGGCACTCAAGCTCACAGGAGCACCTTCTCTGGCAGCTTGCAGACCTTTGAAGAAACAGCCGTTGATCCTTTCGGTATCGGCTACGGGTTGATTACTATAGCCAAACAACAGAGGTAAGGTTGCCTTCTGTCCGAATGCTTCCCTGAAATTTTGTATAAACTGTTTTACCATAAATTCCGATTTGTCGTTCTTCTGTGAATTTGTAAACTGTCCATGTGGGTAGAATGACCAATAGTAATAAGGCTATCTCCACCAAAATGTATGACCCAAAGAAGTCAACCAGTGTCTGGAATTTCAAAACTCCATCTACAAGGAAGACCAGGAGGGCAAACCAGCAGAGAAAGAAGATGGCTGCATATTTGATTTTTCTTTTCTTTAATATCATTTTGCTACTTCTAAATCTATGTACTTCGCCCGAATAGACTTTGGGAGTTTGGAGATAATAAGCCGATATGACTCTTTAATCAACCCCTTTACTATTGCTTCGTCCATTTCTTCGTAATAAACGTCGCTCCAGTGCGTCTTGTTCCAATGATAGGCAGGTGTCACAGTAGAGAATTGTTCTCTAAGTTCGATATTTCTGTCTGGAGGTAACTTCAAGGCGATTCTTGAAACTCCGTCCTTCATATCATACCTGCCACCGCCTAACCATAGGCAGACGAATATCTTTCCTTCCAAGCGGAAATTAAGGATGAGGATGTCTTCACCAAACGCCTGGTCTTCGGTCACTCCTGGAAGTGACAACGTGTACTCTCTGACCTCTTCTATATTCATACCCAATCAAAGTTGACTTCTCCAGCACCAATCTCAAAGTGGTATCTGGCAATCCCTAAATCCATCTTGGTATAACCAATCATGGAAAAACCCTTCTTTGCTCTTATTTGATGGCGATTGTTTTTCACTCCAACGTGTTCAAACGAAAATTTCTGTTGGTTTACGGCTGTAGGAGCAAGCAATGCTGCTTCAACGCCTTTCTTAAACCATGATGGAGTGATGTCACTGGCATTGCTCACTTGCTCGACGGTCTTGATTTTATGGCTGACACCTTGTGTCTCACCATAACCGATGGCAATATAACAAGCAATTTTCTCGTCTTCGCCAAGCTCATACGTTCCTGGCACCTTCGAGTAGGAGAGACCTACCCAACAGGTATTCAATCCAAGTGTTTGAGCCAACAACACCAGATGCTCACCATAGTAGCCTATGCGTTCATCAAGATCTTCGGCTTTCTTTCCTGCCATAACTATATAGTTGTTGGCATTACGGAACTTTCCATATTTGGCCATAGTCCCTTGGAATGCCTTTGGCTCATTAAGGATTAACTGCATGTGCAGCTTGCCTTCACTATTCAGAACAGCAATCTGCTTTTCCAATGCCTTTACTACATCATCTGCCAAAGGCTCGTTTTTGTATGCCCTTACACTATGCCGGGCTTGAATGGCTTCTTGTAGTGTCATTTCTTATCTTCTTTGATTATCGGGTTTTTCCTTTCGTTCCATTTCTTAATCGGACCTGAGTGTGGACCACGATTTAGCGTAATGCCATATTTGCGCAAGATCCTGAAGATGGAACTTCTGCTCTTAAAACCACTGACAGCCCAAATATCGTCAATGGCATGGCCTCCATTGTACATGTTTACAATTGTAGCCTCTCGCTCTTGACGAGACTTAGTTGATTTAGTCTTGGTCTTGGCAGTCCGCAAACGCATGATATGGGTAGATGCCTTTCGAAGTGTGGCAACCTCTGCTGGGAGTGAACCAATCATGTCAAGAAAGTCAGAAGTCTTCAAAGCAGAGAAGACTTCATCCTTTGAGTCAACCTTATCGTGAATGGAGATAATGCGTATCACCTTGATACGGCATAGTTCGAGGAAGTAAGAAAGTTCCCTGGTACCACGC
>CADCIP010000049.1 GCA_902801485.1 uncultured Bacteroidales bacterium | reverse complement strand
ATAGAGTAAAAAGGCCCAGCCAGCCATGGCTGGAACGTCAACGATAACGATAACGTCAACGTCAACGATAACGTCAACTGATTTATGATGGCTGAAGTCTGAAGGCTGATGGCTGAGTTACGATAACTGCAAAGCGAGTTCACGTTGACGTTGACGTTATCGTTGACGTTATCATTGACGTTCCCCGTCAAGGAATAATCTTTTTTATTATCTTTTTGTTTCATTTTTCTTGTTAATTTAAACAAGAAGACGTATCTTTGCGCCGTTTTTCATACAAAGTGACAAATTAACTAAAGAAAATAACAAATAATCCATTACTGATATGTGCGGAATTGTAGGTTACATTGGCACCAAGCGTGCTTATCCCATTTTGATTAAGGGACTTCAACGACTCGAATACCGGGGCTATGATAGCGCCGGTGTGGCAATGATTAGCGAAACGGGTAGTCTGAATGTATATAAAGCCAAGGGTAAGGTAAGCGATCTGGAAGCATTCTGTCAAGAGAAAGATATCACAGGCTGCGCAGGTATTGCCCATACACGCTGGGCTACTCATGGCGAACCTAACAGCACAAACGCTCACCCCCACTACTCGGCTTCCGGCCGTCTGGCACTCATCCATAATGGTATTATCGAAAATTATATTACGCTGAAAGAGAAGCTGATTGACAGAGGCATCCAGTTCAAGAGTGTCACAGATTCTGAGGTACTGGTGCAGTTGGTGGAATATATCATGCTGAGCAATGGCATAGAGTTATTGGAAGCTGTTCAGGTAGCTCTGCATCAGGTTATCGGTGCCTACGCCATTGCTATTCTTGACAAAGAGCACCCCGACACTATTATCTGTGCCCGTCAGAGTTCTCCACTGGTGGTAGGCTTGGGTAACGACGGAGCATTCTATCTGGCTTCCGATGCCAGCCCCATTGCAGAATATACCGACAAGGTCGTATATCTGAACGATGGCGATATAGCCGTCCTACAGTTAGGCAAAGAACTGAAAGTGGTAAATATGGACAACGAGACGCAGCACCCCAAGGTTAAACAGATCGACGTAACGCTGGGTCAGTTAGAAAAAGGAGGCTACCCCTACTTCATGCTGAAGGAAATCTTCGAGCAGCCTGGCTGCCTGCGCGATTGTATGCGAGGACGTATCAATGTAGATGCCGACCGCATTACGCTATCAGCTGTTATCGACTATCGCGAGAAGCTGGTCAGTGCACGCCGCATCATCATCGTTGCCTGCGGAACCAGCTGGCATGCAGGTTTGATTGGCAAGCAGTTGTTCGAGAGTCTGTGCCGTATTCCCGTAGAGGTAGAGTACGCCTCAGAGTTCCGTTATCGCGACCCGGTCATCTACCCTGATGACGTAGTTGTTGCCATCTCGCAGAGCGGTGAGACTGCCGACACATTGGCTGCCATCGAACTGGCACGCAAGGCAGGAGCCTTTGTCTTTGGTGTCTGCAACGCCATAGGTGCCAGTATTCCCCGTCAGACCTCAACAGGTGTTTATATTCACGTAGGGCCCGAAATTGGAGTCGCTTCCACCAAAGCCTTCACTGGCCAGGTAACAGTACTTTCTATGCTGGCGCTGTGTATTGCCAACGAGCGCCGTACTATTCCTGGCGACCTGTACAAGGAGATGGTAAAGGAACTCACCCTTATTCCTGACAAGATGGAACAGGCCCTGAAGACCAACGAGCAGATAGAACGTCTGGCCCCCATCTTTACCTATGCAAAGAACTGCCTGTACTTAGGTCGTGGTTACAACTTCCCTGTAGCTCTGGAAGGGGCACTGAAACTGAAGGAAATCAGTTATATCCATGCCGAGGGCTATCCTGCTGCCGAGATGAAGCATGGTCCCATCGCCCTTATCGACTCCGAGATGCCCGTCTTTGTCATAGCCACCCGCGACCGCCTCTACGAGAAGGTCATCAGTAATATCCAGGAGGTACGCGCACGAGGCGGAAGAGTTACTGCTCTGGTTACTGAAGGTGATACGCAAATTCAGAAGTTTGCCGACCATATCATCACCCTACCGGACACACTCGAATGTTTCCAGCCCCTAATAGCCAGTATCCCTCTCCAGCTTCTGGCTTACCACATTGCTGTCTGCAAAGGCAAAGATGTTGACCGTCCAAGGAACTTAGCTAAAAGTGTAACGGTAGAGTAATAAGATAGAAAAAGGTGGTCAATAAACCACCTTTTTTCCATTTATAATGTAAACACCCTTGCTGGGATTTTGAACCTTGCGACCAGAGAGATCATATGACCCATAAGTCCCAGAAGACTCATAGACCCCATAAGAACACCCAACTCCTGTAACAGACTCGGTAACAGTAAAGCTGTGCTTTGTACCGCTAGGAACCCATGCACCTATGGTATTGTCGCGAATTTGGCAAAAGTAGCTTCCCGGCTGAAGATCCATGATTCCACTAATCTTAATCTGATTTTTCTTGTTTGCAGTAATACGACAGGAGACTGGGCCTAAAACTCCAACAGAATACACTTCGCCTGAACCTGAATTGGGGAACAGATATGCAGCAAATTCATGTTCGGTATAGCCACCCGTATTTGTAACATCCATCGTAATATCCACCGGCGCCCCTTCCTCAACTCGATTACCGAAGAATACAGCATTGGAATATGCAAGTCTGGCAGAGGCTGGAGCTGGATTCACCACAAAGGTGGTGTGTTTAGTGCTTAACTTATCATAGTCGTTATAGAAACCATATATTATGTTAGCCCTATATGAACCGGCAGAAAGAGTTCTAGGTTCTACTTTGATATAGAAGTCGGCACTGCTTCCTCCTGGAATTATCTTACAATCGTAACCTGCGCCAAGAGCTGTTCCCTTTGAGTTTGAAATTTCCACGCCAATCAGATTATTGAACTCTCCGGCTCCTTCTTCGTTCTTAACCTGAACTTTAAAGTAGATAGGATAGCCGGGAAAAGCCAGACCGTCCAGAGCCAGGCTTACCTGCGAGAGCTTAGCGACATTATCATTCGGACTATCTACAGCTAAGGCACCACCCTTACTAGAAATAGCCATACGGTCATTCTTGTAAACTGGAGCTGAGATTTTTACATAGTTGCCCTTTGCATCTTTGTATGCCGGATACACGTAGCATTTATTGCCCTCTCCTATTTGACTGGCAGTAAGGCCCAGTTCGTCCAACTTATAAAAATAACCCCTTTGGTCCATAGAGGGAATAGCATAATTGCCTGAGCAGGAATCCATTACCTTTGATATTATAACACCATCTTTTTCTGCGATAATACCCAGCTCGCCCTCATAAGGTATCAGACTGTTATTCTGTAGTTCCATAGTAAATCCTTTCTTTTCATCGAAAGCGAGTCCACTTTTGCAAAACATATTAATGGCATACTCCGAGTTTCCCTCTCTGTCGGGATACAAATCTGCCAGGATTGCCTGCTCTGCAACATATCCGCCATTACTACCGCCAATACCTTGGTAGTCAGGACTCATGAAATTCACATCAAAATAACCATTGCTGGTTCCACCCCACCCCCAGTTTACGTGATAGAGACCATTTGTATTATAACCGTCCAACACAAACTCATGGCCGACAAAGTCCATATAGTTAATACCAGTCATCAGAACGGGACGACTTTCTGACAATTCACCTTTGATAATACTGTTCCACTCTTCTGTATCGAAATAACATCTCTCCAAATATTTCACGCCTTTATTGTAAAAGAAGTTATTTGCAAGAGCCAACGGAACCCGTTTTGCCGATGTACCGCTTGAGGGCCCATAATTCATCCTGACAGAGATACCCACGTCACTCATCAATTTGGCCACAGCAACAGCTTCAACATCTGTGTATGTACCGTCGTACCTGTTAAGCATAGATTTCCACTCGTAGGTTGACTGGCTGAAGTCAGCACTAAGTTCCAGATTATACGTAGAACTTGTATAAGAGGCTTCTCCTGTACCGTGTATTGGCCATTCCCAGTATTTCATCACCATAGCCATAGCTGTTGCTACGCAGCCGGTTGCACATCTGGTCCCCTGAACCAGCGGACAGAATCTGTTATAGGGTGCTCCCTGATTCCAGGCAATAGTCTCTAAAAGCGGAGATATTTTTTCCGGAAGACTGGCGCGCCGGGCTTTACTGCGGAATGACCCTTGTCTATTATGGTCATCCTTAAAGCTGGCTTCTGGTTGGTTTGCGACAAATGTCAGTGCCTTGGTACAATCACCCACCCATGATTTGAACGATGGGATGGCTAATGCTTCACGGAACGTACCATTGGCAGTATAGCCTAATACAGCATTGGCATTATCGTTGGCAGAGGCTACCAGAAATCCTCCCTCTGTTGTTTCGAAGACATAAAACAACGTCTTTTCACCTGACTTCTGCGTGTACATCAGATGCAGGTCGGCACCATTCTGCAGTATCTCTTTTGCTTCTGCATCGTCTTCAAGGGCCATAAGAGCATTCTGTAATGCTTCGGTGGGTGCAATCTCACGAGCTGTGGCATTAAGGAAGCTCACCATTGCTAACCACACATAAAGTAACGTTCTTTTCATTCCGGTATAATACCTTATTTTAATATTTGGGTGCAAAGTTACGATTAAGTGAGCGAAATACCAAATTTATTTGAGTATTTCCGAACGTGAGTAAGTTCGAGACGAAGTCTCAGAGTTACGATTAAGTGAGCGAAATACCAAATTTATTTGAGTATTTCCGAACGTGAGTAAGTTCGAGACGAAGTCTCAGAGTTATATCTTTTTTTTCTTATAGCAAAAGAAAAGAGGATGATATGCATCCCTTTCGTGCATACCATCCTCTAAAGACAGTATTAATAGATGATAATTCTATTCTTCAGCGTTCTTTTCTTCCCATGGTTTTCTTTCCCACTCGATTACATCGTAATACTGATATTTCTCACCGAATGAACCAGCGGACACCTTAAGAGCCCAAACCCAATAGAATTCCTTAACCAATTCACCAGACTCCTCATCGGTAAACTCATCGTATCCCATCTCATAACCCTCGTTGATGTAAGCTATCAACTCACCGTATGTGGGGTGAACGAAAGCAGTACCGAACTGAGTAATGTGCTTACCATTAGCGTCTGTGAAGTAGAAATCTTGCTTGTAATAGGTAGTGTCAACATACGCAGTGTCCATACCCTCTTCAGTTTCCGTAATTACCTCTTTTTGCTCATTTACCTCAATCAGACCGTCATAGTGGAAATATACATTACCACCCTCAGCAAACAGGTCAGGCAGACGATAAAGGTTAAGGAACTCAGAGTACTGCAGTTCCTGCTCCCATGAACCTGTAAGACCAACGGTAGAAGTGAATACACCATCAGCAATGTGACCCCAGTCTTCCTTGAACAAAGTGAAATTGTAAACAGGAGAACCGGCATCTTCTGCATAAGGCTGAGTAAACTTCTCCGGGATACAGATTTTAACCAAATAAGTAACGTATGGCTCCATATCCTCACCGATTTCCAACTTAACAGTTGTCTGAGCCTCGCCGGCTGCGAATGTAGCAGACTCGGGAACTGTCACAAAGTCTGGAGCAGACTTTACAATCAGGGGCACGGTCAACTCACCCTCGGTATCAGCGCGGTTCAGAGTAATCTCTACTTCTGTGTCGGTGAGAGCTAAGGTCAGGTTCTCTTCGTCATCGAAGAATACGACCTTGTTACCAGTTATGGCAGGATTACCAGGCTCATACTCATAATTGTTCTTGTTACAAGCTGTAAAACCAAGAACCAGTGCCAGAGACACTAATGCGAACTTTATCTTATTCATAGTTGTAATCATTATTTATATGTTTCACATTATTCTGTCCATGGAGTGTATAAATTTGAAGGATCGGGATTGTTCATACCTTCAAGAGCGTGGTTGTTGTTAGACTCTGTACGAACCATCACTACGTTCATCCATGCAGGACGTCCGTTGGTGTTCAGACAGCTTCTGGCATCGGTACAGTTAGTACCTTTGTAACCACGTGTTACAGACATATCAAGACGCTTGATATCGAAGAAGGTCTGACCCTCGCCCCACAACTCAACACGCTTCTGGAAGACAATTTCCTCAACAGCACCGAAGCCCTTATCTGTGAATGTGTAGTTAGGATCACGATACTGTTTCATGAAAGAAGTCAACAGAGCAGCACCTGAACCGGCAGAAACATGCTCTGCAGCCTCAGCCTCGATGAAGTACATTTCCTCGACACGCATTACGGGTATTGCTGTAGCAGCACCAATGTTGCTGTCGTCTGAGTTACCCTGACCGGGACGGAACTTAACACTTACATAAGGAATCAGTAACTGATTGACAGGACCTTCCTCGAGAGAAACTACACTCTGAATCTGATCGTTCAGAGGACTGCCCTCGGGACCGATCCACTGGAGCTTACGCCAGTCGGTATCAGAGATACGATCATACATTCTCTTGTCGATAACAACAAACAAGTTAGTAGCAGGACCTGTGTAAGCAAATGTACACTGGTTGCTAACCCAAGATGTCCAGTTAATGATACCAGTCTGTACAGCATCAGTCTGAGAGTTCTGCTGCATGGCCCACATGAAGTCGCTGGCCGTGTTGTAACCGCTAACGGGGTTCAGGGCAGCTTCCTTGGTAAGAGGAGTAACCTTGGCTGCATCAATGGCCTTACGGGCAAATTCCTTAGCCTTTGGATAATCTTCTACCCACATGTATAGACGGGCCTTCAAACCATATATACAAGCCAAATCAGGCATGGTACCACCATTGGTAGTTGTTTGGAAGGCAATATATTTCTCAGCAGCATCCAAGTCGCTCTCGATAAACTTTAACATCTGCTCGCGTGTAGCACGAGGGTTGTTTGCAGCCTGCTCTGGAGTGGTGGCGTCGGTAACAATGGGTACGGTCAGGTTTAACACGCTGTTGCCGTCGTTGTTCTTGCCTTCGGGGAACTTCTCGTTGGGCAGGAACTCATACATACGAGCCAAATCCAGATAAGCCAATGCACGGAATGCCAATGCAGCACCCAGCAGGCCCTTCTGCTGATCGGTAGCAACCTCGGGATCTACGGCACCGACTACCTGGTTAACACCAAGCAACCACCACAGGTAATGGTAGTTCCAATGGAACTGGGTCTTCAGGTAACCGTCACCCATGTACATGTTACGAGACCATGATATAAAATGACTATAACCTGTCTCACCACTATGATAGTAGTCACCAGTCAACATGTCACGATAAATCATTTCTGCAGGATAGCCAAAATAGCAATGGCCGTCATCTTCCCAATGTACGCTTACCATTGCAGCAGGCATACCATCGGCAAGGGCCTGAGTAGCTGCAGGAGACAGCTGAACCTGCTCCTCTGTTGCGGTACTGCCCATAGGGAAGGTCTCTTTGATACATCCCGTCAAAGAGGCCATGCACATAAGAACGGCAATACCCTTAATAGATTTATTAATATTTTTCATAAATTCTTTCTTAAATTAATCTTTAACAGTATAATGTATCTAAATTAGAAACCAACCTGAATACCACCGCTGATTGTACGGATGGGGCTGTAGTTAAGACCTGTACTGCTTCCTGTTGGGAACATGCCGGGGTTCAGACCCTTGCGAGCAGACCAAGTGTACAGGTTGTCACCTACAACATATACGCGTACCTTATTAATACCTATCTTAGAAAGCCAATTTCTTGGCATTGTATAACCGAATGTTACGTTACCCAATGTCAGGCAGCTTGCGCTGGTGAGGAAGCGGTCAGAAGCTGTAGCATTGAATGAGTCACCTACATTCAGGCGGGGGATGTTACTGTACATATTCTCGGGAGTCCAAGCATTCAGCTGGTCAACGTGGTATCCATAACCATCGTTGAATGACATCAGGCTCTGGTACTCGCTATCGAATACCTTGCCGCCCAACTGATACTGGAAGTCAACGCTCAGGTCGAAGCCCTTATAAGTAAGTGTAGTACCAAAACCACCATATACGCGAGGCAGTACGTTGCCGCATACATAATAGTCAGCCTCTGAACCGTTCAGCGTACCAACGGTACCTGTAACGTTACCGTCTGCATCCTTAACATTCTTTCTGTACATAGCCATACCACCCTTAGAAGGATCGTAAGAAGCATCGCCAACGAGAGCGTAGTTATCCTGGTTATAAACACCGATATAACGCTTTGTGTAGTAAGTGTAACGGCTCAGGCCCTCGGTGTAGTAGTAAGAACCACTGCTGTAGCCCTGATACTCTTTAACGAGGTTACCATTATCGTCGATATCCCAAACCTTCTGGGTCTTACGGCCGTCAGCAAGCTCGGTAATCTTATTGTGGTTGCTGGTTACGTTAGCATAAATGGTCCACTCCAGATCCTTGGTGCGAACGGGTACACCGTGCAGGTCGAGTTCAACACCCTGGTTGCTCATGTTACCGATATTGTCGTAGAAGCTAGAGTAACCGAACGAAGGAGCGTAAGGAACAGAACTGATCAGACCAACGGTACGGTTGTTGTAGTACTCGATACCTCCGTACAAGCGATCCTTGAAGAGGCTGAAGTCGAAACCGATATTGAACTTACCGCTCTTCTCCCAAGAGAAGTTCTCGTTCTTACCCAGAGAAGAGGGAGACAGAGATACCTGGTTGTTAGAGTTTACAATTGTATAGCGGTTGGTGTAGTAGTAACCTGCCAAACCGGCATCGTTACCGTTCTCACCGTAGCTGACCTTGAACTTCAGGTCATCTACCCACTTAGCCTTGAACCAGTCTTCCTTAGAGATCATCCAACCGAAGCTGGCGCTCCAGAACACACCCCAACGGTGATCGGGATGGAAAGCAGAAGAAGCCTGAGTCATTACAGAAGCCTGTGCATAGAAACGGTCTGCGAAGCTGTACATACCACGGAACAGCCAAGACTCTGTATTGTACTCGCCTACAGAGCTACCTGTAGCATCCAGGATAACAGCACCGTTCAACTCCTTGTTCTGCTGAGAGAACATGTTGTGCTTCTGACCATCCAAGTCGTATGTCTTGTAGCGATAGTACTCGTGAGCAGCCATTAACTCAACATCATGCTTACCGAACTTCTCGTGCCAGTTCAGACGCTGCTGGAAGTTGGTACTCAGGAAGCGGTAGTGCTCCTTGTAAACGGTACCGTTGTTAGCCTTGTACTGACCGAAGTAGGGGTTAGTTACGCTGGTGTAACGATACTCATTCAGGAATACGTTGTTAATAGAGGTAAATGTGAAGCCCTTGGGCAGGTAAACATCAAAGTTGAAGCTACCGTTGAAGGTGTTAGCCTCTCTGTGACGGGTATCTACCAACAGGTCGCTGATGGGGTTACTCTGACCCAGATAAGGACGGCTAAGACCCAGGACAGAAGTTGCTTCACCATAGTCGTACATAGCAATGCCGGCTGCCTGGTGCTGCAGGATGTTACCGTCCTTGTCGCGAATGAACATAGGATAGATAGGAGCAATGTTGTGCAAAGCAAAAAGGTTACCAGAACTGCTACTGCCCTCTTCGCCCAGATTGTTACGGTCGTTGTGGTTATAGCTCATGTTTGTGCTGAACTTCAACCACTTCTTCAGCATATAATCAGCCTTCAAACGGGTAGTCAGACGCTTGTAGTCGCTGGCCTGGGTGATACCCTCGTTGCTCAGATAGTCAGCACTGGCATAGTAAGTACCCTTATCGCTGGCACCGCTGGCAGAGATGGTGTACTGCTGACGCAGACCCTTGCTGTAAATTGCATCGCTCCAGTTGTCGGGAATCAGCAAGAACTGTGTTACACCGTCAGAACCTGTTACCAGGTTACCCAGTTTAGCGTTGGGGTTAACCTTACCATTGGTACCGATAAATGCCTGACCAGCGGGAACATTATAAACCTGATAACCCAGACCGAAACCGGCAGCACGGTCGATAGTATTCAGGTTTGCATACTGCCAAGCAGCATTAGAGGACAGGTTCATCTGGGTTGTAGCATAGTTGTAAAGACCCTGATAATAAGTCTCGTAGTAACCACGAGGATCCTTAATCTGGTCGTAGTCGCGGCTAGCCTTCATATTGCTACCCCACTTAGCCTCGAAGTTAATCTCAGCATCCTTATGGCGCTTACCGGTCTTGGTTGTGATGATGATAACACCGTTACCACCACGAGCACCGTACAAAGCGGTTGAAGCAGCATCCTTAAGAACGCTCATACTCTCAACGTCACCGGGGTTGATATCGTTCAGTGATCCGTCGAAGGGGCTACCGTCCAATACGATCAAGGGCTCCTGACCGGCAACCAGAGAGTTAAAACCACGGATACGGATGGTAGGAGTAGTACCAGGCTGGCCAGAACCAGAGTAGATCTGCACACCGGCAGCCTTACCCTTGATAGCATCAACGGCATTGGTAGCCTGAATCTTGCCAATCTCATCTGCACCAACAACAGCAGCAGAACCGGTGAATGCACTCTTCTTCTGCTGACCGTAAGCTACAACGATTACTTCGTCCATAGCCTTGGTATTGGTCTCCAAAGACACCTTCATGCCATCGCGGGCAGTAAGGGTAGCGGGCTTCATACCCATAAAACTAAAATTCAGGCTCTTTGCGCCTGCGGGAAGTGTGATTGAGAACTTACCGTCAACGTCGGTCAGGACACCTACTGAAGTGTCGGGAACACGTACGGAAACTCCAATCAGAGGCTCGTTCGACTCAGCATCGACTACAGAACCTGTAATCTGCTTCTGAGCCAGCGCCATGCTTGCTGTCATCAACATACAAGCAAGGATTGAAAGGAATTTTTTACCCATTTTGTTTTGTTTAAGTTAGTAATAATAAATTTTAATTTGAATAATGAAAATTCTTTGTTTATGCGTGGGATGCGAGTCCCGTTTTTACCATCTGCTTCGTCAGCTTTTAGATATTTTAAACAACATCGGGCGCAAAATTACATAATTTTTTTTAAATAACCTTATTGTAATGTTAAATTTTGGGATAAAATCGCCAAATTGACACAAAATCTATGCTTTATATACCCAAAATGAGACAAAAACACGCACTTTTATGACGAATGAACGATTCTTAAACAAGCACGCTTTTTAAGATTATTTTGCCAAAATTTGTTGATAACTGGCTTAGAAAAATTCCTTTTAACATAGGTGTTTTTTCATACCAAAGTTTGAAACCCACATTCCAAAGTTTGGAACGTACATACCAAAGTTTGGAATGTACATACCAAGGTTTGGAATGGAAATTTCATAGGCAAGAAAAAACTTTTTCCTGGTGATAAAAAACAAAATGTACGGGGAAAAGGATTTTTTTGCTTTTTTAACGTTTTCCGATGCAAGATTTTCTTCTTTTCCGGATTATAGAGACTGAATCGGAGATTAATAGCACTCCATCTTCTATCAAACTGATAAAAAAATATGTATTTAGCGACAGAACAAAAAAAAACATGTATATTTGCAAAAAATTAAAGATTATGAAAGTTAGATTCTACCGTTGGTACAATGTGGTATTAACAGCATTACTTGCTGTCTTGGGTTATGGTTGCAAAGAAAACTATATTGCTGAGTACGGTTCACCCAATGCCGATTATCAGCTTATGGGTAAAGTAACCGATGATACAGGTAAGCCCGTTGATGGCATTCTGGTATCGGTAGAAGCGAGTAATTATAGATGGTATCTTGCTACTGCCAAGTCATCTTTTGGGGGCGAATACCGTACTCCTATGTTTAATTACGTGGCTGAACTTGAGCATAGTGACATAAAAATAGTCGTCCAAGATGTTGATGGCGAAAAAAACGGTGAATATGCCAACGATACCATTGACATAGATTATAAATCCAAAATTCAGACTAAAGAAGCTAAGGGTTGGTATCAAGGTGCGTGGAGAATCTCCCAAGATATTCAACTGAAGAAGAAATGAAAGCGACTCCCCTGTCCTTTCGCAAGAAACTCGCCTTAGAACTTTGGCGACAAAAGGAGAATTTACGGCGTAAAGAGCACCCGTTAAAGCAACTGTTCTGGGAGTGCACTTTGCGTTGCGACCTAAAATGCCGCCACTGTGGCAGCGATTGCAAGATGCAATCCGAGGGTAAAGATATGCCCAAGGAGGACTTCCTGCGCGTACTGGACAGCATTGCCCGCAAGACAGATCCCCACAAAGTGTTTGTCATTATTACTGGTGGTGAGCCCTTGATGCGCAAGGACATTGAGGAATGCGGTCGGGCTATCTACGAGAAGGGATTCCCCTGGGGAATGGTAACCAATGGCCTGCACCTTACACCTCAGCGCTGGATAGGACTCCAGCGGGCAGGAATCCACACCATGACCATGAGTCTGGACGGGCTGCAGGAAGAACACAACTGGATGCGAGGCAACGAGCATAGTTTCCAGATGGTCAGCAAAGCCATAGATATGCTGGTAGCAAGGAAGGATTTTCTCTTCGACATTGTAACCTGTGTGAACCGTCGCAACTACCCCAAACTGAACGACATAAAGGAATTCCTCATCAACAAGGGCGTAAAGCGTTGGAGGCTCTTTACCGTCTTCCCCGTAGGCAGAGCAGCCCAAGACCCGGAGATGAAGCTCACCAACGAAGACTTCCGAGGCGTCTTAGATTTTATAAAAGGTACCCGCGAGGAAGGCCGTATCCGAGTTGATTACGGATGCGAGGGTTTTCTGGGCAATTACGAGGGCGAGGTACGTAACCATCTCTTCTCGTGTCAGGCAGGCATCAGCATAGGTTCAGTAATGGCCGACGGCTCTATAGCAGCTTGCGCCAGCATACGATCCGACTATAATCAGGGAAACATTTACGAAGACGACTTCATGGATGTATGGGAGAATCGCTACGCTCCCTATCGCAATCGCGAATGGATGCATAAAGGCGAGTGCAAGGATTGCTCCTACTTCCGCTATTGTCAAGGCAACGGTATGCACCTACGAGACGCGGAGGGCAATCTCATTCTCTGTCATCTGAAACGCATCCGGCAGGATTAAAAGACCGACAAACTTGAAAGTTCCTTCAGAGTTAGAACAACGCTTGGTAAAGCAATTGCAAGACGGCGAGAAAACTGCCGCCCGTGAGTTCTATTCCCTTTACGCCGACTATCTGGCAGGAATCTGCTCACGTTATATTGCCGATGAGGATGACCTGAAGGATGTCTTCCAAGATGCTTTCATCCGTATTCTGACTCATATAGCCGAATTCCAGTATCAAGGTGAAGGCTCTCTGAAGGCCTGGGCTGCCAAAGTAATGGTCAACCAGTCGTTAAAATTCCTGCGTACAAAAGGAAAGTTTCAGCAAGTACAACTGGAAAAAGATTTACCTGACAATACAGAAGAATACGAACCGCTCCTTAACAATATTACGCCAGATGAAATCAGGGATTTGCTGAGCCAACTGCCTACAGGCTATCGAACGGTGCTTAACCTCTACGTCTTTGAGGGCAAGAGCCATCAGGAGATAGCCCAAATGCTGGGTATAAAGGAAAACAGTTCAGCCTCACAGCTACACAGGGCCAAGAATATGCTGGCCAAAATGATTAAAGAACACAAATATAAAACCCACGACTATGAATGAACAATGGCTACAACAGCTGAAAGAGAAGATGGCAGACTACAAGCGGACTGCCCCTGAGGTGTCGTGGAATGCCATAGACCAGGCGATGGCGCAACGCAAACCACAAAAACGGTGGTTGTGGCGTATAGCAGCAGCGGCTGTGCTGTTACTGACAATCGGCACAGGATACTGGACTCTCCTTCACGACTTGTCACAGGAAGAACCGGAAACAGCTTCAACCCCATCTCTGGCCTCAACCCAAACTCCTTCCTCAACCCCATCTCTGGCCTCAACTCCACCTTCTCCCCCATTGGCTAAAGGAGCAATAACCCAGAAGGGAACGTCAACGTCAACGTCAACGTCAACGGGAACGGTTATTCCTACAGATTCTGTTGGTATTACAGAAACAGAAGAAACTACCCAAAGTACTGAAACACCTGAGCCTGCAGAGCACCCAGAAACAAAGCAGAAAGTAGAACCAAGCATTAACCCTAACCGTGTTATCTACCCAACGAACTTGCACCAAAACAAGATGCAGGAGAACCGACTTATGGCTAAGGTCTATATGTCGAATGTCATTGTAAGTCGGAAAAACAAATTCAATGATTCATATGATTATAACCCAAATCCAGACTCGGTATCCACACGCTTCAGAAGCAAGTCAAAACAACGTGCCAACTACCGTCAGCCCATACGTGTCGGTGTGTCATTGCGCTACATGCTCAATAATCGTTGGAGTTTAGAGAGCGGACTAACCTATACCCATCTGGTATCGGACAATGGCTACGAAACACAAAGACACAATTTCATTGGCTTGCCTATAAACATGGGTTACCAGCTATGGAAGAACAGGCATTTTAGCCTTTACGTAACAGCTGGCGGAACTATCGAAAAGATGTTGGAAGAAAAACCATGGCAGTTCTCTGTGAACACAGCCTTTGGTGCAGAATATAAGTTGTCAAGACGTTTTAGCATCTTCGCAGAGCCTGGGTTGGGCTATTACTTCCCTAATAACAGCGACATTCCCACCATCTATCAGGATTATCCGCTGAACTTTAACCTCAACTTTGGATTACGCATAAATATTAAATAACAGACAAAAGGGAGAGCCCCCTTCTTACATCGTATCATTCTACAGACAAGACAAGACCGGGAACAGAAACATCACCTGGTGTGGATGCCATTGTGCCGACATGTTCCAAAAGGGAACCGGGAATGGTGATTGTATTGCCGCTTATCTTTACATCCGATGTAATATCAACAGGCTCCTTCCCTATCAGGTCCTGAGCCCAGACACGAGTGCCAGCAGGAACTGTTCGGTCGTAACGAAGCTGTAGCGACTGGTAGTTGCCAAAAACACCTATAGGACCTTTGGCATCCCCCATCTGCAACGTTACATCAGCAGGGGGAATCCCCCAGGTGTGTTCGTCAGAGAAAAGACGTTCTGCTGTTGCGACACAGACGGCTCCATTGGGATAACGCGAAGCCAGTACATAAGGGGCTTCTCCGCCATTTGTCCTTATTTCAGGCAATGGCATACATCTGCTTATAACAGCAGGAGCACTTTCACGCAATGTATCGCCGACATGATGGTCCGACCTCCACGTTTCCCTCTCGCGTAAACACCACACATCGGTTAGTTGAAGGTCGGAAAAAAGCGCATCATCGTTCACAGCAAAAGGAGCAGCCAGACGATGCCACTTAAGTGCACGGTTCACTTCGTCGAGCCTTGCCTTCAGATTACGGCCTGCATAAGGGAAGACATGATCAGAAAGACCGTTAGGAAGAGGTTTGTTCAGCGGATGGCGCATTACCCCGATAACACATCCCAGTCCTACAGCTATCAAGGGTTCGTCCTCGCAGTTAATAAGTCCCATATTACCTGGCTGAGTCTTGTATCTCAACAGTTTAGCCACTCGCTGTAAGGTGACTGGAACAGATGTCACGACTTCCACATCATAGGTACGGAACACATCGCTCTTTTCTATCACCTGATAGGTGAAGGCATGTTCTATGGGCATACCTGGAGCATATTTACGTCCCAGCTGGGTAAGTTTCTCTCGCCAAGGCTGGTTGTGCTCTTCACGTCCGAAATCTACCTTCCAATATGCCATTCCAGCCTTATGGTTCTCTTTCAGACGAGCCGTCCAATAGGCTTCTGGATTCTTGGCATCGCTGGCTGCACTGGCCTCCTGACAGCATATCCATCCGCCCAGGCCTTTCCATCCTGCTTTCTTGGTCATACGAACCAACTTCTTAAGGCTGCCTTTGCAACCAGGGAATCGGTCAGCAGCCATACGGGCACTACCCATCAGTTCGTTCTTGCGATTATCTACAGGCACATCCCAAGAATCGTCCATCAGGAAGATAAGGTCCTCGCGAAACTCAGGAAAGAAGGTTGTCCATCCTTCCAACGGGCCGTTGCCGAACATATACTGTTCGGTCATAACACGTGGTGTGGCAGATCCGTCATAACTGACCACATAGCCCTGAATGTTCCAAGTGGAGAAATAATCAGGCACATTACTGGGTTTCTCGGGCACCAAAGACTTATGGGTTTTTGCTTCCAGCGTAAAGGAAGCCATAAAAAGGGAAAAGGCTAATAATAATTTCATATCTTGTTATTTTTGGTGTATAAAAATTTCTTACCCTTACTTACCAGAACAGGTTTAAAATATTGTAAATTCATTTGTTTTTTATGCCTGGACGTAGTCCTCGGCAATAGCCAACATTACGATTTTTGAATTTTTGGGTTAGGGAATAGGATGGTGAAGCGGGTCAGGTGGTCGTCCGGGTCAGTAAGCAGACTGAAGGTGCAGCCATGAGCCGTAAGGATGTCGCGGATGAGCAGAAGTCCGATACCTTGTCCCTGAGGCTTTGTAGAGTAGAAGGGAGTAAAGAGGTTCTGACCCACATCGGACGATATGCCGTGTCCGTTGTCAGTGATGGTGAGAAGCCCCCCACCATCTCCCCCCGAGGAGGGAGAGTATTGCGTGGTGATAGTAATAGTTCCATTATTTTGAATCGTATGTTTCCCCCCATTATGGGAAAGGATAGAGGTGGGCCTGATACTCTCCACACTATTTTTCACGATGTTGATAAGTACCTGTTGGAAAAGGACTGTATCGAGACGGACAGGAGCGGCTTCATCAGTAAGATTAAACTCTAATCGGACCTGAGTAGCAGTACAAAGGCTTTCCAAGAAAGGACGGCAAGCATCCACCTCTTCACTAAGGTCGCAAAGCTGCAACTGCGGTTTGGGAATTTTTACAACCTCGGCAATGCGGGTAACGAAGGCAGAAAGAGAACGTAAGCGGGTGATTGGATGGGTTGGTTCTCCCTCTCTATTGGAGAGGGTTGGGGTGAGGCTCCCAAGGATTCCTGCCACGCTGTTGTTCACCTCGTGTGCTATCATGCGGATAACACGTTCGTAGGCAGCTTTTTCTGCACGCCGCACTTCATCAGTAAGGGATTCAATGAGATAGAAGGGATGCCGGAAGCCGCGGTCGGGGAAGGAAAGGTAGTTGATGCGGAAAAGTTGCGGCTCACCGGGCAGGCGGATGGTGGTTTCCTGACCGAGGGGCAGTTTGCACATGGCTTCCTCTACGGAGGGCGACATCATCTGCTTGGCGGCAGGGTTCATGGAAGTGATGTTACCGTCTATGTCACATTGTACAATGCCCATGGGCGAGGCGTTGATAAGCAGACTCAGAAAGGTGTATTGCTCCTCCAGCGAAAGGTGTTCGCTGCGCAAGCGAACCAGCAGGTCGTTAAAGGCCTGTACAATGATATCCGTTTCGGGTTGACCGGTCTTTGCCAGTCGGGTTGTCAGGTCCATATCTTTCATCAGTTCCATGCCGCCGACGAGTGTATCGTAAGGACGGAGTGTCTTTTGATAGAAGAGCCACAGATAAAGGAGTAGCAGTACAACGAAGCCTTCTGTCATGTAGAACAGCCGGGGATGGCTGTGGAACGTGCCGTAAAGAGCAACAGTTGCAAGTGCTGCTATACCAAAAGCGAGAAAAAGAAAGTAATACTTAAGTTTCACCTATTTGAGTTTATAGTTTAATGTTTAAAGTTTAAAGTTTAGAGTCAGTGGTAAGTTTGGGGTTTTTGAGTATAGAGTCTTGAGAACTATTCACAATCAACTGAATAAAGTGACTTTAAACTCTACACTATCAACTTTCAACTATCTATAAGCCGTGCTTTTCTATTTTACGATATAGTGCTCCACGACTGATGCCCAATTCCTTAGCCACGAGGGAGAGGTTGCCATTATGTTTCTGAATACAAGCAGCGATGGCGGTGCGTTCCAAATCGTCGAGTGTAGCAGCGGGACCTTCTGGAGAAGCCGAAGGCACGGGGACGGGATGGGAAGGAGCAGCGAATTCGGCAGCGGTGAGCTGCGGCGAGGCAAGGTCATGCATCAGCAATGCCCTCTCCACCCGATTCTTCAGTTCGCGGATGTTGCCGGGGAATGGAAGCGTCTGTAGGTAAGCGATGGCCTCGTGTGATGCAGTGACAACAGGAAAGTTGTTTGCCAGACATGCTTCTCGCAGGAAATGTTCTACAAGGAGCGGAATGTCCTCGCGGCGCTCGCGGAGGGGCGGCAGGTGCAGATTAATGAGGTTGATGCGATAGAAGAGGTCCTCGCGGAAGGTCTTTTCCTCTACCATCGCCCGCAGGTCGGCATTTGTAGCGCAGACAACCCTGACATCTGTGCGACGGGTGTGGCTGTCGCCCAGTACCTCGTAGGTCTGATCCTGCAGCACACGCAGGAGCTTTACCTGACTGGCAAGAGACAGTTCTCCTATCTCGTCCAGGAAGATGGTACCTCCTTTTGCCAACTCGAAGCGACCGATGCGATCGGCTGTTGCATCTGTGAAGGAACCTTTCTTATGGCCGAACATCTCGCTTTCAAACAATGTAGAAGAGATACCTCCGAGGTTTACTTTCACGAAAGGTCCGTTAGCCCGCTTACTTTGCCGGTGTATGGCCTCGGCAATCAGTTCCTTGCCTGTTCCGCTCTCGCCTGTGATAAGCACCGGCGCATTGGTAGGGGCTACGCGGGCTATGGTAGAATATATATTGGATAATGAAGGCAGCCTCACCCCCAACAGCCTCACCCCCGGCCCCTCTCCGAGAGAGAGGGGGGTGGTTATTTGTTTTCCTGTCTTTCCGCCTAGGGAATATTGCTCTCCCCTCTCTTTTGGAGAGGGGTTGGGGGAGAGGCTTTTTGGGGTGAGGCTTCTTGCCGTCTCTATTCTTTCCAGCAGCACTCCATTGTCCCAGGGCTTGGTGATGAAGTCGAAGGCACCGGCTCGCATTCCCCGTACAGCCAGGTCAATGCTGCCCCAGGCAGTCATCAGAATGCAAGGTACATCCGGACGGAATACCTTTATCTGTTTCAGCAAAGTGAGACCTTCCTCTCCGTCGTTAGAAGAAGTGCGGTAGATATTATAATTCATATCCATCAGTACCAGCTCCACGGTGGGCGTGCTACGGATAATCTGTATGGCCGCTTTGGGTTCCTCGGCCAGTGTTACCTCGTACGCGTTGCGTTCCAGGATGGACTTCAGCGTGAGGCGTATATTCTTATCGTCATCAACTACGAGAATCATAATGATAATTTACTATTTGACAATTCATCCTACAGACCCGCCAGCCTTTTAAGCCACATACCAAAGAACCTGTCGTAAACCATATAGCCTTGTTTGGCATCGTAGAACAGAAACTCTTTGTCCTGTAGCGACTTCAGCGCCATTTTGATGCTACTGGGAGCAGGGAGTTGGTGACGGATGATGAAATCGAGCGACGTGGGAGCGTTGACCTTGCCCTCACAAGCGATGGCGGTTAGCAACTGTGCCTGGTTGTCGGTCAACAGATTGTAGTTGGACTGGTAGTTTATCTCCTGTTCATGCAGAATCTTGTCTGTTGCCCTTAATATATCTTCCTGGTCAAGCCTACCCTTGGGTGTGCGATAAAGACGGTTGAGGATTTTTTGCACATACCACGTCTGACCGTCAACCATATCGTATAAATAAATGAATGCCTCCTCAGACATTTCTCGCTTCTGTTGGGCGAAAAAACTGTTGGCAAACGCCCTATAGACATCAGCATCGATGGTGCCTATCGTCATGATTTGTGAACTGTTGAAGAACGGGTGTTCTGGCGACATGAACATGTCGGACAATAGGTGTTGCTGACTACCCGAGAAGATGATATGTACGTTGGGAACAAACTGTATGATGGAGCGTATGAACGCATCGGCACCTATCTCGGCATAGCGACTCACCTGTTGGAACTCATCAATAGCCAGATAGCATTGCCTTCCCGATTCTTTCATATATTCGAACACCTGCTGTAGTGTATCGCGAGCTCTTTCGGAAGTTACTGACACACTGAAAGTGGGCATGCCAGTGATGGGATCCTGACTCATCGTTGGCCGTAGGGCAGACACGAAACCGTTAAGTTTCCTCATGACCGACTGCGAGGGGGAGTCAAGTTTCCCGATGACGGCATTGGCTATGAATTGTACCATCTGGTTAAAGGTCTTTGTCGGGAAAATGTCCACGTAGAAACAGCGCACGTTTTTGTCCCTTGCCCTCATCCGTTCGAAGGCATGGTTTATCAGTCCTGTCTTACCGATACGACGGGGAGCCATTAGCGTCACATTGCTGCCGTTGACAAGCGCATCAATAAGTTCTTCCGTCTCCTGCTCCCTGTCGCAGAAATATTCCGGACCAAAGTAGCCATACTCAGGGAAAGGGTTTTCTATTTTCATATTTTACGTTTCATATTTTATGAAATGCAAAATAACAAATATATCTGCATTTATACAAGGAAGATATTCGATAATTAAGTTTAATTAACGCTTTCTTCTTACCCATTCGCTAAGGAGGACCCGAGGGTCGGGGGCTATTCTTCTCTTAATGACTCCGTAATTTCGCTGCGACAGATGCGCCAGGCGGGGATGACGGTGCCGATAAGGACGGTACATAATATAATAATGTACACAAAGAGGGATACGACGAGGAAGTGCGTGCCGAAGTCGTCGAACCAAAGACGGACGGCAGGGTTACGGCTGGTGAAGCCGTCGAAGAGGCCCTTCGCGGCGGCGAACTGGAAGTAGATGATGCAGCCAATAACGACGCTGATGGTGGTAAGCAGCCACGCCTCGCGAATGAAGTCCCAAAAGACGTTCCACTTCGTCGCACCGAAAGCTCGACGCACACCGGCTTCCTCACGGCGCTGACGTGTGTACATCAGCAAGGTGCCGAATACGCCAAATGCTATGTTCACAGAAAAGAACGCTGCGATGAACAAGTTACGACGCATCTGACCGCCGACGCCAATGCGGTCAATGTCCTCTTGGAAAGCATCGCGGGCTGTCTGGAAATCGCGGATGTAGCAATGCTCTGTCGTCATCTCCGTTTGCAGTTGCTGTTTATGGCTCTCCAAGAAACGCTCTGCATTCACACCTTCCCGCAATCGCACGATAATGGGGACTGACGAACTCGAGCCAGTGGAACATTTGAACACCGTGGCAAGGTCGCGGTCCCAAGCATGATGGCGCGCATCTTCCACCACAGCACGGATGCGATAGTTCTCATTCT
>CADCIP010000048.1 GCA_902801485.1 uncultured Bacteroidales bacterium | reverse complement strand
TTCTGACGTTCGATTTGGAGGATTTTGTTTTTTTGTTGGGTTAGGTGTTGGGTTAGGTGTTTGAGCAACACCTAACCCGCATTAAGAGCGATAACCATCGTTTCTCAAACCGTACTGGGTTAGATGGTTATATAATTTGAACGATAACCCTTTTTGAACGTTAACGATAACCTTTATTCAACGATAACGATAACGTTAACGATAACCATTATATGAACTTGGATTTTATCTGTTTATAAATAAATAATTTTGACATACCACGAATTGGGCAAAACATCAAAGGATATTATTTAGCATATGATTTTTTACTGCCACGTTAGGCGGTAAAATTTTTCTAGTTAGCCAGTAAGTTTTCTCTAACTGAGCAGAAAAAGGAGACAAGAAAGGAGGGTTGGAAAATTATTTACAATATTATACAACGGAGATAATGTTCTAAATGCAAGTATTAATAGAAACAAGTGCTACTATTAAGGAAAAATTTTGCGTCCCTTAATAGTAGCAAAATCAGCCCTTAAGGGCGTATTAGGAAAAAGAAGTAATATTAATTTACATTCCGAAGAATAATGGCGGATGTCTATATTTCGACGATAACGTTAACGACAACCAGACTTCGTACGATAACGATAACCTTAACGCTAACCAGACTTCGTACCTTATCCTTAACCCTAACCTTAACCAGTTTGAGTGGTTCAAGGAGTTTAAGCCTTGGAATTGTTGACAGAATGATTTAAAGCTAAAACTTAAACGTTTTTAGATACACTCATGTTGTGTATATTAATGGCAAAGATAAGCGATTTTTTTTATTTTTTATTCTTAATGACCAAAATTGTAAACGACAAGTTGGAAAAAACATAAAAAACATTTTACTTTGCAGATATTATTATAGGTGGCACTAAAAAACAACGCTAATATGAAGCGAATGAAAAAGACTTTTTTATGTTTGATTGCAGCATGTGGCATGTTGCCTTTGTCTGTATTTGGCCAATATGTTCCGTCGGCTGATAACTTGGAAGCACGCAGGGAGTTCGAGGGTTTTCGTTTCGGTATTTTCTTGCATTGGGGAATATACAGCGAGTTTGCCCAGGGAGAATGGTATCTTAACAGTGGAAAACTGAAACAGGAGGAATATCAGAAGGTGGCTTCGTGTTTCTATCCTATACATTTCCATGCAAAGGAGTGGGTACGTGCATTCAAGGATTCTGGTGCCAAGTACGTTACTTTCACCTCGCGCCATCATGACGGATTTTCTATGTGGAGAACAAAAGAAAGTACATACAATATTGTTGATGCTACACCTTTTAGACGGGATGTCCTTGATGAGTTGGCCAAGGCTTGCCAAGAAGAAGGAATCCGTTTCCACCTTTATTATTCTTTGCTTGACTGGATGCGTGAAGATTACCCATTGGGTTCAACGGGCCATGATACCGGAAGACGGCTTCGGCCCAATTACGACAGTTACTTCCTGTTTATGAAGAATCAGTTGCGTGAACTGCTTTGCAATTATCAGGGAGTAGATGGGCTTTGGTTTGATGGCTATTGGGACCACAGCAGCGATGCTACACCTTTTGACTGGCGGATTAAAGAGTTGTACGACTACATTCATACCCTAAAACCCCGTTGCCTTATCGGTAATAATCATCATATAGCACCCATCGAAGGAGAGGACTTCCAGATGTTCGAACGCGATCTGCCTGGTCAGAATACATCTGGCTTTTCTCCCAACCAGACCGTTTCGCAGTTGCCATTGGAAATGTGCCAGACCATGAATGGAAATTGGGGGTACCATGTGGCAGATGACGGCTATAAGTCTGCACGCGATCTTATTACATTGCTCGTTAGGGCAGCATCAAAGGGTAGTAACTTGCTTCTTAATATAGGCCCCCAGCCCAATGGTGAATTGCCATCGGCAGCATTGGAGAGACTGAAGGAGATGGGGGTATGGATGCGTGAGAATGGCGAAAGTGTTTATGGTACCACTCGCGGAGAGGAATATCCGTGGGGCGTAACAACCAGGAAAGGACAGACACTTTATCTGCACGTCTTAGAGAAAACAGATGCCGTAACTATACCTCTTGCAAAGAAACCTCGTAGTGCCAGCGCTTCGTTTCAATACGACAGGCGAAACCATATACTTACGATACCTAATGTCGAACAATACGATATTATAAAGGTGGAACTGTTGGATTAATCGAAGCCAAGCTTTTTAAGAGTGGGAATAAGATACAATCCGAAAAATATGACTAAATCGAACCTTCTTATCTTTATTAGTTGTATGCTATTGGGCTGTTCTCATATCTGTGCTCAGGCAATCGACAAGCAACACCTCAGTATCGGGGCTCGTGGTCGCTACAGTCATGTCCTTGACGGGCACAATATCTACGGGACTCTTATAGACAGCCATAACTTCTGCACTTTTGATGCTACAGTGGGCTTTTCCACACGGCCGGAGGATGGCAGATGGTTCGACAGAGCCTTTAATTATCCGACCTTCGGGCTCGGGCTCTCTTATGCCCGTCTGGGTACGTTAGACTTTAAAGGTGATTCACGACTGGGGGATATCGTAAACCTGTATGGATGGTCGGAATTTAACTTTATCAGAACAAAACATTTTAAATTCGGTCCCCTCTTGGAATTAGGTTTGGCCTTTTCCGGCGAAATCTACGATTATAACACGAACCGGAATAATACCTTTATCGGTTCGAAGGTTTTTGCCGTGTTTGGAACAGGCCTGCATGCCGAATGGCTTTTCTCGCCCCATTGGGAGTTGCAGGCTGGGGTGTATCTTACTCATCATTCCAATGGTATGACCCGATCGCCGAACCTTGGTATCAATGAGTTGGCTGTCGGATTGGGCGTACGTCATTATCTGTCACATCATACCAATAGAGCTAAGCAAGCAGAAGCTCCAGAGAGACCAAAATATAAAAAAGGCTTGAACTGGAACGTATTTGCTGCTGCCGGCGTGCACAGTTGTCCTACGGAACTGGACGGAATTCTTGTTTCGGACAATCCTTCGCGCCTTGCTCCGGCACGTTTCTGCGGATTGGTTGCTGGTGAGACAGTATGGCGGTATCATCCTATATTCGGGACTGGCATAGGAATAGAGATGGACTATAATGCCAATAATTACCGTCAGACAGACCTTCTGCTAACAGGAAAAGAAGATCCCAATGGCTATTCTTCGTTTCGTGTTGGAATGTATCTGAAGCAAGAGTTTTGGTATCGACGGATTTCTGTCCACGTTGCAGCTGGAGTTTATCTATTCAAACGCTGCGGCCTGACGGAAGATGTCAGCACGACATTCGAGAAGATAGGCATACGCTATCACTTTGGCAAGCAAAAAGGCCTTTTTGCAGGCTTAGACTTGCATGCGCATCAGTTTGACCGTTCATACGCTCTTGAATGGTCGTTAGGTTATGGATTCTAACAAAAACTTTAAAAATATGAAAAATAGACTTTTCTTTTTATTTATTGCATTTCTGTCTGTATTCTTTAGTATTAAGGCTGAGACAATAAAGACAAGCTTTTCTGATGGTACCATAACAATAAAACCTGTGGCGAGAAATGCTGTACGTGTTCAGTATGCAGAAGGTAATGTGCAAAACACGCTGCCAGAATGGATTTACGTCCGGAACGATGAAGTTGATGATTGCAACCTGAAAGTAAGCGTTGAAAAAAAGCGACAATGTCTGAAGATAAAGGATGCCCGAGGAAAAGTGGTTTTTGTTGCAACACGGCATCAGATGCAAAACGGAAAGGCAACATTGGCTATCTCTTCACCCAAAGACGAATGCCTGTATGGCTTGGGACAATTCCAAGACGGATATAGCAATGTACGCGGTCTCTCCCGTAGGCTGACTCAGGTGAACACACAGATAAGTCTGCCTATGCTGCTCTCCAGTAAGGGATACGGCATATTGTGGAACAACTGCGGAATGACAGAATACAATCCATCCGACCAGTTCGTTAAGCTTACGAAAGGGAATGACGGAGGCGTACGCGAAGAAGTGGACGTAACCTCGACGGAAGGCGGAAAGCGCGAGGTCCGCGAGCATAATTTCTTCGAGGCTGTTATTGATGTTGCAGAAGCAGGAGAATATTCTCTATTACTGGATGTCGGGCAGAAAATGGCAAGGCGGCATAATCTTGTTATCGACGGGCAGACAGTTATCGATATGCAGAATATGTGGTTGCCGCCAACAGCCTCACAGATTGTTCACCTGGAAGCTGGTAAGCACAAATTAAGAGCCGAACTGACGCGCAATGATACTCCAGTTGTCTATTACCATAAAGTAAAGGACGAGACAGTTTTCTCTTCGCCCGTAGCAACAAGTGTTGATTATACGGTTTTTGTCGGTTCTGCCGATGATATTATTGCCACTTATCGCCACCTGACAGGTGATTGTCCGCTTATACCCTCATGGGCTTTGGGTTACATTCATTGCAGGGAGAGATTCCACTCGTCGGACGAGATCCTACAGACAGCTAATCGCTTTCGCCAAGAAGGAATGCCACTCAGCATGATTGTGCAGGACTGGCAATATTGGGGTAAATATGGATGGAACGCTATGCAGTTCGATGAACAATTCTATCCCGATCCCAAAGCCCTTACCGATTCGTTGCACAAGATGGACGTCAGGCTGATGGTAAGTGTGTGGTCGAAAATAGACAAGAATTCCGAGGTTGGCCGTATGATGAAGGCATCGGATTATTATATTCCCGGAACCGACTGGATTGATTTCTTTAATCCCGATGCAGCAGCAGCCTACTGGAAACAATTCGGAGAACGCCTTGTTCCCTTAGGTATCGATGCCTGGTGGCAGGATGCTACTGAACCAGAAAACGATGATTTGGCAGGCAGACGTGTAAACAATGGGAAATGGGCAGGCGAACAGGTAAGGAATATCTATCCTTTATTAGTTAATAAAACGGTATATGAGGGACTTATCGCAAGTGGTTGCACAGAACCCTTTATACTAACTCGCTGTGGATTTCCAGGTATTCAACGCTATGGGTCAGCCTTGTGGAGCGGTGATGTGGGGAATGATTGGGAAACATTAAGACGACAGATAACTGCTGGCCTTGGGGTTCAGGCTGCAGGTGTTCCCTGGTGGACATACGATGCGGGAGGATTCTTCCGTCCTGGCGACCAATATACCAATCAGGATTACATAGAGCGTATGCTTCGTTGGATCGAGCTCTCCGTTTATCTGCCCTTGATGCGCGTTCATGGATACATGAGTAACACCGAGCCTTGGAATTATGGTGAAGAGGCAAAGGGTATCATTAAGGAGTGTCTGTTAGAACGGGAACGCCTTCGTCCTTATCTGGAAGAATGTGCCCGTCGTATCTCAACAGAAGGTTATACCCTGATGCGCCCATTGGTGTTTGATTTTGCTGACGATCCTGTTGCCTTGCAACAAAAGTACGAATATATGTTCGGTCCCCGATTGCTTATCTGTCCGGTTACCGAGCCTGGAGTTACCACTTGGAAATCATATCTTCCTAAGATAAAGGGACAATGGAAAAACCGTCGCACGGGAGAATTATACAGGGGCGGCCAATATGTAACCACCCCTGTAGATAAGTCTTATATTCCTGTTTTCGAACTGGTAAAGTGATGCTTGCAGCTTCTCTTTAGTTAGAAATGGAGACTTAAATCAAAACCACATTGGAAGGGGTTACCGCGCTGAGCCATAAAGACTTCGTTTCCTGTAGCCTTGCTTGAGAAGGCAAAGGTGTTGTAGTTGCTGTCTGTGATGTTACGTGCCCATAGATTGAGCTTGCATAAACCAAAGTCGGCAACAAGGTGTGCCCCCAGCACTGCATAAAACTTTTGGGAATATGTGTTGGCTTCGTCCCACCATATTTTTCCTTGTCCGTTCAGGTTGAGACCGACGGTTAGGCTTTTCATGAAAGAAAGGTTTGTATCGAAAGTATAGTCGGCCATTGCAGACAGCGTATGTGCCGGTACATAAGGTACTTTCTTTCCGCTATAGTCTGTTTCGGCAGCATTCTTTGAAGCACGGTTCTTGTATTCTTTGAAGGCGGCATGTGTGTAACCGTAACCCAACGACCATGCCAGATGATTGTCTATGGCACTTCCTCGCAAAGTCATTTCCAAGCCACAACTATAACTTTTTCCTGCATTCACCATCTTGCGTCCGTAGCCGTAGTCTTCGGTAAAGACAGACAACTGTTGGTTTCGTATTTGCATATAAAAGACGCTCAAGTCAGCATGAATCAGGTTATTAAAGAGATTCGCATGTGTACCAAGTTCGAAATTCCATGATTCTTCTGGTTTAAACTTGATACCTTCCTGAATGGGTGCACAATCTTCGCCGTGGTGTTCAAGTACGACTTCTGTCATGGGCGTTCCGCCTTGCAGCATACCGATTGCTGTCTGCAGGTCGTTCTGGATAATGTCGCCAAACATCTGAATGTTAAAACCTCCTGCACGATAACCTTTTGTGACTGTTGCATAGATGTTGCTGCCATTGTCCGTTTTGTACGTCAGGCCAAATTTAGGGAGCAACTGACTGAAGTTGGCTTTATCTGCACCAATGTAATCGGTATATATCTTAGCAGGAGAGATGGTTGTACCCATAATGGAAAATACAGGATTATAGCTTATACCACGTGCATCGAAGTCAATCTTTGAATGAGTGAAGTCGTAGCGTAAACCCACCGTTGCTGTCAGCCGGTCCGTCAAATCGTAGTTCGACTCGTGGAATACACCTAAGTTGAATTGCGGAGTATGGAACAAGCATGGGATATTCATCGCCATATCAATGTTAATGCCGCCACGTGCTGCAATAACTGCAGCCGCCTGTTCGTTAGTCATACCTCTGGCAGTCATACTCTTTATCATAGCACCCGAAATCTGCTGTTCAAGCATTTGTGGGAAATAACTGCCGAAGGTATTGGGCGCATCGGTTCTCAGCCATTGGTAAGAACCAAACACACCTGTGGTCCAATGCCAACGGCTATGGTTGTTGCTCTTGAAGGTAAACTCTTGTGTCAGCGCATTGCTCAACTGTGACTGATCTACGACAATAAAGTCGAGGGAAGAATAGTCGTTATCCATCAACAAGTTATCTTTCAGGTATTGGTAGCTGGTATTCGAATGAAAATCAAAACCTTGAGCTTTATATTTGATGGCAAGGCCTGTGTTGACCATATTTCGCTTATATTTTCCCTGATGATTCTGATCGGGTTCTGTCAGTACTTTCCCGCTTTCGGGTTCCAGAATCCCATAAGGATAGGCATGCTGGTTCACATACTGATAGTCGGCCATCCAGTCGAACGAGAGTCTGTCTGTTGGCTGATATATCAGACGCAGTCGGCTACCAGCTTCGTCCATATTGTCAGCTCGTTCGCCTGTAAGAGTATTCCTCCAAAAACCATTTGTTCCATTATAAAATGCACCTACCGAGAAGGCCAGTTTCTCATTTACCTTATTATAATGGCTAACCTCTGCATTACGATAAAGATGAGTACCTAAACTAAGGTTCACATCTGTACCCTGATAACGTAATGGATTCTTTGTGTATTGGCGTACCAGTCCACCTTCGGAATTTATACCATAGAGGGTCCCCTGTGGGCCGCGCAGAACATCAACACGGTCCAACTGCCATATATGACTGTTGAAGGCTGACTTGTTCATCAGGGGTATATCATCTATATAAATGCCCATTGAAGGACTATTCACACGTGAACCAATACCGCGTACATATATAGACGATGTAAAACGAGCTCCATAGTCAGGCATTACAAATGCCGGTACATAGCTGGAGATGTCACGGAGGTCACGCAATCCATGAGTACTTATTTCATCTCCTGTCATAACAGTTGAACTAATGGGCTGAAGGCGAAGGCTCAAGAATTCTTTGTTTCTTGGAGCCACAACGACTTCGTCCAGGTTATAAACGCGTGATGTGTCAGCCAGCGACTCGTTCTCTGCTTTTGCTACGAAAACGGCTATGGAAGAAAGCAATGTCGTGAGGATTATTCTTCTCATTATTCTTATTTTTGTATTTGTTATTCTGAATGCTTGATTCTGTTGGCAATGTTTGCCGCTTGGGTTATGCGATGCCCCATACCAATACCATCTTTTAGGTTTCCACCCAAGATAAGGCCGGGATATTGTTTCTCTATCGAAATAACGGCTTGAAGGCGTTTTCCGCTATCTTCTTCGTATTGCGGTATAGCACGTGCATGACGAGATATGTTGATAAAATCCGGTTTGGCTTCAATGGGGAACTTCAGCATAGAATGCAGTGATTCTTTTACAATGGAACGGATTTCGTCATCATTTTTTTCCATTATTTCGGGATGTTTAATACCACCAAGAAAGAAAGAGAATAAAACTCCACCTTGAGGAGTACGTTGGGAAAAGCAGGCTGACGGAAACAGAATTCCCAACACTTGTTTTTTTTCTTTTGTTGGTACCAGCCCGCCAAATGCGCAATAGTCACCACCAAATGTTTCAGACATGCCTACATTGACTTCAATAATAGGTGCATATTTTAGTTTAGCAATGGCATTCATACGTTCCGTATCAATAAATGGCAGCAACTGTGGCAGGTTGTATGCTCCGCATGTGGTTACCACCCAACGGCTTTGGAGATGCTGTTCATTCCCTTTTGAGTCATAGAATGTTGTTCTCCAACCATCACTTTCAACTGTTATGCATACCTTTATGACTCCCAAAGAGATATTATCTTCTCCGATATAGCTGGCTTCGGCTTCTGGTATATGGCTAAGACCGCCCAACGCCGAGAATACTTTTTTTGTTGCTAAACGGTCGCGTTCTGTTTTTGGTTCTTTCTTTTTGGCAATACTCCCTCGTATAAAACTGCCATAAGTTTGTTCCAAGGCATAGAGTTTCGGCAACGCATAGCGAACAACCAATTTCTCTGGGTCTCCTGCATAGACACCAGAAATGAAAGGATCAACAGCATAATCCAAGAAGGACTTCCCTAATCGGCGTGCCGTCAGGGAAGCAATAGTTTCATCAGGATTATTTCCACGTTTTCGCCAAGGCTCTCCGAGAATACGTATTTTGTCTGAAAAACGGAATAATGGCGTTGTGATAGCACTAAGCGGGCCAGATGGAAGATCATGAAAACGATTACCTTTCCATATCAGCCTGCGTTTGGCTGAATCAGGAGCCGTTTCCATCTGACAACGTCCTTCAGATGTTACAGCAAGGTCATTCATAAGTTCTGCCACCTCGGGGGTAGAAACGGCACCTGTAGATGGTCCTGTTTCAAAAGTATAATGTTGGAAATGCTGTGTTTGTATCTGCCCTCCAATACGGTTGTCTGTCTCAACAACGCGTACACTTACTCCTCCCCGTTTCAGCCAGTAGGCTGTGCTCAGGCCTGTCAATCCCGCACCAACTACGGTAACCTCTGTATGTTCTATCCTTGATTGGTTTGCCATTTCGGCTGCAAAGGTACCGCTTTCTGTTTATTCACGCAATCCTCATTTTTAGGGAAACTTGATTACCCTTATATAATCTTTCAGGTGATAGAATGATTTTCCTGCGCGATTTTGCGAGTCGCAAACCAACAGGATTGTTTGAGAGCCGTCCTCTGAAATCGGCCCAAAACACATACCTTCGTAGTTGGCCAGGTTCTTCTTTCCGAATATACGGAAACCTGTGCTGAAGGTACAAACCAGCTTTTTGGATAAGAAAGCAGATGCATCTAGCTCGGAGAGTGGTTTAGATGTATCTGTTATAGGCTGCTGCCGTTCAGGGAATACACTATAGATGCGGATGTAGCACTTGGAACGGTTGTAGTTTTTGGGAATATTCAGCTCGCGTTCCATTACCAGTAGTGTGGTGTCGTTTACCACCAGTATTTCTGAAACGCCAAAGGCATAATGTCTGCCTGACTTCTTCATTATAGGTGCATCTGTTTTATAGGCATACTGATGCAGCGGTTTCAGGTTGGCGTCGAAGGATTGTAGACGAAGTAGGGTAGGTGTGCGGTTCTCTGGTGATGAAGGTGCAGAGACATCAGTTCTTAATCCTTGTTCTGTTGTCGTCCAGAATATTCCTTTTACCTTATTATAAGCAAGAGATTCAAACCCATAGTTGGGAAAGATATTATTCTTACTGAAACAAGCAGGAACTGCAAGGGTCCTGTTGGTTGGCTCGCCGTTGGGCGATAGTTCCAGGATCTGCTGACTGCTTTCTGCAGCTACGAAGAAATGTCCTTCCGGAACGTAGGCAATTCCTTCGCAATCCCGTGATTTGCTTAATGATTTCTTGCTTAGAATATTATCTCTAAAGAGGCCTTTCCCTACATCACCAGAAGTAAGAAAGCTGATGCTCACTTCTGTCCATCCGTCTGCATCCTGCTTGTCACTGACGAGCGCATAGCGTCCATCTCCTAAATTGGTTATGCCACTATAGTTTCCTGCCGGAATACCCCATCGTTTCATGTTGTGCTGCTTAAAAAGCGTTGCTTCCTGCGCAGAGAGTACAACAGGGAACAATAGGGCAAAGAGAATATTCAGGATGGTTTTCTTTATCATTATTAATATCTATGCCTGGAATAGCATTTAATGTTTACTCCGTAACCCCTTCGACAGTATAGCCGGCTTGGCGAAGCAGGTTCAGAACACCTTTCTCGCCAACCAGATGCAAGGCTCCTACTGCAAAGAGTGTTGCCTTCTGCTTCATGATGGCAGGCATCTTGGTCAGCCAGTCGGCATTACGGTCGTAAATAAGTTGGGCTTCCTCTTCAGGGGTGGCATCGCAACCGTTGTGCATCTTCATGTCAGCAGCAGCCTTCATTGCATCAAGGTTTTGAGCGTAGAAAGCTTGAATAACGGCTTCAGTCATCTTGTCGATAAAGTCAGCATTGTCCACTTGGCACATCAGGCCCTCCTTCTGGCGTTCCAATGTCTTTCCCTGATATAACACCTTAGCCTGAAATGCAATAGTTTCCAATCCACCTATATCCTTTCCTTGTGCAATTGCTTGCTTCTGGAAATAAGTGTCAAACTGATTGTTGACATCAAAGCCTTTATCCTTCTTCATGTAATGAACCAGAAGCAACTGTACACTTATTGCTCCAGGTGTAAATTTACCCAACTGCTCGGCAACCATCGGATTTGTCATATCTGCGCCCAACAAATCTTTCATGTAGGCATTCAGGCGTGTCATTTCCTCTGCTGAAAGAATTTTATCCAATGTCGTTCCTTCTGGCAAGAGCTGAGCTTTCTGAATGATGGCCAAACTGTCTGGAATAAACATATCCTGCATTCTTAACTCACAGTATGTCTGTTGGCACTCGTTCATCACCCTGCGAATGCCAGGAATTGAGTCAACAAACGATACTTTTGCTAAATGGTAGGTGCCGACGATGTAAGAAGGCTCTTTCAACCCGTTACCAGAGATTTTGTACAAAAGTTGTGCTTGGCTCGTAAATGAGACGAGAGCCAGCATCGCGAAGATGAGAATCTTTTTCATTTTTGTCTTTGTGTAATATTGTTCTATAAACCTTTATAATTAGACATACAGATGGTATTGAAACCTACATGTCCCATTGAGATTTTAAGAACTCTTAACATCTTATTTCCTTTGTCTATTTACTTTGCGTATAACCTTCTGCTTTCAGGATTTCCAACAAATGAGGGCGATGATCGCCTTGGATGATTATCTCGCCCTCTTTGGCTGTTCCTCCAACGCCGCATTTCTGTTTCAGCAATTTGCAAAGGGCATTCATATCCTCTTCCGACCCGACAAAACCTCTTATAATAGTAACGGTCTTACCACCTCTGCCTGCTCTTTCCATAGCCAGACGCAACTTCTGCTGCTTCTTAGGCAACGTCTGTATTGTATCAGCGTCCTCCTCATAGATAGTTTCCGTAGCTTCCGGTACAGGAACTCCTGTTAAGGCGCTAAGTTTACTCTTCCAATCTTCCATAATGTTTTTACTTGTTCGCATTCTTTTCGTATTGCTTTATCCAATAGATAGCAGCCTCATGGTCTTTATTAACGCCTATGCCTTCCTCGTACTTGTAGGCGACCTTAGCTTGACCTTCTGCTGAGCCTGCCTTTGCAGCTTCTAAGTACCACTTGAAAGCCATCTCGTTATTGGGCTCAACGCCTTCGCCTGATTCATATGATTCTGCAACATTAATTTGAGCATCTATCACGCCTTGCTCAGCAGCTTTCAAATGCCACTTAAAGGCTTCTTCAATGTTTCTCTCAACACCCTCTCCGTTGTTGTACATGACAGCCAAGTTATATTGAGCCTCAGCATGTCCCTGTTCAGCCGCCTTACGCCACCATTTCATGGCTTCCGAACAATCTTTCTCTACGCCATTACCTTGGAGATACATCTGCCCCAATGCGTCCTGGGCATCTGCATTTCCGTTTTCTGCTGCTTTCTTGTACCATTTTATAGCTTCCTTAACGTCTCGCGCAACACCTTTTCCCCCAGAAACATAAATCTCACCAAGCAGATATTGTGCCTGGGGTTCTTCTTGTTTGGCAGCTTTGGTTAACCATTCAATCGCCTTGGCATCATCGCGTTTTACGCCATAACCATTGTTGTATGAGAGTCCTATCATTGTCTGGGCATCTACATCCTCCTGCTTTGCGGCCTTCATCAGCCATTTAAATGCTTTCTTGTAATCCTGCTTTACGCCAATGCCTCCTCCATACATCATTCCAACTCGACGTTGACCTATAGCGGAGCCAGCTTTCGCAGCTTTCTCATACCAACCAAAAGCAGCAGAATAATACTGTTCCCGATGATAATGGTCACCAGTCTGAATCCACTCTTGTATTTGTTCTTCGGAGGCCTTTGAGCCTCCAAATACGCATGAAATATTGAATAACATCATAAAGAAAATTAAAAATAATAATAATCTTGTTTTCATACTTATGACTAATTGAGTTCTTTTACTATTTTCCTCGAAAGAAACGGCCTGTTCTGTGTTTAATACGACAGCTTCCCATCATTCCTATTATGAATGCTACAATAGGGTAGAAATAGAGCACAAGAAATATTGCAAAGCCAAAATAGGATGCGAAATTCCAATCGTTCATTGATAAATCCTTGTCCGGTAGTTTATAATAGGAAATACCAACAAAAATTGAAAATATAATGAAATATAGAACAAGACCATATATCTGCCATTTATTCTTGAAAGCAAAGCGTTCTATCCCATAAAGAACATTTGTGGTTTGTGCTTTATTTAACTCTTTCCACGATTCTTTTGCATATTTTCCCATATCATACAGATATCCAATCTTATTCAGGTCTCGGTCTTCTTCGAAAGAGATATCTACGAATCGTCCTTCGAACATGGATTCACCAGATTTAGCTAATTCTACACATTTTTTGCATAGTTCTTCGCTTAATACTCGCCACATATAAATGCGTTTCCCGTTAGTGATTGTTCTATAACACAAACGACAAATTTGATTTTCATCTACCCCTAACTGGTCCATGACAGTATACCAAAGACGATATTCTAAAAGACCAAGGAAATTGTCTTCTTCTTCGTCTGGAAAGGCCCCTTCTTCTTTTGCTTCATATTTAAAAACAAATGAAAGTGTCCATTGGTATTCATAACGATACGGACTTTCAAAGAATCCTACGTTTATAACATAGGAACTGCCGAAGTCATCTCCTTCGTTATAATCCAGTAGTCTATATGATTCTGATTTTATTTTAGGAGACATCAGCATTATATCCGATGACGAGAAATATACTCGGTTATTAGAAAGGTCATAGAAACCTAATCCTAAGCGGAAAGCTTCATCACGAGCCATCATATATACCTCAGAAGCTAAGTCCCAGTTGAAAGCAGCATAGATTAGGTTCTGACTTAGAGAATAATCAGCCATGGAATTTTCAAGAAGCATCTCGGCTTCGTCGCCATTCACTTCAGGATGCGCAGCAAGAAATGCCTGGGCGGAACTTTCCTGATTCCTGCCGTTCATGACAGGAAAACGTTTTATCATGCTTTTGTACCATTCCTGTAAATCGGATTGGCAAACAGATACGTCATCATATTCCTGATATATGTCCCACTCTGTAATCTGTCTATACCATTTTTCAAACTCTATTGGTTGATGTGGAGCAGCAGATGAGTGAAACACACAAATGTCAAAACTCATAGTTACAATTCATTCAATAATGCAAAAATATGAATTTGGTGTGAGAAATCAAAAGAAAAAGTGATATTATTTCTTTTTGACTTAGAAAATTTGGATATCCTTAGGGAAAGAAGTACCTTTGCCGAGGGAAATTTTATATTTCAAGCTTTGAAACGTACATACCAAAGTTTGGTATGTACATTCCAAAGTTTGGGACTTACATTCCAAAGTTTGAAATGGAAAAATCCATTAAGGATAAAAAGATTTACTAAATGAAACAAAATATTTATTATGGGAACCTACGTACTTAAAGAAATGGCTAAAGGAATGGGTAAAGGCGATAGCGCACTATACCCAAAGTTGCAAATCTACAACATGTTCGAGAACGATAAGGTTGTTAAATACATTCACGAATACTCGCCAGCTTTCAGCGAAGGCGTTATTCGAGGCGTGCTGGATGCTTTGGCTCATACCATGAAGTCGGTCTTACCAATGGGGCATAGCATGAAGATTGACGGGCTGGGCGTCTTCTCTCTCTCCCTTGGATTTGATGAGGATCCGGAAGACGGTTTAACCGTTGATGATGAAACAGGCGAAGTAAAGCAGAAGGAAAAATATCGCCATGTATGTGCCAATAATATCAACTTCAAGGTCGATCCAAAACTTATTGAAGGTATCAATAAGGAGTCAACATTCGAACGTAATCCTGTTGGCGTTAAACGTATCAAGAAGGTAAACTCTACTATGGAGCAACGCAAGAACAAAGCACTTCAAGTTATTGAGAAGCAAGGATTTATTACACTTGACGAATATGCGAATGAAAATGGCCTGAGCCGTTCATCAGCCTCGAGGGAATTAAGTCGTCTGACTGCTGACCCAACCTCTGGAATCAAAGAAAAAGGAAGTGGTTCGCACAAGGTTTGGATTTGTAGCAAGTTAGGATAATGTCTCTTTACTGTCTCTGAATTGTTTTGCGACACTACACCATACTGAATAGGAATTTCTGTGCATCATACTCCCACCGAATCGTATTAAAGCGAATAAGGCGGGCCAATAAGCCAATAACCTTATAGCGGGGGAGTCGTGAAAGGCTGACAATCTGGTTGAGCGTCTGGCGACCTCTCATAATGCTCAGCAAATGTCGGATTTCGTCATCGTACGTAAGCATTATACCCTGTGGTTTCTGCAATTCTCGCCAAATGGCAAGATGAACAGGTGAGGCTACAATGTTTTCGTCAGCTATACGGATATATGCCCGTCTGTTACCTTCTTCGTCCAATGCGCAGATAGGACGTCTGACGGAGGGCGGTACGGTGGCAATAACGATTGTCCTGCCGTTTATGTGGTATGTGTCGAATTTAATGCTTGCCTCAGGCTTGCAAAACTTATATGCTGCCTGGTGCATCATAAAGATTTCTTCTTCACTGCGAACACCCGAAATATTTCCGTCATCACGAACGCCAATAAGCAACCTTCCTCCATCGGTATTGGCAAAAGCCGATACCGATTTGGCCAGTTTGCTGGCGTCAGCCACACGATACTTGAAGTCTTGCTGCTGATGTTCGCCTTCGCGAATGAGCCCAAGAAGATATCTTTTATCATCCATATCAGGAACAAAGGTACAATTTTTTCTTTTAGAATGTAAAAGAATGAAGATTTTATTTTACCTTTGCAGTTAAGAATCTATTAACATAGAACAATGAATGCAAAATTTAGAATGCCCAAATTTTGGGGAAACAACAAGTTTAATGGAACAGTTAAGGAGTTGTTACTTACCATAGTTGGTACAACAGTCTCTATTGTCTTAACCTTCGGTACTTCTGCCTGGCTAGAGAATAAAGAACAGGAACAGGCTCGCAGAATGTTGGCTATGACCATCATCAACGACATTGACCAGAGCCTTACAGTTATTCGGAACCGCGCATATATTGAGGAAAGGGGCAGAGCCGTCACAAATTATCTGGTGCATAACATCGACCGTTTGGAAAGTATCTCTGATGATACGCTCTTTATATTCTTCAATTATATAACTTCTTGTGCGTTTAATACAGCCGAAGAGTTTAAGAAGACAAATGAGAACATCTTCAATAGCAGTCAGGAATCGTGGCGCACACTTAACGACAGAAAGTTCCTGAATAATGTTATGGACTTCTACAACGCCAGAAACACGCTTGAGAAACAATCCGAAGAATGGATTTACTTTCAGAAACCAGTTACAAAGAAGGAGGAATACCAGATGATTATGGAAAATGACGAATTGGCGAACCGCGAATCATTCATACCCTTATGCCGGAGTCTGCTTCAGTCAAAACGTGTTTCGAATTATGTCTTAAATTCCGGAAAGCGAACTGATTTATATAAAAGTATTTTGGCTTTTGCCGACATGAATGAGGAGAACAAGTTTCTTATGAATATCTCCGAGGAAGATATGGAAAATTTCAAGAATAACACTTATATGACTGTTCGCCCTGTTAAAGATAAACAGCTGATTGGTACGTGGGAAGCTGTTTTAACAGACGGTCAACAAAGTATTAAATACGAATTTCGCAAGGATCACACCTTCACTACACGTCAGTCTTATAATTGGAAGCACCAAATATTCCAAGGTACTATGGTACAAATTGTTACTATGCAAGGTACTTGGTCAATCGAGGGCGACTCGCTGGTGAAGAATTACGACAGTAATAAATGCAAGATGGAACTCGACGACAAAGACGTTACATACCTGAGTGAATATGCAGACCAAATTGCTGTAATGAAAGATGAGTTGTGTGGCGAGAAAGGAAAACAAGGACTTATGAATCAGCTTGCACAAAACAAACGCAAGGCACAGGGAACCAACATTGACAAGACCGGCACACGTCTGGAATTAACAGAACCTGGCAGCCATGCTGTTCACTACATCCGTAAATAATAATAAGGAGACAATAATGATGACAAAAGAAGAAAAATATAAGGAACTGGTGGAAGACATCAGGGCGATTATCGACGGAGAGTCGGATATAATAGCTATTATGAGCAACATAGCCGCAGACATTCATCAGACGATGGGATTCTGGTGGACGGGATTCTATCGTGTGATAGGTGACGAGTTGGTATTAGGCCCTTTCCAAGGTCCCATAGCCTGTATGCATATTGCATTTGGACGAGGTGTTTGCGGAACAGCATGGAAAAGGGCAGAAACAGTTATCGTGCCTGATGTGGAACAATTCCCCGGACATATTGCCTGCAGCAGTCAGTCGCGTTCCGAGATTGTTGTCCCTGTCTTTTCCCACGAAGATAACAAGAAGGTGATTGCTGTACTCGACATCGACAGCGAGCATTTGGCAACCTTCGACGAAACAGACCGCAAATTCCTGGAGGAAATCTGCGGTCTGATATAGGAAGTCCCTTCTTTCTGCTCTATTTCTTGAACAGATGCGGGATGAACTCGTGGAGTCCGCGACGCCAAGTGAGGAACTCGTGGCCGGTTCCTTGAGAGACGGAGGAATCTACCTTGATGCCAAGCTCACGCAGGCTATCAACAATGGGCTGACTCTTGATGAAGTCCTCAGAGCCCCAGTTCATGTAGAAATAGTGAATCTTCTTGTTGAAGGCATCGGCATCGGCAAAGACTCCATTATAGGCAGTCTTTACATCGAGACCGAAGATGGCACCGCTGAAGGTTCCCATCCAGGCGAACTTGTCGAGATTCTGCAGAACGACATCAAAGGTCTGGTGACCACCCCATGAGAGCCCGGCCATAGCACGGTTCTCGCGGTCGGCTTTAGTGCGGAAGTTGGCATCGATGTAGGGAATCAGGTCGTTCAACAATACGGGATAGAATGATGCGCCGTACTCGCTGCGTCCTGCCTGATTGTTGCCGCCACGGAAGGGAGCCTTGATGTCGCCGCTCTCCATGACTACAATCATCGGTACAGCTTCGCCCTTGGCAATGGCGTTGTCCATGATGTGCTGCATCTTGCCTTGAATCATCCAACTGGTTTCGCCTTCGCCCATGCCGTGTTGCAGGTAGAGCACAGGATAGCGCTTCTTGCCTTTCTCATATTCAGCAGGTGTATAGACAAGAGCGTGACGCCAGACACATTTATCATTTAACGATTTTCCATTTACCATTTGAGCATCGTGAGAAGACGGATAATAGATGCTACGTACTTGACCATGAGGGATGCCTTGCTGCGGACGGTAATAGTCGCCCTCGGGACCTTCAGGAACCTCAAGACCGCCTGATTCGCGGTTGCAACCGAAGAAGGTTTCGCTGGCGGGATCTACGAAGTTCACTCCGTCGATATTCATAAAATAGTAATGGAAGCCCACAGGCAGGGGTTCGGTTACAGCCATAAAGCTGCCCTTGCCATCGGGCTGCATATCGTACTTCTTGCCACAGATATCCACGATGACTTTCTTGGCCTGTGGAGCATGGATGCGGAAGTAGGCACGACGCTCCTTATCTACTTTGGGGAACTCGTTCCCAGGGATGGCAGTCTCGGCTGTGACGGCATCTTCGGGAATTGAGAATTGAAAATTGAGAATTGAGAGTTCTTTGGGTCGCTTGGGCTCGAACGATAGCCGGCAGCATCGAAGTGCAGGCGGTCGGGGCCGTTGGAACAGTCATCGGACGAAATGACTTGACAGGTGTGGATGGTTTGGGGCAATTCGTCAATCTGCTTCTTACAGCCAATGCAAACACCCTTTCCACCTGCTTGAACGATATTTCCAACGTATAGGTTCACCTCTTCGGGCTTTAGCTGCAGGTCGGAGCAGAGATTATCATAGACCTGCTTCACCATACCTGCCCACTTCGGATCGCCTGTATTGGTCTCACCCTGATGCATCAGGATGCCCTTGATAACACCATCATTCTGTGCTTTCCTGGCCAGTTCTACCAAGCGCTGGTAGGGGTTGTTGCCGTAAGCCTGGAGCATACCTTTCATCCAACCCGGAGCTTTCTTCTCCACGTAATTCTGAATACTGTCTGGCAGGAATCCCTTGATGTCGATACCTCCGATGGCCACATGGATAACACCAATCCTGATATTATCGGGCAACGAAGCAACGAGTGTACGGCCGAACCAGTCGGCAGGTGTGAGGCCCGTATTCGGACGGCAAAGGGGAGCCGATGCTTCGCACCATTCGCCCATCTTGCGAGCAGGACGTTGGTCGGTGGCAGGAAAATCCACAGCGGGCATCAACAGGAAACGCGCCCCAGGGCTGGCCAGGTCAGCAGCTTCGGGCTTGGCAGCACCTTCCATATTGGATTGTCCGAAACAGAGGAAGATGTAGAAATTCTCATCTACGGCAGCTGACAAACGGATGCCGGACATAATTAACAGCATAAGAACCAAAAGGCTTGTAAAGATGTTACGTTTCATAATGCTATATGATTTTGTTATTTAGTGATTACGGAAATTCCATTTCGCGTTGTCTGTGCTGAAGTCGTAAGGAGCCAACGTGGGGGTGCTGTCGGCAATGGAGTACAGCACATAACGCGTGTTCAGTCCCTGCTGGCCGGGGATAGCCTTCGGCATGATGCGGTAGGTGCCATCTGTGAGCTGTTCGATGCGCCAAAGCTGTTCGGGCTTACCCGTGAAGGAAGGTACGGTGGTAACTTCCAAATTGGCAGTTGCCGTCAGCGTACGTTCAGTCCCCTCGATGACGATACGGAAGTAAGGACCGCCCAGATAGCCGCCAGCCTCAGGAACGGGAGTGATGCTCCAGCGTTGCCAGGGGCGGAACATATAGTCGCTACAACGCACAGGAATATCGCCCTTGGGCCATGTACCGATGACATCCTCTAACTTCTGGTCGGGGAGGACCTTTACGGGTTCGTTAGGGTCAATCTGCCAGAAACGCTGACGTTCCTGCTCCATGCGAACGAAATCGACACTCAGTTCCAGCGAGTAGCCGCGACGCTCCGACTCAATCTCGAAGGTTCCACCCTTAAAAGGTTCACCAGCCACAGGCCAGTCGTTCTTCCAAAGCAAAGGTCGGATACCCAGAACGCTGCGTCCGCTCATACCGAAGTCGGCCTCGAAGTGGCAAGACATCACCTCTACACCCTCGTCGATGATGGTTCGTCCGAAGTGCCCGGGACCTGTCTTGCGGTCACCTGCAGCAATGACCATGCGGCCTCCGCCATGGAACATATCACGCCTTACATTATCTATATAAGGACCTTCCACATTACGGGAACGTCCCACCACTATGTTATAGGTTGAGTTCACGCCGTCGCAGCAGGTGCCGTGAGTACCCAACAGATAATACCAGCCGTTGCGCCAGATAAGGTCTGTTGCCTCGCAGTCGATGGCAATGTCTTTCTCCTGATTGCCTTTTATGCGTTCACCCGTCTTTGGGTCTAACTCAATCAGCCTGATAGTGCCGAAATAGGTGCCGTATGTTGTCCACAGACGATTTGTTGACGGATCGAGCAGTAAACAGGGATCAATAGCATCGCAGTCTTCCATCCCGTCACTTGATGCAACTTCAATAGGGTTGCTGTACTTAAAGTCGGGCGATTTAGGGTCGAGCGTCTTGTTCCACATGGTCAGGATGCGTCCGTTATGTCCGCCTCCCAGTCCGCCTCCAGTTGCACCATATATAACAAGGTAGCGGTCGCCAATCTTCAGGACATCCGGCGCAGCTCCTCCGCCTGGGCGTTCGGCACCAGCATGCCATGACCATCCGTCTTCGCTGATAAGTCCTCCGCCTCCTGTTCCGAAGGTATAATACTTGCCTTCGCATTCAGCAATGGTTGACGGGTCGTGAATATAGGGTGCACCAGTCTGTGCCTGGCAAATTGACAATTGACAATTGATGATTGATAAAAAAACAAGTATGCGTTTCATAATCTAGTTGTTTACGATGGTGAAATTTGTGAGAGGCTTACCTTTCTCATCGAGGAATCTAATGCACATATCGCTAAGCCCAGGACCGTTAATGACAGCACACCGGAGGATGTTGCGTCCTTCCTTAAGGGTTATCCGTTGCGACATGCCATCATCTTCGACCATACGACGGTCGCCTTCAAGCAACAACACTTCTTCGCCATTCAGCCACCACATAGAGGCACCGTTGCTGCCTGCTGCCAGTCGGACATCACGTATTTCTTCTGGACAATCAATAACCGTAACGGCCCAAAACAAAGAACCGTATGTTTGCTGTCCCCATTTCTCAGCAAAACGGAAGAGTTTTACGTTGTATGTCTCGCTGTCCAACAAGTGCCAGGCAAGTTTCTGACTTCCGACCTTCACCTTCTGTCCGTCCTTGGGCAAGACTGTTAGTTGTCCGTTGAAATACTCTTTGCTAAAAGCCTCACGCAACCAGGTGTTTGTGAAGATAACATTTGAGCGGATATCCTGCCTGATAGGTTCCAACAGCATCCATCTGCGGATAAAACCCTCAGCGTCAGGTTGGGTACTTGTTGAGGTAGCTGGCTTCATGTAGGTACTACGGTTCTTGAATTGCAACCAGTCGATACTTACCTCAGGGCCTTCACATACAACACTTAAGTTAGTAATCCCTTTGGGAATATATTCCACAGGAACAGTAAGCGTCATCCATTGTCCTCTCATACTGCGACGGAAAGGCCCCGTTTCTCCTTCAACCGTTATAGTCAACCTGGCTATTACTTTGCCTTTCTCCGATTTATCCCGGATAGTAAAACTGGTATTTGTATTAGCCTTAGCTTTTACTACGACGTAGCTGTCGGAAATGCTGCTGAAGTCCACATCGTTGTATCTCAGCCAAGAGCCTTTCTTCTGCAATATGGCATGCCAACCGTTGAAGGTAGCTGTGGTATCGTTGAAGTCTGTAGTAACACCATCGCTTACAGAACTGTATCTGTCTATTTCTATTCTGTCGGTTGCATGTGTAATACCTACGCCACGTAGCGTCTGTTTCACCTCCTGAATCGTTCCGTCGGCATTGAAGGAAACCTTTTCGATGCAGGCCGAACGACGCTTATCCATATTGGGTGAATAATGGTTGCGATGATAAAACAGGTACCATTGACCCTTGTATTCCACCAAACTGTGATGATTTGTCCAGCATCGGTTATCGTGTTCTTCCATAATAAGACCCTTAAACTGCCAGGGGCCTAAAGGAGAGTCGCTCATAGCATAGGCAAGTGTCTCGGTTCCCTGATCTTTGCGTACCCAGGGGAAGGTGAGATAATATCTTCCTTTGCGTTTGAATGCAAAAGGCCCTTCTTTGAATCCTTCGGGCAGTCCTTCCATAACATGACTGCCATTCTCCAACTCCGTCATGTTTTCCTTTAGACGGCCACCTCGTATTCCCATACCACTCCAATATAGATAGGCAGCCCCATCGTCATCTATCAGCACGCAAGGATCTATGCCGCCGACTCCCTTGATTGATTCTTTCTCAGGTGTATAAGGCCCTTCGGGTTGGTCGGCAATGGCTACACCTATGGCAAATCCTCTTCCTTCGCGTGGAGCATTGGGGTAGTAGAAGTAATATTTGCCATTCTTGAATACACAGTCTGGTGCCCACATAGAATAGCCGTCAGGTTTCCCCCATGGAACATTCTGCTGAGAAAGGATAACACCGTGATCTGTCCATTCCGTCAGGTTCTCCGACGAAAAGACGTGGTAGTCTTCCATGCAGAACCAATCTTGCCGTTGGCCTATGGGTGCAGGTATGTCGTGCGAAGGGAATAGATATACCTTATTATTAAAGACACGCGCAGTAGGGTCGGCTGTAAACTGGTTGTGAATGATGGGGTTCTGTGCAATTGACGGAACAACAATAGCCAATGCGGCCAATAATGTCAGATGTCTCATAGAACAGCCTTATTAAATGCTGATACTCAGTTTCTTCAAGTCCTTGTCTTGTGAACTGGTTCCCACAAGAACCTCGTATTTCCCAGGCTTTACACGCATGGTGTTGGTCTCAGGATCCCAAAACTCAAAGCTGATGTCTGTAAGTTTCAATTCTGCAGTAACAGTTTTGCCTGCTTTCACGTTAACACGTTGGAATGCACGGAGGCTCTTCAACGGACCTTCGGGGTCTTGTAGGTTACGGATATAGAGTTGTACGGTTTCTGTTCCGTCAAACTTGCCTGTATTAGTAACAGGAACGTTAACAGTTAACCCAGATACGACAGGCTCTCCTAACGAGAAACTGGTATAGCTCAGGCCATAACCGAAGGGGAAGAGTGCATCATTGAAGTAACGGTAAGTACGTCCTTTCATGGAATAATCCTCATAGTCGGGCAACTGACTGCTGTTCTTATAGAATGTAACAGGCAGTTTTCCGCTTGGGTTCACATCGCCATAGAGAACATCAGCCACAGCAGTTCCTCCTTCCTGACCGGGATACCACACTTGCACGATGGCATCGCAGGTTTCTGTCTCGGGTTGCAAAGCTATACACGAGCCGGAACAACTGACAAAGATAACCTGTTTCCCAGCTTCCTTCAATGCTTTCAGGAAATTGCGCTGAACGGCAGGAAGTTCAATATGGGTACGGTCGCCCCCCTTGAAGCCATCAATATTAACAGGCATTTCCTCACCTTCGAGAGCTGGAGAAATGCCACCAACGAAGATGACTTTATTTATGCCCTTAAGCTGACTGATAATCTGCTGATAATCAATAGGGAACTCCTTGGCTACATTAATCTTTAGATTAGCATTGTAAGTTTGAATATGCGAGAACTGTACCTCTATATTGTAACTCTTGCCTGCTTCTGCCTGAATGGCTATTCGGTTGGGTGTGGTGCGCCAGGTATGATGACGGAATTTACGCTCACCGTCAATGAATAGTTCAAAGTGTCCGCAACCTTCCACGTTTACTACATACTCTCCGGCTTCTTTCGGTGTGAAAGTTGTCTCATACTTAGCAGAAAAGTCTTCAAGTTGTACGCCTGGAGCAAAGTTATGCATACCGGCTGTTGTTACGGCTAACGGGGTGGTGTAATACTGTGTAGTAACAGGCTGTCCTTCCATCTTCCTGTTGTTCCAGAAAGTTCCCTTCAGGCCTTTTTTGCCTTCGAAGGAACATTGTGAGGCCATCAGGCAGTCCATCACCTTGTCGTATGTCAAATCACAACCTTTGTCGTAGAACAACTTCTTTTGTTTAGCCTTGATACCATCTAAGATAGTTATTGTATGGTTGGGCATTCCGTTGTAGTTTCCCCACATCATGGGAGCATTGTCGGCATTCGGGCCTATAACGGCCAAGCGTTCACCTTTCTTTAATGGAAGTATGTCGTTTTTGTTCTGCAGAAGGACAATAGTCTGACGAGCCATATCCAATGACAGGTCGGCTGACTCTTTAGTTGACATAGCAGAGTAGGGTATCTTGGACCACTCTACAAGAGAAGGGTCATCCATCTCACCCAAGTCGAAACGTCCTTCCAGCAGGCGTACTACATGCTTATCAACCTCGGCCTCGGTAATAAAACCGCGTTTTACGGCTTCAGGTATGCTCTTGTAGGCATAGCCGTAACCGCATTCCACATCAGTTCCTGCTAAAACTGCTTTTGCTGAACCGTGAACAGCATCAGATGAAGACTTATGGCTGGTATAGAAATCACTCACAGCACCACAGTCGCTCACAACGAGGTATTGGAAACCCCACTCGTCACGTAGGATGGTTTGCAGCAGACGCTGTGAACCGCAACACGGATCATCGTCCAAACGCTGGTAGGCACACATCACCTCACGCACCTTGGCTTCCTGAACCAACGTCTTGAAGGCTGGCATATAAGTCTCCCACATATCTCGGGGGGACACATCGTTCAGATTGGCCGAATGACGGGTATATTCCGGTCCGCTATGTACTGCATAGTGTTTGGCACAGGCCCATAGCTTACGGTATTTGGATGATTCAGGACCTTGCAAACCGCGTACTACCTGCGTTCCCATAACACTTGTAAGGTATGGGTCTTCTCCGTAGGTCTCCTGACCGCGTCCCCACCTTGGGTCACGGAAGATGTTTACGTTGGGAGTCCAAACAGAGAGGCTGTGGAACTTCTCGTCTTCGCCCTTTAAGTCGTGCATACGATGGTTGTACTGGGCACGGAACTCGGTAGAGGCTACATCGAAACATTTGTAAACCATATCCGGGTTGAATGACGCAGCCAGAGCAACAGGCTCTGGGAATACGGTTACATTACCCATGTTGGCAGCACCATGTAAGGCTTCGCTCCACCAGAAGAACTTTTTTATTCCCAAACGGGGGATGGCCGGACTTTCGTCGAGCATCAACTGAGCTTTTTCTTCCAATGTTAACTTGGAGCATAAATCAACAGCACGTTCGTGGGCCGACAGATTAGGATTCTGATAAGGTTGTGTCTGTGCTTGCACACCGAAAGTGGTGCAGAACAAAATAATGAACGGAAAGAATGGTTTCATGTTGTCTATAATAGTTTAAGTTTATTGATTACTCAGAATTCAGCAATCAGCGAAAGCCATTTGCCTGCCGAGGTAAGCCACACTTCTTTGTAACAGGCATTATTGGTTTGTGGCCAATAGGGTTCGTCGGTATTCTTCCAGGAGCGGATACCAACAGGCATCTCACCTGTTATCTCTCCCGAGGAGAAACTGTCCATAGAAGGGTAGCGGTAGCCTTCGCCATATATTAAGGATTGGCAGAAAGGATTCAGCCCTACTGTCCAGTAAAGCTGGCTCTGTGCATAGTTTAGCAGTTCCTTATCTCCCAGAAACCTTCCTAAAACAGCAGCAGCCTTTCCTGCGGAGAGAATAACTGCTTCGTTCCCGTTAAAGATGTTTAACCAGACGGGGAAACGCTTTACATAGTGGCGATTATCCAGTTGTATTCCACCTTCACGTAATTGACGGACATAGAGTTCTTGAGCATTGTCTGGCGCAAAGATATGCAACGACTGGAAACCGCTCTTGTCTGTATATTCGTCAGTAAGATAAGTGCCTGAAGACGCCATCTTATACGGATAGGTATATGGTATCAGACTTCCAAGATATTGGGCGTATTGCTTTATAGCAGCCTTCCAACGTTTTGCGTTTTTGTTGCTTGGTTGCGACTTACATAAGTCTGTCAGCGCTAAGGCATAGAGCTGTTCGCGTGACTGGTGGATAAAATGAACAATAGCCTTGCAGCTTTTATCTCGATAGAAAAAACCCTTCAACTCAGCCTTCTTTCCTTTGGTCTCCTGGCATTGTAGTGTATAGCTGATGTATTGTGCAGCTTTCTGTGCATAGGATGTTTCATGAGTTAAAATATAAAGTTGTGTAGCAGCCCATGAAGCAGTCGCTGTAAAGAGCGATGGTGGCGTATTGTAAGTGTGTTCCATGATATGGTCGTATGGCAAAATACCCTTTTCATCGTATTGGGTGGCTGCATACTCGAAATCTTCCTTTGCTGCTGAAAACAACGATGGATATAACGGATGTTGCTCTCCTAAAACACGACAGGCAAATGCCTCGTAAGCAGCATACAGTAAGTTGTCGAAGGCATGGTTTTGCTTGCGAACGGTATGAATATCATCGAAAGTCCCGGACTTGTTATCCGTCCAATGCAGCAAACCTAAACTGGATGCATGATATCCGTCACCCAATCGGCATTGCAGGATAAACTTCAGTCCCCAGCAGGCTTCTTCTTTCAGACGTTCAGACAAATCCTTATTTATATGTTTATATCTCTCGGAAGCTTCCAGGAGGGCAAAAGCGACATCGGCTGTCTGGAGTGTCTGTTGCGAGAGGTCGCCGGCATCGTGCCAACCACCACCATAGGAGAAACTGCGGCCGTTGTAATCAGCATAGAGGTCGGAATGGCAGGCATCGTGAATACCCTTCACCTCACAACCGCATCGCTGACAGAAGATATAATTCAGGACGCGCCATGCTGAAGGTTGGAATATTTCATTCCCTATTGGGAAAGGTTCTGAAAGAATACTGTCAACTTCTATGCGGTAAGAACCTTGTTGGGTTAGGGCAGAAAAGTCAATTACTCCAAGAGTGCCGATACTTCCGGCTGATGATGTTACTTTGCCGCTGAGTATGGCCTTCCCTTTGTCTATATCAATAATACTGTAAGGCTTTCCGATATGTGTACGATTCACAACAGCCGTTTTGTGTCCATTTGTCAGGTATCCGCTCATGGAATAGGAAACCATATTATCCTCCGGTTCCCATCCTCGTTCCTTGGCTTGATATCCCGTTTGTTCTATTCTTATGTTACGGATAGTATAATGTACAGAGTCTGTACCCGTTATGGGCTGGCGTCCCTTGATGTCTGTATAAATTCTTATGCTTTTTACGTGTTCGCGGGGAAGTTCTCCCAACTCATAGACAATATGGTTCCATTTATTGGGAATCAGGTTTATGAGATGCGCGCCCACCTGAGCCGGTGTGGCATTATTCAGCTGAAGGTTTAGGTTTACAATGCCTGTTCCATTGATTGTCGGAAGGACTTCAAGTGCTATACGGTCGAACGGCTGAAGGTTCCCGTCTTCCATAGAAATGGAATAATCCACAGTTCCAAAGATAGCATAGTCGGGATCGTTGGGCGAACCGACGGCTCTTTTGCCTGTTGTAGTCGGGACATTAAGCTGTATCTCCTTGGCAAGTACCCGACTTGTAAATGCCTTTCTCTCCTTAGCGTATGTATCGTAGGAATGCAAGGTGTCTATGGGTAATGGAAATGTCTTGCCATCCCATACGGCCATTAGTAGAACAAGCAAGACATTTAACACCATAGATTCTTGTTTTTATTATACAGTTAATACTACCATCAAGCCTGATGATTACTTATCACCCTTCCTCTTTGGATTCATTGGGAACCAGCCTTTCCTGACACGCTCTCGTTGCTGGAAGAGTTCCAGGATACTCCACAGGCAGGAACAGCCTGTTACTCCTAAAATGGCTGCGAAAAGCGTATTGGAGACAAAAAGAGAACCCGTAAGCAACAGAACGCCCAGAATGGCAAAATGAGGCCAGCATCGTACACCCCAGTAGTATTCGGCTTTAATAACAATGGGATGAAAGACGCCAATTATCAGAAATGTGGCAACTGCTATGATAATTCCTTGGAAATACACTTTGTTCAGTTTAGAGTTTAGTGTTTAGAGTTGAGAGTTACTGGATACCTGGGGTTACGTGGTAACGCATATCTTCTTTCTCAAGTAGTTTCTTCTCCTTTGTAAAAGTGGGGTTGTGGTTGGGATCACCTGCCAGCAAACGGACAATCTGTAAACCTCTTTTATAATAATCTTGCATAAGAAGGAGTATTTCTTCTGGCTTCATGTCCTCTGTGGAACGTACCATACAACCTTTCTTGGCATAATGGGTAAGACGTTCCGAGACTGTATCAGAAGGGTAAAGGATAAGGTCGGCCTGTTGCAGGAACTGCATACCGCGAACAGAAACCAGATCGGGATCGCCAGGACCAGCTCCAACATACTCCACATGACCGCCTAACTGAGCTTCGCGTGTTATGGATATGCTGACAGAGCACACATCGTCCACTACTTGTTTCTCCATCAGTAGAGGACCGTAATCAGAGGCACAGGCTTCACATATGTCTGTTTGACCATCTTCCAACTCGTGAACTTTAAGTTGTGCCCATGGGAAAGCCATAAGCAGCGACTGGATAAGCATCTCGTCAGCACACTTTGATGTAGTGTCTATAGTAGCAATGCTCTTTTCGGAAAGATTATGCTGGTGCATCAAGTCACGAATCTTACGGGGCAGCTCTCCTGCAGGACATTCATGCATGCAGTCTATTCCCAGATGCAGGACAGGTGGACGGTAAAGAACCGATTTGCTGAACTGCTGAACATTAGGATTCCAGAAAGGGCTGACTGCCAGAAGCAGGGTTTCCGCTTCAATTTTAGCGTCGGCATCATACATGGAAACGTGGGCAGGTCTGGTACGCTTCAGATAATCCACACCTCTGCCACCACGAACATCTAACTTCAGAACAGTTGGCCTGCCGTTCACGAAATGAAAGATGATATGGTTCATCCGTCCGTCTCTGTGCTCTTCCTGCCATCCAAAATGGGGTGCCAATGTATCCAATCCCCAGAATCCCTCATTGTCACTCTCTGTAGTGATAATAGGTACACTGCCCAAAATACGGGCAATGCGACGCGTAAGTTTATTCGCTCCGCCGATACGTCCGCTCAAAACACTAATTACATAATTGCTCGAACTGTCAACGCATATCACGTCGGGGTCGGTTCTCTTGCTTTTCATAAAAGAAGAAATGGTACGTACGCATACACCCATATCTCCAATGAAGATAAGTGCTTCATTACGCGAGAAGGTGTTCGAGACAAAAGCTTTAGCAGGAAGCAAATGTGACTCGGGAAGTTCTGAAAGCAAACGTTGTGCTATCTCTCTTCCTGCATCTGTAACATAAATTATCTGTATCATATTTTTTTTATTTAGTTGACAAGTTGTTGTTGACGTTATCGTTGACGTTATCGTTACTTATGTATCTTCATAGTCCTGCTTTCATCTCCGTGACGAAGCCGGATGATATAGTTTCCTTTTTTCAAGGCAAGGGGCAGATAGCAGCTACCTGCCAGGCGCAGGGTGGTGATTGGTTGTCCTGCAGCATTATATATGCTAAGGGTACTGGCACCTGGAGCGATGATACGTAACTGGCCCTCGCTTTGCAATAACCCTATCTCATCGATTGATTTGACATCTTTTATGTCCGTCTCCTTCTCTAGGGTAATATCCTCTAAGACAAAAACACCTGGAGTGGATTTGTTGGCATAGATGTACGAGCCGGATGTCTTACTGTCAAACCCTACATGGTCACTCTTTTGCCAACCCGCACGCAGATGTACTCTTCCATTGTCCAACTGCTCCAGTTGCATGTAGCCGTTGGCGTCTGTCGGAGTTTTTGTGGTACTTATAATGCGCCAGGTTGTGGTGCCGTCGACACACATATAATGTGTACCGCATTTTAACTTATATAACGCACAGAACCCTGAAACTGGCGTAAAGGTATATTGATAGGTGTTGTCGCTCTCGTCATACTTGCCAAGACAGAAGTGTCCTTCATTGGTGTTTGTCTGGTAGTGAAGGTAAAGGCCGCTGCTTACTTCACGAATGCGGTATTTATGAGAAGAAACAATAGGGATAAGTTCCGATGCCTTATCCTCAAGCATATCCTCGGCTCCTATATATAGTTCGGCAGCCGAAGCATATTTGTTGTTGTTCACTACCGACTTGGCCACGAATCGCATATAGCGTGCCTCAACTTTCTTTGTTATTGCCACAGTCTGGATATCGCTTATATCACGGAAACTCCCGCTTGCTGCAGGTTCGCCCCATATCTTCGGATGATTGCTGAAATATACCTCGTAGTCAATAACACGACCGTTTGAACCATCCATACGTCCCTTGTAGCTGAACGAGTTAACACGGTATGTATGTCCCATATCAATGACCAGCTCATGGGGGCAGTCTGGTGTGTTAGGATTATACATGGTGTGCCAAATGGTATTCTCGTCGTCATCTATGGCATTGGTGGCTATCTCACTCCCGCCTTGCTGACTGTCGTAAGATACAATGCTCCAGTCGCGCTTGTCAACATGCAGACCGAATGTCTGCGTTGTCTCTATGCCGTCTGTCAGTCCTTCACAGGTAGCGTATGCAGTAATGGTTCCACCCATACGCATATCTATAGGTTCGTTGTTCTGCTCTGTGAGTATGCCTTCTTCCTCGGTGCCATCCTTGCTTATTTTTTTATAATGTATAGTAGCGCCTCGTGTGGAGGTACTCAGAACAGCGTAGCCGTTGCGGTCAGTCTTTATTACTACAGGCTCGCAAACAGGAGCCGTAACACATGCTAAGGCAGTAAGGTCCTGATCCGTAAGCAGAGTGTCGAGGGGCTGGATTACAAAACTGAAAGGTGTCTGTGTATTCTTTCGCTCGTATCTTGTCATTACATCAGGTCCGCAGGAAGCATTGCCAAGCGCTCTGTTCCATGCGTCCAGGCACACAACGGTATTCTTAACGGTTGTCATCTCGTATGGATGTTTCACACGATTGCCTCTATTTGTATAAATCTCTTCAGCACGCCAATTACCGACGGTTGTCGCCATCTGCTGCATAGCAGAGAATACAAGGCCTCTGCCCGTCGGCTGCTGAATAGCCAGCCATCGGACATCTTCTTTATTACCCGTTTCCTGAGGACGGATAAAGTTGGTCCACTGTTCTGCTACGGTACTGTGATAGATGCCAGGCAAAGACGCATCCTTACGGTCAGCATAGTTGTCCAACGGCCCCCTTCCAAACCATGTCAGTTGGGTGCAGGCATTGGGCATTTCCAGACGGAAGCCCAACTTCGGCAATATCTGTCCGTCAACATTAGGTGTAATGATGTTGCTTACAGCAACCGTTCCGTCAGGATACACACGGAAACGTTGTTTGACAGTAAAAGTGATGGCACCGGTACTGGTCTTATATTTGTTGGTAACCTGAATATCTGCCCATTTATGCGCTTCGTCTTCTTCAACAGTAAAGCTGCCTCTTGTCAGCGTAAGCGAACGAATACCCAATGCCTCCCAATTACCTTCCTGCACATGGTCGTTTTCCGTTGGAGCACGGAAGGTGTTAAGTTTCAGGGGAGTGCTTATAAGGGTATTGCCTTTGTAAACATACTTCGAAAGAGTTCCTTGTGCGAATGTGACCGAAAAGTCTTTGCCCGTTACAGTACAAGTGGTACTGCCTGCGGTCAGGTTCAGCGAGTCCGTTCCTTGATACTGGCAGATACTCCGGGAGGTAGCTTTTCTGAGTTCAGCGCCAGAGACAGCCACTTCATATCCGGCATCTGCCCAGGGAGTAGCCTCGCGCTGTGTGGTACTGAATCTTATATAATATTCGTGTTCAGGAAGCATCTTGACATCATCCATAGGGATGTTCACCAGAATACTGTCGAATGGTGCTATGTCTATATCGGGCAGAAGTCCGCCCTTTATCTCTATTCCGTCTTGCTGGATGCTGTAGCGTACATCCACATTCGTCAGATTCTTCTGCTGCAGCTTGTTCTTAAGCCAGAAAGTACCTTCCAGGCTGTCCTTCATGATAACATCAAGAGGCTGGTAAACGGTTTTCATATTGAAGCTCTTGGCTGTGGGCGTGCAGTCGGGCAATACGACACCATTACAGCAGAAGGCACCGTCGTTGGGGATATCGCCGAAGTCACCTCCGTATGCCCAGTAGAACTGGTTTGCTTTGCCACTTACTGGCATACGCAAGCCTTGATCCTTCCAGTCCCATACAAATTCACCGGTCATGGCAGGGTAGGGTTCGTATATATCGCGGAACATATCTTTCTGGTTACCCATTGCATTACCCATCGAATGCGTATTTTCGCACTGGATATGTGGTTTCGGTTTCTTTCCGCTCTTGTAGTCTTTCAGACGGCTTACGCCTGTGCTGAGCATGTTGCTGTAGGAACCATACATGGTGCTGGTTACATCGCTCCAAGTGCTGTTACCCTCATAGTGGGTGATACGACTGGCATCCAACTTCTTGATAGCCTCCATCACATACTGGAAATTGTTGCCGCCACCACTCTCGTTGCCGGCACTCCAGCCGAAGATACAGGCATGATTGCGAAGCGTCCGGACTTGGCGCTCGTTACGTTCCACCATAGGAGCCCTGAACAATTGCACGCTGCTCAGTCCCATATTGCCGTGACACTCCACATCGGCCTCAGCCAAAACGTAAAGTCCGTATTTGTCACATAGCTCATAGAAGTAAGCATTGTTGGGATAATGACTGGTACGCACAGCATTTACATTCAGACGTTTCATGGTCATTACGTCCTGCAGCATTTCTTCCTTACTGACCGTTCTGCCTGTCTCCTGACTGAAATCATGCCGGTCCACACCGTGGAAGATTACCCGTTTGCCGTTAATAAGTAATGCTCCGTCATTTCGGATGCTTACGGTACGGAAACCTATCTTGCAACTGCGAAGGTCTAAAACTTCCTCACCACGTTTAAGAGTCAAAGTAAGGTCATACAATCTGGGTGTTTCTGCACTCCAGGGTTCTATCCCTTCTACGCTAATGGTTTGTGTGCCGCTGTTGGCAGTCAGTTCCTTGCCCGTCTGTATTAGTTCATGGGTACCGTCGCTGATGGTGGTCTGTAATGTCAGGCCGTTCACATCTGTCGAGGCTATGTCGAACTGCACTTTAGCTGATGCAGCAGTGTTTCCGGATTTCAACGAAGCTGTTGTGAAGAAAAAATCCTTAATATATTCAGGAGAGGTAGAGTAGAGATATACATCTCGGGTGATACCCGTCAGTCGCCAATAATCCTGACACTCAAGGAACGAACCGCTGGAAAAGCGGAAACACTGTACGGCAACCGTATTCTCGCCCTCTTGTACCTTATCGGTAATATCCCATTCGCTGGGCAGATAAGAATCTTCTGCATAACCGGCAAATTTGCCGTTTATCCAAACATAATAAGCATGTCCGGCTCCACAGAAACGGATAAATGTCTTTCGGCCTTTCCAGCCCTCCGGCAATGTGAAGGTCCTGCGATAACATCCAACAGGATTTTTCATATTCCCACTATACGTCCAGTTACCCCATCGGTCGGCCATTACACTATAAGTATCTGTATAGGCAAAAGGGTATGACGTATTGACATACAGCGGTTTATCCCAACTTTTTCCATTTCTTACAGCATAAACTTGCCAAGGGTAGGGAACCGTAATGTTGTCCCATGCGGCATCGTTGTAGTTGCTGGCATAGAAGTTGGCAGGAACACCTGTGGGAAGTCCGCTCCAATGGAATTTCCATGTACCGTTGAGATTTAGATAATAGGGGGATTTTGTAAGGTCCAATGTTTTGGCGGATTCTGCCGAGGAAAAAGGAATAGCGAGGTCGTGGCTAACCTCACGGTTCAACTGGAATACCGAGACATCATCCCATTCTTTCATAGTTTGAGCCTCCATACTGGCAGGAAGCCACAATAGCATAATTAAAACTGATAAGACATAACGCACTATCAGCGTCGTTTTTCTTTGCATTTCCGGCTTGTAATGGTTTGTTTGGGATGCAAAGATAATAAAATATTGTTAATTGTACAAAAAATAATGTCAAATTGTATTATATTCGGCAATACTCATACAAAAAGTGTTGTTATTTTGTCTTGTTGTGCTACAATAAGACCGCTACAATACCTTAATGTTCAGCTTTTTGCGAAACATCTCCCTGATTTCCTCCAGTCGGTCGGACTGTAAGGGTGGAATTCCTTCCAGCGGGTAGGGGATATTCAGCTTCTTGTATTTTGCTTCGCCCATAATATGATAGCTCAGCAACTCCACACGTTCTATGCAGTTGTAATGCGAGATATAATCGATAACAGCCAGCAGTCGCTCCTCGTTATCTGTTATGGTTGGAACCACCACATGTCTGATCCATGTGGGTTTGCCTATTTCCTGCAGGTATTCCATCCAGCAATGGTTGTTCTCGCGTGTGGCACCAGTATAGGATTTATGCAGATTGTCGTCCAGTGTTTTCAGGTCAAGCATCACCAGATCAGTATAGTCCATAACAGCCTTTGTCCTCTCGTTAAAGATGGCACCCGAAGTATCAAGGCAAGTATGTATGCCCTCTTCCTTACAGATTCGGAAAAATTCACATAGGAATTCGGCTTGCATAAGGGGCTCACCGCCTGTAGCAGTAACACCGCCTGTTCGGATGTAGTTCTTGTATCGGAGCACCTCGGCCAACAACTGCTCAGGCGTAAACTCACCCGACCCTTTGCCGTTGTTCTTCACATTGCCAAGGTCTGCCGACCAAGTATCGGGATTGTGACAGAACTGGCATCTGAGCGGGCATCCCTGAAAGAATACCACAAATCGGATGCCAGGTCCGTCAACGGTCCCGAAGGATTCTAATTGGTTGATGAGTCCAGTCACATGCAATGGTTAATGGTACGACTCAAGACATCCAGCTGCTGTTCGCGAGTCAGCTTTACAAAGTTCACTGCATAGCCGCTCACACGGATAGTAAGCTGAGGGTATTTCTCCGGATGTTCCATTGCATCTACGAGGAGCTCGCGATCGAACACATTCACATTCAGGTGCTGGCCACCGTCTGGGGTAAAATACCCGTCCATCAGATTCATCAGATTCTCCTTTTGTGTCTCGCGGTCCTTACCTAATGCACTTGGACTGATAGCGAAGGTATAGGATATACCGTCCTTGCTGTGGTGAAAGGGTAACTTAGCCACAGAGGCAAGCGCTGCTACGGCACCCTTCATGTCACGAGAATTCATAGGGTTGGCACCCGGGGCGAAAGGAACACTCTTCTTACGGCCGTCCGGAGTAGCACCCGTGTTACGTCCATATACCACATTCGAGGTGATGGTCAGCAACGACTGCGTAGGAATAGCATCGCGATAGGTACGGTGCTGACGCAGGTACTCCATGAACTTCTCGGTTAGCATAACGGCAATCTGGTCTGTCTCGTCGTAGTTGTTACCGAAGGGAACATACTCGCCCTCTTCAATCCTATAGTCAACTGCCAGTCCTGTCTCGTCGCGGATGATACGAACCTTACAGTTCTTCATGGCAGCGATAGAGTCTGTTACGATCGACAGACCGGCAATACCTGTGGCACGTGTGCGTTGTACATCGCCATCGTGCAGCGCCATCTCGAATGCCTCGTAATCATACTTATCGTGCATGTAGTGGATAATCTTCAGGGCATTTACGTAGGTTCGTGCCAACCAACTCATCATCTGGTCGAAGCGGGGCCAGAACTCCTCGTAAGTCAGGTAATCACTTGTGATAGGACTGAAACGGGGGCCCACCTGTTCACCCGACATCTCATCACGACCGCCGTTGATAGCATACAGCATACACTTGGCCAAATTGGCACGGGCACCGAAGAACTGCATCTGCTTACCTATCTTCATAGGGCTTACGCAGCATGCGATACCATAGTCGTCGCCCAACTCAGGACGCATCAGGTCGTCGTTCTCGTACTGTATAGCACTGGTGTCCATTGATACCTTGGCACAGAATTTCTTCCAGGGCTCAGGAAGACGGCTGCTCCACAGCACGGTCAGGTTAGGTTCAGGTGAGGGACCCATATTATATAAGGTATGGAGCAGACGGAAGTCTGTCTTGGTGACCATGTTGCGTCCGTCAACTCCCATACCTCCTACACTGGTAGTTGCCCAAATAGGGTCGCCGCTGAAGAGATCGTTATATTCTGGTGTACGAAGGAAGCGTACAATTCGCAGCTTCATTACCAGCTGGTCAATCATCTCCTGCGCTTCTGCCTCTGTGATAAGACCCTTCTTCAGGTCACGCTGGATAAAGATATCCAAGAAGGCACTTACGCGGCCGAAGCTCATAGCTGCACCATCCTGATCCTTCACGGCACCCAGATAACCGAAATAGGTCCACTGAATAGCCTCGCGAGCATTGGTGGCAGGCTTGGTCACATCAAAACCATAGTTGGCACACATACGTTCAAAATCCTTCAGGGCATTAATCTGGTCGGTAATCTCCTCACGGCAACGTACAATTTCTTCGGTGAACTCGTTTATGTCGATACGTTTATGGAAACGCTTCTTCTCCTCAATCAGGTTGGTAGTGCCATACAGGGCTATACGACGGTAGTCGCCAATGATACGCCCACGACCGTAAGCATCGGGCAAACCAGTAATGATATGGGCATGACGTGCCGCCTTGATGTCATCGTTGTATGCCGAGAAAACACCTTCGTTGTGCGTCTTGCGATACTTGGTGTAGATTTTCTTGGTTAAAGGGTCCAGTTCGTAGCCGTAAGCCTTCAATGCAGCCTCCACCATGCGAATACCACCACGCGGGAAAATACCACGTTTCAGGGGAGCATCAGTCTGCAGGCCTACAATCACTTCGCTTTCCTTATCAATATATCCGGCACCATAAGCATCTATGCTCTGGGGAATCACGGTTTCGGCATCATAAACACCTTTCTCACGTTCCACCTTAAACATCTCTGTCAGTTTATCCCAGAGCTTCTTGGTCTTTTCGCTGGGCCCCTGGAGGAATGACTCGTCACCATCGTATGGCTCGTAGTTGTGCTGAATAAAGTCACGTACATCAATTTCATGCTTCCATGATGTACCTTGGAAGTCGGTTTGTAAATTCTCTAACTTCATAGCTGAAAATTTTATGTCTATTAAATAATGTATTGTTACCCTTGAAAAAAAAATCTCTCTCTTAAATCGCCTGCAAAGGTACAAAAAAAAGTTGAAAATTGAAAATTGATAATTGAAAATTAAACTTTCAACTTTTTTTTTCGTACATTTGCAGACAAGCAAACAACACGATGAGAATAATGGTATGAAACTTTTTAAAACATCTCTTTTCCTGTTGAGCTCTCTCTTGTTTATCACGGTGGCTCATGCACAGTATTCCAATGAGCAAATATTGGAGAAACACAGCATATTCAGGACATTCCATCAGCGTGCCTACGCTGGCGAATATCCTTTGCGACAGATACCCACAATGCCAGCTACAACCAGTCAGGCGCAGAGGAAAGCAGCCAAGCAGACGACATTCAACGAGCGTGTGTGGTTCCCTGGTGAATGGGAAGAGGTAAAGGCCATTGTCCTTACCGTTTATTATGAACATAAAGTACCTGGGCATGAGGGTGATTACAATTGGTACGCAGAACCTGTGGTGAAAGGTTGGGCCGACTACTATCATAAGCAAAAAAATGGTGATTATAAGATTGAAGGAGCGGGACCATATATCTCATCGATAGACACCGAGACAAACTATGGAAAGGTGTTCTTTTACCTGATGGACGGAATCCAAAAGGGTGGTGCAGAAGCATGGGTGCGTGTTAAGGAACCAAGCGACACGACCGTTGTGCACCAAACGCTCGAACGCATGGGGCTCCGCCACGACAATCTGCGTTTCTTACTTGAAGAGGGGAACTCTATATGGTATCGTGATTGCGGACCCATCTGCTTTTATTATGGCGACGAGGACAACCTGGCCATGCTCGACTTCTACTACCGGCGCTACGACCGTGCTCTCGATGATCAGGTTCCATCGTTGATTCACAAACAGACGGGCATTCCCAATTACATCACGGATTTCGTATGGGAAGGTGGTAACTGTCTGGTTGACGGGGCAGGCAATCTCGTTACTTCTGAGACTGTTTACAACATCAACAACGATACTGAAGGCCCCATTGAGTGGGACGGAGAAGACTACAGCACAGTACACCATAGGTACAAGTCGGCACTATCCAAGACAGAGGTGTATCAGGCCTTGAATGAGATGGTGGGGCAGCGTGCCACCCACATCGTTCCACAATTCTGGTACGATGGAGGTACAGGGCATGTTGATCTCTATGCTGACGCTTGGAACGAGAACGGTTTTGCTTTCTCCATAATGCCGGAACGGTATAGTAATTGGGATGATTATAAAACAGAAGAGAAGAATATCGCGTATCTCGGCGAACAGAAAAGCATATTCGGACGAAACTATTACACAATGTCGCAGCTACCATTTCCTTCCAATGACGCTGGTAAGCCTTTTACAGACCAAGAGCAGTATAACCAAACGTACTCACGCACCTATGCCAACCACGTGTTTGTCAACAATCTGATCCTCCAGCCCTGCTTTTCAAAGGTCGGAAAAGACGGCATGCCGTCAGCGGACTGGGACCGTGCTAATATCGAGGCAGTCAAACGGGCCTACCCGGGTTACACCATCTATTGTATCGACATACGTGGGTTTGACGGCTTAGGTGGTGCCATTCATTGTGTCACAAAACAGATTCCTGCAGACAATCCCATTCGCATCCTGCACAAGAATATCCACGGAGACGTGAATCTGGGTGAACTGACGGCTGTACCCTTTAGTGCCATCATCACCAATAAGAGTGGCATTGAGAATGCTGCGTTGATGCTCCGCACAAATGGCGGCGAGTGGCAACACACAAACCTTACGGCCAACGGTAACCGCTGGTACACAAGTATTCCTGCCGGTTCCTTTAAGGTTGGGGAGTCTGTAGATTATTATTTCATGGCAACTTCCGTTAACGGCAAGACGATTACCAAACCATTCACGGCAAGTCAAGGCGGTTACTTTACCTTCACGCCAACGGCCGACACCCCCTACGATGCTGATATGTTTGACTTCGACACGCGGCCCATGCCTAAGGAAGCAATCACTTTCGCCTTTGGAAGCAACTGGGTAACAGAAGATACGAGCGAAGAAGAGGGCCCCCTCTCCATCTCCCCCGAGGGGGAGGGAAGTAATCCCAACCAAAACGAAAACCAAAACGAAAAGGTCATCTACAACCTGAGTGGTCAGCGACTCCAGAAGCTGCAGAAGGGAATCAATATTGTTAATGGAAAGAAGGTGATTATGAAAGTTATCCCTTAACCAGAATCCCGCCAGAAAGCATTCGGCATTAAAGTCACTCAGCACCTCAGGAGGGATACAGACGGTAAAGGTGCCGCCTTCGCATAGCAGGCGCGAAACTCCCTCGGCCAATACAGAGAAAGGTAGGCTGCTGCTGTGTCTGGCCCGCGTGCGTCCCAGCTATATCTGGCTTAGAATGTCTCTCAAAAGAGCATTGAAGTCTATAAGGTTGTCTGGCTTTGGCGAGTAGCCCAGTATGACGACAACAATCTGCTGAGATGGGAAGATGAAGATATCCTGCCCGTCGTGGCCGTCCGGATAGTACATATCCTTGGGAACATCGGGGAACTTGCCATTCCCGTTTAGCCAGAAGTATGCACCATAACGATTTCCGCTGTTGGCAGCCGGTGTACGCGTATAGTCCACCCATCCTTCGGGCAGGATTCGCTCACCGGCAACGCAACCATCGTCAAGGTACATTTGTCCGAAGCGTGCGAAATCTCTTGCCGTTGCATAGAGGTACGACGAGGCTACAGGTGTTCCGCTCATGTCCTGCTCGAAAACGGCACCATGGATGTCGAGAGGAACAAAGAGCCGCGTGTGCATATAACGGAGGAATTCCTCGTCCGAAGAAAAGCGGCTGCGTAGGTAGCGCATCAGGATGTTTGTGCTGCCGCTGGAGTATTGCCAGTAGGTGCCGGGCTCGTGTTCAAGAGGCTTCGAGAGGGCGAAAAGGCCCATGTCGCGTTCGCAGTGGAGCATGATGTTGACGTCAGAACGAGCGCCGTAGTTCTCGTTCCATTCCAGTCCGCTCTGCATCTGCATCAGGTCGTGGAGGGTGATGGCTTTGCGTCCGTCACTCTGCCACTCAGGAATGTCCATCGGAGCATGAATATCAAGAATGCTGTCTTTTACCATAATGCCGACGAGTGCATTTGCAAAGCTCTTCGCCATACTCCAACTGAGGAGTTTTGTGTCAGGACCGATACCTTTGTCATAGCGTTCCGCTACCACACTGCCTTTGTGCAGCACAACAAAGGCAAAGGGATGCCCGTGATAGGCACGTTCTTCGACAAAGGCCCTCGCTATAGGGGCAAGGTTTTCTGTGATAGTGGAGTCGCCCACAGGGATGAAGCCTTGTCCCGCCTTAGTCTCGCATGGCTCATCTAATGGGAAGTGTTGTTCCCTAAGCTGATCAGCAGAAATGCCGCGTAATAATGTCACGCCATAGCCCTCGCGGAAGGCTGCTGTTGATTTTCCCCAAAGGAATCGGCTGGTGACAGTCTTGTTCTCGTAGTCAACCGTGTTGCTTGTGAGGCTTATAAAAGAAAAGTTCAGGTCGAGTGCTTCAACATCTTTTGCCTCGCGACCAGAAACGAACACTGCTGATGCCAGATTCTTCGCAGCATAGCCTGTTATGATGGGCATCAGACTGTTCAGGTAAATACATCCGCCAAGAATAACAAGTAGGAATGCGATGGTGGCATAACGAAAGATTCTTTTCATAAATTACAATATTTTCTTGCAAAGATACAAGATTTATTCGAAATGGTTAAATCATTACACTCTTTTTTGATGTTTTTTCGATTTATCTCAAATCCGCTTACGTTATTAATTGAACATTGAAACTTCGTTTCGAGCCTGCTTTCGCTCGGGATAGCTGATGCGAGCATCGCTCTCCTCTTGCTTAATCGCAGCCTTGAACATTGAGCATTATACGCTAACCGCTAACCGATTAAAGTTTTCGTCTTTCGTCTTTCGTTAAGAGTCGGGCCCGAAGGCCCGCTCTTAGTTCATGCAGCTGGTGACGCCCAGACTGGTCAGAATAGCAGTCAGAATAGCTACTATCGTCTGAATGATAAATTTCCAAGTTTCTTTTTTCATAATTAGGAGCCTCTCCCCCCGCCCTCTCCAAGGAGAGGGAGCCAAGGTTCTGAGGACTTGAAGTTAAAGGACGAATGTTCCCGTTATCGCCTCAGCGAGACTCTAATCCCTAATCTCTAATCTCTTAAACCTCTAAACTGACTCTAAACTCTAAACTATCAACTCTAAACTCTAAAGAGGGGCCCGAAGGCCCGCTCTTCACTAGTCTTCATCCTCTCCTGGCTCGTTGCCACCGTTGTCGCCGCCTCCGTTGCCGCCGCCACCCTCGTTAGGGTTAGGGTTAACGTTATCGTTCCCGTTATCGTTATCGTTCCCGTTGCCACCATTGTTGACGTTATCGTTGACGTTATCGTTATCTTCAACGATACCCTCGTCGGCACTCGTTACGCGCTTTACCTCGTTGCCGTTGCGGTCGTAGCAGGTAATCTGGATGGCAGTGTCAGCCAGTTCCTCCTTCAGGTCGGTAGTGGGCGTGAAGATGATGCGGCGACTGCGGATAAGGCCCGCCTTTACCTCGTTCACGTTGGCTACACTCTTGGCGCGGAGACCGAATCGCATGCTACCCAGTCCGGGGATGGCTACGCTGTGACCTTCGGTAGCCCAAGCCTTGATTACTTCGCCTGCTGCATCCCATGCCGCCTGCATTACACCCTTGCTGATGCCGCTGCGGAGAGCAGCCTCCTTGATCCATGATGTAGCGGTAAGTACCGGCAAAGCTGCCAATCTTCTGTAGTTTCTCGTTTGCTTTTACTTTCAACATAGTTTTGTAGATTTAATGGTTAATAAATTTGTTGGTTAATTGTTAATTGTTAATTTTAGTTGGTTAATTTGTAATGTTATTTCTCTCTGTCATTCGATTGGGATTTTTACTGCTACGTGGGGCAAAACTCTTTAGTGCACGTGGGAATTTTTACCGCCTCGTGTGGGAGTAATTTTTCACCCCTTTCTTTTGACACTGCAAAGGTACAACAATTTTTTAGAATGACAAAATATTTTAGGGATTATTTTCTAATTTTTTTGAAAGTGCTGATTTCAATTATTTCAGATTTCAGATTTCAGTAAGGATTTTGAGTTAGTGAAACTTTTATTATTATATTATATTATATATATTTAATATAATATAATATAATAATAACTCTGAATTCATGTTCTTTGGCGTAACTGAAATCTGAAATCTGAAATCTGAAACCGATAGCAATTAGGCTGTGTCCATACTGACAATGTTGACTCCTAAGCCTGAAATAGTTGACGCTTTCCCCTAATAAGGTTGACTGTGCGCGCCCGGCACTATTTTCAGAAGTTACAGAAAAATGTTCAAGGCTGCGATTAAGCGAGAGCAATGTCCAAGCTCGCTTGAGTATTGCCGAGCGTGAGCAGGCTCGAGGCGAAGCCTCAACTTTCAACTTTCTTTCTATCTTTGAAACTTCGTCTCGAAGATAGGCGGCATCTCGGGAATAAAAATTAAAC
>CADCIP010000047.1 GCA_902801485.1 uncultured Bacteroidales bacterium | reverse complement strand
GCCTGGAGTCAGTACAGAACAACTGGCTTTCCTGAGCACTTGGATGCGTTCTACTGTTGCCCATTGGTTGCAGATGGATACGCTTCATGGAAACGAGTGTGTGCCAACCTTGATTGGCAGTCAGGGTTGTGGAAAGACGACCTTCCTCAGGCGTATGCTTCCCCAGCATTTGCGCCAATACTACTTGGACCATCTGAATCTGAGTAACAGGTTCGACAAGGAAATGGCTCTGACAAACAACCTGCTGGTGAACCTCGATGAGTTGGATGCCATCCGGCCCAGTCAGCACGCAGCCTTGAAGCAGACGCTTTCCAAGAGTAAGGTAAACGGCAGACCCATCTATGGATGTGCTCAGGAGGACAAACCAAGATTCGCTTCCTTCGTGGCAACCACCAACAATCCGCATCCCTTGACGGATGCTACAGGAAGTAGAAGGTACATCTGCATCAACATTCCCCAAGGCGAGTATATAAATAATGTAGGGGAAATCAACTACGAGCAGCTTTATGCCCAAGTGATTTATGAACTGAGAGAGCAGAAAGCCCCTTATTGGTTTAATAATGAGGAAGTAGCCAGAATTCAGGAGTTGAACATCGAGTTTACTGAGAAGAAGGATATGGCAGATATCTTAGCCGTCTGCTTTCGTAAGCCGAAAACTGATGAGGTAGCAAAGGCAATGAATTGCAACCAGATGTTGCAGGTTATTCAGACTGAGTATCCTTCGTTGGCAATGAACAGAAGCACAAAGATTCATTTGGGGTTGGCCTTGAAGGAAATGGGTTATGAATTAACCCATAGGGGCAATATGCCGTTCTATAAGGTTGTCCCACTAAAGGCAGCCTAAGTAGATAAGGTGTTGAGGTACATGATAGGTATATGTTAGGTACATATTGTACAAACATATACCTGCCCTCAACTCCGATAACCATCGTGGTTCCGCGTATAGTAAGGTATATGTTGCCAAAATCGACGACTTATTCAGTACACGTCATACTGACCAACCCCAGGTTTTCTGTATAAGTAGGGAATGATGGTAAAAAATGCTTTAGTAAGTACATTATAAATTGAAAAACTTTTTGTATATTTGTAGCTGAAAAAGAAGAATAAGCTTATTATAATCATAATGACAACGACCAAAAAGATAAATGACGACTACTCTGGTGTATGGGAACAATTGCACAATCCCGATTTTAAAAGCATCGAATTCGATGGGCTTAGACAGCAGTAAGGTCGGATTTGAATATTCAAGAATTCTGGACTATGAGCGAAATAAGATATATCGAGCCTCAGCAAGAGACAACATTATATGCAGACGTGTGCCAGATTATTGATGGCGCGTGTGGCAGGATTGCAACGTATGTGAACACAGAAGCCTGTCTGACAAATTGGTATGTGGGTAAGCGTATAAAGGAAGATGTGCTCTTTAATCAGCGTGCAGAATATGGCAAGCAGGTGGTCAGGAACCTATCTTCAAAACTGACAGAACGCTATGGTAGCGGATGGAGTGAGAAAACTTTGAGACATTGTCTCCGCAGCGCGGAGACTTTTTCCGAGGAGGACATTATCTCCGCAACGCAGAGACAATTAACATGGACGCATCTAAAAAGTCTATGAGTATCTGATGCTTGATGAAGAAAGCCCAATCAAAGTGGCACAGTATTATACTAAGTTACCAGACAAACAATTATTGTCTGAGAAACTTCGCAAAGCAATAGCCATTGCCCGAGAGCACTATCAAAAGGATAAAGATGAGTAACCCTATGGACAAATAAAGTAACAAGAAAGTACCATGAGCGACATAGAACCTGGTTACGTTTATATAAGATATTACTTGAAAGTTTTTTGTCCGTCACGTACGAACTCTTAGTCCGTCCCGTACGGACTCCGTGTCCGTCCCTTACGGACTATACTTGAGATAAAGGAAAATTGGTTCAATAAATCCGCGTCCCTAAATCCTTTTTTCGCAAGAAAAACACCCTTTTTCTTTGTGCGTATTAGAATAATAATTAATTTTGCAGATAAGAAAGAAGTATAATGCTGGACTTTGCAGCCATAGATTTTGAAACGGCAAACAACGAGCGCAGTAGCGTATGCTCTGTCGGTATTGTCATTGTTCGTGGTGGCGAGATAGTAGATTCGTTCTATTCACTCATCCAGCCCGAGCCTAATTATTATAACTACTGGTGCTCACAGGTCCATGGCCTTTGCCGCGAAGATACAGACGATGCACCAGTCTTTCCCAAGGTCTGGGCACAGATAGAGCCGCTGATAGAGGGCCTGCCCCTTGTGGCCCACAACAGACCTTTTGATGAAAGCTGTCTGAAAGCCGTATTCCGTGTTTATCAGATGGATTACCCCGATTATGAGTTTTACGACACTTTGTGTGTCTCACGTAGAGTTTTCCCTTACCTATGTAATCACCAACTCCAGACTGTAGCCGAAGAATGTGGTTACTGTTTAAAGAACCATCATCACGCCCTCGCCGATGCAGAAGCTTGTGCTTGGATTGCAAGAGAAATACTATAGAACTATATTATTACTAACACAGAAAAAGGCATCCATTCTGATGGGTGCCTTTTTTGTTATTCTGTGATAAATAAATTTATCCTAAGTAGGAGCGGAGGAGGCTGTTGCGGCTGCCGCTGCGGAGCTTGCGGATGGCTTTCTCGCGAATCTGACGTACACGCTCGCGGGTGAGGCCGAAGCGCTCGCCAATCTCCTCGAGGGTCATCTCCTGATGGTTGATGCCGAAGCTCATCTCTACGATGTCCTTCTCGCGCTCGTTGAGCATACTGAGGGCACGGTCGATCTCTGTTGCCAGGCTTTCGTTAACCAGACTCTTGTCGGCCATAGGAGAATCGGGGTTGGTCATTACATCCAGCAGACTGTTCTCCTCACCCTCCACGAAGGGGGCATCCACGCTGACATGACGGCCGCTGGCACGCAGGGAGTCGTTGATCTTCTCGGGCAGCTCGTTTACCAGCTCTGCCAGCTCGTCGGCACTGGGCTTGCGCTCGTGTTCCTGCTCGAACTTGGTCATGGCCTTGGTTATCTTGTTCACGGCGCTCACCTGGTTGAGGGGCAGACGTACGATACGGCTCTGCTCGGCAAGGGCCTGCAGAATGGTCTGACGAATCCACCATACGGCGTAGGAGATGAACTTGAAACCACGGGTCTCGTCGAACTTCTCGGCTGCCTTGATAAGGCCTACGTTGCCTTCGTTGATAAGGTCGGGCAGGGAGAGTCCCTGGTTCTGGTACTGTTTGGCAACGGAAACCACAAAACGCAGGTTGGCACGTACCAGCTTGTCGAGGGCACGGCGATCACCTTTCTTGATTCTTTGGGTCAGTTCTACTTCCTCGTCAACGGTTAGAAGTCCTTCACGTCCGATTTCCTGCAGATACTTATCCAGTGACGCGCTGTCGCGGCTGGTGATACTCTTTGTGATTTTAAGTTGTCTCATTTTGTACCTTACTATGTTATTTTAGCGTGCGAAGATAGAACTTTTTTCTGAAATGTTTTAAAATTTCCTCAAAAAATGTTGTTTATTTTGCGTTTTTGTTATCTGTATTTAGAAAAATCACTATCTTTGCAATAAAAAAATATGTTTAACAAGTAAAAAAAGCGAAAATTATGATTGCATTAATTATTGTAGGCGTTATTGTCCTAATTCTTATTTTCTGGGTGATTGGTATCTATAATAATCTGGTTGCCCTTCGCAACAACCGCGAGAATGCGTTTGCCAATATCGAGGTTCAGCTGAAGCAGCGTTACGACCTTATCCCTAACCTTGTAAATACGGTTAAGGGCTATGCCGAGCACGAGAAGGGTCTGCTGGAGCGTATCACTCAGGCTCGTACAGCTGCTATGGGTGCTACGAATCTGAACGATAAGATTGAGGCTGAGAATGCGCTGAGCAGTGCTTTGGCTGGCTTGAAGGTAAGCGTGGAGGCTTATCCCGACCTGAAGGCTAACCAGAACTTCATGCAGTTGCAGAGCGAGTTGGCCGACATCGAAAACAAGCTGGCTGCTGTTCGCCGTTTCTTCAACAGTGCTACGAAGGAACTGAACACTGGCGTTCAGAGTTTCCCTGCTGTGCTGTTTGCTAATATGTTCGGCTTCCATCAGGAGCCAATGTTCGAGGTTCCCGAGGAGGAGCGTGCAGCAGTTCAGAAAGCACCCGAGGTTAAGTTCTGAATTAGCGGTTAGCGGTTAGCGGTTAGCGGTTAGGGGTTAGCGGTTAGCGGTTAGGAGTTAGCGGTTAGCGGACTCATAGACTTACCAACTTATAAACTCAAAAACTTACCAACTCACAGAATGAAATACGTAGGTATTCATACGCAGCAGGCTACCAATAACTTCAAGAGCCTGCTGTTGCTTCTGCTCTTTCCCTGCATTATGTTGGGGATGGTGTATTTGTTCCTGGTAATCATCAATTATCTGGGTGTAACGGATTATGCTTATGAAGATGCTTACGGACCAGTCAGTAGGGTAGATTGGGACTATGTGAACTACGAGATGATGCATATCCTGCCTTGGGTTATCATCATTGTCGGCATTTGGTTTGTCATTGCCTATTTCTCTAATACGGCTATGATACGTCATGCCACAGGTGCCCGCCCTTTGGAGCGCAGAGAGAATCCCCGTGTCTATAATATTGTTGAGAATCTTACTATGTCTTGTGGTATGCCCATGCCCAAGATTAATGTGATAGACGACCCTCAGTTGAATGCCTTTGCCAGCGGAATAGATACCAACAGTTATACCGTAACGGTAACAACGGGCATCTGCGACCGGCTGAACGATGAAGAGCTGGCCGGGGTGATCGGGCACGAGCTGACGCATATCCGTAACCGGGATACCCGTCTGCTTATTGTGAGCATTATCTTTGTGGGCATTATGGGCACTATCATGTCGCTGGCAGTCCGTATGGTGTGGAACACCTTTATCTACGGAGGCGGGCGCCGCAGGACCAGCAGCAACAGTAAGGGCAATGGAGGTGTTGCCATTATTGTGGTATTGATGGTGGCTGCTGTATTGGCCGCAGTGGGTTATGTGTTTACTCTGCTCACCCGTTTTGCCATCAGCCGTAAGCGTGAGTATATGGCCGATGCGGGAGGAGCCGAGCTTACCGGTAACCCATTGGCTTTGGCTTCTGCCTTGCGCAAGATAAGCAGTGATCCGGGATTGGGACAGACTGACCGCGAAGATGTGGCACAGCTCTTCATTATCCGTCCGCTTGCCTTCAAGAGCAGTTTCACTTCTTTTATGAGTAATCTGTTCAGTACGCATCCCAGTACAGAAAGCAGAATCGCATACTTGGAGCAGTTCTAATACAGACTAAGTATAAACAGAAAAAAAAATAATCCCGAAATTGGTTTGGCCGTTTCGGGATTTTCTTATATCTTTGTAGCATCGAATGTGACATATTCGATCTAAAGAGAATGAATCTAGTGTTTAAAAAAACTAAAGTTATGAAAAACAGTTACTCATTTTTCCTGTTGGCGCTGATGTGTTTGTTCAGTACCAGTGCTTGGTCACTTAATCGAGTAGGTGACGTTTATCAGATTGGCTCAGAGGAGGATTTAGTGGCTTTTGGCCAACTTGTTGAGCAAGAAATCTATTACTTGCGTGCTGAGTTGACGGCTGACATTTCCTACAGCGGGCAGCCTTTGGGTGGTACGAAAATGTTTCGTGGAATTCTTGATGGAAAGGGCCATACTATCACCCTTAATCAGGAACGTACAGAAAACGAGGCAGGTTTGTTCTATGCTACCGGTCAGCCTTCAGTAATTAAGAACCTTACTGTAGATGGCACTATTACCACCAGTGCTAAGTTTGCTGCAGGTTTTGTGGGACAGGCCAATTCTCTGTTCCTGAATTGCGTTTCCAAGGTAAATATCGTGAGCACCGTTTCCGGCGATGGCACTAACGGCGGTCTTGTAGCTCACCTTACGAGCGACAATTCATTCTGCGTGTTCGTAAACTGCGTCAGTGCAGCTACGATTACCAGCGAGACCTGCAAGAACTGTGCAGGTATTCTGGGTTGGGCAGGTTCTGATGCCACATTAATCAACTGTATTACCATTGCTGAGATTAATCTGAAAGAAGAGAATTATGCAGGTTCTAACACTTTCGCCCGAAATCCGAGTAAATATACATTGAAGAATTGCTTTTATATTAATAAGGTAGATGCTGTTAGCGACGGTGCCACACAGGTGACAGCCGAGCAGATGAAGAATGGCGAGGTGTTGGCAATGTTACCGAACTCTACCGACTGGGTTCAGGGACCAGATTGCCCGCTGCCGATTCAGACAGGCGATGCTGCCCTCACGATGGAAATCAGCACACCGGCCCAGTTGTTACAGTTTGCCCAGCGTGTGGATGCTGGTGAATCTACACTGAACGGCAAATTGACGGCCGACATAGATCTTACAGGTATTGAATGGGTACCCATTGGTGTTAGGGAAACTCCTTACGTTGGTACTTTCGACGGTCAACATCATGCTGTCACAGGCTTTAATTATACTTCCGTAGCTGCAGGAGAGGGTTTGTTCGGCTTTGTTGTGGGAGCAACCATCAAGGACTTCAGCATTGCCGGTGAGTTGGTGGATGAGAAGGGAAATTGCGGAACCATTGGTTATGCCTGCAATTCTACTTCTGTGTCGGGTATTCTTAGCAAACTGAATATTCTTTCTGAGAAAACAAAAGGCCATGGAGGCGGTATTGTAGGCTCGCTGCGTGGCGGTGAGGTTTATAAATGTGAGTATGCCGGTACATATACTATCCGAGAGAATGGTGCAGACAGTAAGGCAGGTATTGTAGGTTATGCCAATTACGGAAGGATTACGGCTTGTGTAATGTCAGGTAAGATTAAAACTTCCGTTAACGGCAACATTGCCGGTATTCTGGGTTATGTGAATCATGGTACCTTCCAAGGTGTATGGAACTGTCTGGTTACAGGTTCTGTAGAGGCCTCCGGGCTGGAAGACTTCAAAGGCGTTAATGCTGTTGTGGGATCTATAAATACAAACACGAATAAAGACAAGTTTGGCGGAAACGTATGGCTGGCCTCTGTTTGTAACTTGGAGAATGCCAAGGGAACGGGAGGTGCAAATTCCGTAGATGATGATGCATTGAAGGTTATCAAATTGCCAGACGAAGCCTTATCAACAGGTGAGGCTTGTTATTATCTGAATGCATGTAATCCTGCCAACCCTGTATGGTATCAGACCTTGGGTAAGGATGAACAGCCTACACTTGAGGGTGAGGATGTGGTATATCTTGTAGGTCACAAGAAATGCGATGGCACTGATGCAGAGGGTGTTGGCTACAGCAATACCGATACGGGCTTCATACAAGACCCGCACCAGATAGGCGAAGATGGATTCTGTGTTGTTTGCGGTGCCTTGAATCAGGATGAGGACGGTTATTATTTAATCGGAACAGCCAAGGCATTCAGATGGATTGCCGAAAAAGTTAATTCGGGCGAGATGAATAACCTGAAGATGCGTTTGACCGCTGACATAGACTTGGCTGGCGAAAACTGGCAACCTATAGGTGACGATAACCACCCATTCTCTGGTACGCTGGATGGCGGCAGGCATACAATTAGTAATATGATTGTTGAAGTGGAGGGCGTACCAGGCGGTTTGTTTGGAACTGTGGTTAACTTCTCAGCCAACGACCTTATTATTGATGCCAGTTGTTCAGTAACCAGTACGGTTTACGCAGGTGGTCTGATAGGCCATAGTGTCAGTGCAGGAACTCAGGACCTTGTCAATATCGGTGTTCTTTGCGATGTGACCAATAATGGATCAGGCAATGATAGCAGTGCAGCCGGAGGTATTATCGGCAACTCTAATGGTGGTGCCATTACCAATATGACCAGGTGTTTCACCACTGGTGCTATCTGTGCCGCTAAGGACGTAGGTCAGCTTTCCGGATGGACAAACGTAGCTTCTGCCAAGATATCCGACTGCTGGTCTATTGCCCAGGTTCCTGCCGGTTGTAAGTTCTTCCGTAACGGAAACGCACCTGTTGTTACCAACTGCTACTCAACAGTGGAACCCCTGCCTGGCGGTGTTACGCTTCTTGAATACACGGAAGATATGAAGGAGAGCGGAGAACTTTGTTATAAGTTAAACGGCTTGCAGGAGGAGGATAAGATTATGTGGTATCAGACACTGGGAGAAGATGCAATACCTCTTCCCTGGAACGACCATAAACGTGTATATGGAAACGGAGCTTTGAATTGCGACGGCACACCACTCGCCGGTACGCTTACTTATTCCAATACTCAGGAGAGTGTAATTCCTGATCATGTATTCGATCATGGTTTCTGTATCAATTGTAATCTCTTCGATGCCACATACAAGACACCCGTTGGCGGCGCTTATGAATTGGCAGACGGTGGTGATGTGCTCTGGTTCTCTGCATTGGTGAACAATGGAGCCACAAGTGCCAATGCCCGTCTGACTGATGATATTAATATGTCTGACTATATGGATCGTTTTGAACCTATCGGTAAAGTTAGCGGAAAAGGATATGCTGGAACTTTTGATGGTCAGGGTCATAAGATCAGTGAATTTGTTCTTGATGTCGAAGGCAGCGACAAGGGTTTGATTGGCTTTGCTGCTTCGGGTATGGTATTGCAGAACTTGATTTTGGACGAATCTTGTTCTATCAAGGCCACAGAAAACAGTGTCGGCATAGTTGGTAGTAGCGACTTTAATCAGGAAGGCCCCATTACCTTCAATAATGTAGGAATGGAAGGAAGCGTGTTCACTTTAGGTAAGAATGCCGGAGGTCTGATTGGTTGCAACCACGGAAGCAAATCGCAATATACATTCAACAACTGTTATGTTACTGGTAGCGTTATCGGTGCTTCAGAAAGTGCAGCCCTTTCCGGCTGGGCAGGTTCTTCCAAGACCAGCATCAATAACTGTTGGGTAGCAGCAGAGGTGGAAGGCTATCAGGAAGGTAAGGATGTAGTTCGTTTATCAGGTACTAACACAATGTCAAACTGTTATAGTGTAAAGGGAGAACAGTGGACAAAGATTGAAGAGGAAGAGATTGGCAGCGGTTCCCTTACGTGGAAGCTGAATGGACAATCGTTCCTTTCTCCCAGTTGGTATCAACTGATTGGTGAGGACAAATTCCCCGGATGGGATAGTACCCGTGGTCTTGTATATTCATGTGGAGAAGACTGCTATGCTGATGTACATGACGACAACACGTACGATATCTTCCGCGACTATGAAGTGAATGTCCTGAAGGAGGAAGTTAAGGATGTGGTTGCATATCAGACTTTACTGAATAGCTATAATGAGCAAATAGAGGAATTGTCTGAGATTGACAATCTGAAGGATTTCCTGAAAGCATATAGAGGATTGCAAGTTACGAAGGATAGCGTAGATGCCTCTATTAAGGCTTATGCGGCATACGACGCAGCTTGCCAATATGCCTTGAAATATCTCGAGGAAAACGATTTCTCTTGTCCAGAACGTGATTTCCTGATCTCTTATCTAACATCGGAGGAAGCACCCAACGAGACCTTCCGAAATGGAGGATACAAATACATAATGGAGAATCACCTTCTGAGCGACGAGGAGATTGCTGCTGAGACAGCTTATGTAAATGAGTTGCTTACAGCTGCCATTGCTGCCGACTATCCTGCCAATACGGAAATCACAAACCTGCTTGTTAATCCTACCTTTGCGGCTGACGATAAAGGTTGGGATGCTGAGAGTACAACCAACATGAACTATGCAAGCAACAAGGAACTGATGCCTGCAGTTGAGGGTTGGAACAATACTTTCAAGTTCACACAGACACTTACCGGTTTGAAGAATGGTATCTATCTGTTACAGGCCAATGCAGCTTTCCGTGCAAATGCTACCATTACAAGCACCTTGTATGCTGGTACAATCTCGTTGAACGACAATATCAATTTCGCTATGGCAGAGGGAGAAGATGTGGTTTCTGTTGAGGATGCCGAGGATGGTGTTAATTGCTTACTCACAGGTGACTATAAGGATTATCAATATGTATATGGCGAGATTGAGGGTTGGGTTCCTAAGGGTCCTTTAGGATGTTCTTATGCATTCAGTGCTGGCCGATATGTTAACTATACTGCAGTGGAGGTAAAGGATGGCACGCTGACTGTAGGTGTGGCCAATCCGGGCACAGGATTAGAAAAGGACTGGATGGGCTTTGGCAATTTCCGTTTATTCTACTTAGGCAGTTCGGATGAAGTGAATGAGGAATATCAGGACAAGCTTGCTACAGCTTTGAATGGTTATGTATCACGTGCTGAGACCATTAACAATTTTGTTCCAAGCTATGACCTTGATTATGCAAAGTTCCCCAATTTCTCTGCTGCTTTGCAAGAGGCATTGTCAGAGGCTGTAGAAGATGCTCAGAATGCCGAGGGTGTTGCTGAGAAGATGGCTCTCATAGGCAGGTTCTCTGATCTGTTCAAGCAAATTTATGAATGTCGTCTTGTATATACAGAAGCCTTCAGTATGCAAGATAACCTTCTTATAGCTGTTACAAAGATGTGGGAGAAAGGTCTCGTCGACGAGGATACTTATGACGCAACATTGGAGCTTTGCGATGCTATAGCACAGGCTTATGTAGCTGGTTCTATGTCCATCGAGGAGGCTCGTGCATACATAGAGCGTATGTCCAACATCGCATTCTATCCTCCAGTTAAGAACGGAGTCTTCCAGATTTCTACTCCCCAGCACCTTAGCCTATTTGCAATGCTTGTTAATGATGGAGATACGGGCATAAGTGGTACTTTGCTGAACGACCTTGATATGGATGGCATTGATTTCACGCCTATTGGATACAACGAGGCAGATCCCGCAGCCAACAAAGATGATCAGATTCTCTATAGTGGTACTTTCGATGGTCAGGGACACCGGATTTACAATTTGGTCATCGACGGAACACGCGAAGGAACTGTTAAGGCTATCGGCGTTGGTTTGTTTGGAAATATCACAACTGGCGCATGCATCAGAAACCTGATTCTTGACGAGACTTGTTCCATCACGGGTTATGACCGTGTGGGTCTGATTGGACGCTCTTCCAAGGGTGGTGCTGTATATCTGGACAATCTGGGCAACGAGGGTACCGTAACGGCTACCTATCAGGCAGGTGCAGGTATAATGGGTAATGCCAACAACGGTAGTATTGCATATATCAACAACTGTTACAGTACGGGCGCCATTTCTTCAGGCAGTGGTAAGAACTCTGCTCAGATATGCGGATGGCTGGGCAATGTTGGCGCTAAGGTTAGTAACTGTTGGTCTATTGCCCCAATCACGGGTAACGATAATGCAGACAACCTCTTCTGCCGTCGCGGTGGTGCTACTTTCATTAATAATTATAGCAACAATGGTACTAACGAGAAGACCGGTGCTTACACCATGCCGCAGGATGCATTCGAGAATGGTGAGGTTTGCTTCAAACTGAATGAGCCCCAGGATTACATTATGTGGTTCCAGAATATCGGTTCTGATTTGCATCCAGTCTTTGACCGTTCTCATAGTATTGTTTACAAGAACGATGGCGGCGACTATTTCAACGATTCCGAAGATGGTATTGCTGAGTTGAAGGAAGATAATAAGACGTATAACGGTCTGCATGGTACCATCTATAATCTGAATGGTCAGCGCGTGAGTCGTGCCCAAAAAGGTATTTATATTATTGAGGGAAGAAAGATAAGTATTAAGTAGAAACAGATGAAGGGATATAGTTATCTGAAATGTATACTGCCAGCACTGCTGGCAGTATATGTGCTTTATATAGATGCGGCAGGCACGGAGAAGATTCGTATCATGACCTACAACATTCCCTATGGCAATATTAATTCTGCTACAAATACGTGGGAGCAACGTGCCATTCACTTGGCAGAATACATAAACCGCATCAGCCCGGACATCATGGGCTGGCAGGAACCCGTGCGCAACGAGCTTATTGATTTGCTCCACCGTATGCCTGGCTACGCTATGGTGGGACACGGGCGTGACAATACAGCAGAAAAAGGAGAATATACTCCTATCATCTATAAGACAGAACGCTTCTTCGTGGAAGCCTCAGGTAATTACTGGTTAACCGATACGCCGGAAAAGGTCTCACGTGTGGAAGGTGCCGGTCACAACCGTATTGCTACTTGGGCTGTGCTGGTTGACAAGCAGACGGGAGCTCGGTTCCTTTATACCAACACCCATCTTTCGTATGAGAATGAAGAAGTCAAAGAGGCCCAGATAAAGTACATGAAACCGCACATGTTGGAGTTAAGCGAGAAATATTATGGTGCAGGATTTACCACACAGACGTTCCCCCATCTGCTGACGGGCGATATGAATATGAAACGTACAGAAGAGACCAATTACAATTACATCAAAAATTACAAGTTGGTTTTGAACGATATGCGTTTTAAGTGTCGCACGTACAAGAACCTTTGCAGTGGTTCCGATGATAATTGCATCGACTATATTTATGCCACATCCAAGGTTTCTTGTACCACTTTTGAGTGGGGCAATAGCTATACTGACGATGGCTATCGTATGAGCGACCATCATCCTGTATGGGCCGACCTTTATTGGCCTCTTTCTAACGAAGACAATGCCCGTGCTTCCATCATGGAGGCTTACGGTTTGCTCGATAGCCTATATACCTATACGGAAGGTCGGGTAAACCTGGCCGCGTCGAGATTCCTTTCATGCGATGGAGCTTTGTCATCTTGTCCTGTTACGTATGTTGTTGATAACAAAACGAGTACATATTACCAGACCTTGGACAATATGCCTCCTAACCAGCCTCACTTTATTCAAGTGGAGTTAAACAGAGAATTGTTGAGCTGCAGGTTCCAGTATAATCCCCGTTATGATTCCACTGAGGGGATACAGGACCGTATGCAGGATGTGATGGTGACTGCCAGCGAAGACGGAATCAACTGGGATTACATTACGGAGTTTACCGATTTTGGCGGTGATGCCCTCAAGGCTTATACCAGTAGTAATATATTTCTCCGCAAACCTAATTATAAATATTTGCGGTTCAATGTAATGCGCACTCCCGGTTACACGCTTCGGAATGGTGCTCCTCAGTTTTCTTGCTCCGAATTTCGTCTTTTCCAGAATACGCCATCGGCGGAGAGTTTACGCTATGTTCCTGAAATTTCTGCTGAAGCTGATTTGCTGGAGGGACTTATTGATGAGGTTAGGGAAAATATAGCAGCCAGAAACATCACCAAGGCTAAGCTTACGGCATTGCAAGATGCTATTCAAGCACTTCGTGTGGCCCGCGATACGTATCTGACTACTGGTATCAACCCAGCTTCTTCTTTTTCATTTACCCCTGCTCAAGGCGTGAAAATCTACTCAACGGATGGTCTGGAACGCAGCAATAAGCAGAAGGGGTTAAACATTGTTAGTGATACCGCAGGCAAATTCCATAAGGTATATGTTAAACCCTGATGTTCAGCGATACAGAATGCTCATTTTTCCCGTCACTTTGATACAGAATTGTTGCATTTACCTGTTTCTGTGAAATAAAGTAATGTTGGATTTTGTCTTATTAAAATAAATTCCTATATTTGCATGCCAAATAGAAACTAATGAACATTAAATATTAACTTTAACAAACAACATTATGAGGAAAAGTTTACTCTCGATGGCGGCTGTGTTAATGGCACTTGCTGCAAATGCCCAGGGAATTACCTCTGTGGGTGCAAACATCCCCATTCTTAAGTCTGCAAGGTGGAGCAATGAGCCTTACAAAGCAAAGGTTCTCGTTGCTACTATCGGCCAGGATTATGGACAATGGGATGACATGAATGTTAACTATAACATGCTTGTCCTGGAAGACGGTCCTGCGGCGGATGCCAACGGAAAATTCTGGTATGAGAAGGATTACGACGAATCTACCGTTACAGAAGACGACTATGGTGTAACAGAAGACGGCTTCAAGTGGGAAGAGCAACAGGCTCCTTTCAGCAGTGACGAATACTGGCAGGGCATGAAGTCTTTCCAGTGGACAGGCAGCAGCATTATCGCCGACATCTACATTCGCCGTACCTTCACCACAGACAACTTGCTTTCCGGTGATGTTTATCTGGCTTGCGGTCACGACGATGCTCCTGCCGAGTACTACATCAACGGTGTGCTTGTCTGGCAGGCAACAGGTTATGACATTGACCACTATGATTATGTTATTGATGAAGAGACGGGCGATACCCTTTCTGAAACTCCCCGTTACAAGAACGGTTGGAACAACGACGAGGTTTACAAGCTGACCGAGGAGCAGAAGAACCTTATCCGCATTGGCGGCGAGGAGAATGTAATTGCTGTTCATGTTCACCAGAACTGGGGCGGTGCCTTTGCCGACTGCGGTCTCTATACACTTCAGGAAGGCGGCCTCGAGATGGGTTATGTGAAGCCTTGGGAGGGTAAGGTAATCTTCAACTCCTATGGCGGATACAACTATAAAACCAACAATGATCCTCATCCTCTCCACAACTGGGAGAAACTGTATGAGGCTCAGGAGGGTGACGTTTACGTAGTTCCTATGGCTGGCAGCTCCGAGCAGGATGCATGGGGTTCGCAGATGCACTTCAAGACTCCTATCACATTTACCGACGGTAAGATATATAATGTCAAGTTCAAGCTGAATGCTACGGGCGATTACTCTGCTGTACGCGTTAAGATTTGCGACAACGACAACGACGAGGCTGAAGCCACAGCATTCGATGGCTACACAGACATTCAGGCAGGATCAGAAACAGAGTTCGATGAGGAAGTCGAGGGTCTGGATGCTATCAAGAACATGAAACTTGTCTTCGATTTTGCCGGCGGTGAAGGAAACGATACCATCAGGATTAGCGAAATGTCCATTAAGGACGAAGATGGAAACGAGTTGTGGATTGGTACACACTACTTCAACTTCTTCTATATGACCAAGAGCAACTACAACGAGGAGACAGACGAGACTACTGTTGAAGAGTTGAAGTGGCCTGATGTAGAAGGTCGTGTTGAGACAATGGCCTGGACAATGGCCGACTTCGACGACGAGCAGTGGGATACTTGGGAAATGCCTTGCGGCAGCAATGGTTACATGCCCGAGATGAAGACTGTATGGCCCGGTGGTGAGAATACCAACCTGTGGGTACGTCGTGACTTCGAGCTCGACAAGATTAATCCTCGTCTGAGCTATGCTCTGAATGTATGTCACGATGATACTTACGAGACATACGTAAACGGTCACCTGCTGCAGAAGAACACAGGTTGGACCAACGGCAAGAATCCCGTACAGGTTCACATTCCTGCTAAATATCTGAACGTAGGTAAGAACGTTATTGCTACTTATATCCAGCAGAACTGGGGCGGTTTCTTCTATGACTGTGGTATCAACGTCGAGGAGGTTAACTACCAGGAGAGTGCTGATGCTCTGAAGGCTGTAATTGCTAAGGGTGAAGCTCCTCATGGTCCTTTGACCAGCAAGATGGAAGAGGAACTGGCTGCTCTTGTTGAAGAGGGCAAGGTTGAGTTGGCTACCAATATGGATGCTGCCGAGGTGAAGGAGTTTGCTAAGAATCTGGAGCCCAGAATCGATGAGGTTCTTGGTTACTCAAGGGATGTAACGATTATGTTCCAGACCATCGAACTCTGCGAGAAGGAAGATAAGGGTTACTGCACCGCAGCTATTGCCGATGCCAAGGCTAACGTTGACACCTGTGCTACTCCTGCTCAGATGAATCCTATGCTGGATGCTCTCCGCATCGCCCGTAAGAAGAATGCTGCCGAGCGTCATACCGAGAAGTATGTAGGTGTTTCTGCTCCAGAGGAGTACATGGACTATTATATTTATAATGTAAAGGAAAAGCGCTTCCTGGGTGCTGCTGAGGCATGGGGTACACATCTTGCTACAGAATATGTTTCTAATGCAATGACACTTATCCCCACCGATTCTGAAGGTAACGACCTGCCAAAGGGCTTCCGTGTTCAGACCCACCGTCCCAACGGTGCAGAAGGCACTGCCGACTTCATGGGCTATAACGGATTTATTGACTGTCCTGTTAACGATTCTTGGGAGTTCGTTCCTGTAGAAGGTAAGGAGAACGTATTCAATATCGTTCGTGCAAGTTGGGATGAGCCAATCTTGGATGAAGAAGGAAACGAAACTGGTGAGACCAAGAAGACAAACGTTCGCGAGGACGGTTCTCTCTACTATCTTGGCGTTCGTGATGGCGGCGAGAATGGTCTCGGCGTGGGCTTCAATTCTTGGAATGTTGTAGATACCGATATGAAAGATCCTGCCAACGAGGGCAACCAGTGGATGCTGATAACCCTTGACGAATTGAACGAGCTGATGGCAACTGCTACACAGGAGAAACCCGTTGATGCTACACACCTCATCGTTAACCCGGGTTACGACCAGCGTCTGACTATCGATTACTGGGTAAACGGTAGTATTGGCGGCGGCACCGGTGTTTGGGGCCGTGGAGGCAACTATGTAGATTTCGTTTGGGAGAACTGGAACACAGAATCTGCAGATGTCTCTCAGACTCTCTACGACCTGCCTGCAGGCTGGTACGAGCTTGCTGTTCAGGGTTACTATCGTGACGGTCACTATACCACTCACATGCTGAAGGCTACATTGGGTCTTCCTGTAGAGACTCGTGCAAACGTATATGCTTATCTTGGTGAGGAAAGTTACGAAGATGCTCTCGAGAAGGAGACTGCTGTTATCAGCTCATTCTCAGACGGTATTAACGCTGTTCCTGGTATGGGTCGCCGTTTCGACACAAAGGAAAGCTGGACTACGTTTGACGAAGAAGGTAACGAGATTAAGTACGAGTGTCAGGGAGATGGTACTCTATGGTGTACAGATGCTTGTTGGAGTGCTGCTGAACAATACTTCCAGAGTGGTATCTGGTGGAACCGCGTAGCAATTTACGTTCCGGAAGGCGAGGTTCTTACCATTGGTGCTCACAAGGACGGACAGGAAACCGGCGACTGGCTGGTTGTTGATAACTGGCGTCTGAAGTATATGGGTGCAGAGAATCCTCAGGATGTAATCGACGGTATCAATGATGTTATCACAACTCCTGTTCAGGGCGTTAAGACCATTTACAACCTCTCTGGTCAGAAGCTGACAAAGGCTCAGAAGGGTGTAAACATTATTAACGGTAAGAAGTACGTCGTTAAGTAAAAGACCCCCTAACCCCCTTTAGGGGGAAATATAAGGAGCGCCTCCAAATTTGGAAGCGCTCCTTTTTATGTAATATAATGTTAGGACAAAAAAATCCCCTCCATAAAGGGAGGGGTAAGGGGTAGGTCTTCTATTAAAGAGAAATAGCACCGCTAGGACAAGCATCTGCACAAGTACCACACTCTGTGCACTGCTCAGGGTCAATTGAATACTTTTCGCCTTCAGAGATAGCTCCTACAGGACATTCATCGATACATGTGCCGCATGCAACACAATCATCACCAATTACGTAAGCCATAATCTAAATTAATTTATAAATGTTAAACATTATAATTTCCAATTCTCTATCGCGGTAAACTGTAAACCGTAAACGGTAAACGGTAAACTGTAAACTGTAAACCAATTACAGACGCAAAGGTAATTATTTTTAGTGATTCTTGTGTTATAAACGCCCGGTTTTTTTTACTTTATCATCAAAAATGGTGATTTGAACAATAAAGACCCTCCTTTTTACGTTATTTTCATGATGGTATCACGTATAAGAGTTTTGTTTTTCACACTGCTGACACTTTTTTGTGTAGCAGGTGCTATGGCGCAGCCACGTAAGGTCATGAATCGTCCTTATCTGGATATGCGCAAACTGCATTATGGCTTCTTCTTAGGTTTTCACATGCAGGACCTGGAGTTACGCAACAATGGTTTTGTTACTCCGGAGGGGGAGCAATGGTATGCCGATATCGACAACTACAACCCGGGCTTCACTGTCGGTGTGCTGGGTGAGTTGCGTCTTAATACGCATTTTGCCCTTCGTCTTTCACCCACTATCCACTTTGGCCAGAAGCATGTGATGTTTCACGAGCAGATAAGTCAGCGCGATACCACACAGAACATCAAGAGCTGTTATCTTTCAATTCCCATACATGTAAAGTTTGCGGCTCCCCGATACAATAATTTCCGTCCTTACCTTATTGCCGGCCTTAGTCCTACCATCGACCTTACGGCGCGTAAGCATGGAGCACTTAGGTTAAAACCTTTCGACTGCTATATCGAGGTGGGAATGGGTTGTGATATCTATCTTCCCTTTTTTAAACTTAACCCGGAATTAAAGTTCTGTTTCGGTCTGGTGGATATTTTACAGAAAGACCGTTCAGACCTTATCGACAACACCTTGCACAAGTTCACGCAGAGTTTGGACGGTGCTCATTCCAATATGATTGTCCTTTCCCTCTATTTCGAGTAGTGTCACCTTTACTTCATCCAGATAATCTCCATGATTCATTGAGATGGTTTGAACAACATCTTCCTTCTTCCTTCTTACATCTTACATCATCTTATTCAGGAGGAGGAAAATCAACTTAGAAAAATTATTATTTAAGCTGTTTCTTGCTCGAAAACAACTTAGAAAATTATCACAAATAAGTTTCTTACTCTAATCATCTAAATCTTCATCCAACTGAGCCCAATCATCCTCTTCTCTCCAAGCCTTACCTCCTCTCTTCCCTGCATTATTCAGAGCACGAGCAAAAAGAAAGAATACTATTACTGCAATTATTATCCACATAAGTTCTTAGCCCCACCCCCGAAACTTTATACAATTTCTTATTTATTTCACTTGGAATTATACTTCTCTCCAGGTTCTTCCTCAGCAACCATATTAATTGAGGTAGCTTCTTCTGAATCAGAATAAGAAACCGAACGTTCGTCCAATATTAGTCTAATGTTAAGAGCATCCTCTAACTTTGTAAGGGTATCAAGCGACATATTTTCTGTTCCTTTCAGAATCTTTGAAACATACTGCTGAGTACAATTCATGCGTTCAGCAAGAGCCTTTTGGGTAAGACCATCCTGTTTCATCTTTAACAACACCTTAACGGCAATCTTTTGTGAATGCTGTAACCACGACCAATTGTCTCGCCTCCATTCTGCTTCCTCGCGCCATTTTGATGGTGTCTGGCTCTGATGAGCCTCAAGGAATTCACGTGTCTTCTCTTTCATGGTTTCTCCTTTCTTTATTGTATTTCAGACAAGAAATCCACAAATCCATCAGCGTGCTGTGGTCGCTCTTTTATTCTAGCCTTCTCTTTGCCAAGTAACATCTCACTGATACGACTATTCTCTAAAGGACGGAAGATTTTATCAAGATCTGCCTCTGGAGATATGTCTAGAATCAAGCATTGGATGCGCTGGTTATCATCGATTGTATCATAGATTGCCTGATTGATGTCTGTAATTTTGAAGTAAGATTCTAGGTCACCCATATTGGCAAGAAAGAAATCTACCAACCACTCAGGGTCACTCCATTGTGAAAAGAGTGTCTGAAGAGCATTGTCCAATGCCCCATCATAACGTACTGCCCATAGGGTGTTATTATCGAGTATTTATCAAATGTCATTATCCTTCTATTTTTCCTCTGCAAAGGTAAGAAGAAACTTTTGAAGATACAACTGATAGTTGTAAAAAATATGTATTTCGTTGTTAATTTGAATCTGATTAATGTTCATGAAACGACTGGGAAATTGACTTTGCCACCTTTGCTTCATTCAGATAATCTCCATGAGTTATTCCCCTTATCTCCACGACTCATTCAGATAGGACTTTAGGGGGATAAGAGACTATCTCAATGAGTTGTTCCCTATATCTAAACGACTTGTTCAGATAATGAAATGTGTCTTCCTTCTTCCTTCTTCCTTCTTACATCTTACATCATCTTATTCAGGAGGAGGAATAATCAATAACCTTCTGTTGCATATTTTGACTATTTGTTATCCAATTTTTCTTTCACTTGCTTTAGCTGTAAATCCTCAAGTTCTTTCTCTATAGGCTTGCGCAATTTCAACATTCCAGATTCTTCCATTTCCTTCTCCATGTCTGCCATTATAGATTTTGCCGTTGCTGGTCTTTTCATCACAGCCTCCATAAGGCAAGGGGCCATTTCAACAGTAAATTTAGCCATGTTTGTTATTGGAAGACCTGCCATTCCGCTTACCAAAGCGCTACCCAAAATAACCTCACTGGATACCCAGCACTCTCTTTCAAATCTTTTCATGTATTTAATCTGTATGTTTTTTATTGCCTTTTGGTATGGAGTCTCGCCAAGAGCTTTTACTTGCGCTATTAAGTCATTTTCCTTCTTTGTGTTATTTTTCTTTTCTAATTCTTCTTCTTCCTTTTTGATGTTGTTTAATGAATCTGCTGTGTATACTCTATGATAAAAATGTGTTAGTGTCTCTCCTTCGTATGGTAGAGTTCCCTCATATTTCTTGTACCAATAGGGTAATAATCTTATACCATCTGTGGTAGTTGCATAATAGTTCCTATTTGTTTCATCAATTATTAAAACCTCTCCAGTATTTAAAGTACATCTCCACTCCCTTATAGAGATATTCCCTAGCTTATTTATAGACAATACACTTTCTGCACGTCCTTTTTCATACATAATGACTGCGGGAAATTTACCCTCAAAAACCAACTCATTGTTATCTCTGTTATACATATGCACCAAAGAGTTTTTAGGAATATGAAGAAACATCGATTTGGGTTTTCCATAGTAATTGTGTGTAAAGAAATATTCGTCTTGCATATAGGGAGTGAGATAATCTATGCCTTCGTCTGACGAAAGAATATATGTGGAATCGTTTTCTGTAACAAAATAATTTGTGTCTCTTATACGAACCCTATCATTAAGCAAAATTGCCACGACATCAACTTGAAGAGTCTGCTTGCTTTGGGGGTTGAATCGTCCTTCGTCATTATGAATACTATATTTTATTTTATTTATATTTCCTTCCCGTGATATCTCTCTTTCTATATACCCATCTTCAGTATAAGTCCCCATAAAACCACCATATCTTAACGAATAAATGATAATAGGTGTATTAGGAACGATTTGACCATGTTTAATAGTACATCTAACACCCATTCCAAGATAATTTCTCTTTAAAATTTTTGCTTGTGCTACCAAAGAGAAACCAAGCATTATAATCAAAAATTTTTTCATTATAATAAAGAATTTTTCTTTTTCTCAAAAACCCAACCTTCTCGTTTACATGTTTATCCAAACAATGGAATCGCCATATTCGTTTTCGGCAGTACAATCTCCTTCTTTGGTTAGCCAGAAGACATGGGCTTTTATCTTATTATCTACAATTTCACTATCTCCATTACATGCAATAACAAAATGCCATGTCTTATCTTTTAGATTCAAATAGCATACATTGTAATCATTTCCGGGTGCGCCACAAGCACCTGTTACCATCATAACATATAATCGTGAACCAACAACTTTATAATCGCCAACCCCTCTATATCCATAGTCGCTTCTTTTGTTGACCTCTTCTATAATATCATTCCAAGCGTCCAATTCTGGATTATATTTCTTTATGGTATAAGAATCATTGTCATAATCTTGTGGACAGTAACAATAAATATCATCCACGTTAGCGATTGGAATTAAAGTTGGGGGATTATGATAAATTATCTTTCGACTTTCTTTTATCTCTCGACCGAGATTACTAATCATCGTACGTTCCACCCAATTATGATGATTGTCTTCCCTCACATCGGAAATTTTAAATTTGTTGAATCTTTCCGAATATCCGCCCTCATAGACTTGTTCTCTTCGAAATATTGAATACAGAACATGATCTTCGTTATAGTAATAATCATTTGTCTCTTTTCCAAATGCCCAATCGTCATTTACCTCAACTTTTGTTATTCGGTTAATAGAATCGAAGGAAAAACAGTAAATTTCTGGGTCGATATCTGAAAATTCAGAATAACCGCTTCCAATTTGGATTGTTTTAATAGACCCATTGATGTTTCTATCAATAAAGTGATTGCAAAACTTGTTCTCGTATTTGGTATCACAAACCCTTCCGTCGTATCCAAACTCAATAGATGTAGAGGGGTATGGTACATAACAGAAATCTCCTTCTGTTGTTTTGGTCGTATTTGTGATTAATTTGACATTGCCTATCAACTCAAAAGCTGAATAGTCTGTAACTTCTGCTAAAAACGCTCCCTCTTCAAATTGTTTATTTATAAAGGCTTGTTTTTCCTCATCAGTCAAAGGCTTATCCAGATTCTCGTTGCCTGTGTTTGAGGTGTTACCACCATATGCACAAGCCATACAACACAAAGTCGCAAATAGTCCAATAAAGTTATTGTTCTTCATATAAGTCTTTTCCTGTTTGTTCGAATTAATCTATGGGGGATAATTGGACAACAATGACATCAGTAATTCGAAACTGACTCAAGTAAGAGCATATTTTCCAATGTATTTAAAGTTTCCTCGAGTTTTTCTTTTTCACTTTTTTCACGTTTTACTTCCCCTCGAGAATAATCGGAATTTTCATCCTCTCTTGATCTTTCAGCTTTTTGGACCCTAACAGGTCTGATACTTATTCCTTCGCAACGTTCTACGCGAGAACTGCTCATCATTGTTTCATCTTTTTCAAGTATCAAGCAATATGGCTTGTTCGTCCCCGTCCAATAACTTGCATCAAGTTCTTGAGACCAATAATATCCTGTACTGTTTCTAAACCATAAAGACTCATTTTCATCACAATAGCCCGATAATGGGAAAAATATTTTATTGGAGTTGTGCATGCTCGTAACAAGATATCCCTTAACATTCTCTCTTGTTACATACTCCCATTTGCAATTTGCTCGCAGCTCATCAAACTGATTCTTTGATGGCATTTGCCATCCTTTACCCCAGTTTTTGGTTGCAGCATCATCTACAGATTCTAGAATGTGCTTATGGTCCGAACTGCAGTATTTTATAAGCAAGTCACTGGCCCCGTTACACAATTTATAAGTATTCCATGCATATCTCCTTTTACCACCGCTTGTGCCTGATGTTTCTCCCCAAGCAAAATATTCTCCGTATCCTTCTGGTTTTGTCGCGCCCAAGTTCCATTCAGCCCAAAGCGTACCACTTGGAAGCCCTAGATCTATCCATTTAGGGACGGAAGCCAAATCAATCCGAATGTTGGCTTCTTCTCGTTCTTTCCGTTCTTTTTCTAAACGTTCTTTTTCACGTTCTTGTTCACGAGCTTGTGCCTCTTTTAGTTCTCGTACCTCACGTGCTCTTCGTGCTAATGCATTATTTTCTTCTTGTTTTTGTTTTTCGTCTATTTTCGACATCATAAAGCAAAATAAGAAAAATATTGCCCCATAAATCAATGCAACTTTCTTACGTGAAGAACATCGCACAAATTTAGGTTCAATCAACCCTGCGGCTAGCCCTAAATGGATTATTATACATATTATACCTAATATTGTGCGTAGAAATATTTCCATGTTTTTGTAATAATTGGATGATAATAATGTTAAAATGTGACAATAGTTTTAATGTATCTTTCATACAATATTTTTTATACTTGAATCCATATAGCACATTTACTGGGTTTTTGAAGAATGTCTGGACCTGGGGCCTTTTCTTTCTGCGCTATTCCTAATTGCGTTTGATAGTTCTGTAAGTATTTGCCTATTACCATCTGTGTTATTGTAGCATTCTTATACTTACATAATAGTTTTCCATATAATTCAGTTTCTTTCTCCATTAACTTAATGATGAATTGATGAGCACTAAACTCTTTAGACATTTCCACTTTGATGAAAGATCTGATTTCATTCACATTCATCAATAGTTTCAGGTCTTCACCCTTGGCTTTTCCATCCTTTCTAATAGTCATAACAAAAGAACTCTTTATTTGCCTTCCAACTCCCAACGTCAGCGGTTAACATTCATAGTAAGTTTATGGAAACAAAAAAGGCATGGGAGTTACTACTTCTGCCCATCCCTGACCTCAGGCTCTCGCATTGCCCCATTCCAAGGATAAGCAACGCAGACAGCCCACGCCCAGTGATTATATATACAACCATACAGCTATACATTATAGTATAGTACAGATTGGGATATAATCCACCTACGCAGACGCTTAACGTTGCAATTATCTCCTGTGGAATGTTTCAAACTTGCGAGATTTGAGATCACAGAATGATAACGTCCGTAAACGCCTTTTCGAGACCGGCCTTACAAACGGCTTGGTGGTCTCTGTTCCAATAAGATTGCAACTAACAGCCTTAAAAGGCTATATAGTCGTTGCAAATATAGAAATTATTCCAATACGCACAAAGAAAACGGGTGTTTTTCTTGCGAAAAAAGGAGTTACGGAAACACGGAACAAAGGAATTACGGAACAAAGGAACAAGAGTTATTTTTATAGCAAAGGCATGAAATTTTCTCGATATCTTTTGAAAAAGAGCCCTTTTTATATTAATTTCTTTACAAAATTGTAAAATAGTTTGCAGATTTGCAAAGAATTTTATTCTTTTGCATCAAAATAA
>CADCIP010000046.1 GCA_902801485.1 uncultured Bacteroidales bacterium | reverse complement strand
AGAATTTCAGAACGAACATTAAGAAGACTTTTTGCAAACAGACAAGCTAATTTCCGAAAGTTCCTTATCAGCCATTTGAATGTAGGCATCATGTAGGCTCCATGTAGGCTTTATGTAGGCTTTATGTAGGCTTGCAAACGCATCAATCCATTTATTCATCGGGTGTTTCAGCAAAAATATGTAGGCATGTAGGCTGTTTTGGATTTTAGAACCATGTACAACGAAAACGAAAAGCGAAGGCTGAGGGCTGATGAAACCTGAAACCTGGAACCTGAACCATTAATAACAAAAACTCTCAATTCTCAATTTGATAAAGACCATAAGTGCCCTCAGACATCAGACATATCTAACCATGAACCCTTAACCGTAAGTGCCCTCAGACATCTTACATCAGACATCAGACATCTTACATCTTCCCTCTTCCCTCTTATCTCTCAAACTCAGATTTACCTGGCAGAACTACATCTATGCGACTCATTAGTAGTGTCTTTCCAACATTGAAATCATCACTGTACTCATCATTGAGGACTATTACATCACAATTTGGCAGATTGAATTTATTCTATTCTTCTTACTAAAGCATTTCCTTTGATATTATTAAACGTTCCCACATATTGAAGTTGATTGAGGATAGGCGCTCCATTATCCACTTCATAATCTACTTGAAAGTCTGAGCTATATAGAGGAAAGGCGTTGTCCCAGTCATAGGATTCTCCTTTGTATCGTGTTATACGCAAGGTACGACAATCAAAAAATGCAGTAAACGAAAAATCTCCGAACCAGCCAACCCTATCTCCATACCTAAATCGGCTATTCTTATTCTTGATAAAGTCTATACGGTATATGCTATCATCCGAACCGTAAGTTATTTTGTATGCCTTAACATTAAACCAACGTTCCGCCTCATAGGCTCCTATTGGGGAATATGGATAGGGACGAGCATAAAAATAACGACTAGAACAAATCGGGCTGAAATTTAAAAAATCGACAAGAATACACTTTATATTAACACTGTCTTGGTCCGTTAGTCCATACGGTCCCTTAAAACAGATGTCCTCTATTTTAATATCACTAACATCTTTCGTCACATCTATAATTTCCAAACCGTTATCACCACAGACCCGACAAATGCAATTGGCAGAAAACGAAGGAAAGGTATCTATGCAAAGCATGGCTTCTATTTTATATTTTCGCTCTCCGTGTTTCTGCTTCAAATCAAGTTGAAGTCGATTCATAACTTGCCTCAGCAACTTCTTAGGCTTGCGTACAGGCTTAATAGAAAGTGTTCTTAATGAATCCTCCTGCTCCACCAAATCGGCAGAGTAATCTACTATTTGGGCACAAACACTATGTGCCCAGAATAAAAGCAGGAGCATAAACACTAAACATCTCATAGATGTTGCAAATTTACATCGTTTTAATATTCTATGAAAGAAATTTAAGAAAAACTATAGCCGACATGATTCAGGGATAACAAAATTCGTGTCAATGGTAAATCTGTCATTTTTGTTTTTAATACTAATTGTAAAGGCACCATGGGAGCCTCATGACTTTCGTAATAGGCACGGCCTAACAAGTAGTGTGCCAGTAGTTGATGTTGGGCTTTCCGTGCTTATCAAAGAAGTTGACGTAAGGCTTTACGTCCTGAACGGAGAATGATGCTGTCAAGACCACGACGCATGGACTCATATTTGCCTCGTGTGGTGCAGCACGTCAGTATCACCAATACCATAACAGAAAGTATCATCACTCTTTTCATGCCTGAATAATCAACATCTAAAAATAGTCATTTCGTATCTCGAAGGCAAAGATACAACATTTTACCCGATTCCACAAGAAAAAGCGGTAATAACAATTATTTGATAGAATTTCGGAATAACAGACTGTTCTTTAAGTACTTGAATAGGGTTACCTGAAATTTCTGGGGTAACATTTGCTCACCTGCCCCTAAAAAACAGGTTAGAGGTTAAGGGTTAGAGGTTAAGGGTTAGAGGTTAAGGGTTAGAGGTTAAGGGTTAAGGGTTAAGGGTTAAGGGTTAAGGGTTAAGGGTTAGAGTTGACGAATACAAAACAATAAAGGAGGCAAATCTGCCTCCTTTATTCGTTAACGTTTACGTTAGCACTGTTCAATTAAAGCTTGTCGTTGCTGCCCAGCACATCGATAATCTTGTGCATGTACATCTTCTTCATGTTCTCGCGAGCGGGCTTCAGATACTGACGGGGATCGAAGTCACCGGGCTTCTCATCGAAGTGCTTACGGATAGCAGCAGTCATAGCCAGACGAGAGTCAGAGTCGATGTTGATCTTGCAAACAGCGCTCTTAGAAGCCTCGCGCAGCTGCTCCTCTGGGATACCTACTGCATCGGGCAACTTACCGCCGTGAGCGTTGATGGTATCAACCTCTTCCTGAGGAACTGAAGAAGAACCGTGCAGAACGATGGGGAAGCCGGGAAGACGCTTCTCTATCTCGTGCAGGATATCGAATGCCAATGGAGGAGGAACCAACTTACCTGTCTTGGGGTCGCGTGTGCACTGCTCGGGAGTGAACTTGTAAGCGCCGTGGCTGGTACCGATAGAGATAGCCAGAGAGTCGCAACCTGAACGCTTGCTGAAATCCTCTACCTCTTCAGGCTTTGTGTAGTGAGATACCTCGCTGGCAACCTCATCCTCAACACCTGCCAATACACCGAGCTCAGCCTCAACAGTTACATCATACTTGTGAGCATACTCTACAACCTTCTTGGTAAGAGCTATATTCTCTTCGTAAGGAAGAGCAGAACCGTCGATCATTACACTTGAGAAACCATTGTCGATACAGTCCTTGCAGAGTTCGAAGCTGTCACCGTGATCCAGGTGAAGAACAATCTGAGGATTCTCGCAACCCAGCTCCTTAGCATACTCAACAGCACCCTGAGCCATGTAACGGAGGATAGTACCGTTAGCATAGTTACGGGCACCCTTAGATACCTGCATGATAACGGGAGACTTGGTCTCTACTGCTGCCTGTACGATAGCCTGCATCTGCTCCAGTGTATTGAAGTTGAATGCGGGGATAGCGTAGCCACCTGCTACTGCCTTGGCAAACATTTCACGGGTGTTTACCAAACCCAATTCTTTGTAACTTGTCATAGGATTTACAATTTTATAATTTACTATTTACAATTTTATTCTAAATTTGCGGCTGCAAAGTTACACTTTTTTTATGAATAAACAGAAACTTTAACTTATTTTTTTACCAGATAGGTAACAGTTGGCAAATGGTCGCTGTATCCGTTCAGCCACACACCGCCTGAATGAGTACGTTTGGGCGTACCTTTGTATTTTCCTTTCTGCTGTATCAGATAGTCACGCTTGAAGATATGATAGTTGTAAAGGGTAAGATGGCTGTAGTCTTTTGACCCGTCTAAATCCAGCAGATTCCTGCTTAACACAATCTGGTCGAAAAGATTCCAAGCACCCTGATAAGAAAGAGTGCCCTGACTCTTCTTACGCAGCACATCCCACCACGGGTTGTAAAAGTCACCGTCGTTTACATCCTTCATATTCCGCCTGGCCCCCAAACACTTGGCCATAGATTTGTTATCGGGGTCGTCGTTCATATCGCCCATTACCATAATACGCATATCTGGATCGGCAGCATGAATACTGTCTGTGAGTGCTCTCACTTGTCTTCCTCCCGCTTCACGGAAGGGACTCTCAACGCCTCTGCTGGGCAAGTGGCATACAATCACAGTCAGCGGATCGCCCGCCAGAACACCTTGTACACAAAGGAAAGGACGGGTGGCATGTGTTGTATCTCCGTTCTCGTAAACATATAATTTATGGAATACTTTTGTTACCCGAAAGGCTTTGGGGTTGTAAATGAGCGCACAATCTACACCTCGCTTATCGGGACCTTCCAGGTGGGCAAACTTATAGCCACGCTCCTTCATGTTGGGTTGGGCGCACAGGTCTTCCAGCACTTTGTCGTTCTCAATCTCAGAAACACCAATGATGCTGGCTCCATACGGAACTCTGTCAGTACCCAGGTCACAGATAACCTGAGCCATATTCTTCAGTTTGTTCTCATACTTGTTCCTGGTCCAATGAAACGATCCGTTAGGCAGAAAGTCGAAGTCGTTCTTGCCGTAGTCGTGAACTGTATCAAACAGGTTCTCCATATTATAGAAACACACGGCATGACACTGAATCTGGGCTCGAACACATGACGAAACAGCCAACAGCATCACGCACATCAGAGCTAAAACTGTTCTTTTCATTCTTTTCTATGGTATTTTATTTATTGTCTATAGTTATGCATTTAAATTGATTCCTTGCAAAGATAATGCTTTTTTGCATAACACACATAACATTTTGGATTTTTTCTCTTTTTTTTATCATATCGTATGGCAAGACGAAATATTTTTTGTAAGTTTGCACAAATATATAACACTAACAACTATTATCATGAGAAGGAAGCATAAGCTTTTGGTCTTGGCATTGTTTGCTGCACCACTGTGCTACGCTCAGACAAAGACTGACACCACCGCTGTCAGTAATCTGGAGGAGGAAATCCAGTTGGAGAACTCCTCGTTTGTCCTGTCGGAGTCGCAGTTAAACCAGGATGATGACCAGACCGTCAATGTTATTCAGGTTGGCTCGGCCAACAATGTTTACACTAACAACATCGGATATCTATGGAGTCCGGTACGATTTAAATTCCGTGCTTACGACTCGCGCTACAACGATGTTTACATGAACGGTGTAATGGTTAACAACATCGAGAACGGGCGTTTCAATTTCTCCACCATCGGTGGTATGAACGATGCCACACGCAATCAGGATGCCGTAAGTCCGTTCGAGGACAACTCTTTCAGCATTGCCAACCTGGGCGGCAGCAACAACTACGACTTCCGCGCCAGTATGCTGCCTGCAGGCCATAAAGCCACTCTTTCCGGAGCCAACCGTAACTACACCCTCAGAGGCATGTACTCGTATGGAACAGGTCTCACCGATAAGGGGTGGGCTTTCTTCGGAACAGTAGGTTACCGTTGGGCTAATATGCAGACGGCAGCCGTTAAGGGTACATTCTACAACAGTCTGAGCTACTTCCTGAGTGTTGAGAAAGTTATTAACGACCGTCATTCTATTAATCTGGCTACCTGGGGCAACCCAACAGAACGCGCCCAGCAAGGTGCCTCTACCGACGAGGCTTACTGGTTGGCTAACGATCGCCAGTACAACCCCTATTGGGGTTATCAGAACGGCAAGATGCGTTCCAGCCGTGTTGTTAACAACTACGAGCCCACAGCACTGCTGACATGGGACTACAAGATTAACGACAAGATGAAGCTGACAACCAGTCTTATCGGTAAGTATGTGATGTACAGTGCCACCCGTCTGCAGTACAACGATTCCCAGAACCCGGCTCCTGACTATTGGAAGAATTTCCCCAGCAGCCAGTATGATGTATGGGACATCGAGAATATACAGAATTGGGACTATGGCATTGGAGCATGGCAAAGCTATTACGACTATTGGACACGCAGCGATGCCAACCGTCAAATTGACTTTGACCGCCTCTACGCCGCCAACCGCACCAACAATGCACAGGGTAAGGATGCCGCATACTTTATTACGGCCCGACATAACGACAACCTGAACCTGCGCCTCGGAAGTACCTTCGACTACAGCATCGCAAAAAACCTGAAATGGCGCGTAGGCCTGCAGTTGGGGACCAACAAGGGACTGCATTACCAAACCATCGATGATATGATGGGTGCCAAATATATGCACAACGTCAACAACTATGCCATAGGAACCTATATGCCCGGTTCCGACCACAGCTACTACAACCTCTACGACAAGCTTTACAACGGCGACCGCATAATCGGTGTAGGCGACTACTTTGGCTACGACTACAGCATCATCGTACGCGACGTCAAGGCGTGGAGCTCTATCTCATGGGATAAAGGCATCGGACATTACTTTGCGTCTGCCAAGATTGGCGGCACACAAATGTGGCGCAACGGCTATATGAACAACGGAATCTGCCCCAACTATGCCGACGGAAACGGGCACGAGGTGAGATTTTCATACGGCAAGAGTCAGAAAGCCGGATTTCTGGATGGCGGTGCCAAACTTGGTGCCACATTCAATCTGGGAAGGGGACACGGCATCAACCTTGGTGCCGGATTCGAAACTCGTGCTCCCTATGCCAGCACAGCCTTCGTAAGTCCGGAAATGAACAATAACTTCGTGAAGAATCTTTATAACGAGAAAATTGTTTCTGCCGAGTTAGGTTACCATCTGAACAACAACTGGTTGCAACTGAACGTTACAGGTTACTACACTCATACCTTCGACGGCACAGACTGGCAGAATTTCTATTTCGACGATGTAAACAGTTTTACATACGTTTCCCTTACCGATATCAGCAAGAGCTACTATGGTGTAGAGGTGGGTGCCAAGTTCAAGATTACCAGCAACCTTGACATTACCGCTATGACTACCTGGAGTGATAACCGTTACGACAAAGACTCCCGTTGCGTTTATATGCTCAGCACACAAGGTACGGAGAACCAGACGATTTGCCACAACGAAGGCATGCGCGAGGGTAGCACTCCCCTTTCTGCCTACAGTCTGGCTGTCAACTACCGAATCAATCGCTGGTACCTGTCGCTTATAGGTAACTACTACGATCGTATCTACCTTTCTTACAGTCCTTGTCAGCGTTACGAAGAGAATGTTGCAACTGTAACAGCCGACCCTGTTACCGGCAACATGGTTACCACTTACGATGTTCCCGAGCAGAGCCGAGGTAAAGGCGGATTCATGCTGGATGCCAGCATCGGCAAACAGATTTACATTGGCAATCACCCCATGAGCATCAACCTTACGCTTACCAACATCCTCAACAACCGCAGCATCTGTACAGGCGGTTTCGAGCAGAGCCGCAGCAACTATAGTACCCGCAAGAATGGTACACAGGGTAACGAGCGCATTTATGACTTCCGTATGAACCCTAAGAAGTTCTATGCACAGGGCATCAACTTCATGCTGAACATTAACTACCGCTTCTAACCCTTATACATTATATATAAATAAAACAGAGATATGAAAAAAAACTATATATTGCTCACCTTGGCATTGGGCCTTGCGGCATCATCCTGTCAGAATAACGGCTGGGACGATGACCCCTATACTGGCTACACCATCTGGAACAAGACGCTCCAGGAGCATAACGTTATCTCCATTCAGGAACTGAAGGCAAAATACAGTACATATATCACCAACCAGAATCAGTTTGCAGAAATTACCACAGACAGCATGTTGCGCGGAACGGTTATCTGTACCGATGACGGAGGAAACCTGACCCAGCAGATAGTGCTGCAAGACGGTACCAGACAAAACCCGGGCTTCCTGATTATTGGCGTGAACATGAACGCACTTTATAATTTTATCCAACCCGGACAGGAAATCCTGTTCAACCTAAAGGGAGTTTATATTGGCGGATACGGGCAAAACGCCCAATTGGGCTACCCCAACAAGAATGCCAAAGGCGTTGAACGCATAGGCCGTATGACCCAGCAGGATTTCTGGAGCCGCGTCAAATTCCTGGGCGCACCAGATGCTTCACGTGTTGACACACTCGACTATGATGCTGTTAAAAACCTCAATAAAGACCAATGGGCAGGCTGCATTGTCCGCGTGCGTGGCAGCATCACAACCGTAAATCCAGAACGTATGGTACTGGCAGCACCGGAGGATGCCGATGATGGCAACGGTGTTACGAACACTATTAACGTTCAAGGCGGCGGAAAACTGGATCTGCGTACCAGTACTTATGCCGATTTTGCCAGCTATCCCATAAAGGAGGGACATGTGTACACCCTATATGGTGTACTGTCCCGCCACATAGACAATTGGCAGTTTAGCATACGTACCCTAAGCGATATTGTGGAGTAAGTCAACGATAACGTCAACGATAACGATAACGATAACGATAACAAATAATAAAACATTATACGACAATGAAAAAGACTTTCAAAAGCATTCTCCTCGTCTTGTTAGGCGTATTTGCCTTCACATGCTGCGAGGACGTTCCGGCTCCGTATGAGATACCTGACAAGAAAGAGAAAAAGACAGATCAGGAAATCCTTCCTACAGGTGATGGAACATTAGAGAACCCATACAATGTGGCTGGTGTTCTGAAATTTATCAGCACGCTGCAGCCCGACGTGGAATCTGACAAGCCTGTTTACGTAAAGGGTAAAGTCCTTAACAACAGTACCGACGAAGCTACCATTACCCAGCATGGTAACATGAACTTTACTATGATTGACGAGGGTAACTCCTCCAATACCTTCCTTGCCTGGCAGGTTATGGCACCAGGCAACCAGAGGTTTACGTCTGTGAATGATATCAAGACGGGCGATGAGGTTATTGTTTACGGCAAGGTAATCAACTACAAGGGCAATACCCCCGAAACAGTTAACAGAGGTCAGGCATACGTTTACTCCATCAACGGCAAAGGCAGTGGAGGCGGTGAAGATACACAGACATCCACCAAGGAGAAACCTTTCACCGTTGCCCAAGCACAGAAGGCTAATGGCAAGAACTATGTCAAGGGCTACATTGTAGGATGGGTCGATGGCGCAAGCATTGCCAGTGGTTCCAGATTTGATGTACCCCCATCTCCCGAAACCGAAGTCCTGCTGGCTGACTCCCCCAATGAGACCGACCCAGCCAACACACTGCCCATTCAGCTACCTGTTGGCCATGTTACAAATGCCGCAGAACTCCATGCACATCCCGAGCTCCTGAAACAGGAGGTAACGTTCTATGGTTCTCTGGAGAGGTACTTTGGAACCGCTGGTATGAAGGGTACTTCATGGGTGAAGATTGGCGATAAGGCCTACGGCATAGACCCCGAAACAGGAGAACAAGAAGGCGGCAACGAAGGTGGTAATGAAGGCGGTGAGACCACAGAAATTACCTGTGCTAAGGCTGTAGAACTGACCAATGCTTTGACCGATGGTGCCACATCCACCGAGACTTATGCCATTACAGGCTACATAACCGAGGTGGTAGGCAAAGTTGATAAGAACCAGCAGAGCTTCTGGATAGCAGATACTCCGGACGGAGGTCAGGTATTCTATTCTTTCTGGGCTAACCTGCCAGAGGGCGTAGAGAATTTCACCAAAGGCTCTAAGGTAAAGATTACCGGACAGCTCATAAAATTCATGAAGAACGGTGCCGTTACACCCGAAATGAAGAATGCGATTGTTGAAATCCTTGACGCAGGCGACGGAGGAAACGAAGGTGGTGGTAATGAAGGCGGTGATACCTCAGAATACGCTATCAGTCTCTCTTATACTGGCGGCACCAACTTCTACGATAATGGCATTGCTACCATCAATGGCGTAGAAAACTGTCCCGTTCTGAAGATTGGAACCTCTAAGAATCCCGGCGACTTCACCCTGACAGTTCCTGCCGGTAAACACAGCTTCTATGCCGTAACATGGGCAGGAACCGGAACAGCCGATGTTGTGCTGAAGGACGGTGAAACCGTTATAAAGACCGTCACCGTAAAGGAAAACACTGGTGCAACACAGAACTCGCCTTACACCCTGACCGTAACCGATGCTGACAAGTACGAGTTCGAGGTCAGTGCAGCATGCACCCTGACCGTAACATCAGAAAAGCGTGTTATCTTCTTCGGAATCAAGTAGGCTTCAGGCACTATCAGCAAAATAAAAAAGGAGGCGATTGCCTCCTTTTTTTGTTTTGTCAAAAATGACCGGGGTTACTTAACAATCGTCATGTTTTCCCCGTCTATCTTCAAGTCAATCTTATAAACAACCGACCCTTTAGAATTATAAAGGATATAGGAAACGAAAAAGGGCACGTCCGAAGGCATGCCCTTATATAATCGATATTTTATTTAGCTTAGAATGTCCATCCGAATGTGGCGAAGTGGCACTTTGTCTTACCAGCGGTCTCATATTGCAGAGTGTAGCCAAGAGAGAACTTTTCCTTGAACTGAATACCAACGCCGAAAGACAGGCCAAAGCCATGGTGAGCCTTCATAGAATCATCTACAACTATAACCGCACCTGTTGTGGGATCATACCATGCACCAATGTTGCCCTCTCTCCATATACCACAGCTATAGCCAGGAGCCAAGTTGGTGTAAACACGGAAGTTGTCGTTCCAGAAAGTAGGAGTGAACAGACGCAAGCCGGTTCTTACAGCCAGCAGGTCGAAATCAGCAGGAGAGTTGAATGGAGCAGCATAGTCAACACTTACTACATCCCATGCCAGATTCCAGTTGTTGAACTCCTTTATGTTCTTCTGATAGCCAAAGCCAACACCGAAACCGCCAGCACCAGCAACACCACCAAATTTAACATCAAGTGTAAAGTGACCATCTTCTGCACTTGCGTTCATAGCAAAAGTCATTGCCAATGCGGCGAAAAGTAATTTTACTGCCTTCATAATAAATAATGATTTTAGTTAGTAATGATTTTAAAAACACTCGTTTTATTTAATTTTCTGCAAATTTAGGAGTTTTTTCGATACAATCCAAATAAATCTTCTTTTTCCCACTCTTTTTTTTCATTTTATCATTTTAAAAGGTTTTTACTGACCAGTAGCCAGCGAAAAACATTTTAGAAAACATTTTGGACGTTAGTTTGTTAAGTTGTCAAATAAAAGTTGTATCTTTGTCTCCAATATGAAATTAATAAACCATGAAATATCAGAAACTATTCATAATTCTGCTTTTCTGTGTGTCAATCACAAGTTATGCACAACGTAAGACCGATCTGTTGGACCGTGGCCTTGTAGCTGTTCCCTCATCTTCCGGCAATCTGGTCAGCTGGCGTATCTTCGCAGAAGAGTATTACGGTGTTACCTATAACCTATATGCCAACGGCACCCTATTGAAGGGAAACCTGTCGGCATCCGATTTCAACCATACCTCAGGCAATGGCACAACAAAATATAAGGTAGTACCGGTAGTGCGAGGCGAAGAGAAGCCGGAACTGGCCAGTGAGGAAGTAACCCGTTGGAACCAAGGCTACCTGCAGTTCCCTGTTGCCCAGGTTCTGGACCGCAAGGGAAATGATGTCACCTCGCAGTATATCATCAATGATATCTCGCTGGGCGACGTAGATGGCGACGGCGTAGCAGAGTTTATCGTAAAACGCAATTACACGGGCAATATCCTGAACACAGCAAATACCACCTGTTTCCATCATTACGAGTGCTACAACCTGAAGGGTGAGCGTCTGTGGTGGATAGATCTTGGACCCAATATGATGGCGGGTCCCGATGAGCAATGGGATATGGTTTTCTTCGACTGGGACCAGGACGGCAAGGCAGAAGGCATCATGCGTGGTGCCGACAATATGATTATCCATACTTCTCAGGGCGAAACCATAAATGTCGGGAATATGAACTACGTAGCTCCTCGTGCCCAATACACCCATGAGGGGGCCGAGTATCTGCTATACATAAAGGGGCAGACAGGTGAACTCTATAACATCAGCGGGGATGCCTCGAAACCGTGGATAGCCTATCCGCTGCCTCGCTTTGAGAAAGGTGAGAGCGATTATGTTGCCACATGGGGACCTATGACTAACAATAAGGATGATGGAGGGCATCGTTCTTCGAAGCATTACTTCGGAGCTCCTTTCCTGGATGGCATGCATCCCAGTATCTTCCTGGGGCGAGGTTGCTATACACGCCACAAGATGGTGGCCCTCGACGTTGATCCTGTTACCCATATACTGACCGAACGCTGGCGCTGGGCCAACAATGGAGGGTGGAACGATCCATGGTATGGAAACGGTTACCACAACTTCGGCATTGCCGACGTGGATGAGGACGGGCGCGATGAGATAGTCTTCGGCTCCATGGTTATCGATGACAACGGCAAGGGACTTTCTACTACGGGACTCGGGCATGGTGATGCCGAGCATGTGGGCGACTTCGACCCTTATCGGAAGGGACTGGAGTTCTTTGCCTGCAACGAGGACGAACCCAACATGAACTACAGAAATGCCACAACATCCAAGATTTACTACCGCTCGAAGGGTACATCCGATGACGGTCGTGCCCTAATGGGTAACTTTTCTAACAACTTCCCCGGGTGTATGGGCAGAAGTGTCAATTCCGGTCTCATCAGCTCTGTTGCCGACAAAGAACTTACCGGCAATGGTGTACCTGCAACGAGCGGAACTAACGACGGGCTTTACTGGAGCCATCTGAACCAACGCATCTATTGGACAGGAGACTTGGTAGAGGGCATTTTGGACAGTCCGGGTACAGAGCGCGAGGCTGTGGTGTGGACAACAACGGGTGGTCGCGTGTTCCAGTCGAATGGCTGCAAGTTGAACAACGACTCGAAAAATAATCCCTGTGCATTGGGCGACATCATCGGTGACTGGCGCGAGGAGATTGTGGTGCGGACTACCGACAATGCCTATATCCGCATCTATACCACACCCATCTACACGACCTATCGAATCCCGACGCTTTGGCACGATCACCAATATCGCAACGCTATGGTCTGGCAATGTGTAGGCTATAACCAGCCGCCGCATACCAGTTTCTTCTTGGGGCAGTTAGAGGACATTACCATAGCACCTCCACCTTACACATTGACAGGAAGAACAGTAATTCCCGACGGAGGCACAATTTCGTCGGCTAACGAAGGGCAGCACATCATTGTATGCGAAACCAACGATACCCATATCACTGTGGCTGAAGGTGCCAATCCCTATGTAGCTACGTTCAATGTGCCTTCGTGGGTACAGGGAACCAACAGCAACAAGACCGACGGGACAGCCTTCATCAACTACGAATACTACACCTGCAATGTAGAAGGTAAAGCTTTCACTGGTAACATGACATTGGTTAAGCAGGGCGACGGCATTCTCTCCTTGCCGAAGGTAGATATGACCTACACCGGTCCGACAAACATTTGGGCCGGCACACTTTCCTTCGACGGCTCTCTGATGCAATCGCCTCTATGGCTCAACCGTCATACAACACTGAACAGCAACGGCGGTTCTTTCCGTAGCATAAAGGCAGATTACGGCTCAACAATCTGTCCCACAGGTTCAATCAACACGGATTCACTGATGATGGGTTTCGGATCGCGACTGAAACTGCATGCTTACAGTGACGGATTTAAGGCTGACCAACTGAAGACCAAATTACTGAGCATCGAATCGAAGAATACAGCTGTCTGGCAACAATGGGGGCCCAAATACCTGAGTCCTGTATTAGAGATTGTAGTCCACAACGAGGATGATTCGTCCCAACTGGCTTCCGGTAACTATCTGATAGGTGAGATTGATGCTGTTGAAGGTAATCTCGGCGACATAAAGATAGAAGGTATATCCAGCCAGAAGGCCCAACTGCTGTTGGAGGACGGCAAACTATACCTGGTAATTGAAGGTGTTCGTGAACCAGGTACCGTCTATTGGACAGGAAACACAAGTTCGACCTGGAATTATGCCGATGCCGAGAATTTCCAGAATATCGATGGCAAGAGTGATTTTTTTGTATCAGGCGACAACGTTATCTTCGACGATGCCGCATCAAAGTATGCGGTGACACTTACAGGAAATCTCGACCCAGACACCGTTTTCGTCAATAACTCGAAAGCCTACACTTTCGGTGGAACAGGAATACTTACGGGTGGGACATCGCTTGTTAAGCGAGGAACAGGAACGCTTACCATCTCGAACGACAACAACTATACAGGAGCTACTATCATCAGCGGCGGTACGGTGAAGGTAAGCAGCCTGAGCAATGATACTAAGGCTTATGGTAATCTGGGAGCTGTGAACACATCGAATCAGAAGTTCATCATCGAGAACGGTGCCATCCTACAGACTACGGCTGCAGTAGAGACGGGGACTCCTATTCGTGTCCGTACACCAGAGGGTGGTGTTATCAATAACTCTGCTGATTTCAGTGCTGACAAGGCTATTGTGGGTACACGACTCGAAAAAAAAGGTACAGGCACTCTGCTATGTTTTGCTTCGAATACAGCACTTGACACCCTTGTTATCAGTGCCGGAGCTGTAGCCCAGCGCAACGGAAATGCTGCCAAGGCTGTTATTCTTCAAAACGGTACCCTTTGGGATGACACGCAGTCAACCACTCATGCCCTTGTGGTTCCCAAGGGCAAGTCGGGAACATGGCAACTGACCAATGCAGCCTACACAAATTACACGAATAAACTGACTGGTGAAGGTACGGTTACCATCGTTCCGCGAAACAGTGTGAACCGTGTGCGTATCTCTGGCGACTGGTCAAAGTTCCAGGGAACGGTCAAACATACGAATACTAAGATATGGTTGCCTTTCGACTGCACTTCGGGTATGCCTCACGGCACCCTCGATATTGCAGCCGGTTGTGGCGTAACCAACGTGGCCAAGGCAATGACTATCGGTGCCGTTACAGGTAGCGGGTCGCTTAACCAGCCTGTTTCAAACTTCCAGAATCAGACAGCTGTCAGCGGTAACAACACATGGAACATTGGTAATTCCGACGGCCACGATTTTATCTTTGCTGGCTCCTTTGCAGATGCCGGCGGGGCCAACAAGACCTTATTTAATAAGGTGGGTACGTGTAAAATGACTTTTTCCGGTACAGGCTCTTTCTCGGGTGCATGCAAAGTGAATGCCGGGGAACTGTGCCTGAACAGTGCAAAGTCTGACGTAATGCTGGGTACCAACACACTGAACATCGCCAATGGCGCTACGTTAAGCGGACGCGGTACACTCGGTAATTCTGCCACTACCGTAGCTGCCGGTGCAACTATCCGAAGTGGCATAACGGAGGAGAATGCTGCGGGCAACCTAAAGTTCAGCGGCAAGAACCTTATTGTAAACGGTAATGCCCAATCATTCATCAGTTCAAAGAGCAGCTACAGCAAGTTTACGGGCATCGGTACCCTGAAACTTCTGGGCACACTGACACTTCGCGGTGCCGAGGGACTGGCTTTGACTCTGGGCGATGAAATTAAACTCTTTGATGCCAAAACCATCGATCTTGGTCCGGACTTGGTGCTTGACCTCTGTTCGCCTAATGCTGCAGAGGGTCTTACCTGGGACACCAGCCGTCTCTCCGAAGGCGTACTCGTTGTTGCCGGTCCTTCACCCGACAGTGTCATCAATATCCAATCGGATAACTTGGACAAGGACGAGGTCTGCACCCTCGGTGGTGTTCGCCTCTCGCATCGCCCCAAACAGACCGGTATTTATGTAGTAAATGGACAAAAAATGATGGTGAAATAGGCATTTCCTGGGTCATTCAATCTTTTTTTTAGAAAAACACTAAAAAATCCCCTTTTTGTTATCGGAAAAACAAAAAAGGTTGCTATATTTGCGCTCGTAAACTGTTAAATCTAAAACGAGAAACCAAACATTATTAGCATGAAACAAAGATTACTTTATGGTATTCTTGTGCTGTGTGCATATATGGCAGGCAGTATGAGAGTGTGTGCGCTGGAGCAGGATGCTAACGGCGTTTATCAGATTGGTACAGAGCAGGATCTGATTGATTTTGCTGCAGTTATCAGTGGCGGAACATTTGACGCAAAAGCCGTCTTGACTTCCGACATCGCTCTTACCAGCGTTTGGGAGACTCCCATCGGAAGTGCTCAGGGTGGAGCTTTTACGGGTTTCTTCGATGGAATGGGGCATAAGATTACCGGCTTCGAGGGAACGAGTCGCGGAAAGTTCGGTCTCTTTGGCTTCATTAAACAAGCTACTGTGCAGAATTTCAGTCTTTCCGGTAAACTGACTGCGTCGAACGCAGATGGTTCGGCAGCACATGGTGCAGGAGCCATCGGTTGGTCAGAGAGTAGCCACATCTCAGCTGTTCACTCTGAACTGGAGATTACCATTGCCGAAACCGAGGTTCACCATGTAGGTGGTGTTGTAGGATCTTCCCAAAATGGTGGTAATGTAATCCGTTGCTGTTCATTCAGCGGATCTTTGTCAGAGCAATTTGGCAATACTGATTGCTTTGGTGGTGTAGTGGGTTACATGGGTAGCGACAGCATCGTTAATTGCGCCAACTATGGTAGCGTTTCATACTTTGCTTATAATGGATATGTAGGTGGTATTGTGGGTTATCTGAATAGCAGCGGTGCTACCATAATAGGCTGTTTAAACACAGGCAAGGTATCTTATATAGGTGAAGGAGAACCTACATACGGTGGTGCTATCATCGGCCGACTGAGAGATAACAACCCTGCCAGACACCAGAACAGTGTTTGGTTGGAAGGCAGTGCCCTTACAGGAAGTGGCGAGAACAGTGTGCCAACAACAGTATCGGTTACTGCTGAGCAGTTGGCAAGCGGAGAGATTTGTTACTACATGAACGCCGACCAGACTGAGATTGGATGGTATCAGACCTTGGGTACCGACGTAATGCCTGTATATGATGCTACACACGGTCAGGTTTATCTGAACGGACACCAGCATTGTAACGGTGATGCATACGAGGGTGTTGTTTATTCAAACGAAAACACAGGTTTTGTTAAGGACGATCATAACATTGTTGATGGTTTCTGTACTTACTGCGGTCTCTTTGACGAGACTTACATGCAGCCCAATTCAGACGGCTATTACGAGATTGCAAATGCCAAACAGTTGGCTTGGTTCGAGCGGATGGTTAATTCCGGTAAAGACAGCCTGAATGCTGTGCTGACAGCCGATATCGATTTCGCCCCGTTGATTGAAGATCCAAAGTTTGCGTGGACAGCCATTGGCGACTGGGGAGGCATCAGTGGAACTGCCAATGCTGCCTACAGAGGTCATTTCGATGGTCGGGGACACACCATTACGAACTTCAATGTCACCTCAACCCACAACTATTATGGTATCTTCGGTGTTGTATCAAAAGGCAGCCTTGTTGAAAACTTCGACATATACGGCACGATGAATCTCGGTCACAAGACTGGTGCTGTGGTTGCTTACACTCGTGATGCCACTTGTACCATCCGAAACATTCACAGTTACATGACCATTAATGTCACAGAAGCGGCAACAACTGCAGAAAGACCTGGCGGTATCGTGGGCAGTGCAAACAATGGTACAACCATTATCGAAAACTGTATTTATTCTGGCACACTCAACGTGGGAGAGCACACAGGTAACATCGGTGGTATTGTAGGCTATATTAATAACAATTCAGCAGCAATCGTCAACATTACTAACTGCCTGTTCGATGGAGAAATTCAGAACGGAAACTCAGCAGACGGACAGTGCGGTGGTATTGTGGGTTACAACAACGGCGGCAAAGCTACGATTAAGAACTGCCTGTCCATTGGTACGATAGTCTCCAGTGACGGGAACATCGGACAACTCATTGGTCGTCTCAATGGCAGCAACACTGTCTTTGACAACAATTATTATGCAGGCGAATTTGTTAATGGTACAGCAAGCGGCAAATCAGCAGGTGGCGCAGCACCTATACAGGTTGACAATGCCCAGTTGGCAAGCGGTGAAATTGCATGGAAGTTGAACGGGGAGAACTTCCTGGATGCTGTTTGGCGTCAGTCTATTGGTGAAGATAACTATCCAAAGCCCACCAGTGCTGGTGCACTTGTTTATCAGACTCCTGACGGATATGCCTGCATCTCTGAGGACCATCCTGAGTCATTCGATGCATTCCGTGATGGAATAATTGCCAACGAGACTGCCTTCGTTGAGGATGAAAATTTGTTTGCTTATCGTCCATTGGTAGATGAATATAAGGAGTGCATTAAGTCTTGGGAGAAAATTGATAATATTACAGACTTCCTGACTGCTTACAAGGCTGCTGCCGAAGTAAAGGAGAACATTAAGACTTCTGCTACTAATTATGCTGTTTACGCAAAGGCATGTGAGTATGCAGCCAACTATGTTAAGGATAATGGTCTGGAAGGTGAATATACTGACTTCCTGGTAACTTATCTGGAGGAGACCATTGAACCTAACAACGACTATCCTAATGGTAGCGCTCCTTACATCATGGAGAACTGTAATCTTAATAACGAAGCTCTTGCTGCTGAGGTTGCCTTTGTGAACAAGATGCTGGAGAATGCTCTTGCTGGTGGTGTAACTCCTGGAACAGAGATTACCCGTCTGATTGTTAATCCTGACTTTACAGAAGGCGAGGATAAGTTTGATGGATGGACTAAGGAAGCTGGCGAGGGTGCCACCTTTGCTACCGGCGGTATTCCCGAATTAATGAATATTGCCCGTGGAAAGGATGGCACCTTCGACATCAAGCAGACAGTGAACGAACTACCCAACGGTATCTACATGATGGCACTGAACGGTTTATTCCTAGACGGTGGTGATATCTACTCTCAGTTCTATGCCGGTCAGCTCTACCTGAACAACACCTACAATTACTTTATGACATCCAGCGAGGATATTATCAGTGTAAATGACGCAGTAGATAAGGAGAACTGCCTGATAAATGAGGCTGATAACATCAAAGATGAAGAATACAAGGAGGATGAAGAAATAATTGGTTATGTTCCCTCTTCGTTCAAGGGCTGCTCTTATGCTTACAATGCAGGCCGTTACCTCAACTTCTGTGCAACAGAGGTAACAGACGGTACGCTGACCATTGGTATGCGTAACCTTGGTGCAACAGGTAAGGGCGACTGGATGCCTTTCGGTAATATGCATGTTTACTATCTGGGTAATGCAGAAGAGGCTAACGAGAAACTTGCTGAAGTATTGGAAGGCTTTGCTGCACGTGCTCAGGTGATTATTGATTTCGAAAACAGTGATGGTTATGAGGATGTTGCCAAGAAACCTAACATTTCTGCCGATTTGAAGGGTCGTCTTATCGAAGCTGTTGCTGCAGTTGACGAGTCTGCTACCGGCGAACAGAAGTTGGCTCTTATCAACACATTCTCTGAACTCTTTAACGAGGTTTTCGCTTGCCGTAAGGCTTATGTCGCAATGGCCGAGGCAGCTATGGAGCTATCCAACACTCTTGGCGATCTGCTAACCCTGGGTATTATTACCGATGCCGAATGGGATGAATGGGATGCCGAGATTTACGACGCACTGGATCACTTCGTGAACGGAACAGTAAGTACCGAAGAAGCACTTGCTATTGCCGACAAAATGAATATTTTGGACGAAATGTTACCACAGGTTGACGGCGTATATCAGCTTGGTACAAGCAAACAGGTACAACTTTTCTCTGTTGTCGTTAACAACGGCCAGGGTAACGTAAAAGCTGTTCTGACAAACGACATCGACATGAGTGATGCAGAGGGCTTTATTCCTATTGGCACCAGCTCAACTCCATTCTCCGGCGAATTCGACGGTCAGGGCTACAAAATTACCGGTTTCAATATCGCCTCAGCTGCTGATGCAACAGGATTCATCGGATATGCAAGTAAGGCTACCATCAAGAACTTCAAGATTGAAGGTGCTATCGAATACTCAGGCGGTACGGGTGTAGGTGCTGTCGGATGGTCAACAGGCTCTGCCCTCGAGAACATCCACTCTGCACTTAACATTACTGTTATTGGTGTAGCCCATCATATTGGCGGTGTCTGCGGTCACCTTAGTGAGAACAGCTCGGCTACCAACTGCTCATTCAGCGGAACCATTAACGAGACAGCCGGAAGTCACGACTGTATCGGTGGTATCGGTGCTTATTCTAACAACGGTGTTAAATATGTGAATTGTGCTAACTACGGTACAATAACATACAGCGTTGCCAATGCATACGCCGGTGGTATCTGCGGTTATGTAAACAACGACTCCTTCACGGGTGTATTCAACTGTCTCAATGTAGGAAGCGTGCAGATGGCGAATGGTACTCCTACCTATGGAGGTGCATTCGTTGGCCGTCTGCGTTCCCATGCTAATGCTCAGTTCCTGAACAACTACATGCTTCAGGGCAGTGCTCCAAATGCCAGTGGCGAGAATGGAATCTCTGCCAACACTGTCAATGCGGAGCAGTTGGCAAGCGGAGAGGTCTGCTTCAAACTGAACGACAATGCTGAGGTACCCGCTTGGTATCAGACACTGGGCGAGGATCAATATCCTGTTCTCGATCCTACTCACAAGGTGGTTCTGTATGATGAAACCAACGGTTATCACAACGAGGGCGACGAGGATCCCGACGGCATAAGCCTCACCCCAACCCTCTCCAAAGGCGAGGGAGCCATTTACAACTTGGCTGGCCAGCGTATGACTAAGTTGCAGAAGGGAATCAACATTGTTGGCGGAAAGAAAGTCGCAATTAAGTGAAACTTTTAACATTTGACTTTCGATAAAAACAGGAGCGCAGCACTTGAGGTTGCGCTCCTGTTTTTGGCCCACGTAAGTTTATTTACGGCTACACATAGGAGAAATTACTGCTACACGTAGAAAAAATATTTTCTACACGTAGGAAAAAGAAAGAAAAAATCGTAATTTTGCACACAGAAGATTTATTAAAGATGAAAACCTATAGAAAACTGGCTTTTTTTGTTGCAATCCTATGCAGTTTTGCTTGCGTGTGGGCTGATATTCAACCAGAGTACTACAAGAGTGCAGATGGTAAGAAAAAGGCAGAACTGAAAACAGCTTTCCATAATATTATTGTGCCGGCGAGCGTACTTGATTATGGAAGTGGTGCAGGCAGGACTTGGTCGGGCTTCTATCAGACCGACCGCTTTAATGACAATCAGGTGCGCGACCGTTACAGCTACGGCGTCTTCTACTTTCCATCGGGTTCTTCGGCTCAGAGTGCCAGTGCTGCCAGCGGCATGAATATTGAACACTCGTTTCCCAAGAGTTGGTGGGGAAAAATCGAGAACCTGGCCTACAAGGACCTCTTTAACCTAATGCCCTGCGAGATAAGTATTAATACTGCCAAAAGTAACTATGCTATGGGTGTGGTTACTACTGTAAAGACCACCAATGGCTGCACAAAGGTAGGTAAGGGTAGTGCAGGAAATAAAACCGCCAACTTATGGGAGCCTGCCGATGAATGGAAGGGCGACTTTGCCCGTAGTTATTTTTATATGGTAACTGCTTATTCCGACCTAACCTGGACGGGCGAGGGACTTACTATGTTGGAACAGGACGAATGGCCTACGCTGCAACCTTGGGCATACGAACTTTTTGTAGAGTGGAATCGTAAAGACCCCGTTGATGATATAGAACGCGAGCGTAACGAGGCTGTATATGGCATACAGGGCAACCGCAACCCGTTTGTCGATTTCCCAAATCTGGCCGAATACATTTGGGGTGACAGTGTGGACTATGCCTTCGATGTGAACGCAAGCATCCCAGAGAAGGCTGGCTTCGAGGTGACACCGGAATACATAGACTTTGCTGCCCAAACAAATGAGCCCAGCAATTCTGTCCATGTTTCCGTCGTAATGAAAACTGCCAAAAACAATCTGTTTACAATAGTAGCCAGCGAACCCTTCGTAGTCTGCGACGATCCCGATGCCGATGCCGAAGACTGGTCGCAGCGAATGATGCTCTCTGCTTCGCCGAACGGAAGTTCCTTCTTCGTCCGCCTTGCAGCTCAAGAAGAAGCCGGTGATTATTCGGGTACTCTCACACTCTATTCGCCGGGCATAGATGACTTTGTAATGCCTCTCTCAGCCCATGTACGCGAAAACACAGATAGAATTGCCAGCCTCAGGAAATCCGTGGATGATGATGCCTGGTTCACGCTCAGTGGCATCCGTTTGTCTGGTGAACCAAAATATAGAGGTGTCTATATCAGACGTGGGCGCAAGGTAATAAGGTAAACGGGGTATGAGATACTTTATAACTCTTTCGTACGATGGTACCAACTATCATGGCTGGCAGATACAGCCTAACGGCGTTAGCGTACAGGAGACACTGCAACAGTCGCTTTCCACCTTGTTACGCCAGGAAATTGAGGTGGTTGGAGCTGGCAGAACCGATACTGGTGTTCATGCCCGTATGATGCTAGCGCACTTCAACTTTGACGAGACGTTGGATTGTCCCCAACTGACATACCGCCTCAACAAGATTCTACCCCAAGACATAGCTGTGCAGAAAGTGGAGCCTGTGGCAGATGATATGCATGCCCGCTTCTCTGCTATTAGCCGCACATATCATTATTTTGTACATACCCAGAAGGAGCCTTTTTGCCGTCATTACAGTTGGCTCCTGTATGGAAAGATAGATTTCTCTGCGATGAATGAAGCGGCCAAGATGCTGCTCAAATACACAGACTTTACCAGTTTCTCTAAAGTTAATACAGATACCAAGACCAACCTCTGTACCATTACAGAGGCACATTGGGACGAGATAGCCCCAGGCCAGTGGCGATTTACCATCACTGCCAACCGTTTCCTTCGCAATATGGTTCGCGCCATTGTTGGTACCCTCTTGGAGGTGGGCAGGGGACGAATGACCAGGGAAGAGTTCTGTAAGGTTATAGAACAGAAAAATCGTTGCTCTGCAGGTGAGAGTGTACCGGGTAATGCTTTATTCCTGGTGAGGATTAAATATTAAGGCCCCGCTCCCCCAAAGGGGAGGGCTTATTATTTATTATAAAAATAACATGTGGATATTATACGCTTTTCTTTCGGCTGCTCTGTTGGGCTGTTATGATGTATGCAAGAAGCATTCACTCAGAGGTAATGCCGTTATACCAGTTTTGTTCTTGAATACACTCTTCTGTTCACTTTTTTTCCTGCCTTTGGCATTGAATGCCCCGTTTGGTGGATGGGAAGTGCAGCGTTTTATTGTGCTGAAAGCATGCATTGTGCTCAGCAGCTGGATATTGGGGTATATTGGTATGAAATACCTGCCCCTTACGTTAGTAGGTCCCATCAATGCTACAAGGCCCGTAATGGTGCTGTTAGGTGCTCTTCTACTGTTTGGAGAACGCTTGAACGTGTATCAGTGGATAGGTGTGGCCTTGGCCATTCTTAGTTTTTTTCTTTTAAGCAGAAGCGGCAAGAAGGAGGGAATAGATTTTCGTCATAACCGTTGGATTTTCTGTACTGTCGGAGCAGCAGTATTGGGTGCCCTAAGTGGTTTGTACGATAAGTATCTGTTGGCTTTACCGCAGGATGGCGGAGTGGGACTGAACAGGTTAACGGTACAGAGTTATTACAACTTTTACCAGTGTATGATGATGGGTGTGGTACTCATGGTGCTCTGGTATCCACGCAGGCACAAAAGTACGCCTCTCCATTGGACGTGGGGGATACCTCTGATAAGTATCTTTCTGAGTATTGCAGACTATGTGTACTTCTGCTCACTGCACGAAGCAGGAGCATTGGTAAGCGTAGTCAGTATGGTGCGCAGGAGCAGCGTAGTGGTTAGTTTTATGATTGGTGCCTTCCTCTTTCATGAAAAAAACCTTAAGAGTAAAGCCGTTGACCTTTTCTTAGTTCTCTTAGGAATGGTGTTCCTTTATTTAGGTACCCGCTAAACATTCTCCCTCCCTCGGAAGGAACGGGATGGAAACTCCTAAAGCTTAACAGCGATGGAATGCAAAATGCGTTCAGCTGTTTTCTTTTGCACTTTGGTCAGCTCCGTGGTCTGAAGTTCCCAAGTCAGCGTAGTATCATCCGGACTGAGAGTGGCTTTTATGAGCGGAAGTTGGCGTAACAAGCCAGAGACCTCCTCATCGGCATCAGGCTGAAAGAAATCTTCTGCTTTCGGACGTTCCAAAGTATAAGAAACAGGCTCCCATTTCAGATTATAGAAACGTACATTGCTATCTGCTGCCGGTCCTTGATAAGTATGAACCATACAGAGAAGGGAATCACTAAAAATCTTCATCTCTATGGTGCTTCTCTCGGACAACTGTAGGCGCAAATAATCATTGGTCAAAGCTGTCAGCTCGGAATAAGTATCAAACTTATTCTTCACCCTAGCCCTCATGCTGTTTTCTATAAAATCTATGCAGTCCAGCCTATTGTTCTTCGTCATCAACGGGAATATGCTGTCAGGAGCCTGGGCAAACACATCACGCATCTTCTCCTGCTGAGCAATAATCCTACAGCAGGCAGAGAAAAACATAAAAAACAAAAACAATATCCGTATCATATCCTTTCTATTCATAACTAAAAAAAAGAGGTGCAGACGTTAAGTTCATCTACACCTCTTCTCTTATCTTCTTTCTCTGAGGCCTGCTCAAAATTACTTCTTCATGCGAGCGTAGCGGCTCATGAACTTATCAACGCGACCAGCGGTGTCAACCAACTTGCTCTTACCGGTATAGAAAGGGTGAGAGGTGTTACTGATTTCCAACTTAATCAAGGGGTAAGTCTCTCCCTCAAATTCAATGGTGTCGTTACTCTTTGCGGTAGAGCGACTCAGGAACATATCGCCGTTGCTCATATCCTTGAACACTACGGGACGATAGTTGTCTGGATGGATTCCTTCTTTCATTTTATTTACTTTTTTGTGCTCCCGAATTTCCTTAAACGGAAGATGATAAGGAGCTGTTAATATTATTTTTGCATGCAAAGATACGACTATTTTCTCTATCTACCAAAAGTTTTGCAGAAAAATATAGATTTCCCCCCTCTAATCTATCAACACACCCGTGGAAGACTAAACCAACTATTATCTGTAAACTATAAACGCAGAAAACCCTCCGAGATTTCTCTCGAAGGGTTTCTGCGTAAAAAAAACGGCGGCTACCTACTCTCCCACGGGTGTGCAGTACCATCGGCGCGGGCGGGCTTAACTTCTCTGTT
>CADCIP010000045.1 GCA_902801485.1 uncultured Bacteroidales bacterium | reverse complement strand
TTCTGACGTTCGATTTGGAGGATTTTGTTTTTTTGTTGGGTTAGGTGTTGGGTTAGGTGTTTGAGCAACACCTAACCCGCATTAAGAGCGATAACCATCATTTCTCAAACCGTACTGGGTGAGATGGTGATATGTTTTGAACGATAACCATTATCTGAACTGAGAATTTATAATTTACAAAAAATATCTTTGACAAACCGATAATCGGGTAAAATATCAAAGGATGTTATTTAGCATAAGATTTTTTACTGCCACGTTAGGCGGTAAAATTTTTCTAGTTAGCCAGTAAGTTTTCTCTAACTGAGCAGAAAAAGTAGACAAGAAAGGAGGGTTGGAAAATTATTTACAATATTATACAACGGAGATAATGTTCCTAAATGCAAGTATTAATAGAAACAAGTGCTACTATTAAGGATAAATTTTGCGTCCCTTAATAGTAGCAAAATCAGCCCTTAAGGGCGTATTAGGAGAAAGAAGTAAAATTAATTTACATTCCGAAGAATAATGGCGGATGTCTATATTTCGACGATAACGTTAACGACAACTACACTTCGTACCTTAATCTTAACCAGTTTAAGAGGTTTAAATGGTTTAAGAAGTTTAAGAAGTTTAAGAATCTAAGGCTTTAGGCCATAGTGAAGAAGCTTCACGCTGCAAAAATACGATTAAGCGAGAGAAGAACAAAATAATTTCAAATATTTTTTCTTCCAAGCATGAGTATTTTAGAGACGACAGTCTCAAAATTAACGATTTTCCCAATATGCTCAAAGAAAAAGAGTGTTTATCTTGCTAAAAACGGAATTACGGGGCGTCGGCTTAATTCTTACCAGAAATTAACTTAAATAATTTTTTATTTAACTTGTTTTTTGCATGTAATCAGGTTGAAAAATGTGACCCTCTCACCTTTGCTTCATTCAGATAATCTCCATGAGTTGTTCCCCTTATCTCCACGACTCATTCAGATAATCCTTTACCCCCCAAAGGGATTATCTCGATGACTCGTTAACCCTATGGGAATGACTCGTTAGCCCTATCGGAATGACTCATAAACCCTACCGGAAAAAAGTTTTGATTATAGCCAAGAAGATGGGGAAAATATGTTCAAGACTCAATCACCATCTGGAAAGAGAATTTGGAAGCCTGATGAGGAGGAATCCCACACCGAAGCATTCATCATGTGCCATATAGGTACAAGAGCATCGCTGCCCTCAGGCTTTCCCATCAAAAGGGGACCATGCTGAATGCGATGTGTATAGCCGGGCAGGGCGTTTTGGGGATTAAGTATCGGCAGTTTGCGATTGGAAAGTTGGAATTGCACCGTCACTTTGTCAGTCATACGGAACTTACGACGAAGTACGAGAAACCCCTGACATTTCTCTGCAGATACATTTTTACCATTTACTTGTACACGGATATCTTCCATCCATTCGTAACATGGTAAGCAGAGGGTAAAACGAAGTGGTCTCTGAACAGCAATGGAAAAACTGACACAGCCATCAAAGGGATACTGCGTTTGTTCGGTTATCCCGACTTGCTGTTTACGGATACTTGCCTTAAAAGCAGCAGGGCGATAGAAAGGAAAAAACAGAGTGTCGGCATGTTGGAACATACTGTAACGGGCTGCATTGGAAAGTCCCTCGGCACCTCGCATGGTACAACACCAGTGAGCCTCGGGTGCGCTAACCTTCAGATAAGGTGTGCCGCTACCCTTCCCCGGACAATTATCGCAACCGAAACCGCCATTATGACGCTGTCCGTGGCACAAAGCATTAAAGTATATCTGCTCTGCCCATTGGAGATAGGCCGCATCACGCGTTTGCTGCCATAGCTGGACAGCAAGAAGGTAACTGTCAACGATGGCACATGGTTCGGTCCATGTATCGTAACGGCAGAACCAGTTGTAGTTGGCAAAATTCTCCGTCATACCATATTGTGTATATAGGAGGAAACGACTGGCAACTTCGGAAATATAGCGTCTGTCGCCTGTTAGAGTGGCATAGCGCAAGAGTCCGCGCAGAGCCGTAAGTGTGGCATGGGTCTGTGCCTTTATGGATAAGAGGTCAATGCGTAAAAAGACATCAATGAGTTCGTCTATGACAGGACGCAGTTCCTCGTCATGAGTCACAGCATATGCATGTATCAATCCATCCATACCGATAAAGAGGCAACCTACGTCGCTCGACAGTTGCCAATGTCCGACTTGTCCGACAGTATGACCGGATGCCCCTCCAACGTTCTGCTGACGTTCGGCAGCCTGAATGGGATAAGTACAGAATTGTCCGCGCCACGGCAAGAACAGTTGACGTGCTAAGCGTCGGATGATATCGAGTATGGCCGTATCGCCCTTCCATTCGTAGTACTCGCACAATCCACGCAGCATCCACCCGTTACCCGAGAGTTGTTGCTCGTGAATAAAATCCGGATACACAGGACCCATGTATCCGCGTTCGTTGAGGTGCGAGGGCAGTCTGTGCAGGATTTCCTGCAGATTATCGGAAGTTGTATGTAATGCCTGGGCATCAAGTGTTAATGCCAAAATGGTTCGTCCCTCTGTGTCACCAGGCCACCCGCCGCTTTGCTCCATCGTAAGGAATACGTGATCGGGCTGATACTTCTCTTCGCACAAACGCTGCATATTCTGGCTGATACGCCTTTCAAGCGTTCCTTGCATAAACTGGCTGTCATAGGGAACAGAATGTAAATCGCCGGCTTGCATTGGAAGAAATGCAAGCACGGCGAATAAACAAAAAATAATGTATGATTTAGAATTCGTATGTAACACCAACACCTAAAACATCATTTTTACGGTTGTAAACATCTGTCTTGTTACCCAATGCCGTGGGAGTAACAACGGTACGGTCGCAATAAATGGTATGCATGAAGCCAAGATCGAAGCTAAGATGCTGCGTAGGCTTAACACGAACACCGAAGGCTATCATATTGTTGGTAAGATTGAAACTAAGGTCGCTCATACCTGTTTCCGATATACCATAAGCTGTACGCTGCCAGGAACCTGATACGGTAAGATATTTGCAAAGATCAAACTCAACACCGGCATTGATTTCCCATGTATTCTTATCGATATCAGAATCGCCAGCCTTGTAAATAACCTCGGTTCCGTCGTCAGCGATAACACCTTTCTTAACAGCCTTGTCGAAATACATATTCCAACCAGCCATAAAACGCAGATTCTTAAGAGGCGATGCCATAGCACCCAAAGACAGGATGCCAGGAAGGTCTTCACGAACCTTATAACCGTCTCTGTATTTGGCAAGGTTATCGTTGGCGGCAGCTGCGAGACTAAGTGTACTGCTGTTCTTGTAAACCATCTTTGTAGGAATCTCGTACTTGGCTGCCAAATTCAGATAATCATTAACCTTCCAGTCAACACCGATGACAGGAGTAACACCCCACCCCTTCTGGCTACAATCGAGTTCGATGGCGGGATATGTGCCGGGACCTGCAGCAGTCTCGTAACTGATATCCTTAATAAAACCATCATAGCCATTAGTACCGTAAACTACACGAATGCCACCGAATGCAGACAAATTGGGAAGTATCTTATAGGTAGCTCCGAACTGAGCGCCGATAACATAAGAGTGACCCTCCATCTGGGAGTTAACAGAATAATACTTGAAGTACTGGTTAGTATTACCACTGAACTGGCCCACGGCATAGGCTGTGGCAGGCCCTACTACAGCAGCCTGAGCCTGCTCCAATGTCATACCCTGAGCTATCATGGCAGGAATTGCCTGCTGAGCATACTGGGTAGCAATATTACCGATTATACTTTCGGCAATGGTTCCGCTTACCAATGATTCGAAACTACCCAGGCCATTAGGGAAATTGCACTTACCACCACCGCCTGTTACGGCAATATGTGCATTGAAACTCCATTTGTCGCGATTGTAGGAAACGGACAGAGATGGCACTACAGGAGCTTTGGCTGTTCCCTTATATTTATGAGTGTCTGAACCTGGAGTAGCAGCATTCAACTTAAATAATGGGAATGTAGTGGTGATATTGCGCTGTTGCCAAACGCTCATGTGGGAATACGAAATATGCCAACCGTTAGCTAGGAAAGCAGTTCCTGCAGGGTTGGCATAGAGACCGGCAAGGTCGATAATACCGTTCTGAGACATCTGACGTTCAAAAGATGCGTTCTGATTAGAATTCGTGTTCAGGCCACCTGCCAAAACAGAAGCTGAGAGACACATTGAAAATGTCGTAATAAGTAGTTTCTTCATTCTTTCTACCTTTGGTTAAACTTAAATTTCGGCCGCAAAGGTAACACAAGTTTATGATGTGTGCAAATTTTTAAAGAAAAAATGCACACAAGAAAGAAAAATGTGCAAGAAAAATGATTTATATCAAGGCTTTTAGCCACAAACAACTTCGTTCATGCGTACATCATGATCTTCTGAGGGGACATCTGAAACAAACTGAAAAGGATAGCATATTCCTATTTTATAAGCAGCCGTAAGCAAAGGAAGCAAACGGTCGTAATAGCCCTTACCCCTACCCAACCGATGACCCATTGCGTCGAAAGCCATACCTGGAACGATAGCAAGTTCTATCTGGCTATACTCTTCTGGTGAAAAGAGCGGTCCTACAGGCTCCATAATATTATATGTTCCCGCGCGTAAGGATTCTTCGCCCTCGTAAAGGCGCAGCATCAACTCCTTGCCATCCACAACAGGCAATAAAACGCGACGTCCGGATTGAAAGGCCATTTGGATTAGAGGACGAACATCCACTTCGTCTGCCAAAGGGTAATAAAGAAGGATTGTGTTTGCCACACTCCACTGACCGCCAGAAACAATACCACCGACAGCAGCCTCGGACATAGCTGTCAGTTGTTCAAATGTAAAGAGGGATTTCTGCTCTCGGATATAATTCCGTAATTCGTTTTTTTCTTCCATACAAAAGCCCCTCCCACCAGGGGAGGGGTTATTAATAACAGGTAAAATGATGTAAATTTATTTCTTGGCTTTCGCCTTAGCTTTTTCTTTGTCTTTGTCGTACTTCTCCCATAGTTTCTTCTTGGCGGCAAGTTCTTTCTGAGCCTCTGTGCTGGCCTTGGCAAGTGCCTCGGCGGCAGCCTCATCAGCAGGAGCTGCGTAAGCATGGCGGAAACCCTTTTGGGTATTCCAGTAACCTCGAGTGAAATCTGGGAATTCTACTGCGGCACAGTTATGATCCATACTGATGGTGCCAAGTTCTGCCAGACAGCACCACTCTGCTAAATCATACACATCCATATCAAGGGGCAGACCGTTCTGCAGACAGTAAACCATACGGGCATCCATGATGAAGTCCATACCTCCGTGACCACCTACCTGCTTAGCCATCTCACCGTACTTCTTGAGGATAGGATGCTGGTATTTCTCAACCAAAGCCTTCTGCTGGTCAGCACTCATAAAGTTATGAGTATCAAGCTTATCCACCTGTGGAATACCAGATTCCTTTACTGCGCCGCCATCCAGGGCAAAACGTGCCTCGGGATACTTGGTTGCATAACCGTTAACACCAATCAGTTTATACAAACGGTTATAGGGCTGGTAGGTCATAACATTGTGCTGAATCATCACCATCTTGCCATTCTCGGTACGCATCAGCGTGGTAGTCTGGTCGCCATTACGGAAGTTGGCAGGCTCCTTGCCGGTCTTTTTCTTCACATACTCCTTGCCATGAGCACTCTTGGTATCCATAGCCACCAGCGTCTTAAAGCGGTCGCCTCTGTGAATATCCAAAGCCTGAGCTACGGGGCCAAGGCCGTGAGTAGCGTAAAGGTCACCACGATTCTCCATATTATACTTCATACGCCAGCCCAATTTATCAGGGTCTGAACCGTCGGGATTTTTCCAATAAGCATCCCAGAAAGGATCAAGGTTGTGGATGTAGGCACCCTCGGCACTTACGATCTCGCCAAACACACCATGCTGCGCCATATTCAGGGCATTCATTTCGTACCAGTCGTAGCAGCAATTCTCAAGAATCATACAATGCTTGCGAGTCTGCTCGGAAAGATTGATAAGCTCCCAGCACTGCTCCAGATTCATCGCACAGGGCACTTCAATGGCTGCATGTTTGCCATTCAGCATAGCACACTTGGCAACGGGAAAATGGTGGTCCCAGTCGGTAGCAATATATACAAGGTCAACATCAGACCTTTTACAAACTTCCTCGTATCCATTCTCACCGCTATAGATAGCAGCTGGCGGAAGACCTGCCTTACGAAGATAATTCTGGCACTTCTCGGCACGAGCCTCCTCATAATCGCAGAGGGCGACAATCTGTACACCTGGGATATAGGTAAAACGCTCGACAGCACCAGGACCTCGCATACCCAAACCCACGAAAGCAACACGAACGGTAGATAATTTGGGAGCAGTCAGACCTAACACATGCTGCTGACCGGCAGGACGTTTGGGCGTATCAATAACAATAGTCCCCTCCTGGAAGTGGTATTTAGTACTTGGGCTTATGCTTTGAGCCCATAGGGAGACATTAACAGTCAAAACTGCAAATGTCAAAAAAAAGAACTGTTTAAGTTTCATCGTATTAATAATAATGGTTGTTTTGTGGCAAAGATATAATTTTTTTTCATGATAAAAAGCAGAACGAATGTAAATAATACTTAAATTGCAACTTTCTACATCATTGTGCTTGACTTTTCTAATAAATAATGTATATTTGCAGACCAAAACATAAACGCATGATAAAGAAGAGTCTTTTAGGCATGAATCTGGAGGAACTGAAAGCTGCTGTTACAGAAACAGGGCTGCCTGCTTTTGCCGCCAAACAGGTGGCACGATGGATTTATGTCCAGCACGTAGGGACAATAGACGAGATGACAAACATTTCGCTGAAAAACCGAGAGGCTCTAAAGGAACACTTCGACATTGGTTGTGCCACATATACTGATTGCCAGTGCAGTACAGACGGCACCAAGAAATATCTTTTCCCCACCCAGAACGGGCAACTGGTAGAATCTGTTTACATTCCCGACGGAGAAAGAGCAACCCTATGCGTAAGCAGTCAGGTGGGATGCCGCATGGGATGCCGTTTCTGCATGACAGGTCGGCAGGGTTTTCAGGGCAATCTGTCAACAACAGAGATCCTGAACCAAATATACTCATTGCCAGAACGGGACACATTAACTAACGTGGTATTCATGGGACAGGGTGAGCCGATGGACAACATCAACGCTGTGCTAAAAGCAACCCAACTGTTGACGGTGGACTATGGTTATGCCTGGAGTCCCAGACGCATCACAGTATCAACTGTGGGTGTACAAAAAGGGTTAATTCAATTTTTGGAGAAAAGCGACTGCCATTTGGCAGTCAGCCTGCATAATCCCTTCCCAGAAGAAAGACTGGAGATGATGCCCGCCGAAAAGGCTTACAGCCTGAGGGATTTCATCGGTCTGCTAAAGGATTTCGACTGGACGCACCAGCGTCGTCTGAGCTTTGAGTATATCGTCTTCGGTGGTCTGAACGATTCGCCACGCCATGCAAAAGAACTTATAAAACTACTTGCACCTCTGGAATGCCGCGTGAACCTGATCAGATTCCATCAGATTCCAAACACGCCTTACAAAGGTGCATCCGAGGACACCATGATATGGCTGCGCGACTACCTGACTCAACATGGTGTAACAACCACTATTCGGGCCAGCCGGGGACAGGATATCTACGCCGCATGCGGATTACTCCATAACAAGAAAACAACTGAGGTATGAAAAAAAACAAGTTTTACATTCTGCTGATACTGGTGTGCAGCACACTTACCAGTTGCACGAAGAATATGGTATTGCCCGTAGCCAGCGGCCGTCCTTACGAGGTGCTGGTAGTTCTGGAAGACGAGATTTGGGATGCTCCTGCAGGGAGAGCACTATTTGATATTCTTGACACAGACGTGCCGGGACTGCCTCAAAGCGAGCGATCGTTCCGCATTTCGCATACAGACCCCAAGCACTACGACCATTTGATGCAGCTCTTCCGCAACATCATACTGGTAAATATTGATAAAACCCAATACAGCCAGACACGTATGCGCTTTGCTCGCGATAAATATGCTACCGAACAAATTGTGCTAACCATAAACACACCTAATCTGGAGAGCCTGAGAGAGTTCTGCATTGAGCACAGACAGGAAGTGGTGGACTTTTTGACTCGCACAGAAATGAACCGTCTGATTAAAAGACTGGAAAAGAAACACTCGAAAGCTACAGACGATCTGGCTTGGCTTATCTTCTCGAGTCACATATATGCGCCAGACGAGTTAAAAAGCTACAAAAAAGGCGACCATTTCCTATGGACCAGCAACAATACTGCTTCAGGCCTTGAGAATATCTGCATCTATAGCTACGAATATGAAGGTCCGGAAACCTTCAACAAGGAATACATGTTGCATAAACGCGACTCCATCATGGAAAAGAATCTGCCTGGAGAAAAAGAAGGCATGTATATGCAGACGGATACGCTGTGTACAATAGTTAAACCCATCGTTGTTCACAAAAACTTTGCTATGGAGGCACGCGGACTGTGGATTATGAAGAACGACTGCATGGGAGGCCCCTTTGTAAGCCACAGCAGAGTAGATACAGAAACCAATCGTGTTATTGTGGCAGAAGCCTTTGTATATGCACCCGAAAAGAAGAAACGAGACCTCATCAGACGTCTTGAGGCCTCACTCTATACATTACAGCTTCCTCAGGAACAATACTCTTTGTTAGATATTGGTATTGAGGAAGAAAAAAAGGACAAACAATAGAATTATGGAAAAAATTATAATAGGAATAACAGACGGTCCCAAAGACAGAACAGGCTATAACCTGATACTGTCAGCTTTCGAGGAACCTGTATCACTGGAGTTAAACCACCCCATTATTTACGGTGACAAAGAGACAGCCATACAACAGCGCAAGGTTATGAACCTGACAACAAACTTTATCACCATAACCAACACTAAAGACGTTCAGGATGGTCGCCTATCTCTACTGCAATGTAAAGAAAGCGAGAAGAAAGCGCTGGAAGACCTTAAAGCCGGACTTATCGACACCTTGGTGATAACACCCAAGAGGGAACCTGTCTCCTACCCTGCCGAATGTATGGAAATGCTCATTAATGAAGATGTACACATGGCACTGGTGGACAAGGTGGACAACGGAACAATCGAGACTTTACGCCAAACTTTGGAGCGCGACTTTGACTTTCAGCATCCGCGTATTGCCATCCTTAGCGACGAGGCATCACGGGGGGAGGAGCAAACAACCGAAATCGAAGAAAATCATACGCATATATATGGTCCTTACCCAATAAAGGAGTTCTTCGAAGAAGAGAGATACATGTTCTTTGACGGCATAATCACCAGCGACAGACAGAAGGCAACAGAAGCCTTTGGTGCACTTGTGTACGAATACGGCATACGTTTCTTTGCAGGTTCAGACCTCATTATCACCTCACCATTCAAATCCGAGGTAACCAGTCTGAATCATGCCATGTACATTGCGACAGATGTGTATCGTAACCGCAAGATATACGACCAGGAACGCGAGAATCCATTACCTAAACTCTTTCACGATAAGCGAGAGGATAAAAACAGCAATAATCAGGTTGAATAGAAGAGAATATCTGATATGAAGAAACTGAATATTGACTTACAGAAACTGAAAAACCAATACAACATTGTTGGAAGACATGAGGGGCTGAACACAGCCCTTAGGATTGCCATACAGGTTGCTCCTACGGACTTATCTGTACTTATTGAGGGTGAAAATGGTGTGGGCAAGGAGATTATTCCACGTATCATTCATGATTTCAGCCCTTGCAAAAACAAGAAGTATCTGGCCATCAACTGCGGCTCTATCCCCGAGGGCACCATAGACAGCGAACTCTTCGGACACGAGAAGGGCGCCTTCACCAATGCCATCAGCGAACACGAAGGCTACTTCGGAGCAGCCGATGGAGGGACTCTGTTCCTGGACGAAATAGGCGAATTACCATTGAGTACACAAGCCCGACTGTTACGTGTGCTGGAGACAGGCGAATATATAAGGGTAGGAAGCAACTCCATCCGTAAGACTACTGCCCGTATCATAGCAGCAACCAACATTAACATTCCAAATGCCATAAGAGAAGGTAAGTTCAGGCAAGACCTATATTACAGACTTTGTCGAGTTAACATCAGTATGCCGCCTCTAAGAGAACGGGAAGGAGATGCCGTGCTTATCTTCAAAAAGTTTTCTCTGGATATGGCCGAGAAGTACCAGACGGGAGAGCCCATCCGTCTGACACCAGAGGCAGAGGAAGTGGTAAAATCATACAAATGGCCAGGCAACATCCGTCAATTAAGAAACGTGGTGGAACAGATGAGCGTACTTTCTGAAGAGCGCAGCATCACACCCGAGGTACTGGCTAAGTTCGGTATTGTTCCCAACTCAGACAACGAGATGGGAATCACAATTACCGGCAATAGAAGTTCCGAATCGCAGCACGACTACGAAAAGGAGATAAAAATGCTGGCTCATGCCGTTTTACAACTGAGAAACGAAGTAGAGGAACTAAAACAGAAGATTACTACCGGAGAGCCTTCGAACTTGCCAGCCACAACAGTTCCAAACATCCAAACACCTATCCAGCAACCTACAATCTCGCCATCAGAGATAGATTTCCAGGCAGCAGAGGAAGTGCTGGAAGACGACACGCTGAACATTAACGATATGGAGAAGCGTAACATCATCAAATCGCTCCAACGAAACCATTACAGAAGAAAAGAAGCTGCCGACGAGTTAGGCATAAGCGTCAGGACCCTTTACAGAAAACTAAAAGCCTATGGAATTGAAGAATAAAACTTGGTGGAGATTACTGCTGGCAGGATGCCTATGTATTCTTCTCTGCACTTGCAGAATAGAATACAAGTTCAATGGGTCCAACATAGACTACACAAAGGTAAAGACCATACAGATTGACAACTTTCCCATCCGTAGCGCTTACGTGTGGGCACCCATGCAGGGTATTTTCCAGAACAGACTGACTGACATATTTGCAAGTCAGACAAAGTTGAAACAAGTGAAGAGAAACGGCGACCTGCAACTATCTGGAGAGATAACATCTTTTGATCAGTACAACAAAGGTATCTCGAGCGACGGCTACAGCAGTCAGGTACAGTTGAAGATGACCGTAAACGTACGCTTTGTGAACAACAATGACCACAATGAAGATTTCGAGCGCCAATTCTCTGCAACAACAGAGTACGATGCCAGCCAGCAACTGACAGCTGTTCAGGAAGAGCTGGTAACACAGATGACAAAAGACATTACAGATCAGATATTCAATGCAACAGTAGCAAACTGGTAACACGAAACAAAAACAACAATATGCCAAGACATTTGATAGATTTCATCAGAAGGCCAAACAGTATGGACCTGCAGTCGATTTCCATGCTGAGGAATATGAAAGACGAACATCCTTATTTCCATTCTGCCCGCATACTGTTGCTTCTTGCACTATACAAGCACCACTCGCCCCAGTTCGACGAGGAACTGCGCATCAGCGCTCCCCTTTTGCCCGACAGACAAGCCATATTTTATCTTACAGAGGAGCCGAACTACAAGAGAAACGAAGAACGCAGGAAATTCAATACTGACGAAACGGACAAATCGCAACGGACAAACTTGCTTATTTCCGACTTTCTGGAACATCAACCCCAAGTGCTGAATCAAAATGGGCACTACCCTATAGATGCGACACAGGATTATATAGGTTACTTACTTCAAAATGAAGCACAGGAAGACGAGCAACCTGATGTTCCGATGAACGGAGGTGGCGTGGTAGAAGACTTCCTGAATCAGGAACCGACAAGAATTGTTCTGAAAGAAAATGATACACCAGCAGAAGTTCGTGAAGAAAAAGTTGAAAAAGAAGACGAAAACGAGATTTTAACAGAAACTTTAGCCGGAATTTATATAAAACAAGGTAAATTTGAGAACGCAATCAAAATTATCCGCCAATTATCCTTGAAATATCCAAAAAAAAATCGTTACTTTGCAGACCAAATTCGATTTTTGGAGAAATTGATAATAAATAACAAAAACAAATAATAAATTAAACATGTACACTTCAATCGTAATTCTGGTTGTCCTGGCATCCGTCCTGATGTGTCTTATTGTACTTATTCAGGAATCAAAGGGAGGTGGTCTGGCAGCCGACTATTCAAACAACAATCAGATTTTGGGTGCTCCCAAAACAACAAACTTTATTGAGAAGGCAACTTGGGGCCTTGCTGCAGCAATGATTGTACTGAGTGTTATCAGCGTTGCTTTCCTTGACAATGGTTCCAGCAACGAATCTGTTCTTCAGCAAAACGCTATAGAGCAGGCCGCAACCAACCCTAACAATGTTCCCGGTATGGTTCAGCCATCTGCAGAAACACCAGCTGAAGCTCCTGCAGAAAAACCTGCAGAAAAACCTGCTCAACAGTAAGACAGCCCCATGGTAAACTGCATTCTTATAGCAGATAGCGGTTCAACCAAAACAGACTGGATACTTACTACAGCAGAGAATAACATCCTGGAAGTCGAGACAATGGGTATCAATCCTGTCAGAGACTCTCAGGATGCTATTTTTGATGTAATAAAGAATCATTTGAAGCCCCAACTCCCTAAAGAGTTTCTGGTAAGTCGAATATTCTTCTATGGTGCAGGATGCACAGACCCGTACAAGAAAAACGTAGAAGAAGTGCTTGCGAACACCTTTTACCCTGTAAATGGGATAACTGTTGAAAGCGATTTGTTAGGAGCTGCCAGAGCACTCTGCGGTAACAAGGCCGGTATAGCCTGCATATTAGGAACAGGTTCTAACAGCTGCCTGTATGACGGTCAGGGAATCGTGTGCAACACATCTCCTTTAGGATATATTTTGGGAGATGAAGGAAGCGGAGCTTTCTTGGGCAAAACATTAGTGGGAAATATCCTGAAAAAAATCTTCAGCAAAAAAATTCAAGATAGTTTCTTTGAGAAATATAAACTAACGCCCGCTATTATTATAAATAAGGTATATAGGGAACCCATGCCCAACACATTTTTAGCATCACTGGTTCCGTTCTTAGCTGAGTACAGAAAAGAACCCGAAATCCACGATATGCTGGTGTGGGCATTCCAACAGTTCTTTTCCAGAAACGTAAGAGCTTATGGGCATCCCGAAATGGAAATAAACTGTGTAGGAAGTATTGCTTTCTACTTCAAACAAGAAATAATGGATGCGGCTGCAAAAGAAGGGTTTAAAATTGGCAAAATTCTGCAAAAACCAGCTTATGGTATTGCAGATTTTCACAGAAAATATCCATTTTTGGACCAAAAATGGTAAAAAACCGGGAAATGTGTTATAAAACATGTCGCAAACTCTTGCATCGTGTTAATAAAACACCTAAATTTGCAAACGTTATCCTGAAAACAATCTTTTTACCTTAAACAAAACTAATACCTAAAAGATGGAGGGTCGCTGTGAAGCAACCCTCTATTTTTTTATATATTGGCTATTGTTCTTGAGCCAACATCCTGTTTATTTCCTCTATGTAATTCAGAATTTCCTCACGACCCATTTTTGTTTCCGAACTGGTAACAAAATAAGGAGGCAGTTCCTCCCATTGTTTCTTAAGTTCAGTTAGGTAATGCATCACATTTCCATTTAGCTTAGCCTTGGACACCTTATCAGCCTTGGTAAACACAATACTGAAAGGAACTCCGTTTTCACCCAACCATTCCATAAACTCCAAATCGATCTGCTGGGGCTCGTGGCGCACATCTATCAGCAAGAACAGGTTAGTCATCTGCTCACGATCCAGGATATAGGTGGTTATCATGTGCTCAAACTTTTCTGTATCCTTCTTGCTCCTCTTGGCATATCCGTAGCCGGGAAGGTCAACCAGATACCATTCGCCATTAATAACAAAATGGTTGATAAGAATAGTCTTTCCAGGCGTAGCAGATGTCTTTGCCAGTTTTCCTTTACCTGTAAGCATGTTTATCAGGCTTGACTTGCCGACGTTACTGCGACCGATAAAAGCATATTCAGGCAGATTGCTGTTTGGACACTGGTCAATACGCGCGCTACTTACCGTAAATTCTGCCGACTTAATTTGCATACCTATTATATAATATAAGGGAGTTAGAAACTATAGTTCAGGCCGATACTCAGGTTCTCGTTGAGCATGATATATTTGCCGTTTTCATTCCTATATTTGGGAGAGCTGTCATCCAGAATAGGATTTACAATCAACATAGCAGTAATCAGCTTAGTTACAGTAAAATTAACCTGGTTATACCAGTCTATTCTGGTGTAATGATAGTTGCTTCTCCAATCTATTCTACTTGTCCATGTAACCTGGTTGCAAATTTTGTATGTGGTATTCAGTTGGGCAGAAGGACCGAAAGTATGACTGGCATGTTTCCCTTCCGGAAGTCCGTGTATTGTAACAAGTTCATCCTTTCCCACATATTTCAGGTGATAAGCCACAAATGCGACATTCAAATTACCGGTAAAACGCTTTTTCTTTCCCCATTGGAAACTATAAGCCAAACCCGGACCTACAGACAATGTCATAGGAGAGAAAAATTTTGACTGAAGATTGTCTGTGTTGGCATAGTAATTTGGAAGAGGCTGTGTTTCCATGACAACCGACAAAGAGTAATCCAATGATTTATAAGCCTTATAGCCAATATTTGTTGTATATTTTATTTTATTTGCTGTGGGACGGAAAGTCCGGTTATTGTCGCTTGGGGCTGTTTGGGCTCCCATTTGCAATTCAAAAGTGTTATTCCATTTAAACTTTCTCTGGTTGTTATAATTAGCATTTAACGTCAGATAAAAGTTACCGGCGAAGTTATCCTCACCACCTTTGTGCCAGTTCGCAGAGAAATGACTCTGGGAGAACTGCAAAGAAGTACTTCCGTTGTATTTCCAGAAGTTGGGCCTACGTGTTATCACCTGAACCTTATCGTCTAATGTGGGAGAAAGAGTGGCCTCGCCTACTTTCTCCGAAAGTTTTTCCTTTACATTGATTTTCTCATTGATATCATCTCTGAACTGTCCCTGGTTCTTGATACTCTCCTCCGTCTGCTCTACAAGCTGAGGATTCCTGGCATAAAGTTTTGCCAACATCTGGTTGATGTAATACAAGGTCTGAAGCTGCTTGTCGGCATAAGTGGAGTCTGTATTGTTCATCATCTGATGAAGGGGTGAAGAATAAAGCGTTGGAGCAGAAAGAATCTGATAATAATACGCGTTAGGCGCCGGATATGAGTTTATCGGCCCTGCAGAATCGCGTTTTTCGACCAATTGCTGTAACTTCTGCAAGTAACTGTTTATTATAGAAAAAGTATCTACCTTTGTCTCAACATTCTTGGTTGTCACTTCCTGAGCACTTGCACAGGTAAATATGCTAAAAAACAAGAATAATATTACTGATGACCTCATTCTTTCTAATTTTGCGCAAAGATAGCTATTTTAGAGACAAAACAAATAAGGATTCAGATTTTTTTTGTATTTTTGCACGCCAAATAATAATAATTTTACGAATTTTCAACAATTATAACATATGGACAAAAACACAATTACAGGATTCATTTTGATGGCTTTGGTTGTTATTGGTTTTAGTTGGTACAGCCAGCCATCCGAGGAAGAACGCCGTTTAATGGCACAGAAGGATAGCATTGCTGCCGTAGAAAGACTGAATGCAGAAAAAGCAGCCATAGAGCAACAGCAGAAAGCAGCAGAAGCAAAAGCCGAACAGGCCGCTGACAGTAGTAGCCTTTTCTTTTCACAACGTCAGGGACAGGAGCAGGAGATTGTTCTCCAGAACAATAAGGTAAAGGTTACCCTCAGCACTTTGGGCGGTACCATTCAGAATGCCGAGATTTTCGGATATAAGAGCCGTAATCACGAAGGCGATGTCACACTCATGACACGCAAGGATGCCCAGATGACTTTCTCGCTGGCTGGCAAGCAGGAGAATATCATCAGCAGCGACCTCTTCTTTACTCCCACAGAACAGACAGACAGCACAGTTACCATGGTTGCTGAGCAGGACGGCAAGCAACTTTGCATCAGCTACCAGCTGCTGCCCAATTCCTATATGGTTAATATGCAGTTGCAGGCCAAAGGCTTGAGCGGATTCTTTGCCCCCAACACAAAAACGTTGGATATCAACTGGGTTGACCGCATCATGCAGCAGGAGAAAGGCTATGATTTCGAGAACCGGTACAGCAGCCTCACCTATAAGCGTAAGGACAAAGGCACCAAGAACCTGAGCGAGACCAGCGACGAGACCAAGGAGCCCGAGGAAGCCCTCAGCTGGGTAGCTTTCAGAAACCAGTTCTTCAGCGCCGTACTTATTGCTCCTCAGGACTTCACAGACGCCCATCTGTCCAGCACGCAGGAAACAGAAAAGAAAAACGGTTTCCTGAAGACTTACGAGGCTGAGATGAAAACCTTCTTCGACCCCTCTGGTAATCAGCCAACCAAACTGCAGATGTATCTGGGTCCCAATGAGTTCCACACCCTGAAGGCACACAACAAACTTAGCCAGACTGACAAGAATCCCGAGTTGGAGGACATCGTTTACTTAGGCTGGTTTATCTTCCGTTATATCAACCGCTGGCTCATTATGCCCCTCTTCCATTGGCTCTCCAGCTTTGGCATGAACATGGGTATCGTCCTGTTGCTGCTTACCATTATTGTTAAGCTGCTGGTTTATCCCTCTAACAAGAAGAGTTACTTGAGTAGTGCTAAGATGCGCGTGCTGAAGCCACAGGTTGATGCCATCAGCGCTAAATATCCCAAGCAGGAAGATGCCATGAAGAAACAACAGGAAACCATGCAGTTCTATAGCCAGTACGGCGTAAGCCCCATGGGTGGCTGTCTGCCTATGCTCCTTCAGATGCCTATCTGGTTTGCCCTCTTCACCTTCGTCCCCAGCGCTATTGAGCTACGTGGCGAAAAATTCCTCTGGGCTGATGATCTAAGTGCATACGACGATGTTATCAACTGGGGCAAGGATCTTTGGCTCATTGGCGACCACCTGAGTCTCTTCAGCGTCATCTACCTTGTTGTCGGTGCTATCAGCACATGGATCAGTATGCGCATGCAGCAGAACCAGATGAGTAGCGAACAGGCTCAGCAGATGAAGATGATGCGATACATGACCTATATCATGCCTGTGATGTTCTTCTTCGTGTTCAACAACTACAGCAGCGGCCTCTGCTATTACTTCGTGGTATCAAGTATTGCTACCATCCTTATCACATGGTATCTGCGTTTGACTACCGATGATGCCAAATTGCTGGCCAAACTGGAAGCATACCGCGAGCAGCACAAGAACGACCCCAAGAAGGTAAGCAACTTAGCTGCCCGACTGGAAGCCTTGCAGAAGATGCAGGCCGAGCAGCAGGCTGCACGAAAGAAATAAAAAGCCCCCCTCATAACCTCCCCCCGAGGGTGGAGGGCTTACACAAACTAATAATAACCATGACAAAGAATTTGTTAACAATTGCAGCAGCTGCCCTGTTATGCGCAGCCTGCAGCACACAGAAAGAGGACGAAGAGGTGATTATTCAGAAGCAAACCGTACAGTTGGAGAGCGACCTAATGACTCCCGAAGCCCTTTGGGCCATGAGTCGTATTAGCGGCTATCAGGCTTCGCCCGACGGCAAGCACATCGTCTTCCAGATGGGCTATTATAGCGTTCAGGAAAACAAGAGCCACCAAGTGCTCTGGATGATGAATGCCGACGGTTCAGACCAGAAGCAGCTGACCACCGAAGCAGACAACGAGACCGATGCACAATGGCTCGACAACGAGACCATCGCCTTCCTCCGTGGCGGCGAAATCTGGAAGATGAACCTCGAGGGTTCTGCCCGAAAGCAACTATCCGAGACAGAAGGAAAGGTGGAAGGCTTTATGTTCTCCCCCGACCGCAAGAAAGTTATCATCCTCAAGAGCATCGACTTCAACGAGATTATCCAGAAGAACCCCGAGGATCTTCCAAAGGCTACAGGTCGCGTGATAACAGACTTGATGTACCGCCATTGGGATCATTACGTAGAGAGCATCCAGCATCCCTTCGTAGCAGAAGTCAATGCTCAATTCTCAATTCTCAATTCTCAATTAACCGACATCCTCGAAGGTGAGCCCTACGAATGTCCGATGGAGCCTTTCGGAGGCATCGAGCAGTTGGCGTGGAGCCCCGACTCCAAGTTCATTGCTTTCACCTGCCGCACGAAGACAGGACTCGAATACAGCATCAGCACCGACTCCGACATCTATCTTTATGATGTAGAAGCGCACGACCTCAACAGTTTTGAACACACAAAGAACCTGTGCAAGAATGGACGGGAGTTCGGCATCTGCGGTTGCTACGAGTGGCCTTATCATGGCGATGGTGACTGCATCGACCCCACCAAGACCATGAAGTTCCAGGCCATCAACTCAGAAAAGTACATCGACCAGAACAATGGCTACGACTTCAATCCCAAGTTCTCGCCTGACGGCAAGTATGTGGCTTGGCTCTCGATGGAGCGTGCCGGCTACGAGGCAGACCGCCAGCGTCTCTGTATCTGCGACCTGCAGACATTGGAGAAAACCTACATCACCGAGTCGTTTGATTCCAGCGTTGACGACTTCTGCTGGGCACCCGATTCCTATACATTATATTATATAGGCGTTTGGCACGCTACAGAGAACATGTACCAGACCAACCTGAAGGGAGAAGTTAAACAACTCACCAGCGACTGGGCCGACTTCGGTTCCCTGCAGATGCTGAATGAGAAGCAGATTCTTGCCGAGCGTCATAGCATGACAGCTCCTGCCGACCTTTATGTTGTGACACCTGTCAGCCCCCTCCCAACCTCCCCCGAGGAGGAGGAGACAGGCGGTCTTGACACTCCCCCCTTGGGGGGAGACGGAGGGGGGCTACAGGTTACACAGATTACCGAGGTCAACAAGGACATCCTCGACCAGTTGGCAAAGCCCAGTATCGAGCAGCGCTGGGTGAAGACCACAGACGGTTTGGATTTGTTGTATTGGATTATCCAGCCGCCTCACTTCGACCCCAACAAGAAGTACCCCACCTTGCTCTTCTGCGAGGGCGGTCCTCAGAGCGCCGTTTCTCAGTTCTGGAGCTACCGTTGGAACTTCATGATTATGGCCTCGCAAGGCTACGTCGTCATAGCTCCCAACCGCAGAGGTGTGCCAGGCTTCGGTCAGGAATGGTTGGAGGAAATCTCCGGCGACTGGACGGGCCAATGTATGAAGGATTATCTGTCAGCCATCGATGATGCTGCCGAAAACCTTCCTTACGTCGATAAGGACCACATGGGTGCCGTAGGTGCCAGCTTTGGCGGTTTTAGCGTTTACTACTTGGCCGGACATCACAACAAGCGCTTCAAGTGCTTTATCGCCCACGACGGCGCCTTCAACCTCGAGGCTATGTACACCGAGACCGAGGAGAACTGGTTCTCCAATTGGGAGTATGACGATGCTTACTGGAACAAAGACCAGACAGCTCGTGCCCGTAAGACTTACGAGAACTCGCCCCACCGCTTTGTTGATAAGTGGGACACACCTATCCTCTGCATACATGGCGAGAAGGACTACCGCATCAACGCCACCCAAGGCATGTCGGCCTTCAACGCCGCCCGCATGAGAGGCATCGAAGCACAGTTGCTCATCTTCCCCGACGAGAACCATTGGGTACTGAAGCCCCAGAATGGCATCCTCTGGCAGCGTACCTTCTTTGCCTGGTTGGATAAGTGGTTGAAGCCAGATGAAAAATAAAAATAGGCTCCATAAGACCTATTAACCCCATTAGACCCATAAATAATAAGCTATGAATACAATTCAGAAAACTCTTCGCGACAGCGCCGCTATGCGTTGGACCGCCTTGCTGCTCTTGGCATTGGCCATGTTCTGCAGCTACATCTTCATGGACATCCTCTCCCCCATCAAGGACCTCATGCAGGAGACCCGCGGATGGGACAGCGCCTCATTCGGACGTATGCAGGGCGCCGAGGTATTCCTTAACGTTTACGTCTTCTTCCTCATCTTCGCCGGTATCATTCTGGACAAGATGGGCGTACGCTTCACAGCCGTGCTCTCGGGAGCCGTAATGCTGGTGGGCGGACTTATCAAGTACTATGCTGTCAGCGATGCCTTCATCGGTACCGGCTTGGAGGCATGGTTCACCAACAATCTCAACTGGAACGGCGACCTGCCTATCGTTGGCGCTATCCTGCCCTTCTGCGATGGCATGCCCGCTTCTGCCAAGCTGGCAGCTTGCGGCTTCATGATTTTCGGTAGCGGCGTGGAAATGGCCGGTATTACCGTCAGTCGTGGTATTGTCAAGTGGTTCAAGGGACGTGAGACCGCCTTAGCTATGGGTTCCGAGATGGCTCTTGCCCGTCTGGGTGTTGCCACCTGCATGATTTTCTCGCCCTACTTTGCCAAGTTGGGCAGCGAGGTTAGCGTAAGTCGTTCTGTTGCCTTTGGCGTCGTGCTCTTGTGTATCGCCCTCATCATGACCATCGTTTACTTCTTTATGGATAAGAAGCTGGATGCTCAGACTGGCGAGGCCGAAGAGAAGGACGATCCCTTCAAGATTGCCGACCTGGGCAAGATATTCACCAGCCTTGGCTTCTGGCTCGTGGCCTTGTTGTGCGTACTCTACTACAGCGCCATCTTCCCCTTCCAGAAGTATGCTGTAAATATGCTCCAATGCAACCTCACCCTTAATCCCGCCGAGGAAGGAACCTTCTGGGCCGACAGTTCTGTAACCCTGATACAGTATATTATCATGCTGGTTGTTGCCATCTGCGCCTTTGCCAGCAACTTCTCCAAGAAGAAGAACCTCAAGTACGGCCTGATGACTTTTGCCGCCATCACCTTGGTTGTATACTGCTACATGGGCTACATGCGTGGTACCGCCGAAACCATTTTTGCCGTATTCCCCCTGTTGGCTGTTGCCATCACACCTATCCTTGGCAGCTATGTAGATCACAAAGGTAAGGCTGCTTCTATGCTCATGCTGGGAAGCATCCTGCTGGTTATCTGTCACCTCACCTTCGCCTTCATCCTGCCCGCCTTCGAGGGCAATGCCGTTGGCGGAACTATTGTGGCTTACGTAACCATCCTTGTGCTGGGTGCCAGTTTCTCTTTGGTACCAGCCGCCTTATGGCCTTCAGTACCCAAGTTGGTAGATGAAAAGATTATCGGTTCAGCCTATGCAGCTATCTTCTGGATTCAGAACATTGGTCTTGGTCTCTTCCCCGCCCTTATCGGTATGGTCTTGAACAATACCAATCCCGAAGGCACAGCAGCTCACGAATTGGACTATACCTGGGCTCTTATTATGTTAGCAGCTTTGGGTATTGCCGCTCTTCTCATTTCTATTTACCTAAAAGCTGTTGATAAAAAGAAAGGTTATGGCCTGGAGGAGCCAAATATCAAGGATTAAAGTGACACAATAAGTTTTGTTTTTGTTGTCACTTTGGAGGCAAAAACAAGCAAAAACCCGCCTCATAATGTTAAATAGCGTTAAATTACATTACAAAGTGGTTTTTTTCTTGTCGAAAACTTGCACGGTATGGAAAATCGCCGTACCTTTGCACTGTGTGTTTTTCATAGTATTAGATTTAAGGTTAACAAAGGTTGGGCTACAGCGGTAGCCCTTTTTTTTGTCTTTATGCGAAAAACACGCATTATTTTACCTCTTTTTCGGCAGGATTTTCGAGATTTTCCTAAGATAGGCATCTGCATATTGGCGCATCCCTAAGTCATTCGGGTGCAGCCCCTCCACCATGGAGTCCTGTGTAAAGTTCAGTTCCTTATGAGTCAGCAGATACAGGCCTTTTACACCATTAGCCTTCATTGCCTCGTAAGCCCTGCGTTGTTCCTTATTGGAATTTGTGTACCAGTCAAGGGCCTGCTTCGAACTGATGCCATTGGCATAGTCATGCTCCACCAGCAAGATGGGCGCCTGGCTGTGCTCTCGAAGAATGTCCACACCCTTTAAGAGACGGTCGTATATAAGCTCGGAGCGCTCCGTTGACATATTAGGCAGACAGTCAAGGATGAACATCCGGGCATCTATCTCGGCCATGAATCGGAATAGTTCCTCCTCTATGAGCGCGTTGCCCGAGAAACCCAGGTTGATAACCGGATAGCCGCTCTCGCGATGCACAATGTTGGTCCATGCCATACCCGTTCTGGAGGCGCAAGCACCCTGGGCAATACTGGTTCCGTACACCACGATGGGTTTATCCTCTTTATTGGAAGGGATGAATTGCAGTTCCCTATCCTCGGGCACGCCAATCTCCATCCACGAAACCTCGTTATACAGCGGCAGGAAGAGTTCAAAGTCATAGCCCTGTTCCTCGCCCGTAAAGTAGGTTATGTCCTTGAAGTCATAGTTGATGGTATCCTTGAACGACACGTTGAACCTGCTGGCACACCAGCGCAACTGCCCTTTTGCATCCGTAGCGTAAAGGTCGAGCCCCGAAACGCCCGTCGAAGGCATGTGGAACATCGACCGCCCACCCGTAACCGTATAGCGCACCTTAATGCTGGGAGAGTTAGTGTGGAAGCAGACAGAGAGTCCTGCTGCCTGCTTCGACAGATTCCATACGGCACCTCTCACCACCCCTTCTGCCCGTGGTGGCAGACGGTGGTACGTATCCTTCAGCTCGCTGTTCCACCAGCGCCCGTGAATAGTGTTTTCTCCCGCCTCCAGCGGATTCTGCCATCTGGTCTGTGCCGCAGCACCCAGACATACCAGGGTAACTAAAAAGCCAATAATTGTTTTCCTGTTCATAGTGTTATTGTTTTTGGTTTACGGTATGCAAAGTTACGATTAAGTGAGAGAAGAACAAAATAAATCAGAATTTATTTTTTCTTCCGAGCGAGAGTAAGTTGGGCGTAAGCCAAAGTTACGAATAAACGAGAGAAATACCAAATTTATTTGAGTATTTCCGAGCGAGAGTAAGTTGGGCGTAAGCTTTTTGAAATGTACATAAAATTGTACGCGTTTTCTTTCGGAGATTTAATATAATGTCGTATCTTTGCAATACAAAGTAACATACCCCGCTAAAAAAGTAGCTACAACATGCCAACCTCCAAAGAAGAACTTTTGCGCAGAGGATTAAAACCACACGATATTCAGCACAACCAACATCGTCGCGCAGAGTGGCAGGATTACGGGAGTTGCGGCCTGTATATGATTACCCTGTGCATAGATGGGCGGCATCCTTTCTTTGGCTACTTAGAGGGCAATATAAAAGCAACACGGGGGACGACGGACTTCCCCCATATAGTACTCAGCACCCTTGGTCGTACTATTCTCGAAAACGAGCTCCCCAAAATACACCGTTTTCCGAACGGAAGTAAGTTGGGCGTAAGCCAAAGTTACGAATAAGCGAAAAATAATCAGGTACTTACGTCTGTCTCAGTATCTCAAATCTCAGTATCTCAGTTTTGATCTAGAAGTCCAAAAGAGCTTACTATTATATTATATATATATAATATATATAATATATAATATAATAGTAAATCAAAATTCACTCATTTTTCGAAACTGAGATTTGAGATACTGAGATAACTGAGATGATACCTCAAAAAAATTAGAAAATAATTACGAAAATATTTGGACATTCTAAAAAATTGTTGTACCTTTGCAGTGTCAAAAAGATAAGGAGTAAAAATGGCGGGTATTAAGAGAAACAACTGCTACCATTAATATTAATTTTTGCGCGCATTAATACTAGCAAA
>CADCIP010000044.1 GCA_902801485.1 uncultured Bacteroidales bacterium | reverse complement strand
AATGCTTAAATTGTAAAAAAACTATGGCAAGATATACTGGACCAAAAACCCGCATTGCCCGCAAACTTGGCGAGGCTATCTATGGACCTGACAAGGTGTTGTCAAAGCGCAATTTCCCTCCTGGTCAGCATGGTAATAATCGTCGTCGTAAGACTTCTGAGTATGGTGTGATGCTTGCTGAGAAACAGAAGGCTAAATACACATACGGTGTATTGGAGAAGCAGTTCCGTAACATGTTCGAGAAGGCTGCTCGTACCAGTGGTATTACTGGTGAAATCCTGCTGCAGAATTTGGAGTGCCGCTTGGATAACATCGTTTATCGTTTGGGTATTGCTCCTACTCGTGCTGCTGCCCGTCAGTTGGTTAACCACAAGCACATCGTTGTAGATGGCAAAGTGGTAGGTATTGCATCATATTCTGTTGCACCTGGTCAGATTGTTGGTGTGCGTGAGCGTGCTAAGAGTCTTGAAGTAATCGAGAATGCTTTGGCTGGTTTCAACCATAGTAAGTATCCTTGGTTGGAATGGGACGAAAATCAGAAGTCTGGTAAGTTGCTTCACAAACCAGAGCGTGCTGACATACCTGAGACCATTAAGGAGCAGTTGATTGTTGAGTTGTACTCTAAATAAAAATTAAGGATGGCGATATTAGCATTTCAAAAACCTGATAAGGTAATAATGTTGGAAGCGGACGATAAGTACGGCAAGTTCGAATTTCGTCCTCTTGAAGGTGGTTTTGGTACTACCATAGGTAATGCTTTGCGCCGCATTCTTCTTTCTTCACTCGATGGTTTTGCCATTAATACAGTAGCTATCTCAGGTGTTGAGCATGAGTTCGCTACAGTGCCAGGAGTCAAGGAGGATGTTACCAACATTATTCTGAATCTGAAGCAAGTAAGATTCAAACAAATTGTAGAAGAATTCGAGAACGAGAAAATTAGTGTTACTGTCGAGAATGCTACAGAACTCAAAGCTGGTGACTTTAATAAGTATCTGACTGGATTTGAAGTGTTAAACCCTGAATTGGTAATTTGCCATCTAGATTCTAAAGCTAGTATGCAGATGGAAATCAGCATTAACAAGGGCAGAGGCTATGTTCCTTCTGAAGAGAACAAGTCCTATTGTACAGACGTTAATGTAATTCCCATTGATTCAATTTACACTCCTATCAGAAATGTAAAGTACTCCGTAGAGAACTTCCGTGTTGAGCAGAAGACCGACTACGAGAAACTTGTACTCGAAATTTCTACCGATGGTTCCATTCACCCAAAGGACGCTTTGAGGGAGGCTGCCAAGATTCTTATCTACCACTTTATGTTGTTCTCTGACGAAAAGATTACGTTGGAGAATACCGATGTTGATGGTAATGAGGAGTTTGACGAGGAAGTCCTGCATATGCGTCAGCTGTTGAAGACCAGACTTGTTGATATGGACCTTTCTGTACGTGCCCTCAACTGCTTGAAGGCCGCAGATGTTGACACCCTTGGTGACTTGGTTCAGTACAATAAGACCGACCTTCTTAAGTTCCGCAACTTTGGTAAGAAATCGCTCACGGAGCTTGATGATTTGCTCGAGAGTCTGAATCTGTCGTTTGGAACTGATATTTCTAAGTATAAATTAGATAAAGATTAAAAACAATGAGACATAATAAAAAATTCAATCATTTGAGTCGTACTGCATCTCACAGATCAGCTATGTTGAGCAACATGGCCGTATCTCTGATTATGCACAAAAGAATCACTACGACTCTCGCCAAGGCAAAAGCCTTAAAGAAGTATGTAGAGCCCCTGATTACAAAGTGTAAGCAGGACACTACGAATTCACGTCGTGTAGTATTTAGCTATCTTCAGGATAAGAAGGCTATTACTGAGTTATTTACTGTAATCTCTCAGAAGGTTGCTGATCGTCCCGGTGGTTATACCCGTATCATCAAGACCGGTTTCCGTGCTAATGATGCTGCACCAATGTGTTTCATCGAGCTCGTTGACTTTGATGAGAACATGGCTAAGACTGCAAAGAAGGCTAAGCGTACACGTCGTTCTTCAAAGAAGGCTGCTGAGGCACCCGCAGAAGCTCCTGTGACAGAAACTCCTGCAGCAGAAGAAGCTCCCGCTGAATAATTCTAAATTGCAATAATGTGAAGCCGCTCGTCCGCGAAGGATTGGGCGGCTTTTTTTTCCCAGTTTAAATAGTTTATCTGGAATCTCTAGTTTATCTGGAATCTCTAGTTCAAAGTTACTTCCAATCGGAAAAGTTCAAATAAATTTGGCTTTTCCCTCACTTATTCGTAACTTTGCATGGAAAAATGTAAAAATGACTCGAATGAAGGTGTTGAAAAATATATTCTATTGTTTTTGCTTATTGGCAATTCTTTCATCTTGTATCTCTGATAAAAAGATGATATACCTGCAAGGAGCTACTGATGCATATGCTGTTCCAAAAGAGTTGGAGGCGAACTTTGAATTGAAGGTAGAGCCGGACGACCAGTTGGCTATTTCCATTACCAGCAAGGATCAAGAGCTATTGCAGCGATTTAATAATAATACACTGATTGGAGGCGGAAACAATCCTATGGTAGGAACCAACACAGTTAATGTGCAATCTGGTGTTTCCTATTTTCAGGTGGATAAAGAAGGAAATATAGCATTCCCCGTTTTTGGTATCATCAACGTGGGTGGACTTACCACCCGTGAGATTTCTTCTTTGATTCAAAAGCGAGTCAGAGAAGAATATATCAATGACGCGGTTGTGAATACCCGAATTATGAGTTTCAAGGTTACTGTGATGGGTGACGTTGCCAATCCCGGTACCCAGACATATCAGGGAGAACGTCTGACGATTCTGGAAGCCCTGGGTAAAGCCGGTGACTTGAATAACAGCGCAAAACGCGACCATGTTCTGGTAATCCGCGAGGAAGGAGGCAAACGTGTTACATACGAGGTAAACTTATTAGACCAAGCGAGTGTATTTAATTCTCCAGCCTATTATCTGCAACAAAATGATGTGGTCTATGTCCGGCCCAATAAGAGCCAGCGTGTAAAGGGAAGTACCAGTTACACTTGGCTGACAGTAGGAAGTACTGTTGTAGGTATGGTCGTCTCTGTCGTCTCACTGATTGTTGCTCTTAAGAAATAAGTCGACTACTATGGAATATAAATCAACAGGATCGCAGCCCGGCCCCCGTCAGCGTATGGGAAACAAGGGGACTGAGGATATGTTCTCGATGCGTGATATCTTAGATACTGTTCTGGATAATTGGAAATGGTTTGTTCTTTCCGCCATTGTTTGCGTGGGTCTGGCGCGTTTGTATCTGGCCAGTCGCCCATACGTTTTCCAGCGTCAGGCGATGATGCTTGTAAAAGATGATTCCAGCGGCCCAGGCAGCAGACGTTCCAGCATCAGTACGGATGCCCTGATGCAACTTAACGGTGTGTTGGCCGGAACGAGTGTCAAGAACGAGGTTTATATTCTTCATTCTTTCCAACTTTCTAAGGAGGTTGCCAAAAACCTGCATCTGGACGTGTTGTATAATTTCAAGAAAGGTCTGAAGAACATTTCTTTGTACAATAACCGTCCCGTTACGGTTGATTTCATGGATCCGTTCATCTTCCCTGTTACCTTCTACCTGGATATCAATAGTACACAGGAATGTGCCATTCATGATGTAAAAATGGGTGTTCCCATGAAAGAATCTTCCTATACCGGTAAGGTACGTATGGGACAAATGTTACAGACTCCTTTTGGAAAGCTTGTGCTGACACCCATGGCAGACAATCTGAAGCATTTTATAGGTAAGACGATAAAAGTTACACGTATCAGTCAGGACGATGCTGCCATCATGATAATGAACAAGTGCAGCAGCAGTGAACTGGACAAGGAAAGTACGCTCGTCCGTATCACATGCAACGACACCAGTATTGAGCGTGCAGATGATATCCTGTCGGGGCTGTTGGAAGCCTACAAACAAAGTATCATCGAGGATAAGAACAGAATAGCACAAAGCACGGCAACATTTATCGATTCACGAATCCAGCTTATTTACCAAGAGCTAAGTGATGTGGAGAGTAAGATGGCAGATTTCAAGCAGAGTAGCGGACTGATGGATCTGAAAGCTAATTCCGAGGCATTCCTGACCCAAAGCACTTCGGCCCGTCAGCGTACCATTCAGGCAGAAATGCAATACAGTATGGTGCAGTATCTGGTGGATTATCTGGCAGAGAACAGTAAGGGACACAGTCTTATTCCCACTATGGGCGGTATTAATGACAATGGAATCCAAACACAGATTACACAGTATAACCAGATGATGCTTAACCGTAACAGGTTGGCAGAAAATACCAGTGAATCCAGTCCCGCCATCAAGGAGTTGGATAGTAATCTGTCCCAAATGCATGCTGCTGCATTGGCCTCGCTAAGTGGGTACGCTTCCAGCTTGAAGTTACAGTTGGATAAGGCAAAAGCCGAGGAAAACAGACTCATTGGTACGATTAATGCGGTTCCTCAAAAAGAAAAGCAAGCGATAGATATTATGCGTCAGCAGGTTCTGAAGGAAACTCTTTATACCTTTCTGCTCAATAAGCGCGAGGAAACGGCTCTTCAGTTAGCCATAACAGAAGCCAACATCCGTATTGTTGAACATCCTTTTGGAAGTAAGGTTCCCGTTGCTCCCCGTAAGCTTGTTATCTCCCTCTTTGCCCTGATACTTGGCCTTGCCATTCCTTTTACCTTTTTCCAAATAAAGGAGAGGCTGAACATGAGTGTCCGTGGTCGGAAGGATATAGAAACCTATACAACCATTCCAATCTTAGGTGAGATTCCACACAGAAAGAGTGGTGTCAGTGATTCGGACATTGTTGTTTCCGCTCAGAACGATGATGTGATAGGAGAAGCTTTCCGCCTGCTTCGTTTCAGCATGAATTTCATTAACAAGGATGCACGTATTATCATGTTTACCAGTACAATGCCAGGTGAAGGAAAAACGTTTATCAGCAGGAACTTTGCTGCAACGTTGGGTATGGCCGGCAAGAAGGTGGTGTTGGTGGATACGGATATCCGTAAGCGAACACAAAGCAAGTTGTCCTTCAAGGGACGCAGTCAGGGGCTTACCTCTTTTCTTTCAGGAGCAGTAGATGATATAAAAACTCTGGTTGTTCCGCAGGATGAGAGCTGTAACCTGGATATGCTTCCCGCTGGTATCACACCTCCTAATCCTGCCGAGCTATTGATGAGCGACCGTCTGGAACAGTGTATGGAGGAATTGAAAAAACACTATGATTATGTGGTGGTGGACAATGTTCCTGCACAAGTGGTGGCTGACGCTGGTATTGTAAACAGAATAGCAGATCTTACCATCTATGTTATACGTGAGAACAAGATAGACCGCAGATATCTTCCTGAACTGGAACGTCTTCATCTGGAAGGTAAATTCAACCATCTGTGCATTGTCATGAACGATTGTCAGAACCGAAACAAGAAGTATGGCTATGGCTACGGCTATGGTTACCGAGACGAGGTAAAGAATAAATCTTGGCTGGCTAAGCTGTTTACCCGTTCATCAAAGAGACGTTAGTTATAGCCCTTATATATACGCCATGCAAACTGCGTGAGTCTGTACCACGGATTCCAAAGGACTTCTCTGTGGTAGTGTGAGACAAATCTCCAGTTACGGAATGTCTTCTGCCAGAAATTGCCCCATTTGCTAAACTTGAGGTGGTTACGCTCATCTGCATGCCCGAAGTTTCCGGCCTGAAGAATCTCTGAGAGCAAGAACTGCCCTTCCTGAGCATCGGGCTGACATATCATACGGTCTTCCTGAAGGCCAAACACTTCCTGTAGTACATACATCAGAGCCTGACAGAACCTTTCCATGTGAAGGCTCCTGACCATTTGAGCCGTATCCTCAATAAATGTTGGAGCTTCAGTGCATTGCAACAGGTAATAGTAATCCATTATTTGCCGGAGTCCGATGCCTTCGTTGAAAAGGTGTCGGTAGATGTGCGACAACTGGAAGAGCATGTTGACCTGTGTAGTGGGCACTCTTAGTGCTCCTTCTTCTGTTATGACAGGCGGATTGGAAAACAACTCATCCGCATGCTTCATGAAATACTGCTTCAGTTTCCTGTTGTCGAAGGGGTTTGACATAAAACTGGGTATCGTATGTACTTCTATGCTGCAACCTTTCTTTATGGGAAAGTCCATCTCAACCCATTGGATGCGAATGTTGGGGAAGAATTTCCTAACGTAACCGATGATTTTGTCGCGTGAGCCTTCCAACCAAATGTCCACATCTCCAGGATGTCTCAACAGCGGGTCGGGGTAGAGAAGGGCATTGCCCTGTCCTTTCAGGATGATGTTCCTGAAACCCACCTGCATGAACTTTTTGCTGACCCATATAGCATTTTGGGTAGCTTCCCTGCTGTCATGTTTAATCTTCTCCGTAGTGGCCAGCCAGTCCACAAAAATCTTGCGTGGAGGACGTTGCTCCGCAGGAAGTTTATCCAAGGTTGCAAAGAGAGGCCCCGCAATGGTATGCTTGTTGGCCATACTGAATAGGAATTTCCAATCCTGTTCTGTTGGCAGGAAGGGCAGGCTCTCAGCGTTTCCGACAGCAACTTTCGTCAGTGCAAGGAATAAAGTCAGTTCTCGGTCCATCGTTATTAGAATTTCTTTCCGAAGATAATGCTCACAAAAGTAAGGAAAAGCACTTTGCAGTCAAACCACCACGAGCGGTTCTTCAGGTAGTAGAGGTCCAACTCCAGGCGTCGGAGCATCTTCTCCATTGTGTCTGTATATCCGTAGTTGAGCGTAGCATAGCTGGTTACTCCCGGCCTTATCTGGTATAAGAAGGCATACCTGGGGTCGTGCTCCATAATCTGGTCAATATAGAACTTCCTTTCTGGCCTGTAACCAATAAACGCCATATCGCCTATGAATACATTCCATAGTTGCGGCAGCTCATCAAGGTGATGTGCACGTAGCCAGCGTCCGATTCTTGTCAGACGCGGGTCGCTCTGTCCGTCAGCATGACTGAGTGCGGGACCCGATTTCTCGGCATCAACTTTCATAGACCGGAACTTATAAATCTGGAAGGGACGGCCAAATCTTCCTATTCTCTCCTGTTTGTATATAGCCGGACCTCCATCGTCTAATTTGATGAGAAGAAAGCACAACAGAAACAATGGGGAGAACAAAATAAGGCAACAACCGGAGGCCACGAAATCCAACATTCTTTTTGTAACCCGACCGACTCCCGTCATGCCATCGGCAATAAACTCCTGCGTATTACCAGACAGCATATCGGAAGAAAGACCCATTGTTCCGAAGTTCTTAATCTTCTTATTCAATGTTTCTGTAGGAATATTAGCTTCCCATGCCTCGCGTCCGTATTCTTTGTTCCACTGCTCATGGGCATAAGCAGCCTCGTGTCGGGCAATGCACCAGTCTATGAAAAATACCCCTAACGCCCACATGATAATATCAATAAAGAAGGTTAGGGTCATTCCCACGCCGTAATACATGCTAACAAGGTTGTATGCTGTGAAAAACAAGATAATCAGGGTAATGGTCAGTGGAATAAACTTTTCCGGCATTCCAGTTCTGATAAGCCTGTGTTGCATTTGGTTCTTGTCGGGGGTAAGGATGCCTCTGTTCTCAATGATACGACTCTTCAGTACACGCACAGCATCCAAAACCGGAACGATGGTAATGCCTATGCAGACCATTATGGATTCTTCGGGGAGTCTGCCGCCACTTTGTCTTGTCAGGCCAATAGCCAGATAGCTGAGGATGTAGCCCAGAATATAGTTTCCGGAACTGCCCATCAAGGTCTTCTCCCATTTTTTGTCGAACTTCTTGCACAGTGTAAAGGGAAGGGTAACCCCGATAGTTGCCGAGGCAATAATGGTACTCATGGCGTGATTGCCATACATGCTTAACAGAAGGAAAAGAACAACAAGCAAGGTTCCTGTTCCTGTGGTAACTCCGTCGGGACTGTCTGTGATAGACGGTAACTCAGTAAGAAATATGGCAACAAGGACGGTTAAAGGCATTCCTACCCACATCGGTAAGGCATGAATACCAAAGAGCCCGTATAGGTCGTTCAGCCATAGCCCGGAGGCTGGAAACATGGCAGCTGCAAGAAAAAGGATGATGAACTTGTTCATGGAACTTGTGCCGTGGAAATCATCCTTCACTCCCATGATATACAAAAAGGCTCCGCCCACAATAATCTGCAGAATACGCATGGTCGTGGGTTCTACCTGCAGCCTTAGCTCTTCCATATTCAGAACATGGGGCAACGCTACCGTAATGCACATGGAGATAAGCATGATGGGGAACAAAGAAAGACCGCCCATCTCCATCCCGAGTATGTCGTCTTTGTTCTGCCTCAGATAAAGATAGCCGTTATAGCTGATGATTCTCATTCTCTGTGTAATAATTAAACTCAGCAGAAAAGAGATGGCAAAGGGTATTGCCAGAATAATTAGTATATCGTTCATCTGTGTAGTATTGTTTCTATTTTAAACTTAATCATATCCCAGGCTTTGGGTATCAGCCTGCGTATCAGGTAGAATTTTGCAGGTTTGAATCCGTTGTCCCTAATAGCCCTGAGTATGTTCTTGTTGCCGACAATAATGTTGTGAACGGACTTGGTGCTTTCACCTCCCATTCTCATCTTTACAAAATACCTGTCCAGATAGGCGTTGCGAATCTGTCCTTTTTCAATGAAACGGAGCATCAGTTCAAAATCGGCAGAAACAGCATATTGCAGTTTAAAGGCACCAAACCGTTCAAACCAGACAGACTTCACATAAAAGGTGGGGTGGGCGGGATGCCAACCGTGCAGGAATGCACCACATTCATGTTGTGACCCTTTCCATATACGTAGCGTGTTGTCCTTGTCTCTCACGTCTATAAACACCAAGTTACCGTAAACGCAATCCACGTTTTTATGGATAATGGCATTTACTATGTCCTCAACAACACGTTCATCATGGTAGAAATCATCAGAGTTCAGTACACCGATAACATCACCGCTGGCCATCTTGATACCTTTGTTCATGGCATCGTAGATACCTTTGTCCGGTTCACTGATCCAGTGCATACGACCCTTGAACTTCGGTTCGTATTCATGTATGATGTCCATCGTTCCATCCTTTGAGGCACCATCCACGATAATGCTTTCAATGTCCGGATATGTCTGTGACAAAATACTGTCCAACGTATCTCGCAGTGTCTTCTCACTGTTATATGTGGCTGTAATGACGGATATTTTCATACAATAATCTTTTCCAGTTGTTCACGGGTATAACGCTCGTTCTCACTGTATGTTTTTTTTTCATGTTCCAGAATCTGATCGATGGTCCAGTAGAACTTAATCACCTTGGCTGGCACTCCACCGCAGATACAGTATGGTGGCATGGGTTTGTTTACAACAGCCCCTGCTGCTACTGTCGTTCCTCTGCCAATGGTAACATTCGATAGCAGTGTTACGTTGCTCCCAATCCACACATCTTCCTCTATTATCACATCGTGGTCATAGCCCTCGGGCTTGTTGTCTTCCGTAATGTCGCTTACGAACATTCCCACTTGTCTGGCATGGTTGCCTGTCTGTACGTTCAGTCCACAGCCTATTCTGCATCCTTTTTTTACAATGAATCTGGCATTCAGCGCCCAAATGGTTGCGTCGCTGATGGCTCCATCGCTGTATATGAATATGTTCTTCGGGTTGATGATGTTCATGGGCGGGGTAAAGGATGCACCTTTACATAAGTGTCCGAACTTAGAACGCGCATAGCCGAACCGACTTCTGAATCCGAAATACAGACCTCGGACAAATCTGTTGTTCTTTATCTTCTGTTTAATTGTGTCTGTCATGTGTTACCTCCATAAGTTTAAAAGTTGTGGCCATATCTTCTCCGTTGTATATATGCCATACACTTTCTCTTTGGCCTTTTCGGTTAGCTTCGTTCTGTAGGCATCATCTTTATAAAGTGCATTTACTGCATGAGCCACCTCACCTGCGTTTTGAGGATTAAAGCAGATTCCTGCCGTCTCGCCTTCACAATCCAATATTTCGGGGATGGCTCCTACGTTCGAGGATGCAATGGCGCATCCGCATGCCATAGCTTCCAGAATGACGTTGGGGAAAGCCTCCGTGTAGCTGGGGAAAATGAAGGTGTCTGCTTCCAGCAATTCCTTTGTTACTTGGGCAAAAGGTATTTCGCCTACCACATCCAACCACTTCCCGCCTTCTCTTTTTGATGCCAGAGATAACAGCTTTTCCTTCATGTCATCTGTACATTTGCCAATAATCCGTAGGGAAATACCAGACACTTGGCAGCAACCCTCTACCAGTTCCAATACACCTTTTGTGGGAACGACATGACCCAGAAAAACAGCGGATTTATGTTTTCGTATGGTCTGCCCCTCCTGCTTCTCTATTTCCTGCAGGAAAGTATCTGAAACGGGGTTGGGAATATATATTATGTGTTGATAATGCAGCTCGGACAGAACTTGGAAGGTTTTTCTGTCTATCACTACCACCTTGTCTGCCATGTCGAGCAGTTTTTTCAAAAGCCTGTATTCAAATCCTTTATCCTTTATAATATTTGGAACCCTTCCAAAATGGAGATGGACAATGCTCTTTATGCCGTTCCTGTGTGCCGCACGTGTCAGAATGATGTCTTTTATAAAGCCCAGATTCCCGCTTGTGCAGATGTGAATCGTATCGGGCTTCTCTGTCTGTATCTTTCCTATAGCGTTAATCACACACTTTCCCACTTCCTTGATACCTGAGTAATACCGTTTGAAGCCTCCCACAGTATATTCCTCAATATGCGTGTGACGGTCGAAGGATACGGGCACAATATCTATGCCGTTGCCGGTTTTCCGGTTGTAGGCCATGATATTGCGTGCCCAGGTTCCTATGCCGCTGCTGACAACATCCGGAGTTTCGAGGTATGGAGTGCATAAAAGTACTTTCATGTCATCTGTCCTTCCAATATGCTGTGTTAGTATGATAAGAAGTTCTTTTTTCTGGCGGTGGCGGTGTCATGTAATCATCCCCAAACTGTAAAGAAAGATAGGTGTTATAGTCGGCAAACCCGCTATATGTTTTCCCTTCGAAGGTTGTCTCTGCCAAATTGTGGAACAGATTCTTGGGGAAGGGTTTTTTTGCAAGTATTCCCTGGCAGCATTCAAAGACTCTGCTGTACCCTTTGCCGTTGTGCTGCTGAATGAAACTGTTTACGGCAACAGCACGCTTGTGAGCATGACGATAAAAAGTCTTTATAAAGACCAGCGCTATGTTGTTATACCATTTGTGATTTCTTGAGAACCTTATACTTGTCAGCCTCAGTCTGTGTATCATGGGTAGTCGTTTGCGGTTGAACCGGTACCATGCCGCGTCGTCGTCAGGCACCTCATCAACGGGGAAGACGTCGATGCTTATACCTATGTGCTGTTGCTTGTTCTTCTTTTCTTTTACCAGGGTCCTGTTGTCATAAACCTTGGCAAAGCAAATGCCCCAGTTCTTTGTCCTGCTGAGCGAAGCCATCTCAAATCTGTCCTGATACACATCGGGAAAGAGAGCATCCAATCTTTCAAAGTCTTCCCTGAGCATATAGATGTCGATATCATCGTCCCAAGGGATATAGCCTTTATGGCGGATAGCTCCAAGCATGCTGCCACAGGCTAAAGAATAGCGTATGCCTGTCTCTTGGCAAAATGTATGCAGGGCATCCAGTATCTCCGTCTGTATCTGCTTGCGTTCTTCTATTCCAATGGGTCTCATGCTGTTCAGTTCCTAAACCAGTCTAAATATTTTGCTGCGCACACACCGATGGCATACGGGTTTTCCCCCGTTCCCTTTTCTGTTGTTGCACAGACAGATTCTCTATTTGTAACAAATTGCCGAATGGCAGCTTTGTATTCTTCTTTTGTGTGCCCGGCAGACAGATAGCCGTTCACCCCCTCCTTTACGATATCCACAGCACCGCATACTGGGGTGGATATTATGGGCTTGCCGCTCAGATATGCTTCGATGAGTGTGATAGGCATACCCTCGTATTGTGACGAAAGGCAGAACGCATCGGCACATGACAGGTAATCATATACATTGTCTTTTGTGCCAATGAAGTGGATGGCATTGCAGGCTTTTTCTTTGATGCTCTTCCCTAAATCCGAATCAAACCCGGCTCCCATAACCACTAATGCCAGCTTTTCCCCTTCTGCTGTCAACTCATTGAAACTGTCGATAAGCATTGTCTGGTCCTTGCATGGATGACAACGGGCAATGTGTATAAATAAAGTGCAGTCCTCTGTCGTTCTGTAGGCTTGCATCTCCTTTCTGGCATCATCTGCCTTGTTGGTAAGGGCTGGCAATGCCCTGCCGTTGGGAATCAGCCTTTGTCTCAACTTGGGATGTGCTGTGCTGAACTGCCGGTAGTTAGTCTCTGAAATGGTGATGAACTTGCATCTGCCCAAGAAACCGCTCAGTCTAACCTGCAGGCCCGACCATCCGTGTGAGTAATGGTCATATACATCACTGTGTATGGTCAGGTAGAACTTATACCTGTGTCCATACAGCAGATTAGCCAGCAGCATGGTATATCTCGCTTGGCTGTGTATGTGTACGACATCCGGCTTAATCCTGTTTACCCATTTGCAGCATTGTATTAGCTGTTTTATGCTGCCCCCTAAAGGCATCCTGGCTTCTGCCACCTTTATTTTAGGACTTAGCTGAGGCAGATAGAAATGCTCCACGTCCTTCAGTATCAAAATGGTCACATCATCTGTCTTCGACAGTTCGTTGCAGAGGTCCACTACCAATCTCTCAGCTCCTCCTGATGCCAGACTTTGTATAACTTCGAGTATTCTCATCGGTGTCAGAAGGCGTTAGCGTTAGCAATGAAGTTGTCTATCGTATAGAGCGAATATGCCATGTTGAATATATTGGAAGCTAAGAAGGCGTATAGGGTGATTTTTACATATAAGCTTCCCGAGTAGTTCCGCAGGAAAATCATGGCAAATATGGTCAGCGGGTAGCAGGCAGCATCCCAGAATCTTTGCGACAGATAAGCAGACACGTTATTGTTGAAGAAAAGACAGGAGACATAGATAAGCATATATGTCAACATCAGCAGATGTTTCTCCATATAGCTGGACTCGATTTTGTCTATCAGTATCTTTTTTATTCCAAAAAAGAACAACATTAATACGGGTAGCCTGTTCACGATAATTTTCAGGAATCCTCTTATGTTCAGTTCCACCCTGAAACTCGATTCGATATATTTTGTGGCTTTCTCCTGCATCATGTCGTTGTTGCTCACCATTCCAATGAACTGCGTTGACAATTCTTTTGTCATGTCATACAGGAAGGGGAAGGCTATTACTGACACTATAATCATAGCCAGTGACTTGGTTCCCGGGATGAACAGCAGTAGAGACAGAACAATGAATACAAATATGGTAGAATGGAAGAACGTGGATATTATCAGGAGAATAATACCCATGACAAGTTTCTGTGGCATGGCGTCCTCTACAGAGCGGAACAGAAGGACGTAACCGTAGAACATCATCATAAAGCCCAGCGTCTGTCTCAGGTTGGGGAAGTGGTTCAGCAGCATCAGCGTAAAAATAACGAACGAGAAGTCCAGATCGCTTTTTATCTCATCCAGTATCTTAAACAGCAGGAAGGCTGCTATGCCCCATACAAAGAAACGCCACACGTAGTAGTTGGTGGGCAGTCCCTTTATAAGCAGGAAGTAAACATTCTCGAAGTGTATGGGATGGTCTGACTGTACGTTCATGTCATAGATAACCTGGTTGTGCAGGAAATCGCCGCCTACACATCCAAATGTACAGAACAGCATGGTAAAGACCAGCATCCTGTACCAGAAGGAACGGGGCTTGTAGAAGACGTATGTTTCTTCTCCCTCAGCATCGAATTCGTCATACAGCTTGTCGTATTTCCTCATTTCACGGTAGCCCAGCAATAGCATAATTATCCATGCTATCACCGTTAATACCTCGTGTGTAAGAGAAACAGAATACTGCATAGCGTCTTTGTTTTAATATTGAATGTTTTTTTGTGCCACTCTGTTAAGGATAAATGCACTGATAATAATCTCGGGTGTCATCAGGGCAAAAACAGTCACTCCGTACCAGGTGAGCATATTGTCTGTTTGCCACAGGTTGCAGATAGCCCATACAAGTAATATCCTGAATATGTTCAGCGCTATTTCCAGATTCAGGTAATTGAACGTCTTGGCCAACAGCGTAATCATACCCAGATAACATATAATGCCGGTCTGCATCAGCAGAATGAATAAAACCTTCCATGCCGATTCTCCCAATTCTCCGAAAACGAACCTTACAATTATACAAGAACATGAGACAACAAATAGCAGTAGCACGAAATAGGGTAGGGCAATTCTTCGCAGTTTCTGTAAGTAAGTCTTTATTTCCTGAATGTTGTCTCTTGAGAACTTTGCCAGATAGAAATTGTAGAAGGTCGATTTGAATATGTATATGATACCGATAAATCCAGAGGCAAAGGCCAGAGAAGCTGTAAAGTCCTCGTTCTGGTTTTTGGTAGAAATCAGGAACAGTTTGTCTGAGATAATAAACAGGACACCCGTGGCCCATACCTTTAGCGAGTAGATGACAAATGCAGCCAGTTTTCCTTCCTCGATCTGGAGGGGCCGTACATTTCTGAAAACCCTCAGCATATAATCCTTTATATCTACAATAAAGGGGAATACAAAGATCAGCAGGAGCAGCCATGTGTTTCCTTCTGTCTTTGTCAGCGTGATATATGCCAATGCTGCTATTCTCAGTAAGAAAGCGGACAGAGATACGCCTAACATATACCTGTATTGTTTCTGCTGGATGTTAGCCCCCTTGTTGTAAAGGAATATGCTGGATACAATAACGGCAAGGGCAAAGCAAAGTCTTTCTGGAAAGGTAAGGCCTGTTAGTTTCAGCAGCCCGAATACAAAGCTCTGGGGTATCAGGCAGCAGGCTAAGATTCCTATGTTCAGTAATGTTACTAACGTGTAGTAGATGTTAAAGGCCCCCTTGCTCTCATTCTTGGCAAAGTAATACAGTGCCATGATAAACCCCACCTGCATGGTATTGGTGGCAAACAGCACCATCTGGAAGATGTACACAAACTGAGTGTATGTATTGGGGGTAAGAATTATGGGGAGAAAAGCATTGACTAAGAACGAAGAGAGGCTGAATACAATGTTCGCCATCAAGAAAAACACGATGTCTTTCTTAAGAAAGGCTGCAACCTTGTCTTGTATTATATACAGTGCCATTCGTTTGTCGTGGTTGTCGGATAGAGGAGACTCGAACTCCCGACCCCTACGTCCCGAACGTAGTACGCTACCAACTGCGCTACTATCCGAATGCAATGTCATAAAGGCCGAAACCTCTAATTGCGGGTACAAAGATACGAATAAGTGAGCACAATACAAAATAAAAAAGAATAATATTTTTATTGTCGAATGAAAGAATCTTCGAGAAGTAGTCTTAAAATTACGAAAAATCGAGAGAAGAACAAAAGAATTCATTCTTTTTTATTCCGAGATGTAGTAATTTCGAGGCGACAGCCTCAAAGTGACGAAAAATCGAGAGAAGAACAAAAGAATTCATTCTTTTTTATTCCGAGATGTAGTAATTTCGAGGCGACAGCCTCAAAGTGACGAAAAAATATTCTGTTTTCCAAATTTATTTAGCGCAATAAGCTTTTTGTCCCAAAAAACATAGGAAATCGGCTAACAAAAAAGCTATTGTTAGTTGTTTTTCTTTTTTGTTAGTCCCTAAAAGTTATTTTCCCCATATATTTGCGACAAATAAAACCAAAGATGATGAAATTGTAACTATTCCTAAAACCAATACGCGATGATGAAGACAATACTTTATACCTTGACACTTGCTCTGACAGCTATGACTACCGCAGCTCAGGAAGTTGAGAACAACTGGCACTTCGAAGTCAATGGCGATGGTACAGCCACAGTGATTAACTACGAACACGACACGAAAGTGTGGATTAACGGTATGGAGACAATAGGGACGACGACGTACGACTGCTACAGCGGCGATGCTGTCATCCCCTCAGTCACTCCCGAGGGCCTGACTGTGACGGGTATCGGCAAGGAGTGTTTCCGTGACTGCGACCGACTCACCTCGCTAACCATTCCTGGTACAGTTAAGACTATTGGCGACGCTGCCATCTGGGGCTGTGACAACCTGAAAGAAATCGTCATCCCCTCCAGCGTGGAGGTCATGGGAAGCAATGCCGTGGTGTGGTGTGATTCTGTTGAAAAACTAATTATAGAAGACAGTCCCAATACGCTTGAAATCCCGTCGGGCTACGAGATGTTTCGAACGTTGAAAAGCCTGCAATACATCTATCAAGGCCGTAACATTGTGTCGAACGATAATACATGGAAACAAGTCTTTCGTTCGATGAACGGGCCCGTGGAGACTGTGGAGCAGGGACCGCAGGTGACACAGATAGAGGCTGGCGAGTTTGAGAGCAACAAGAGCCTGAAGACAGTGAAGCTGAGTCCCAACATGACGGTGATTCCGACAAATGCTTTTTACGGCTGCGAGGCACTGGAGGACGTGGACGCTTGTGCTATCGCCTCTATTGGAGAGAATGCCTTCAATTATTGCTATGCACTTAAGGCCACGCCTGATCTGAGTCACTGCAAAGAAATCCTGCAATGGGCGTTCGCTCACTGCAAAGCCATCGAGCGTGTGGTCATTTCCTCCAGCGTCGATACCCTGGGCTATGGCGCCTTCTATGATAACGATGCGCTGACAGAACTTATCATCGAGGACTACGACCGTCCGCTGAAAGTGGGCAGCTCAGGGATGTTCCGAGATGCGAACTCCCATCTGAAGAAGGCATATTTCGGACGCAATGCCGAGAGTGCCAACTACCTGCAGTACGGCATCATTGAGGATAACCCGTCGGTAGAGGAAATTACTTTCGCCGGTTCCTGTTCCTATCTGCGTGGAAGCGAGTTCGCCGGTTGTAAGTCATTGAAAACCGTTCGCCTGGGCGCAAATATGAAGGAAATTTCAGCTCATGCGTTCGGCTGGAGCAGTCAACCGCTGGAACAGCTGACCAAGCTCATCTGCGAGGCAGTAGAGCCACCGGTATGCAAGGACTATGCTCTTGACGCCATCGACAAGGAGAAATGTGTGCTTTACGTACCTACGGAGAGCATTGAACTGTACAGGGATGCCAACGAATGGAAGAAGTTCTTCGAAACTCAGACGTCAGTCAACGGTATCCAGCCTGATGCCACAACCATCGCTGCCAGTTTTACCCTTGGTGGTCAGCGCGCCACCGGCGTACAGCATGGCTTGATCATTCAACGCACGAGCAACGGAACCACCCGCAAGGTAATCATTAACAACTAATCATATCAAACAGATGTAGACAAAGAGCCACGTCATACATGTTGACGGTTGGCTCTATGTAACCAGCAAAATATCTGCGCGCAAGAACTTTATTCAGACATCCTAAGAATGGCAGCCTATTTCTTGCGCACGGCACGCACGGCACAGCCTGAGCTGCGGACGATAATGTAGTAGGCATCATAGACATCGTTTTGCACAAACATGATGAACGCCGAATAAGAACTTTCTGTGTCAAGGGTACGAGACAAGTAGCAGGCTCCCTCTTCGTCCGCACCATTAAGTTCCGTATCTATCATCCAGCCACAACAGGGAAGGAAGATGCTCTTACCGTTTGCGTTGCTGGTTACCCTTCTGCCAATAACGCCATTCACCATTTCATCGCTTATTGTCGTGTATCTGTTGTCCAGCAGTTCATCCAGCTGTTCGAGGCTTGGCGTCTGCCATTCGCTGCCCATGTTCTCTGTGGCGGCATCGTCCACAGGTTCAAGTTCCGTCTTGTTGTCGACGACACCTTCGTCTGCGTTGATACAATACTTGAAGACTTTCCAATCTGTATATCGATATTCCTTGTTGCCGTATTCGTATGTTTCCCATCTGTAGTTGTCCTTCGGCGTTGTCTCGCCCCAAGCGAAGTAGTCGCCAAAATCTTCGGGAGCGTTGGCACCGACATTGCATGTTGCCCACAGCGTGCCGCTGGGCAGCCCGAGGTCAACCCACTCATGAACATCGGTATCGCCTGACACAACCGTTACCTTACATTCGGCTGACACGCCGCTGCCGTCTGTGGCACGGCAGGTAATGGTGCAGGTGCCGGCTTTTTTGCCTGTCACCGTTCCGTTTCCATCCACAGTAGCCACAGTCTCGTTGTTGCTTTCCCATGTTAATGCTGGGTTTTCTGCCTCTAAAGGAAGCACGACAGTTGTGATCGTCTTTGATTCGCCAATGCGAAGGCTCAGCTCCGAATCGATGAATATATTCGTTACAAGCTGGGACGGATCGTAGCTGCCGGGAACAAGCACGGGACGGACGGAGAGTCCCATATAGCGGCTGAAATCGCTGTAGCCTTGGGGCTTGATGTTAGAATTGAATTGGTAATGGCTTGCTGCATAGGACTTGCCCGTGTTGAGCGACCTCGTCCAGTAGTGTCCCTGCGTGCCCACGGTGCTGTTTTTTGTATCATTATAGTCGCCCGAAGCCGGCAGGAAGATGCTTTCGCCGTTCCTTTTGCTCGTTATCCTGACACCTGTGACACCATTCTCTGTCGTCCATTCGTATGTCGTGTTGTCGCTATGCACCAACTCATAGAACTGGTCATTTGTCGGCATCTGCCAGCACTCGCACCAGTTGACGCTTGCGGCATCGTCTGCGAGTTCGAGCAGCTTCTTGTCGTCCGTGAAGCCATTGAAACCATAGTTGCTATGCACGCAGTACTTCGTCATAGTGGTTTGCGAGCCTTCACAGTACCGATATGTGCCCCAGTTGTAGTCGTCCTTCTGTTCTGTCTCGCCCCAGGCGAAGTACGAGCCATGCTTCTCCGGACTGTATGCGCCGACGTTGCATGTCGCCCACAAGGTCTGGCTCGGCAGCATCAGGTCAACCCATTCGTGACCATGAACGATGCCATGCGTCGGTGCGCCACCGACTGTCACCTGACATTCGGCCGACGCGCCGCCACCATCCGCAGCGCGACACGTGACGATACAACTGCCATTGCCTTTGGCAATAACCCTTCCTCTGCCATTCACCTCAGCCACAGAGGCATCGCTGCTTTCCCAGACGACAGCCCGATTGTCGGCTTCCGCAGGAAGCACAGTGGGGGGGAGCACCTTTGCCTCGTTAAGTCGGAGGCTCAGGTAAAGCGGAAGCGTAATGCTCTTGACAAGCAGAATCTGACGGCGCACGGGGCGAACAGAGAGGCCGAAGTAGCGGTAGGTGTAACTGCTCACATTGATGTTGTCCGAGTAGAAGAACATGTAGCATGCGCAGTTACTGTTGTTCTGGTAGAGCGAACGCGACCAGTACACACCGTTTGTGCCGCCGCCATAGAAATTCGCGCCGGTGTAGTCTTGGGTGCAGAAGCCACCGGCAGCAGGCAGGAAGATGCTGTTGCCGTTCACCCTGCTCGTCACTTTCAGACCATAGACTCCGTTCTGCGTCGTCTGCTCGTTTGTTGTGAAGTACATGTTCAGCAATTCCTGCATCTGTTCCTGAGTCGGTGTTTGCCACTCGCTGCCCCAGTTGACGGTTGCTGCATCATCCTCCGACTCAAGGGCCGTCAAATTGTCCACCATGCCGTAGCTGCTATTCGTGCAGTACTTTTTCATTGTATTCTGCGAACCGCCGCAGAGCCGGTAAACGCCCCAATTGTAGACGTTCTTTTTCTGTGTCTCGCCCCAGGCAAAGTAGTCGCCATACTCCTCCGGGCTGTTGGCACCGACATTACATGTCGCCCAAAGTGTGCCGCTGGGCAGCCCGAGGTCAACCCACTCGTAGCCTGTTTCATTTTCCGAAAAAGTAACGTCTGCCACTTGAGGTACCTTATACACATGGGTCTCATTGTTTTTCAAACGGACAGTCATATTCTGTGCCCAACCCGTCTGAACGCCTGTCAACAGAAGAAACATGGCAGCAAGAATGCTCTTTATTCTCATATGTAGAATAGATTATTAGTTTTCATGACAATTGTTTTCTCTGCTGCAAATATAAAAAGATAAATCGGTTTCAGAGACTAACAAAAAAGAAAAACGACTAACAAAAGCATTTTTGTTAGCCGATTTCTATGTTTTGTAGGATGCCCTTTTACTGCGAGCCCATCCACTCGCGAGGCGTTTTGCCAGTATGTGCTTTGAAAGCCCGGAAGAAGGATGTCTCGTTGTTGAAGCCCGACTCGGTGCATATCGTCGTCATCTTGATATCTGGCTGTTTGAGCATCAAATCCTTGGCATATTCTACACGATAACGGTTAATATACTGGTTAAAGGTACAACCTGCTTGTGCATTGATGCAGGCCGACAGAAGGCTACGGTTGACATCCAACATCCGTGCAGCATCCGTAACACGGAAGTTGCTGTCCAGATAAGGTTTCTCCTCTTCCATAAGCTGGCAGATACGTAGCCAAAGCTCTGCATCATCCTTTTCGGCTGTCTGGTCAGATTCTTCCATTTCTGGCCTGTTTTTGTGGCGATGCCGTAACCATAGCAATGATAGCACAATGACAGAAAATAAGAGTATGCCAGCGAGTGCCAAAACTGACCAAGGGAATGAGGTGCTGGATGCCGTATGGAATTCCTGACTATCACCCAACGGAATGAGCCACACCTGATTGCTGGGTGAGAAATTGTTGTTGTCTACACCATTGGTACCACCGGCAATGAGCAGGTTACCTTGCGGAGTAAGCACAAAATGATTGAGCCCCATGTGTGGCAACGGATCGGTATAGTAAAGTGTCAGGGGGCTGGGTGATTTGTCATATTCGATGGAAAGCACGCAAAGATGCTTTTTCTTGTCGATTCCTGCCATATAGGCACGTTTAACCTTACGGTCAACAACAATGGGTGTGCGATAACTGATAGAATCCCATTTTGTTTCCATAGGAATGGGAACCTCTGTGGGTAAAAACGAGAATATGGTATCACAGACTTGAGCTAAAGCCACTTGAGATTTGTTCCCATTAAGAATAGGTATTAGGTAAGTTTTATCCTCGGAATTTCCAATGACACAATCTGTAGCGCAGGGCGATGTAATATCAAGGGGAAGCGGTAACCACTCCTCAAATAGCGGTACATTAAAAGCGTCGCCTTGTACACGATCCACTAGTGTGTTGGTAATGATTTCCCCATGCGTGTCATGGGAACTGAAAATGAGCACATCACCATTAGAGATGGGAAGCATATAAGGGTGTACCCGTTGTATGGTAACATCCTTTACCTTCGTAAACTGACTGGTTCCGTTGAATACTTCTATGGCATCATCATGATACCAGTTGCCGGCAATAATGACCGTTCCACTATCGGGTTCCACAGCTGTAGGCATAACGCGTTTTACGTCCAGACAGCCGAAACCTTCTGTAGAGTGGTCTGTGGGATTGTACATTTCCACTTCGAATGTCTGCCCAATGCCCAGATTCTTCTCGTGGCTGCCAAACAACAGTATCTTGCCTGACTTCATCAGCAGACTGCCACCTGAGTCGTGAGGATAGACCGTAGGTACAACATGCCATTGTCCTTCACAGAAATATTCGATGGTGGGAGTAAGCACAAAGCCAGAGGTGTGGCCACCGATAACGGTGGGCTGATCGTTCACATAATATAAACTATGACCGCAGCGCGGGATATTCAGGTCGGGCAGACGTTCTGCTTCAATCTTGACCATGCGACAACCCGTTGAGTTCTTTTCTGGCAGACTCAAATCACCCCCTTGGGCCCTTGCTGTCAAACCCAGGGATAGGAAGAAAATAAACAGATACTTTTTCATATCACGTTGCGAAGATACGGAAAAAATGTTTAAATATAAGAGGTGTAAGGGAGTTAAAGTCTTTTCTTTGTTAAAAAAATGCCAAAAAGTTTGGTCGGAACAAAAAAAGTCCATACCTTTGCACCCGCTTAACACAAACAGCGGTGCCATAGCTCAGTTGGTAGAGCAAAGGACTGAAAATCCTTGTGTCCCCGGTTCGATTCCTGGTGGCACCACCAGAAAAAGCAAGTAAGTGTTTTAGGGGTTAAGCACGAGATTCAGGTTCAGCAATGAATTTTGAATCTTTTTTTATGCCTTAACGCTTTGTGAAACATAGCTCTCACTTTTCACTTGAAGACAGAAAGTGCCGGATGTCCTACCCATGAAAGAGGAGTCGGGAGTGCAAGGATATGAGCCAAAGTAGCAGCCGTGTCATATTGCATCATAGGTTCTTTTATCTCCATACCTTGACGAATGCCCTTACCACATATTATAAATGGATGCTCCATCTCTAATAATGCCTTCCCTCCGTGACCTTTGTCTTTGCCACCATGGTCGGCTGTTATGATGATAACGGTGTCATCATAGATGCCAGCCTGTTTCAGCGCCTCAATAAGACGACCTACTTGAACATCCAATTCCGAAAGAGTTTGATAGTATGCCGGTGTGTCGTGCCCATTGGCGTGTCCCGTATGGTCGAGTTGATCCCAGCAGACAGCCAGCAGGGTAGGCTTACGCTGTTTTATAAATTCTTCAGCCATCCGACATAGCTCTTCGTGGTCTTTCTCCCAGTTTGTTGCAAGAGAATAGTTATCAATGGCCAGTGAATCCACTACGTGTTTGATACCGCCCCATTCGGCCAGACAACCTGTAACAATATCAGGGTTTGCTTTACGCAGCAGCGAGAAAATAGTAGGGAAAATGTTGTGTTCGTTCAATTCTATGGAAGGTATCTCTGGAACTTGAGAGCCCCACTCGGTATAACCATGCAGCTCAGGACATGAACCATTGAACATGGATGCCCAGTTAACTGCGGAACTGGAAGGGAGTACCGAGCGTTTCTTAAGTGTATAACTTCCTTGCGACATCAAAGAACGAATATTAGGAATGTTATTAGCCTTATCCAGACTATAACTTCCCCATCCATCTATGCCAATAACCAGAACATGAGCTGCAAGAGGAACTGTGCTTAGACTCGGACGCAGTGTGGGATTCTGGTGATTGAAAATTCGGTCACAGAAATCCATATACCTGTGCCAATCATAAGAAGTAACATCATGCTTTCCTGCACGAATGTGATAGGCTACCTGATTTTGAATAGGCTGATGAACGGCTGGCATGGTGGTGCTCTCAATGCCCTTCAACCCATACAGGGCATAGACAGGAGATGTCGCCTGTGCAGCGAGGAACTCTCCTCGGGGGTCGGCCCATCGATCCTCTTCGGCACTTGCTACGTAAAGACAACGAGGAGCTATCAGTGCCAATAGTTCGTGCTGGTCAAATGGTAAAGCCTGTTCATTCTCAGCATATTTGGAGAAAGCTGGACAGAACCAATGAGGGAAAGAGCGGGTGATGCGTCCAACTGTCTCGCCAAATGCACGCTTGGAAAGGGCTGCGCCGCCACAACCTGAGTTGTTGGAGATTACTACCTGGAAACGCTCGTCCTGAACTCCTGCCCAGATGGCAGCTTTTCCCTGACGCGAATGACCGATGAGGGCAAGTTGTCTGGCGTTGGCCCAAGGTTGGCGCTGTACCCAGTCGGCCATACGGCTACTTCCCCAAGCCCAAGCACCTAATGCCTGCCAACGTGCATCACCATCCTGATTCTCTGGGAAGAGGGGAATAATGCTTCCTGCTGTACCATCGGCCCTGTCGGGAAAGATATCTTGATAACACATGGTGACAACTGCATAACCCCTGCGTACTATATCCTCCAATGGCCAACGGAAAAATTGTACGTTACGTTGCAGAGCCGGACTTTTCTTGTCGGTAATCTTTTCAAAGAAGGGGGAGTACAGTACCGTAGTGTCAGAGGTGATACTATGGTTACCCATGAAATTATACCCGATGAATACAGGAACACGCCCCTTGTGCCGGTTGGGGATGTATGCCAGCAGAAGTGCCTTTCGTTCCTGCCCTTGTCCCTTGAAGGTCATCATCACCTGTTGTGAAGTAGCCAATCCTCCCAAAGCCTGAGGGTTCTCGCAGACCAATTGGTACGTGGTCTTTATCTTATTTTTTGGCGTGCGGCCATATTCTTGATCTGCAAAAAGCTGAAGTAGCTCCGGACGTCGTTTCTTCTCCCAGTCTTTAACATTTTTAACCCGTGTTCCGTCTATGCAAAGCAATGGGTCCGGTAATGTAAAGGCAGGTACCTTCGTTTCGTCATAGTTGGCTTCTTGTGCCATCATGGATGCACAACAAAGGAGCATTAGTTGTGCCGCCATCATAAATGTCAGTTTCTTCATGATAATTATGTTTTTTAAGTCTAAAATATAACGTTTATATCTTCATCTTTATATAGTAAAGCATATCACTGTTGATATAGCTTATCCAGCACAAAGTTACGAATAAGCGAGAGAAAAGCAAAACAAATAAACATTTATTTTCTTATCCGAGCGAGAGTAAGTTAGAGACCAAGTCTCAAAGTTACAAATAAGTGAGCGAAATCCCAAATAAACAAAGAAGAAATTCTTTTCTCTCGCATATCCGTTTAATTTCTATAAAGTAGAAATTCATTATCTATCTACCAGTACAAAATGAGCAGTTTAATGATTTTTCAAAAATACTTCACCATCTAACCCAGAAGGGTTAGGTGTTGCGCAAACACCTAACCCAACACCTAACCCACGTCAGGCAACCTTATCAATCGGGACTGCCTTGTAGAATGCCATATTTGCATGAGTTGTGTACTCGTAACCCAACTCCTTCATGGCCAATCCCAAATGCACCTTGGTACTATGGTTTACAGTCAACGAGGGATATTCCTTTCTGATTACTTGCAGCATTGCCTTGGTGTTCATTGATTTCACATCCTCACCTTCCTTTGGCTTGCGGAAACAGGCCACAACTATATCTGCCATATCTTTCTTCTCCGTAAACTCAATGTTCAACTCCTGAATCCTGGCGACTTCCTCATTGTTGAACCAGTAAGGAGCCTTCTGCTCTCTCAGTTCATACAGCACTTGGGCATAAAGCTGCTCATAGTTGATTTCTCCTACATTATTTATATACTCGCCCTGAGAAATGTTGATACAGATGTACCTTCTGCTTCCTGTAGCATCTGTTAAGGGATGAGGATTGTTGGTTGTGGCCACGAAGGAAGCAAATCTTGGCTTATCCTCCTGGGCACATCCGTAGATAGGACGCCCGTTTACTTTACTCTTGGAAAGCGTCTGCTTCAAGGCAGCGTGCTGACTGGGTCGGATAGCATCCAACTCATCAAGGTTTACCAGCAGATTGTTCGTCAGAGCCATTTCCTTGTCGAACCTGTTGCTCAAATTCAGATGGTCCAGATAATACTGGCGCAAATGCTGGGGAAGCATACGTCTTAGGAAAGTTGTCTTCCCACAACCCTGACTGCCAATCAAGGTGGGAACGCACTCGTTTCCATGAAGCGTATCCATCTGCAACCAATGGGCAACAGTAGAACGCATCCAAGTGCTCAGGAAAGCCAGTTGTTCTGTACTGACTCCAGGC
>CADCIP010000043.1 GCA_902801485.1 uncultured Bacteroidales bacterium | reverse complement strand
ACCTTGCCCTCGTCCGAGAGCTTCTTCATCTCGCGCTGAACAGGATCGAGAACATCGCGGTGGAAAGCACCGTACTTAAGATAATGGTCATCGATGATTTTCTTGTGGTCCTTGCTGTAGGTAAGTACGCCGAAGATACTCCTTGACTTCGCTGATACTTTCTGCACTATTCGTTTTTTTATTTAATTTGCAAAGGAAATCATATAATTACCTACATGCCTACATAAAATCGCTTGGAATCCGCATGGTTATCGTGTTTCCACCACTTTCAAGCATACATAAAGCCTACATGTAGGCATGTAGACTGATTTAAGTTTTTTCTTACGAAAAAGGGACTGTAGTGTACTGAGTTACAGCTATTACAGATTTATAATGTGGGTATTAATAGAAAAGTATTACATCGCTTTGTTTCCTCACCGCCATTATCTGCCGATAACGAATTTGCCGTCGTCTGTTACTCCTTCTGCTGAGATAATCATGTTGGTACATGTGGAGTTGTTCCAGAACTCCACATGAGCTTTTCCGTCCTTGTCCGTCCATACATTGGGATTCCAATAGAGTGTACGGCGGAAGTCGTTCATCGGGGGCATCACGGAATAATCCTCTGTCTCGAAAACTTCCACTGGGTCATAACCTTGGAATGTTGTATAGCGTATTCCCTTTAACTTGTTCTTTACCTGATTCTGGCGGGTGTAGCAGTACAAGACGTATGGCTCTCGGCTTTCTATCCGGGACGAGGTGGTTAAGTTCCTGACAAGAACATTGTCTTTTGACAAATAAATGGATTTTACGTCTTCCAGCAATTCGGGCACATCTATGGGAGCCCTTCTTATTTTTTTCATTACCTGTGCTTTTTCTACACGTTCTTCTTTAGGTAAAGGTGCCAGATTTGTGATGGAACAAAACAGGTTATTAACTATCCATATTACAGGGCGATTATAGATTGCCAGTCCGTCCCTCCAAATACGAACCCAGTTATTAAAGGGTGGATCTTCTTCATCGAGAGTATAGGGATCCTCTATTTTTTTCCTATTATCTTCCGGCCTTGTTTTAGTATTATTGGCATATAGATCCATAACATCAATAATTTGTCCAGCGTAATATTTATTTTCATCGTAAGGAGTTGCATTCCACACAGCTTTCTCGGAGAGGTTGCCGCTACCCTTGAACATCGGGTGTTTTCCCATGAGCCATTCGGTAAGGGTGGGCGGCTCTTCACCACGGTCTAAGTACTCCTCCACCGCTTGTTCGCAGTCGTAATAAATCTGGGAGGTTCTTTGTGCATCCCTCTCGTCGGTGAATCCGCTGTAGTCGAAGTTATCGGGCCTTTTTTGCTTTACTGTCAGTTCGCGCATGGTGGTTCCCTTGGCATCGAGGAATTTCTTCCATACCTCCTCGTCTTCCTCAGGAAGGTCCCAATGGTGTATCCGTAGGTCGCCCTTGGGTATCTGCTTTGCCTCAAATGCTTCGGGGTGCCTGGCTACGGGCGAGAAATGCCGGTTTATGGGGATTATGTATTTGTCAGAGATGCCCTTCTCGTAAGCCGAAATGCTCAGGGACCATTCGCCTCGCAAGTCAGGAAGTACAAGGACATAATATCCTGTGCTGTCTGTAACAGCGGAGACGCCGATATTTTCGTTTCCATCGCTCAGTGTGGCAGAAACCTTAACACCTGCAACCTTGGCTTTGGTTCCTTTCCTGGCTCTGAGCCTTCCGTCGATGGCAAGCTTGCTTTCGTAGGGCTGAAGTGATTCGGGTTTCTTGTAACCGCTCATCAGGTCCCAGTCGTAGCGTCGCCATCCCTGAATCATCATCAGAAGGTCGGCTGCCTTACGGTGTTCTGCATCGTCGCTCTCGAAGTAGTATTCAGGATTGGCAATATATCCCCTTATGTCGCTTCCTAAAAGCATCCACGTCTTAATGTCCCCTATCTTCCCGTTTACCACGCTGCTGGCATCCATAGCTGAGAAGGACAGTGATGTGTAGGGCGTAGATGTGATATCCATAGTCACCTTGCCACAAGGTAAAAGGGTGGTGGTAGTGTTACGGATTTGCAGCGAATCGGTATATTCAGGGCATCGGAAGACAAAGCGGTCGGCAAGGGCACCTCCTTCGGGGTCAAAGACCGTTATCTGCGATACACCATCAGGAAGGATGTCCCTTGCAAGGGAAAAGTGCTGGTGTGCCTGGGTCTTGAAGAGATGTGAAGTCAGCACCTTGCCACTATGTATGAATGCATAGCCTAATTCCTTGTCCAGTATCCCCGCTGTTGCCCAAATGTCCATAGCAAGGCTATCGTTGCGTAAGGCATCCACCATCAGGGATATACCTTCGTCCTTTGCCTGAGGCAGGTTATAGGTGCGTGACGATCCGTTGATGTTTATCTCAACCGACTTCTGGTTAGCCGATGCAGGAAGCTCTACTATTCCGCGCTTTCCTTTTATAATATACGCTATGCGGGAGGGAAGCCCTTTTACCAGGTATCCGCCTTCGGGATAGAAGGCGTGTTTTTCTTCCTTTTCCGTTTCTGCCTCGGTAAGTTTTGTCTCTGTATCCAAGCGTGGGGTGAAGTCACCCTCCTTACGTGGCTCCCTGAAGATGGGTATTATCCGCGAGAAACAGGCGTTCTTGCTCCAGTTGGTCATGTAGCGGGTATATGCCCTCAGTTCATAGAATCCGGTTGGCAGAACGGCATTGTCCAACGTGATGTTTCCTGCACCTATGCCGTGTGTTATGTATAGTTTCTTGTGTGCCACGACATCGCCCTTTGGGCTTACCAGTTCAACGTGCAGGACGTTACTGAGATTGCCGCATTTTTTCGTATCTGTCCGCACTACGTATGCCTTAAACCAGATGGTCTCGCCCTTGAAATACCCTGTATTGTCAAGATGCAGATACACTTTCTCCTGCGGAAGGGCATTCTTCCACTTCATCGTAGGTTGGGTATCATCTGTGTTCTGTCCCCACATAGAGGCAGATGAAAACAGGAACAACAATACGTAAAAGAACTTTAATAAAGATGCATGAGTTTTCATATCCTATTAGTTTAAGATTGTTATAAATGGCTTTATTACGTCTCCTTTCTATAACTATAACGCACAAGCCAATGATTTGTAACAACAATAGGGTACTTTTAACACTTATTCACACAAAATCCCCTACCCTACCCTTCTACTTGAATACGGAGAGGTCCTGTATGATATAGCGTACTTCCTTATCAGTTCCAAAAGCTGTATAGAAATAGCTGCTGATTTCACCTATATGCTCTTCCCACTTTTCGCGAACAAAGTCGGTTGGCACAGCTATCAGTATATTCTTGTCTCGGACGGCCCAAAGATCGCAAGGAGTCATGTAGGTGTTATAGAAGAGTTCGCCCAATCTTTCCCTTGCCTGCTCCATCCATCTGGCATACTTCTCCCTGTAAACGGGCTGGACAAAAGGACGTTCTGGGGTGTCATCATAAATCTCCTCGGCCACATCAAACTTGGGCTCCTGGGGCTTCTGCTGCTTCTTTAGCCAATTATAAAGGATTTCCGTAACATAGGCATGTACATTGTCTGGCTGATGCTGCTCAATCAGTTTGTCAATCTTCGCCAATTCCTCCTTCAAATCGAGCCCATCGAAAATATACTCCTGCAGACGAGCCCACTCCATTGGCTGAAGACGATACTTGGTGATAAGGTCGGAATGAACCTGACCCAAGTAGTTCTCGTGATTCTGAGCCTGCCCCATCTTACCTTCTATAATGGTAAAACGAATACTCTCAGGATTGCCACGGGTAACACCACGAGGATACACAGGAGCATAATCGAAGCAGAACTCAACCTTGCCTTCGTCCGACAGCTTCTTCATCTCGCGCTGAACAGGGTCCAAGACATCTCTGTGAAACGCTCCGTATTTAAGGTAATGGTCATCAATAATCTTCTTGTGGTCCTTACTATAGGTAAGAACACCAAAGAACTCCTTAAGATCAATGTAGTTTACATTGCAGGAGCCTATCCTACGCCAGGCACTGAGGTAAATGTAAAGTCGGGGCGTACGGGGACTGCGGCACAACTGGGTGATTCCCTTCAGATGACGAGTGTAGCCCTTCTTTAGATTCAGAATTTCGCGAGCACTCTCATCTACCATCTGAATGCGGATATACCCTTTACGCCGGAAGCCGCTTTTGTACCCCATCTTCGCACCTTCTGCATTAAGGTCTGCCGTTGGGAATTCTATTTTATGGAAAATATTCTGCTTGACATCATACCAGGTATCCTCCTTCTCATCATATCGCTTGTATGACATATCAACATGTAACAATGCCTCGCACGCCGTTTCCAGCTCACCATACTTCTTGGGGCTGATACCAAGCTCCCTAAGCGGAATCTCGAAATTAAGCAGATTTCCACTCAAATCCTCTGGTTTAAAAAGGGTGGACATATTATCGAAACTTAACTGTTCCTTAATACGATCTTGCAACTGTGCAATGATGGCTATCATCAAGTTGGTTTGAACAAGCGAGAAGTTACCACGTATCTGAGTGTACGTGATAGGATTCATAATGAAGTCTATATCATTGTTTTGCGAGATGGATTGCACCAACTCGTTGGTTTTACTTACAATAGCGGGACCTTTTTTCTTTGCCATATTAGTCCGAAATTATGTTCTTGGGGGCAAAAATAGTCCATTTCAACGAAACTTCCAAATTTTCTGAGCGAAAAGTGTTCCAAACTTTCGCAATTTGTTGTTTCCTATTCTGTCACCTTTCTCTTTACATTTCTTTCACCTATATGGGGAAAAGTCTGTTACCTTATTGTTTTCATTACGCATACCATGATTATGCCTTTGTTTCTTTCCTTAATCAGTATGATCTTTCCTACATTGTTTTTACCTATTGCCTTACTTACTTGTATCAGTCCTTTTTACATCTTTTCCTATACATTATTAATATATAGAGAAAGTGTTCCCTTTTCTCGCACCTTTTTCTGTTTACCTTATTTTGTTCCCTATCTTCGCACCTATGTTCCCGAACTTCACACCAGATGCCCCCTTAATCCCTACCAAGTGTTCCGAAGTTTCGCACCAAGTGCTCCTGTTCTCCGCACTAACACTTGGTTAATTAACTGAATATCTGCCACTTACGCGAGAGCTATATGTATATAATATGATATGTTTTATATCGGTTAAGTTTAATTTTTCTTTTCCGTATATTACTTTATTTTCTTATTATACCCCTATTATCTTTCTGATTTATAATCTGTTACATTTCATCTGGTGCGATAATCAGGAACACATGGTGTGGATATCGTGAACACATTGTAGGAACTTTATGTACATAAGGTGCTGAGAATGGGAACACTTCTCCCCTTTTATGTCTTTTTCAGCATTTAGGTGCGAAGATCGGGAACATATTAATATCTGTGTGCTTATATACCCGAATACTCCTATATCTGAATATCTGCATATCTCCGTATCCTTGTTCTTGCGTATTCCGATATTGGGGTATATGGATATGCAAGTTTTTATATACGCTGATATGTATATCTTTGGGTATTGGAATATGTAAATATAATAAGGTATGTGTATATATGTGCATATCTGCAAATATTTACGAATATTAGTATGGGGCAAATAGCGATTGTTGTCGGAAATATGTGTAAATATTTGCGGTTTTGTATATTTTTATACCCAAATATTCCAAAATATTTGAATATTTCTTGGCAGTTTCGGCAGAAAATCCTAAATTTGCCCGCAGAATTTGAAATTTTAACCCGTTTCATCGTATGTCACAAGTTATTTCTTTATTGCATGATAAAGGCGGATGTGCTAAAACAACCTCTTGTGTGAATCTTGGATTTGCTTTATGGTTGTTAGGAAAGAAAGTGTTGCTCGTTGATACAGATCCCCAGTGTAACATGACGGACACCGTAGATAAGACTGTTCATCTGGAGGCAGAAAGTACCATTTATGACTGGCTTCACGACTTTAAGCCAGGAGAGAAACGTTCTCTGCCCATTTATACAAGATATGATGGCCTGGACTATGTTCCTGGAAGTCACAGTATGAGTAACATTAACGCAGAGTTGCAGTTGATGTATAATCGTGAGCACAGGTTGAGTGATTTCTTGGATACAGTAGATCCGGAGTCTGGTGCGAAGATTAGGAACATGTATGATTACATCTTCATAGATTGCGCACCAGGAGGTGAGACACTTATGAACACTAACGCTCTGGTGGCAAGTGATTATGTGATTGTACCCACCGAGGCTGGTATCTATAGTTTACAGGGTTTACCCCGATTACTGGATTACATAGAGAAGGTACGGACGCAGCTTCGTTGTCCTGTTTCCATTTTGGGTTATCTGCTGGTAAGGTGGAATGCACAGAAGGCAATCAGTAAGGAGGTGAAGGCCTATTATAGCAACGAAGAGGAAGTGAAAGCCCCCCTCTTCCCTGTTTATGTTAGGGAATGCGTAAGGTGTACCGAAAGCGTGGCTTATGAGATGTCGTTATTTGAATACAGTCCTGACTGTACAGCGGCTGATGACTATATGAGGGTAGCCGAATATCTTATAGGCAGGAAGGCGCGACCCAAAACCTGGACGCCGCGTAAGTGGGGCCAGATAGCTAACGCTGCCTTCCAGCATTTTATAAAAGAAAGAGAGGGGTAAGGAATACTTAAGTATAAGGGTATGCAAATACGCAAATATTTACAAATATTCAAACATTTACATATATGGCTATTAAGAAAGGAAGTTTACCTATCGCTCAGGTAGCAAAAGATGCCAGCAGAAACTTTGTACAACCAGTTCCTCTGGCCAGTAACGAGGCTGTGCGTACACAGATAGTACAGGAAACTCCAGCCCCTAAGGCATTGAAGCGAGTTTGTAAGATACAGAAAGTGGGTGGTTTCTCGTTCTTCACTTCGGAGGAGGATAGGAATGCACTGGATTATATTGCATTCCGCAACAAGTTTGAGAAGCAGAATGTAGTCAGGGCTGCCTTGCATGAGTTCCTGCGACAGCATTACAAGGAAGGAGAGGGGCTCGACCAAGCTGCGCTTACCCAGTTGGCCGAGTACGAGAACTCCATTTATGAGTGGGTTTAGACCTCTTTAAGTTGAGAGTTGATAGTTTAGAGTTTAGAGTCAGTTTGTACAGTTGATAGTTGAGAGTTGAAAGTTTAGAGTTTAGAGTCAGTGTTTGAAGTTTAGAGTAACAGATTTGAAGTACTATTTTACTCCGCCAGTGGCGGCACTATTTACTTTTTAAACTGACTCTCAACTTTAAACTATCAACTATCAACTATCAACTATCAACTATCAACTCTAAACTCTAAACTATACAAACTGACTCTAAACTCTAAACTCTCTAAACAGACTCGTCAACTTTACTTTACCAAACAAGCATCCAGCAGGGTGGCAATGGCTTCTTTGTCGAGATGCTGGCCGATGAAGACGAGTTTCTGCATACGGTCGCCATATTGTTCATCCCAGTCGCGACGCAGTCCTTCATCTCGTTTCAAGAAAGCTTCCAATTCGTGTTTGGGCATGGTTGCGTACCATTGTCCCACGTTCTGAAGCTTTACCTGTTTACCTGCCTGCTCAAACACATAGCAGATATCCTCTTCACCCTTAAAGTAGCAGATACCTTTTGCCCGAATGATATTCTTGGGCCATAAACGAGCCACAAAATGGTCGAAGTTGCTGAGGTTGAGGGGTTGGCGGCGGTAATAAACGTAGGTTCCTATGCCGTATTCCTCTGCTTCGCCTTCTCCGTCATGGTGATGATGGCATCCGCAATGGCAATGTTCATCGTGGTGGTGGTGATGCCCACATTCGGGACAAACTTCGTCGTCATCGTCATCATCGTGGTGGTGGTGATGTTCATGATGATGTTCTTCTTCGTCATGATGATGATGATGCTCTTCCTCCTCCTCGTGCTCTTCGTCTGGATGATGATTCTCTATTTCATTAATCCATGCAGCAGAGGTGGCTACCTTTTCAAAGTCAAACAGATTGGTATTCAGAATCTTGTTCAGTTCTACATCGCCATAGTTGCATTCGATTATTTCGGCCTTAGGTTGCAAGGCACGAAGAATCTGCTTGGTACGTTCCAATTCGTGTGGCTCCACTTCGGAAGCTTTATTCAGCAGAATAATGTTACAGAACTCTATCTGCTGAATAACAAGATTCTCGATGTCATCCTCCTCTAGGTTCTGTTTCATAAGGTCGTTTCCGTTGGCGAACTCGTCTTTCATACGCATTGCATCGACCACGGTTACAATACAGTCGAGTAGGGGAACACCGTTTTTTGTTACCTCGGGTGCCATCGAAGGGATAGAGCAGATTGTCTGCGCAATGGGAGCAGGTTCGCAAATGCCGCTGGCTTCAATCACTATGTAGTCAAAGCGTTTCATGGCAATGATGTCATGGAGCTGCTGAACCAGATCCATTTTCAGTGTGCAGCAGATACAACCGTTCTGCAGAGCCACAAGGCTGTCGTCTGCCTGATTAACAACGCCGCCTTTCTGGATGAGGTCAGCATCTATGTTCACTTCGCCAATGTCGTTAACGATTACGGCAAAGCGAATACCTTTCTCGTTAGCAAGGATGCGATTCAATAAGGTTGTCTTACCGCTGCCTAAGTAGCCCGTAAGCAGCAAAACGGGGATATCGTACTTATTCATAAGAATGATAATTTGTATTTTTGGAATGCAAAGTTACATCTTTTTACTTTCAACGGCAAATAAATAGATATTTATTTCCTTCATTAGTTTTTTTTGACTACTTTTGCCTTTTGATACCAAAAAATGAAAGGGGAAATAATGCAAAAGTGCAAAAAGTACAGGACATATCAATTTCTGACCCTAATTCTGTTGTTGTTTAACGTCGCATTGGTTTATGGTCAGCCGACGGGTAAAATCCTGAAAGGAACACCTATCGGCTCTACCAGCATAGACTATAATACAAGCAAGCCTTCCACAACGGTAAATACCCCTGATTGTGCTTTCGATGGTGATACGAAAACATTTTATGCCTCTTACGACAGGAGCCGGACTTGGGTAGGCCTGGATTTAGGTTCTCCCCATGTGATAACCAAGGTGGGCTGGTGTCCCAGGGAAAGTCAGCCTATGCGTGTACAATTAGGAATCTTTGAGGGGTCGAACAGTCCGGATTTCTTAGACGCAGTTCCCCTGTACCTGATTTCTGAGGGCGGAACAGCCAACAAATTGGATTATGCCGATGTGAATGTAAGCCGGGGATTCCGATATGTCCGTTACGTAGGACCTAATGACGTGCGCTGTAATATTGGTGAACTCGAATTCTACGGTTACGAGGGCGAAGGCGATGACAGCAAGTTCTATCAGATAACCAATCTGCCGACGGTCAGCATCCATACTTATTCGGGTAACGATCCTCAGAGTAAAACGGTAGAGGTGGAAGCCAACCTTACCATTACCTATGACAATGGCACTCGTATTCAGGAATATCCCATAACGGCAAAGGGTAGGGGAAATGCTTCCTGGAGTTTCCCCAAGAAACCTTGGCGAATAAAGTTCAACGACGGTAAGAGTCACCACATGCTTAAGGGTTCCCCTTTGGAGAGTCCTGCCAAGGCTAAGAAGTGGACCCTTATCAATAATTATGGTGACAAGACGCTTATGCGTAATATTCTGGCTTTTGAAATCAGCAGGCGTTTGAATATGCCTTATACTGTTTACTGCCAGCCCGTTGATGTTATTATGAACGGGGAGTATAAAGGGTGCTATCAGCTTTGCGACCAGATATCCATTGACGATAACCGTGTACCCATAGTAGAAATGACGCCAGATGATGTGGAAGAGCCATTGGTAACAGGAGGTTATTTGGTTGAAGTTGATGCCTATGCCAGTCAGGAGGCCTCTTGGTTTAGAAGCAATAAGGGCATACCTGTAACTATCAAGTCGCCAGATGCAGACGAGATAGCCGTTGAGCAGAAGAAGTACATTAAGGATTACTTCAATTTGCTCGAAACAGATCTTTGGAAATCCAACTACACAGATCCCGTCGAGGGATTCCGTCGTAGGATGGATGTAGAAAGTTTCCTGCGTCATTTTATTGTAGGCGAATTTTCTGGAAATACAGATACATATTGGAGTGTGTATATGTACAAGAATCGTGAGGAGGATCAGTTCACGGTTGCTCCCTGTTGGGATTTCGACCTTGCTTTCGACAATGACCAGCGCATATATCCTGTATCAAACCGTACTAATTGGGTTTATTGCAGCGGAGGAAGTACCGCCAGTGGTATGAGTTCGTTTGTAACCCGTGTACTTTCCGATAAGGCTGCCAAGCAGCGCTTAATCGATATCTGGTCTGATATGCGTGACAAAGGTCTTTTTACAAACGAGTCCCTGTTGGCATACGTAGATAGTACAGCCGAGGTTCTTCAAGCCTCCCAAAAACTCAATTTTATCCGATGGCCCATCCTGAATCAAAGGGTACATCAGAATCCCTCAGCTAAGGGAAGCTATAATGCTGAGGTTGATGTCTTACGAGAGTATTTCCCCACTCGTATAGCATGGATCGACAAGTTCCTTGGATACAAGTCAGCACCTGTCTATAAGGACAGCACGTACTATATTTCCAATGCTGAGGAGCTCATGGCCTTTGCAAATGCTGTTAACAAGGGAGCCAACGGTTCAGATGCCTATCTTACGGCAGATATCGACATGATTACATACTCATCGGCATATTCACCCATAGGATGTGAGGAAAAACCCTATAGAGGAACCTTTGACGGAAGGGGATTCCGCATCAAGAACCTGAAGATAAAGGGTGGCAACGGATTCGGTGTATTCGGAACCGTTACAGGCGGTGCTACCATTAAGAATCTTGTGTTGGACGGCAGTTCTTCTATCACGGGTGGTGCCTATCTGGGTATTGTAGGTGTCAGTTCGGGTACGGGACTTGTTACCTTATCCTGTGTGGGCAACGAGGCAAATATAACGGGTACAGCCCAGAATGTGTCAGGCATTATAGGTTGCAATATGGGTTCTACTTGCGAGTTTTTCATTTCTGACTGTTACAACACAGGAACTATTACAGGTGCTAACGAGAGTGCTTCCATCTGCGGTTGGATAGGAAGTAACGGCATGATGCAGAACTGTTGGAATATAGGAACGGTAAACGGATATGAATGGGGGCATGATATGGTTCGCGGCGAAGTTACGCCAGATAACTGTTACAGTACTTTCGGAGACCAGGTTACCAAGATTTCTATGGAGCCCGTAACTAACGGAGAACTCTGCTTTAACTTGAATGGAGGAGTTACCGAGCAGATTAATTGGTTCCAGACCTTAGGAGAAGATACCCATCCTCTTCTTGATAATACGCATGGAACTGTTTTCAGGAATGACAACGGCACTTATTACAGTAAGCTTTGCATGATGGGTGATGTCAACAACGACGGAATGGTAAACGACGCAGATATAGAAGCTTTGGCAGATTATATCCTGAATCCTGTTGACGATAGTTTCCCTGTGAATCAGGCCGACATGAACGGAGACAAGGTCATTGATGTATATGATATTGTTGCCTTGCGTAATTACATCGACAATACCCCTCAGCACTCTGATACCTTTACGGCTCGCCTCTATGCAGCCAACAGCACCATTAAGGCTGGTGGAACCCGTAAGATACAGGTTACCCTCTCTTCAGCCCAGATGGCTACGGCTATACAGGTTGATATAAAATTCGACCCCTTGCTATCTGCCCAACTGGAATCTGTTCAGCCAGGTGTCCTCTCGTCTGAATCTCATATCATAAGGGCAGGCCAGACAGAGGAGGGTATAAGGGTTCTTATATATTCTCCTACCCAAGAACCGTTTATTAGCAGGACGGGTGTGGCATTCAGTTTTGTTTTGGATGCCGATAGCACCTTCTCTAATTCTGCCAACTTTACGCTAAGTAACATCCGTGTAGCAACTGCCGACGGGTTACATGCTCAGGTCAACGATGCTTCATATACAGCCACCTTTGCCAAGACGTACGTCAGCAATATTGTATTCCCTGAATCCGATGTCGATATCATCCAGGGTAATCAGGTGACATTAACCCCCACCGTTTTGCCAGCCTTAGCCACCAACAAGGAACTTACCTGGGGCACCTCAGATGCCAGCATTGCTTCTGTGGATCAGCAGGGAAATGTGGTTTCCGGCAATTTGGGTGATGCTTTTATCACGGCAACAGCCACAGACGGCAGCCGAGTAGTTGGAATTGTAAACGTTCATGTAACAGAAGACCCGGAGGTAGGAATCCTCTCCCTGCAAGACCTGCCTGCAGACGCCGAGGTGTATGACCTCAGTGGAAGAAGAGTTAACTCTCAACCCTCAACTCCAAACTCTCAACTAAAGAGAGGTGTATATATTGTCAACGGCAAGAAAGTATTAGTTAAGTAAATCAAATAAATAAACACAATAACCAAATAGAAATTATGACACTGATTAAATCCATTTCCGGAATCCGAGGAACCATTGGAGGCAAGGCGGGAGATACGCTGAACCCCCTTGATATCGTTAAGTTTACATCGGCTTATGCCACACTGATCCGTCGTACCACCAAGGTACAGAGCAATAAGATTGTTGTGGGCAGGGATGCCCGCATATCAGGACCTATGGTAAAGAACGTGGTTTGCGGAACCCTTATGGGTATGGGCTTCGATGTCGTGAACATCGGTCTGGCCACCACTCCCACTACAGAGATTGCCGTTACGATGGAAGGTGCCTGTGGCGGTATCATCATCACAGCCAGCCATAACCCCCGTATGTGGAATGCGCTGAAGTTGCTGAACGAGAAGGGCGAATTCCTGAATAAGGCAGAGGGTAACGAAGTGCTGCGTATTGCCGAGGCAGAAGATTTCGAATATGCTGATGTGGACCATCTGGGCAGCTATCGCGAAGATGACAGCTACGACCAGAAACATATAGATATGGTTCTGGGCCTCGACCTTGTAGATGCAGAAGCCATCAAGAAGGCCAACTTCCGTGTGGCTTTCGACAGCGTGAACAGCGTAGGCGGTGTTATTCTGCCCAAGTTGTTCCAGCAGTTGGGTGTTCAGACCGTAACAGGTCTCTTTACCGAGCCCACCGGCGACTTCCAGCACAATCCCGAACCTCTGGAGAAGAATCTTGCCGACATTAAAGCCCTTATGCAGAAAGGCGGTCATGATATAGGCTTTGTTGTTGATCCCGATGTAGACCGTCTGGCACTTTTCTGCGAGGACGGCACTATGTACGGCGAGGAATACACCCTGGTAACCGTTGCCGATTATATTCTGCAGCATACCCCCGGTAATACCGTCAGCAACCTCAGCAGTACCCGTGCTTTGCGCGATGTTACCCGCAAGTATGGCTGTGAGTACAACGCTGCTGCCGTGGGCGAGGTGAATGTTGTTACCAAGATGAAGGAAACGGGCGCTGTTATCGGCGGCGAAGGCAATGGCGGAGTAATCTATCCCGCTGCTCATTACGGACGTGATGCTTTGGTTGGCATAGCCCTTATCCTTACCTATCTGGCCAAAAAGGGTATGAAGACCAGCGAGCTTCGTGCGACTTATCCTCCATATTTTATTGCCAAGAACCGCATAGATCTTACTCCCGATACCGATGTAGATGCAATTCTGGCAAAGGTGAAGGAACTCTACAAGAACGAAGAAGTAAATGATATCGACGGCGTAAAGATCGACTTCCCCGACAAGTGGGTTCATCTGCGTAAGTCTAACACCGAGCCCATTATCCGCGTCTATTCCGAGGCCAGCACTATGGAGGCTGCCGATGAGATAGGCAAGAAGGTTATGGACGTTGTCTACAGTATGGTCTGAAGAACAATAACAATAAAAGGTTATGAGGTTATCGGTTATTGAAACCGTAAACCGTAAACAGTAAACCGTAAACTAATTTTCAATATAATATCACACCTATGTTAACACAAATCATTAATGGCCGCATACTTACCCCACAGGGGTGGTTAAGGGACGGTAGTGTCATTCTGCGCGACGGCAAAATACTTGAAGTCACCAACTGCGATTTGGCAGTCATCGGGGCGGAACTCATTGATGCCAAAGGCATGTATGTAGTGCCAGGATTCATAGAGATGCACGTGCACGGCGGTGGGGGAGCCGACTTCCAGGAAGGAACGGAAGAGGCTTTCCGCACAGCTATTCAGGCTCATGCCAAGTACGGAACCACCAGTATCTTCCCAACGCTGAGCAGTAGCACGGTTCCTATGATCAATAAGGCGGTAGAAACCTGTAACAAGTTGATGAAGGAACCCGACAGTCCGATTATGGGCTTGCATCTCGAGGGGCATTATCTCAACCCCAATAAAGCGGGTGCTCAGGTCGAGGGCTGGCTGAAGAATCCCGACCCCAACGAGTATATCCCCATTGTGGAGCATTCTGCCTGTCTGGCCCGTTGGGATGCTGCACCCGAGTTGCCTGGCGCCCTGCAGTTCGGCAAGTATTGTGCAGAGAAGGGCGTATTGCCCAGTATTGCTCATACGAATGCCGAATACAGCGATGTTCGTGGAGCCTTTGAGGTGGGCTTTACCCACGTAACTCACTTCTACAACGCTATGCCCGGTTTCCACAACAAGCAGGGATATAAATACGAGGGAACCGTAGAGAGCGTTTATCTTATCGACGATATGACCATCGAATGTGTTGCCGATGGTATTCACGTTCCTCCCACTATTCTGCGAATGGCCTATAAGATGAAGGGTGTAGAACGTATGGCTCTGATTACCGACGCGCTGGCCCCCGCAGCTGCGCCCAAGGATGCCAAAGCTTATGATTCGCGCGTTTACGTCGAGGATGGTGTTTGTAAGCTTGCCGGCTCTGGTGCTTTGGCTGGTTCCTGTGCAACCTCAGACCGTTTGGTCCGCACTATGGTGCAGCAGGCCGATGTGCCGCTGGAGGATGCCATAAAGATGATAACTGACACTCCCGCTCATATCATGGGTATTCAGGGTAGGAAAGGAACACTTTCCCGTGGCAAGGATGCCGACATTGTGGTTCTTGACGACAAACTGAAGGTTCGCTGTGTATGGCAGATGGGTAAGATAATCGAGAATACGCTATTTAAGTAAGAATGAAGAATCCTTTGACATGTGTTCGTGACGCCTGGTATCGTTTTCTGCATAACGATACCTTGCGGCGTAAACTTTACATCACTATCTTCCAAAGTGATACGCCTGTCGGCAAAGCTTTCGATGTAGCCTTGCTCTGGTGTATTGTGCTAAGCATCTTAGTGGTGATTGTCGAGAGCATGCCAGGTATTCCTCCTTTGGCCAAGCGGATATTTACCGTTCTGGAGTATGTGTTTACCTTCTTCTTTACATTAGAGTATCTGCTGCGCCTTTATTGCTATCCCAAGCCTCGCAAATATGCGTTCAGCTTCTTCGGAATAATCGATTTGCTCAGCACGTTGCCTCTATATCTGGGATGGGTTTTCGGTCCTGTACGTTACCTTATGGTGGTTCGAACCTTCCGTCTCATAAGGGTATTCCGAGTATTCAAGCTGTTCAGCTTCCTCGAGGAGGGCGACCTTCTCTTGCGCTCTCTTATCCTTAGCAGCCGTAAGATTATGGTATTCTTCCTCTTCATGGTTATCATGGTAATAGCTATGGGTACCCTGATGTTTATGGTCGAGGGAAATGTAAAGGGGACACCGTTCACCGATATCCCCACCAGTATCTATTGGGCTGTTGTTACCATGACGACTGTCGGGTATGGTGACATTGCCCCCGTAACTACCATCGGACGTATGCTTAGCGCCGTTGTGATGTTAATGGGTTATACCATCTTGGCGGTTCCCACAGGAATTGTCAGCGCCCAGTTTGTCCACGATCACGGCAAGTTGACGCGTCCACAGCAGAAGTGTAAGGAATGCGGCAGTCCTTTGCCCGATCACGCCCACTTCTGTCCCCATTGCGGCATAGAAGTTAAGGTAGAGCATTAAACCTCAAAGTCCAGACAGGTACGCTGAACCGTATAGGGTCGTACCTTTGTGTCTGCCACAGCAACGTGAGCAGGATGTGTGGCGTATGCCTTCAATGCCTCTGCGCTTTCCAATGTGGAGTCGAGCATCACGTCGCAGTTGCTGGAAGCCAGTCGGCCGCTGATGTTTACTACTACGTCCAGCAGGCCGGGAACTTTTCCCTTCAGTCCTTCCAGACCTTCTTTAATACCCAGTTTTACTTGTGCTTTCTCTTCTTCAGAGAGTTCCGGATTCAATGTCCAGAGAATAATGTGCTTTACCATCTTTTTTAATATATAATTTACGATTCATAATCTACTAAGCAACTAAGCTACTAATCTAAATTCGCTAACCGCTAACCTCTTTTTTATCCCCAAAAATGTATTGAGAACTCGTGCGAACTCTTAGTCCGTCCTTTACGAACTTTGTGTCCGTAGGGGACGGACGATACTTACCGAAGGGATTATTCAGAAACTATTGTTACGGTATTACCTTCCCCCTTGTTCGTGATTTCTTTGGCATTTGGCAGGCGTTTCCTCCAATCCGTCCTTCATCAGGCGGAAAGGTGTGCCGCTTAGTTGGTCGGCAGCAGCCAGAAAGTAACGGCTATCCGTCCACAGGGCAGCATCCTTCAGCGTAACAACCGCTGTGCCTGCGCTGCCATCAAATCCGCTTATCCACTTGCGGGTCATCCAATAATCAGGTATATACTCGCCACAATGTGGATCCGTGCTGGGGAAGATAAAGGCTTGCAGCCCTTTCTCCAGCATATAAGCTCGTAACGCTTGTACGCGCGAACAGATTTCTTTATTATTTTCCATATTTCGCGTGCAAAGTTACGATTAAGTGAGAGAAAAGCAAAAGAAAAGCTTGTTTTTCTTTTCTTTTCCGAACGGAAGTAAGTTAGAGACGCAGTCTCAAAAAGTTTTGGATACGAGTGATTTTTGTTTTTCTCCCTAGGGGATTTTTTCATTCCAAAGTTTGGAATGTACATACCAAAGTTTGAAACTTACATTCCAAAGTTTGGAATGTAAGTTTCAGGGTTTGAAATGAAAAATATCCTTAAGGAAAAAATTTTTCCTCTCGTTTCCTTTAATTTTCTGGAGATGGATTCCAATCGTCTGGCATGGGAATCCATTCGCCTTTCTTTTCCTGTTTTTCTTTAATCTCCTCTTCGCTTAGTGCGTTATTTACTAACCAGCCAATCTTGGGTGTTAGCGTGTTGGTTTTAGAATCCTCTTCTGCTCCGATGAATCCAGCGCGAAGTTCCATAGGTTTTTCGCCAAGTACAGCGTTCGTAAGATGGTCTACAATACGATATTTGAAGCCGACAACAACCATTTCTGACGCCATATTTTTGGTATGAGGCGTACTGCTCAGTATCTCTCCATCCTCATCGGGGAAGAGTTTCAGGAACCATCCGTCCAGCTCAGTTGGCTTGTCCATACTACAACCGCCACCCTTCAGTTTTTCTGTTGGCTGTTGTTTTACCATACATTTCCAGAATTGCTGGTTGGGCCTTCCCTCTGAGGCGCGAATGAATTCCTGGAGTATCGGCTCCAGACTCTTTGTCCATTCACCCAGACCATATTCCTCCAACTTTTTGGTCTTTGAGAGTACGGCTTCCCAGTCGTTAGGTGTTCCCTGTATAGTGATACTTGGAATGCCGCAAGAAAGTCTCATGGCGATATAGTTGAAGTACTTTTTGGCACTTTCCATTAGTGTAATCTGTGAGGCTACTCGTTCCACAGGGCCCGTTGTGGTGAAATTGGCTGTAATAGTCTTGGCTATCTCGCCTTTGGTATGTTGGTCAATTTGCGAGGCGAATCCTTCTATCAGTTTTGGCCAGTCGTCCTTTTTTGTTTTAAACTGAACGACTAAATCCATCTTGCCTGTATGGTCAACAAGTTTAGGACGCAGTTCCTCTGCGTGAGCGTTCACATAGCGGGCGAAGCCCTGACTGATTAGCAGCCAAATCATATCGGGCGAAAGGGCGAGGGACTTATGGCAGGCGTAAGCGTAAACGACGCATTGGTAGAAGTTGTCCTTGCCCCAGGTTTTCAGATTCTTAAGGTCGGAAAAGCTATTTGTCACAAGGTTATCTATGGGTACATTTTCCTCACGCAGAATATTTTGCGCCACTTCCTGACCATCAAACAGGTATTTATAACGCTCCTCAACGGGTTGTAATCCTTCGTCCACAGTAAACGTGATGCTACTCTCTGGCTGGGCGTTCATCACCATTGGCAGGCTTAAGATTGCTGCTGCCATCAGCATTTTCAATGTATTTTTCATAATTGCATTATTTTTTGCTCTTCTTAAATGATTCTCTTAGTCCTTTCCAGTCAATCTCTTTTAGACGGATTGTGAGGACGGAGTCGGTGGGAAGGACGTGAATCTTTTGTGTTTGATAACCGATCCAATTTGCGCGTATTGTGTCGATGTGATTGGGGAGCATCAGTTCGAAGCGTCCCAGGCTATCGGTCGCATCGCTCTGAGAGAAGTAAGGACGGTCGCGATAGGACACAAGGGCACCGCTTACGGGCTTGCCTTCCTCATTCTGCACGACACCGCTCAGGCGCTTGTAGCGGATGTTCAGGATGTCGGGGCATTCGGTCGCGTAGAGTTTGTCAACGGAGTTCAGATACACGACCATGTACCTCGGGAATTGCGTGGAGTAATATATCTCTGCGGTCCAGTAGGACGGTGCATCCTCGTCGGGCGTGAACTCGAAGATGCTTCCCTTCACTTTATCTTTCAATCGCTTCTCCCACGTCACGGGTGACTCATGCGGTACTCCTTTCGTGACCTTTCCGCCGTAGATGAATGCCATCCCCACGATGCTGTCGCCTGGCTCCACAAGGGAAGAGCTGGCTCCGTTTGCCGCTTCATCAAGTTCTTTGATGACTGCGTTGAACCTCTCGTCATCCTCCATGCCCAGCCATTCGCCGTTCTCTTCCCATATCTGATCCTGCGCCGTGAACTGCATGTGGCGCTCCAACGGGATGTAAGTGCCTCGGCTGTCGCGACTGACGTGGCCGAACTTTTCGAACCTGTTTCCTTGCCAATACTTTACTCCAAGCAAGCCGAAGAGTCGCTCCTCGGCAGGCGTGTCGAAGAGGTCGGGAGCGAGCATGCCGCCATAGTTCCGGCTGTTCTCTCCTTCCTGATAGCAACGGAGAAGATATGCCAGGCGGCGCGCCTTGAGCTCGTCGGGCGTGAACTGACCAACAGGCTTATATGGCCTGCTCTGATAGTCTAAAATAAATCTGATGTCTCGCCCGTTAAACAGGTGAGCGTATTTGTTGATTTCGTCGCCTTCTGGCCTATACTGTCTAATGAATAGTTGATTCCTTTCGAAGAAATAGTCATAGATGAACGTCCTTGACCAGTAAGGCATTTTATGGAGATATTGATGGAATGCTTCATCCTCCTTGCCGTTTACCAAGGTGAGAATGGTGTCTGGTGCCTGTTTGTTGATAGTTCGGCGGTAATCATTCTTCACACGACGGATGTCAATAGGAGGCAAGCCTGCAATCTGTCCTTGTAATTCGTCCTCAGAAAGATTAAGAAAACACTCAGGGACTGAGGGACCATGACCCGTATCTTCAGAGTCGGAATGGGCTAATAGCGGTTGTTCATCTTCTGAGATGGGGTTGGGTTCGGGAACCTTCTTGGTATTGCCAATCGTGTTCGTGCTTATTTCTATTACACCGTTTGCACCTTTTTCACCCCATTTTGCAATTTCTTTGCTGTCTTTTATCACAACGATGCTCTTGATGTCTTCTGGTTTAACACCCAGAAGGGAAGAAAACTGCTCTTCGGTATCGTAGTTCCCAATTTTTACACTATCGGGAATCTCCAGAATCTTGCCGTTCAATACAACTAGAGGCTGTATGCTATCGTCAATAGTTGTCATACCACGCAGTCGCATAGTTACGCCTTTACCCAAATTTGAGGGATTGGGTACAACATCCAATCCTGCGATTTGACCCTGCAAGGCTTGGTCAACAGACTCAAAAGCGAGATTTGCTGAAGCCAACTCTTTGCGTGGAGTCTTCTTAGGTTGGGGCGTATTAACGATGTGAACGATAGGTTCCTTCTGAATCTCTTTCACCTCTGCTGCTGCTGATTGCTGAACAGGTTGTGGTTCTGCTTGCTCAGCTACAACGGGTGTTTCTGGCTGTGGTTCATCCCCTATATTAATAAGGAAGAACAACAGAAGGCAGGCTGCAATACCCAAGCCGCCTATCCATGAATATACAGAGCGTCTGTTAGTCTTTGACTCCTTGCCAATGACTTCCCGCTCGAAGCGTGCCCACTCCTTATCTACGTCGGGCATGCCTATTCTTTTATCAATATCTTCTGTTTTCATCTTACTTAGCGATTTTAAGGGTTTCTCTGATTCTTGCCAAAGAGCGCGTGATGTGCTTGTTGACTGCCGAGGCGCTGATACTCAGCACAGAGGCTGTTTCCTGATAGGTCATTTCGTCCTCGTAATGCAGTTGCAAGACTCGTCGGTCTTGTTCCGTCAGGTTGTCATTAATAACCTGCCTGAGTTGTTGCAGCAACTCTTCGCGTTCCTCACTTAGGGCTTCTTCTGTTTCACGCTGCAGTTCCTCCTCCATCTTACGTTGTAGCTGTCTGGAGCGCAGCATGTGCAGGCATTGGTTGCGAGTGGCAGCCAGCAGATAGCCTCTGAAGCTGTCCTCGCTAATCTGGGGTTTGCCTCGCCAGATTTGTGCAAACACCTGATGCACGGCATCCTTGGCATCGTCGGCATTCTCTACCAGTGAGAAAGCCATCCGATACATGTGCGGATAGTTGTCCTTGAACAGGCGTTCAAACTTTTGTCTACTGTAATCCATAATGTTTGTTTGGTCTCTTTTTGTCTATTAGACCATCGAGCGGCAAAACCAAATACCCTTTCTTTGAAAAAAAATGAAAAACACCGGTCCGAAACAGTTTAAGAGTTCAAGAGGTTCAAGGCGTTCAAGAGTTCAAGAGTTCAAGAGTTCAAGACGTTCAAGACGTTCAAGAAACATTAAATCATATACTGTAAACGGATTCTGCCGCAAAGGTAAGCTAAATCATGAATATAAGGCGAGAACAGGGGGGCTTTTTTCCTCACAAATGGTAATTTTTGGGGAAGAGGGTGGGGAAGTTTCACTTTTTTTCTCTAAATTTGTGCACAAATAATGAATATTTGCTCAAATAACTATGCTAATGAAAAGGTTTTTAACCCCAATGATATGTGCATTGCTTGCTTTTCCTGTCTTTGCACAGAAAACGTATAAGAACCCAGTATATGGCTCCGACTTTCCTGACCCTACTGTCCAGCGTGCTCCGGATGGCACTTTCTATGCATACGCCACGGGTTGCCAGGCAAAGAAGAGTTCTGATCTGATAAGATGGTCTGATGTCCCAGGTGTGATTTCGCGTCCCACATGGAACGATAGTGTTAAGGCTGATGGTTCGAAGGATTATTATAGCCTATGGGCTGCCGACGTAAATTACGTGGACGGCAAATATATCTGTTATTACGCATCGGCTCTTTGGGGAAACGGCTCCAGAACAGGCATTGGGGTGGCTGTTGGCGATACGCCAACCAAGTTTACAGACAAGGGCAAGTTGTTCCGTAGCACGGAGATTGGAGTGGAGAACAGCATCGACCCCTGTTACGTAGAGGAGTTTGACAAGAAGTACCTCGTCTGGGGTAGCTTTAACGATATTTGCATAGTGGAACTGACGGATGATGCTTTAGCTGTAAAGAACTTCAAGCCCATAAACAACCCTCAGTCCAACCCCGACAAACAGCGCCATAGGGGAGTTACCAAGCTGGCAGGCGGTGCCTTCGAGGGTGCCATGATATACAAACGCGGTCAGTATTACTATCTGTTCTGCTCGGTGGGCAGTTGCTGTAATGGCGAGAATAGTACTTATAAGACCGTTGTGGGACGCTCTACCAAACTGCTAGGTCCCTATACCAGTAAATCGGGCGGTGATATGAAAAGCGACAACTACACGACTATCATCAGCGGTAACGACCGCTGGAAAGGTCCTGGTCATAACTCGGAGATTATTACCGACGATAATGGCGATGACTGGTTGCTATACCATTCATACGACAGGAACAATAATTTCAACGGACGTCTGATGCTGTTAGATAAGATAACATGGAGCAAGGACGGATGGCCCACCGTCAACGACGGGCATCCAAGCAGCGATGCAATGCCAGCTCCCGTCTTCTATACCGGCGACGGTGCCAATGTGACGTATAAGTTCCAGAACATGGATCTGATGAAGAGCGGTTGGAAGGGCTGGACACTTAATTCAAGTGAAAACTGCGAGACGGGTAGCGGAAAGGGAACAGCCTTTATGCCGTTGGGATATGCCAAGAATGCCGGCAGCTTTGATGTTCAGCAAAGCATAACGGGTATGAAGCTTGGTGTTTATGAACTTACACTGGAGGAATTTTCTACGCTGGGCGGTGTGGACCTGTATGTGAACAATGCGGCAACACCGTCGTTTAATACGACGGCAAACGGTATAACTGCCCCTTCCACCGAGTCGGTTGTCAGCAGTAACTTTATCAGGAATAAATACACCAAGACCATCTACGGACTGGTGACCAACGGTAAACTGACCATTGGTGCCAGAACGCGGGACAGCTTGGCAACTGGCGAGCGTTTCTATATGGGTAACCTGAAGGTGGTGTACCGCGAGAGAAATGCCGAGGCTATGCAGGCTCTGATGGATACGTACGCTGCCATGGTGGACTCCCTGAATGCCAGAGGAATGAAGCACTATGCAGCCTTCGATGCAAATATGGAAACCTACAGGCAGCAGTTCGAAGCGGCAGAAAACACCACAGAGCGATACAACAATCTGGTAAAGGCCAGTAGGACCATCGATAGCATTCAGACCAGTATAGATGATTATCAGAAACTGGATGCACAGATTATCATGCTTGAAGATGAAATAGAAAAAGCTATTGAAGGTGGCTACCTGAGCGCAGATGCACAGACGATTTTGGCTGAGGCCAAGGAAGTGGCTACCCAGGTTTCATACAATGCAATCCAGATGAAGGACTTGCTGACACGTATGCAGACTGTAGCGCATGATATGGTATATACCTATCAGCAGGGTGACGGAACAAAGGAGAATCCTTACATTATCTCGCGTCCTGAACAATTGGACAATATGCGCAATGTGCTGGTAAAGAGTCAGATGGTGTATTTTGAGATGGATAATGATGTTGATATGGCAGGCTTCACTTGGGAACAGTTGAATACCCCTGGCAACAGCAACCTCTATTGGATAACCTTGGACGGCAAGGGACATATTATCTATAATCTTACACCCGAGGGAACCAAGAACAATCCCAGTTTCTTCGGAACCATGTGTGGCGAAATCCGAAATGTCGGTTTTGTAAATGCCAAGGTGGAAGCTACATCTTCTGCGGCCGGTATTATCTGCGGAAGTATGGGGCACAGCTCCTTTAAGGATGCTGAAGAGAATATGTACCCTGTAATTGTTGAGAACTGCTATGTAACAGGCGAGATTACCGGCAAAGGTTACCAGGGTGCTATCGGTGGTACACTGAACGCATCGCCTATCACCATACGCAACTGTTACAGCACCGTAAATATAGAGGGTAATGGCGGCTCGGCTAATTATTCTGGCGGACTGGTGGGCAGAATCCGTTCTGGCCTTACCATTGAGAACTGCTATGCAGCAGGTTCGATAAACTCTCCTGTAGTTGGCGGTATAGTAGCAGGGGCGCGAACCAGTACGAATCCCCCCTCATTATATAATAATGTTATAGCATGGAACCCCAGCATAACAGGCAACACGGCATCGGCTTTTGGTGCAACGCTGGAGGGTGATGTGTTGCAGAATGTATATAGTCTTGCTGATATGAAGGTAAACGATGCCCCTGTAGAGGATGGCAAGACACATGCTGAGTTGCAGCAGATAGCTGGCACATGGGGTGCTCCCTGGTATAAAGATCCCAAAGCAGGGAACGGCTATCCCATCCTGCAATGGCAGTACGACAGAGGTGATTATCGCCAGATTTGCGGATTCTCAGAGGATGAAGAGACCTCGATAAGTGAAGAAAGCCTCTCCCCTAACCCCTCTCCGAGAGAGAGGGGGACTCTCTACGACCTCCAAGGACGCAAAGTTAACTCTCAACTCTCAACTCTCAACTCTCAACTAAAAAAAGGTATTTACATCGTAAACGGAAAAAAGGTGCTTTACTAAAGTCAAATATCTAACTAACTACCATTATGAGAACGTCATTAACTTGTTTGCTATTCTTGCTGTTGGCAACTCAGTTGCCGGCGCAAAGACAAAATGTAAGCGGGCAGATATTCGGCCCCGACGGACGTATTCCCAACGTCTCAGTAAGAGAAGTGGATGCAAACCATCGTGTGTACAACCATACCAAAGCAGACCAGAACGGACTCTTCTCTTTTGTGGTGAGGGACGCCCGACATTCGCTGAAGTTCTATGCTCCAGGCTACAGAACGTTTACGCATAAGATGTTGGGGCAAAAGTCGTTCAAGGTAACAATGGAGCCCAGAAGGGTATCGCCCTACATCGGCAACGAAAAACTGGTTCTGAAATCTGACCGGCTTTTCTGCGGTCATTATATGATGACGGAGGTTAAGCAGATGGCGTGGATAGAGCAGATGAACGACACCCTGTTTACGTTGATATTGCCCATTAAGATGGACTTGGCAATAGACGAGTACCCTGCCGGCAGAACATTGTTGGTGCTGGGTGACCGGGATGCCCAAGTCATGAGATGGGAAAACGTGGTGGATGCCTATCCGACAGAACTGGCTCCACATGAAGTGGTTGATTTTCACCTGGCTCAGTCGTATTCCGGCTCTATCTATATTCCCGGGGGATCCAAAGAAGAAAAAACGCTGTATGCCTATCCTCATTTCCAATTCACAAAAGCCAATCTGGAATATTTGGTAGCTCATCCGGATGCATTGCGCCGACTGGCTGTAGATACCTATAAGGCTGACAATTATTGGAACTTCTATCCTACAGACCAAACTGCAGCTCTGCTGAAACAGGTATTGGAAGGTACAGGCCGCTAAGAAATATATATCCTAAAATCCGCAGATAATTTTTCAACGGTCTAGTCTTGCCGTCATTTGAGACATGCCTGTCTGTTTTTTTGCCATACAAGCGCGTAATCCGACGGGACATGAACTAGTTCCCCCTTACCCCGTAAGGTCGAGAGGCTTTGACCTAAGCATCAACGAAGAGTGTTAATCTATCCGTGCTCCCAAATTAGGTTGTATGGTTTGTTGGAGAAGATGTTGAGTTTATACTGTCTTGCCGTCTTGACCCACTTGGCAGGCACAGCGATGAATCTGAACAGGAAACTCTTGACCCTGTCTGTGGCCTTGATTCCAAAGAGGACAGCCATGAGGGGCAAAGCCACGATGTATCGGTAGAAATTTGCTGCCATGGCTGTAATAAGCAGGAATACT
>CADCIP010000042.1:506-34892 GCA_902801485.1 uncultured Bacteroidales bacterium | reverse complement strand
CCTCCCCCAAATGGGAGGGAACTGTAAACAGGGGTATGACAGTTTATGTTAGTATTATTGTACAATTATTCTCCAACTTTCCCCGCCTCCCATTTGGGGCGACTGGGGCCTTTAGAGGAACCACTGAATGTGGTTCCGGCCCCACAAAGGGGAGCGAGTCCTCACTCGCGACGGAGGGATTAGGGGTTAGGGGTTGGAGAGGGGCTCTTTATCTCAGCACTTTCTTACCATCAATAATGAAGATACCGTTCTTTAATTGAGAATTGAAAATTGAGAATTGAGAATTAACCTTGCGGCCAGCGAGGTCGTAAACAACTCCTTCGCCTTCGGAGAGGGTTGGGGTGAGGCTTTCAATGCCGGTCTCACCTTCTTCTTCGAAGGGATAGAAGGCCTTCACACCAGCAGCACCTTCCAAGTAAGCCTTGCCTTCCTTGATGGTACCCTTGTCTGCCAGATAGAAGCCTACGGGCTTGCCTTCGGGCTGAGCCAGAACATACTTACCGGCAGCCTCGATGTCTTCTGCAGCACCCAAGAGGTCGTTGCCCTCGATATTGGCAGGTGTACTTACATAGGTAACAATCATGCTTACCAAGCGATAGTGACCACCGGCTGCATTGCGGGTCAGAGTCACTGTCTCGGCATTGCCAGTCCATGTGTAGGTCTCAAAGTCGAACTCACCGCTGTTGAATACTGCATCGCTGCTGGTTGGAGCATTGCTCTTGCCAAAGTTAAATTCAATCTTGGTGATAGGTTGATCTAAAGCATAGACTGAAAGAACGTTGCCGCCATAGATGCGTGCTGCTGTACCCGAATTGTAGTACTTAGGAGTGGTAACTCCCTCGCCGAGGTCGAAGTTGATGTCCAAATCATCCACTGTAATAGTACCGGAAAGTTCCTGTGTATTTTCAAAGCCCATAGCGGAGAAGTCCACAGTCACGCTCTTCTCTGCACCTGCAGCGGGCTTGAAGCTATAGAAACCGGCAGCACCCTTCAGCACAACTGGCTCCCAAGCGGGAACAGAACCTTCTACGGCATTCAGTGCCAGTTTGTCGTTATAGATACTACCTGTATAAACCTCGACACCTTCGGGAGCATCTACAGCCTCGGGAATGTACATCGTAGCATAGCCTGCTTCGGAAATCACCTTCACGATACCATGAGTCTGGTCGAGTTCGGGGTAAGCATCCTCGCCTATATTCTGACGGAAAGCTGCACCCAACTTATAGCAAAGTTCTCCGCTGGCTGCCAGCTCTGCTGTCACACCCTCGTAGCAGTTGTCTGCCCTACCGTCACCGGGATAGGCACAGGAAATGACAGGCAAAGTGGTGTAGCAGTTCTCGAAGAAGCCTGTTGCTGCCTCACCGCAGAGTCCGCCCTTCTGTTCGTGAGCAGTTACAAATTCGAAGTTACCGCGGGCGAAGCAATTTTTGAGCCAGGCATTGGCGTGATGTTCACCTACAATAGCACCGCAGCGCAGATTGGCGGTACTCTCTATGTGTCCGTTCTCAATGCCCAAGTTTTCGATGTACCCTCCAATCAGGCGAGAGAAGAGTCCTCCCTCGCAGTCGGTCTTCACATAAATATTGCGAATCACATGGTTGTTACCATAGAATCTGCCCCTGAAAGGAGTTGATTTATCTGCATCATTGTTCAGGCCAATAGGAGAAAACTTGTCGCTAAACTCCATATCGATGTCACCAACCAGAGAACCGTTAGCATTCTGATTCTGTGTATTGACAATCTGAGAGAAGCGAATCAACTGGCCTAGGTTGCCAATGGTAAAGGCATCGAGTTCATCATCACGTCCGGGCTCTTCGTAGATATTCAGGCAGCCCTCGTTCTGACAGATACCATTCAGGTAGTTATGACCACTGGTATTAGAGAAGCTCAAACCATCGCAGGAGGGGAATACGGGAGCGTGAGTGGCATTGAGTGTAGGCCATTCATCAACGGGCTGACCATTGTCGATATTCTGATACCAGCCTGTCCCCAACTCGGCACATAGCTTACCAGTAGCAGCATTTGCATCAACATAGCCTTCAGCATTATTAAAGCACTTATTGAAAGCACCCAGTCCTCCGACAAAAGTGGACTCCGTAGTATAGCAACCGGTGAAAGTACTGTTTGAAGCCTCTCCTCCAAAAGGACCTTTCTGTGCGTTGGTAGTGTTATAGGTAATAGAATTGGCACGGACAAAGACATTGTTGATGGTGCATCTTTCCAATTCGCCGCCAAGTACACCGGCACGGATGCCCTGCGTATTGGTGATGGTGATATCACCCATAAAACCAATATTTGAGATATTTGCTCCTGAGGCCCTGCCAAAGAAACCGGTCTCTATCTTGTTGTCCCGGTAAACTGTAAGGTTGCTGACAACGTGTCCCTGACCGTCGAATGTACCGGCATAGACATAATTCTCGCCGCCGTCTTCGTACAGACCTATGCCATAAAAGTCCTTAATGCCACTCATATCTATGTCGGCTGTCAGTTTGGCCTTAGCGCCCTGGTGGAAGTGACAGGCATAGACACTGAACCACATCAGTTGCTCGGGAGTGGAAATATGGAAGTAGCCGTCAGCAGCAGGAGTCATATAGTCTTCCTGATAGAAGAAATCCACACACTCGCGGCAAACACCGTCCACAAAGTTATGCTCGTTGGTATAGGTGTCGCTTTCCAGCAGCTTTGTAACCTGAGGCGCATTTGAGCTGACTACAGGATAGCCGTTATTCTTCAGGTCCTGACGCCAAAGAGGAGTATAGGTATGGAAGTTATTCATCTCGAAGCATAGTTTACCGCTCATAATGTCTTCGACCGGGACATCCTGTTTCGAGTTGTCAATCAACAGGCCCAAGTTGCCGGACAGAACAGAATAGTCGGTATAGCAACGGCTGAAGCGTGTATCTCCGGCAGCCTCACCGGCCAATCCGCCTTTCTGGTCACTTGTTGTAACAATCTCGTTGTTCACGCCAAAGCAACCGGAAACTGTAATAAACAGGATCTCTCCGCCAAGGGCACCGGCACGCTTACCGTCGGTACTTTCAAAATGAGAGTTCACAACACCAAGGTTGTACACACTGCCACCCTGAATACGTGAGAACATTCCCACCTCGTAATTCTCGATTTTAACGGTCATGTTCTTTACCACGAAGCCGTTTCCGTTGAACTCGCCCTGGAAAGTTGTCTGTGCACCGTCGTTATCGGCAAAGAGGCCGATGGGCGTAAAGTTCTCGACACCGGACATGTCTATGTCGTTCATCAGACGAGCCTTAGCGTGATTGTTTTCATTGTTCACAATGTTTGAATAATCCACCAGGTCCTGAGAGGTACGAATCAGATACCACTCTCCGTCCTGATCAATAGCTGCACTGCCTAAGCAAAAGGAAGCTGCGAGCAGGAAAGTACAAAGTTTTTTCATAAAGTAAATAGTTAAGTTCGTATAACTTGTTTATTAAATTCCAAAGCAAAAATAGCTTGTATATATGTTTATTATGGTTAGAAAATGACTTAATTATATAAGATTATGACACCGCCCCCATATACTTTAACTGCCCTCGTTGATGTTACCTGACCAGAATCCGCTTCCCGCCTACAATGTAGACCCCCTTTTTGAGTTGAGGGTTGAGAGTTGAGAGTTGAGAGTTAACTTTGCGGCCGCTTAAGTCGTAAACATCTCCTCTGTCTTTGACAAAGGCCGGAGTGAGTCTTAGGTCATCTGCAATAATGGCCTCTTCTATGGGTACAGAATAGCTGTTCATGGCATTCCCGTTCTCTATGGTGGGGTGCGAGAACCTGTATTGCCGTTTGCCTCCATCCGGGAAACGGCCCACTGTCTCGCGTCCGGAGTGTGCACAATAAAAAAGTGTGTCCTGCCATGCCATGTCGGGAGCCGACAGTACCACCAGTTCCCCGTCTGTATTGGAGAGCTTAAAGTTGGCGTGAAGATACTTTTCGGTCGGCATCTCGTCGCACCAGATTACCTTATATCCTCCTGCCGGTATGGTGGTGTGCGGCCCTTCTATCTTGTATTTGCATGGCTCATCCAAGTCATCGCTCAGGAAATAGCCGCTGATATCAATCGCTTTAGGTGAAGGATTATAAATCTCCACCCAGTCTTTTTGCTTGAAATATTCGTTCACATAGATGTTGTTGCTGGCACTTACCTCGTTTATCACAAGGGGCTTTCCTGTATAATCCTTGTCGAAGCAGGCTTCCAGCTCCCCACGCGCCAAACTGCGGGTCAGTTCCAGCACCCGATTTTCGGAGAGGATATTCCCTGTCTCAACCTCTTTCCATCCTGCAAATCTATACCCTTCGGGAGCCATTGCCTCGAGGGTGACAGGCAGGAACGCATTTCCGCTGAACTTCCCAAGCGGAACCTGCTGCCCGTTCATCAGAATCCTTGCCTGCGGGATATTGACCGAGAAGGAAACCTCTTTCATCACCTTCCCCGAGAGTACGGAGGGCAGATAGGCTTGTAGGGCAGGAAAAACGGTCTTCTGCCTTTCGTTCAGGTTCGACATTACCCAATGTGCCGAGCCCCACGGCGAGACGTTCCGTCCCGGGTAGCCGGATTCCATCATCTGCACTGTCTCGACATCTAGGGCATACTTGCTGATAAGCTGAGTACAGCGGTCGGGCCTGAAAACAGCACCGCCAACCAGCGTGAAAGCATCGGAAAAACGCTGTACAAAAAGCGGATTCTTACAAAGATTGCAGAAAAGCCTTACCAGTTCTACCTCCCTTGTAAACTGCGTAACACCGGGAACATCAAATAGCTGACAGAAAGTATAGTACGACACGCTATTGAAATGAGAGAACGGACTGTTCCCGAAGGACAAATCTAGGTCGTAGAGCACAAAACGGAATCTTCCGCCTTCTTCTCTTGGGCGCCAACCCTTGCAGTTGTTCTGCGGCCAATCCAGATTTCCCAGATACAACTCTACAGCCATATAGTTGCAGAACTCGTCCACATCTATCATGTCCAGGATTCTCAGGAAAGTATCGTTGTCGGATGCATGGGCGCTCAGCTCCAACAGTTCCTCCCAGGCATCCCTTGTGCCGCACATCTGCACATAACAGCTGTCGCAGTCTATCTCGAACATATCTATCTCCTCGGAAGAGTACCCGTGATTGGCATACACATTGTGTTTGTTGTTGGGTTCGCGCATATTTATGGTCCCCATGAACTTGCCGTTTATGTAGTGTGCCACCGGCTGGTAGTCCTGCAGATCCATGTCGATTCCGCTGGTACGTACCAAGGACTGCAGGGCTGCATCATAGATACGGCACTCGAAGTCGTTGCCCCCGTTTCTGAACTGCAATGCCTTGTGCCGCAGGTAGGGTTTATCCGAGAAGAAGGCGTAATCCAAGGTGTTCTGACCGTCGAAATCCTTCGAGGCGCGAATCTTGAAACTCATAGGTGTGAAACCTTTACTGTGTCCTCCGCAACGGCTCATCCATGTTTCCTGGTTCAAACGACAGACATTGTCCTGTGTGATATACTCTATGTTAACAGGTCTGTCCCAGTCCATGTTCCAGTTACACAACTCCGAAGTACCCTTCCCGGCACGACCGTTTGTTCCCTTGACAAAGAACCCAATCTTCGAGTCGTAAAGGTGTGCAGGGTCGGTAACGATGCTGACAATGGGCATGTTTATGGTTTGCTGTTTGCGGATATACGAACGGGTGACAACAGGACTGTCCAGATACCCGTCCTTGGTAAGCATAAACCTATAGACCCTGCTCGAAGTCATTCGGAACGACCCCGTTTCGCTGGTCTCTCCGTTGGTGCGCGACGGGGTAGAGCCGTCGGTGGTGTAACGTAGCGTAGCTCCTTCCGGAATCTCCACTTGTACACTCAGGATGGCAGAGAAGAACCTGCTGTCCGTATTCACCACAGGGGCAGGCATTCGCCACTCTGTGGCAGGCAGATTGCCGTTGGTTTCTGCGGGTGTGGGACACGAGGTATAGGTCCACTCCCCTGCCCCGTCGCCACAACGTGCCCAGCTGCAGCGCGACACAGAGGCGGGGTACTCCACCCGGTCCAGAACATTTCCGCCGGGCGAGAACAGCGTTATATACCCTCCGTCGTTATCCAGTTCAGCATCTATCTGGGTGGGAGCCTTCCAGTATCGGTGTCCGAACCACAGCACCACATGCCCTCGGGCAGGAATCACCAGGTCGTACCCTATCCTTGTCTTCTCCCTGTTGCTGTTACTGGTATTGATATAATACCTGTTCAGGTTTATGTCGGTAAGGGAACTGTTGTATATCTCCACCCATGAACCGTAATTCCAACTGGTATCCAGAAAACGGTCTATATTAGCTACCATTATCTCGTTGATGTGCAGCCGGCCTGTTGTCTGGGCGTTTGCCGGCAGAGCAGATAAAACCAGGCACAGCAGCATCAGTGCCGATGTGCAGCGTTGAAGATAAGAGCAGACCTTTGTCGGGTACATAGCAGTTTTTTCTTATTTTGTCTTTAAAATATCCCGAGCAGCATACGCCACTCGGGATATTCCCTGAAAAAAACAGGGCCAGCCTTTGTTATCTGAAAAGAATTTTCTTTCCTCCTACAATATAGATTCCCTTCTTCAACTGAGAATTGACCTTGCGGCCAGTGAGGTCATAGATATCTCGTACGTTCCCGTTCTCGCTGACGTTAACGTCCTCGATGGCATCCGGTGTATTGGCAGAGCCTACGAGTACGGGATAGCTGCCTTCCTCCATGTCGCACGACCATACAGACGCATCCCATGCCACAACGGCTTTCTGCATATCTGAGAAGTTGGTGCTGTCGTAGAAAATAACACCCTGCTTTACATCTCCGCGAACGGTGCGACCAAAGATTTCGTAATCATTGTTCCATACAGCCACATTCTTGTATGTAGAAGCAGGTGTTTCGCTGGTCTGACCACCGCCTACAATACCGCCGCCACGGGTAGAGGAACCGGCTGCATAGACATTCTCCATCAATAGCAGACCGCCAACCTGACCCACAATACCGCCTGTATAAGTGGCAGTAGAGTTGATAGCCACATTAGCATAGCAGTTCTTGATGATAGTGTGTCCGTCAATCTTACCGAACATACCACCGCCGTATGCACCGGCACAGGTAAGGGTTCCGTTTACATATACATGTTCTATTACAGACTCCATACGGTTGTCCTCGAAGCCTACCTTTGCTGCAATCATACCCGTGCGGTCACCGTCGGCTACCGTCATATTCTCGAAGCCGATGTTGCGAAGGTTACCGTTCAGCACACCAAAGAAGCTGTTATAAGAAGAAGCTGCATTGCAAGTGAGATTACTGATGGTGTGCCCCTGTCCGTCGAAGTCGATGGCAAACACAGTATTATTGCAGATGGGTTCCCATCCCGAAACCTTAGCCATATCCAAATCTACACCCAGTTGTACAAAGTTGATTTGGTCTGCAGAGAGATAGTCGTTAAGAGAAAGCAGGTCGTTGACACTCATGATGACGAACGGATCGTCCTGGGTACCCTTCTGCTCGGGGAGCTTGCTGTTACCGTTGGTATAGATACCGTCCTCGTCAAGGAATACCACCTTGTGCGAAGAATCAAGAACAGGATGCGCATCCTCTCCCAGTGTCTGGCGCCATGCGGGAGAAACTACTTTTCCGGCATTCAGGTTGTAGCAGAGTTCTCCAGTACCGATGGTTGCAGCAACCTCGTCACCGGCATAGGAATTGTAGGGAGTAGCCATAGCACCGATATTCTTGTAAGTGGTCCAGCACCCGTAGAAGTTGGCACCTGCTGCCTCGCCACCGAAACCGCCCTTCTGACTATGGGTGGTATTAATCTCCAGGTCACCGCATGTCCAGCAGTTATAGACATTGGTCAAATGCAACTCACCGCCCAGAATACCAGCACGCACGCCATCGGAATGTGTATTAGTGATGGTAGGTTACAGATTGTAGCACCAGAGCTACGGCTGCAGAATCCGGCCTCCCAGCGGTCGTCCACCGTTACCTTCAGGTTGCGGATAACGTGACCCTGTCCGTCGAACTCGCCACGGAATACACGTGAATTGGGCAGGTAGTCTGAATAACGTCCCAACATGGGGAAGTTCTCTATTACACTCATGTCTATATCGTTTTCAAGACGTGCCTTGGCATTCTCGTCCACACCATTGACATAGTTCGCGAAATAACGTAACTGGTATGCATTGGTCAGATGGAAGTAACCGTCCTCGGCAGGAGCACACTTACCGCCATCAGCACCGCAGACGATGCAGATACCATCCTCGTTGTACTGATGTTCGGGCAATACTACATCCTGCTTCTCGTTGGTATAAGTCACATCACCTACACTATTGCCACCGCAGTCCACTTCGCCCTTCAGATAGACTACACCATGTGTCTGATCCAATACGGGATAGGCATCCTCTCCGATGGTCTGGTACCATGAGATCTGACTCTGGTCACCGTTCAGGCGGAATGCCATTTCACCGGTTGCCATGATGGCCTCGGCCTCTTCGCCATAGAAACAGTTCTCTTCTATGCTGGCAGCATTGGTCAGTTCGGGATAGGAAGTCCAACAGTTGCGTACGGCAGTTGAGGCACATTCTCCGGCAATACCCGCATGCTGGTCATGATCGGTTTCTATCAGAAGATCACCTGTAACATAGCAGTTAATCACGTTTGCCCTGTGAATCTCACCGCCCAATACGCCGGCACGGAAACTAGCAGAATTTACAATCTTGGCATTTACAATACCTACGTTCCTGATTGTTGCATCCAAGGCACGTCCGAAGAAACCAGCCTCACGTCCGTCGTAAACATCCACACTGAGGTTACGGATAACGTGCCCCTGACCGTCGAACTCACCGACAAATTCATTCTCGTTTACGCCCTGGATATAGGTTCCGATAGGTACGAAGTTAGAGAGTGAAGACATATCGATGTCGTTTGTAAGAACGGCCTTCACGCGGGCCTTCTTTGCCACATTATTTATATAATAAGAGAACCATACCAGGTTAGCCGGTGTAGAAAGCTGGAATACGCCGTCTGTTTGTACAGGCTCCTCGCCATAGGTAAGCAGGTAGAAGGGGTCTTGCTTCACTTTGTCAATCCACTGCTGAACCTCTTCGTCCGTAGCACTGCCGCTCTGGTATATGTCAACCATCTGATCTACCATATCCTGCATATAAGCTTCCTGTTCACGTGTACAGTTCTGCTCATAATATGCATCGGAAATATCACTGAAAACTTCGGTCAACTCCAGATATTTGCTCTTACTCTCATAGATAGCCTTGAACACATTACCAATAGCCTTAATCAGGTCGCACTTCTCCTGTACAGTGGTAGCAGCTTCTGCCTGTGCTACCAGTCCCTTAAGCTGTTCGTTCAATTTGGCCTGGTAATTTGGAGCCTCGGCATAAGCATCGAAAGAGGGCTGGTAGTCTTCTGTCACATGCTTGGCATTTTCCAGCACGGCACTGAGCACTTCGTCCACACCGCTTTCGGCATTTTCCATAGAACCAAGGTAGATGAGTTTGGCATTGGCATAGTAGGAAGCACATCCTTTTCCCTCTACGCCCAAGTTGGAAATACCCACTGTTAGGGTTCCGTCTGTCACGTTGGCCAGGATACGATTATCATAATACCCTTCCTGGAATGCGTAGGCCACACCCTGAATAGAACTGGGGGCGTAACCCATTAGTTCGCCATAGATATCAAGTCTCTCAGCAAAGTCTGAGGGATATTGCTCCTTTACCTCTTCTGACTGCAGATTAGAGAGCTGTGTCTTCACGTAGTTCCTGTAGTCATTGGCATAGATAAAGCCCATATAGTTATAGGTTGCTTCACTGCTGGCAGTACCTCCGGAGAACTCTGTATAACAGTTGATACGTACCTCATAGAGACCATTCTTCAGGCCTGTTACTGTCTGACTCAGGTCCATAGTAGCTGAGTTGGCGATATTATTAACTGTTCCCTGAAGATTGTTCCACCAACCGGTCTGACTACCCATATTGAAAGTCCATCCATGGGTCTGGTCGGAGAAGTCGGCATTAACAAGTAGGGTAGAAATATCATCTCCTGCACCATAGCCTCTGGCGATGGCACGCTCATACATTGCCTGCAGATTGGCTGTCTCGTCGGAGAGCTCGTCGGCCAGCAGAGTCATGTTATTCATGATATAGACATAGGTTCCATTGGGGAACTGATTGTTAGGTTCGGTTTCCTCTTCCAAGTATTCCACCAGCAGATCCACATCGTCTCCCTCCAGACCTTGGTTCTGGTCAAGGAATTCCTTTACGCTCTCAGCCTTTGAGACATAGGCTGCATAGGCTTTTTCCGAGTCGCTGATAGCAAGGCGCAAGCCTGACATACCGTTATATGCCACAATAAAGTCGTCCAGCAAAGAACCGCGCAGAGCATTCAGTTTCTTTATATAATTGTTAACGAGTGTCTTTGTAGCCACTAGTCCCTGATACTTTGCTATCTCGGCATCTATGATACTATTCACCATAGCCCTGAAATCATCGGGTGTAACGGCACTTGCATACTCATCCTCGCCTGTGCTGTAAACCACGCCATGTGTATTGTCCAGAACGGGGAAGTCATCCTCGCCCAGCGTCTGGTACCATGTAGGATTCTGGAAGCCTTCGTGATTCATCTTGTAGCAGAGCTCACCACTTGAGGCCATCTGACGGGCTTCCTCACCAAACCAGCAATTATTCTGTGCTTTTGGTGCGGTACCAACAGACAAGACATCAAAGAGTGTATAGCAGTTATTAAGTGTAGCCTCGGCTGCCTCGCCAGAGATACCACCCTGCTGAGGATGTTCGGTACTGATGACGAGTTCACCTGCACTGAACACATTATCTACGGTACATGCATGAATCTCACCGGCAATCACACCAGCACGTACACCGCCCATATTGCTGATGCTGGCATTCACAACACCGAAGTTCTTGATGTAACCTCCACCGTTGACACGACTGAACAGACCAGCCTCTACACCATCGTACACAGTCACCGACAGATTGCTGATGGTGTGGTTCTGTCCGTCGAACTGACCTTGGAAACCTATCTGGGTTCCGTTATCATTATAGGTACCAATAGGTGGGAAGTTTGGAATTACACTCATATCCAGATCGTTCATCAAACGAATCTTTGCCTTGTTACTACCCTTGTTCACCACCTCGCGACTTACATAACGCAATTCCTCGGGCTGAGTGATATTGTACCATCCATCTTCGTCTGGTGCAATAATACCGTTAGAGACACCGCAATTCACGCAGTAGCCGTCCTCGTCATAATTATGAGGTGGCAACACCAGTTCGCTAGGCGTATTGCTATAGGTTACAGCCCCCTTGGGTGTACCATCACAATTCAGTTCACCTGCGGCATAAACCTGCTTGTGTGATTCGCCAAACATAGGATAGGCATCGGTGCCCAAGGTCTGACGGAAGCGTATTACGCTTTGGTCGCCATTGAAGGCAAAGCATAACTCACCAGAAGCGGCAATACCATCCAACTGGTCGCCTACATAAAAGTTCACAAATTTGGGTTCGCCATCACCTGTAGCAACACCCCACGAAGGAGCAGTAGTGAAGCAGTTGGTAAATGTGGCACCCGGGCCTGCATAACCTACAAAACCACCACAGTACTCGTTAGACGTTTCTACGTCAATCTCGCCCATGGTGTAGCAGTTTACAATGTTGGCATTCTCGGCCCACGCTGCAAGTACACCCACAGGAGCACCACTTGTGCTGACCAATCGAGCATTCTCGAAGCCCAAGTTCATTACAGTACCGCCATTGATGTGTCCGAAGAAACCCAGATGGTACGTCAGGTCCTCGGCCAGTTCAAAGTTCATGTTACGGATTACATGGCACTGCCCGTCGAACTGACCGCTGAACGCACAATCCACACCCGCATCCTCATGCTTAAATGCCAACGGCATGAAATTCTTCACTCCGGTCATGTCGATATCGGCAGTCAGTTTGCCGTAAATTCCCGTCTGACCGTTTCTCAGGAGCATGATGAACTCCTGCAATTCATCGTAATTACCGATTTCGTACCATCCGTTCACCGGCTGCAAGTCGGCTTTGGCAAGGCTGGCTGTTATCAGCATTACTAACGATAAAAGAAAACCTTTTACTTTCATGGGTCTAATCTGTTATTGTTTGTTGTTAGTTAATATTGTTGTTTTACTTCATTTCATCGGGCTATTTGTCACGAAAACGAACTTCATGCGTTGCAAAATTCGGAATTACAAACAACTATTATCCAAAAAAAATGATTTTATGATTAAACAATTTGACATGCACTTACGTTTCCCTACATTAATATAATATCACACGCGAAGGAATCGAACTTATATCACAGAGAAGGCGGGAAAATACTTTAATAATTGACAATGCAGTTTTACTTTTTGACATTTGCTGTACACCTATTTCTTTTTTTGTTTATATTTGCATAGTAAAAACGACAAAAACCAAGGTATGGGAAGTGCAAAATATTTGATTGCGAAAGAATCCGATTACCGCTGGGGTGCGGTCATCAGTACCATCGGGATTCAGGAAACACCGGCAGGAGAACCCTATCCTTATGGTGAGCACCCTAAAGGATACCTCTTTAAAGTGGAAAAGGGACGTGTCCTTCACGACTTTCATATTCTGTACATCATCAAGGGACGGGGATGGGTTACCACAGCACATTGCTCTAAAACTGAACTCCGAGCAGGGGATGCCGTTATCATCTTCCCCGATGAGTGGCATAGCTACGCACCAGATGAGGAGACAGGATGGACAGAAGCATGGATCGATTTTTCGGGGGATTTCGCCCAGCGAATTATACAGGAGAAATTTTTCGACATAAAAAAACCGGTCTTGCGGGTGGGCATCAGCGACACTGTCTGTAGTGCCTTCAACAAGGCCCTCGAAGCGGCCAGTACAGAGAAACCTGCTCACCAGCAGCAACTTGCGGGATTCGCAACACTGATTGTATGTTCCATATATGCGAAGGCTATACAACAACCCTATAAAGACAATCCAGAAATAGACTACATCAACCTGGCCCGAAAATATATGCGGGAGAACTTATCGCGTGCCCTTTGTATGGAGGACGTGGCGAAGGAAGTGGGTATGGGCTACTCTAAATTCCGGAAGGTTTTCCGCAACTACACGGGATTCTCACCTACCCAGTATTTCCTTAACCTGAAACTGGAAAAGGCTAAGGACTACCTTTCCAACACTCACCTCTCCTGCAAGGAGATTGCCTTTCGTCTAGGTTTTGATTCTGCTGCATACTTCAACAAAATGTTCCGTCAGCGGCACGAAATCACACCTCAGGAGTATCGGGGACAACTTACTACAGGGAAATAGGCTACCAAATGTCTTCTGGTGTTTCGGGGTTGTCGTAAACCTCTTTGGGACAGTACTCCAGATAATCTACATAGAATTCGCGTGTGCGATCGTCCAGCACGGTCTTGAAGCGCAGATAATATGTCTTATCGGGCTCCATCTGCTCACGCAGGATGACTCGTCGGATGATGAGCGGATCGGCACGAGCCATTATAGACAAACCCTGTCCGCCGTCGCAGTATAACTCGGCCCCTTTCATAAATCCCTTATTACGCATCTTCTTGTCCACCTCGGCATTTGTATCATCATCTTCGGCATCGGGTTCCCAACCCACTCCACTGGGAAAGGTACCTGCTGTTGTGCGGCGCTCCAGTCCGCTCATGCGAACGTCCATGGGGATTCCCATTGCTGCCAGACGGTCTCGGTCGTGCCCCCAATAGAACTGAACCATCCCTCGGTTGTACCCGTCACTTTGTATATTAAAGCGCAGTTCATACACTCCCTTTGCAGGCACAGGCGGCAGACGGAAGGTTACGTCCACGTTGCCACGAATGTTCAGTTCGTCGCCCTGATAGTTCTTCATCGTCTCGTTGTATCCGTTATAGTAAAAGAAGTAGTTATCGTCAGCTATCCAGCAGTCGTCTAAATAAGGATAAACAATGGAGGTGGGAATACCGGTGCGTGTGGGGCGATGGTAGTATTGCAGACGCAGGTCGTTGTTCATAAATTCAGGAAACTGTGCCGTGATGTCCCATCGGATGCGCTCCTTGTGCAGATTGTCGCGTACGTCTTGGGTATAGGCCAGTAGTTGGTCGAGGGGATAAATGATGCCATTACGCACGTTGAACTGTCCCAACACCTCGGGTTCGTTAACGGGAATGCCCACACAGTCGGGGTTGCATCCTATCTCATGATAGGTACCCCGGCGACTATTGTCAATGCGGGGAAAACGGTTTATCTTCACTCCGTCGCTCTCAGCACTTTCCAGGAACTTCATCAATCGCCTTTTTCCCATCGTTGTGTAGTATTCGTACTGAACAACCGTGGGAACATGGTTCCTGCTTGTGTAGCCTTTTTCGTTCCAGTGGAGGACTAACCTGTTGGCTGCCAAGCGCATAGGTAGGAAATGGTAGGTGACGAACTGGTTCAAGAGGTTGTCCTCGCTGCGGAAATTATTGTCATCGGTGGCTTCCGGATAAATTCTTTTTTTCCTAAGGTAGTCCAACACGTCCTCTACCGTTATATCTGTTGGTTCCTTTCCGATTTCTGCCTGCCAGAAGTCATCAGTCTCGGCAAAGAAGGTATAGCCATAGTTGCGGTGCTCGGGTACGGCACCGTATGTATAGCCGATGCCAGAAGTGTGCGAGAAGTCTTTTACAAGACCGCGTTCGTACAAGTCTTCATAGACATCATCGCGGTATTTGCTGAGGGTGTCGAACATTCCGACGGCCTTTGTGAGCATGGCCGCCACATAATATCCACGCTGCTTGCCTGCGATTATAGCGTTGAGCAAATAACCCAGGGTGTTGTTACTGGGAGCCACAACTGCCGTTGTGCAATGTATCACACCATTTATGGCTAGGATATCGCAGTTCTTCTCATGGACAGGTGCGCCGTTTACCTTGATTTTTCCAGCTGAGGGATATTCCACAATTAGTTTGCGGTCGTACATATTGGCAAGCGGGAACTCGGCCATATTGTCAGTAGGAAATTCTTGGGTTCCGTATGCTTTTATGTTGTCACCCCCGTCGATGATGCTGTTATAGACTATTACCTTACGGATGGAGTCGAGGGTTGTACTGTCGCGAAAACCATCCCAGCTGCCCTCGTCTATGACGTTCTTTGCTGCCAATGTGTCCAAATAGGCCTGAACGGCTTCGTTCGTCGGTGCGAAAACTGTGTAGTTGCCTCGCGCGGAAAGTATCTGTGCAACGGTAGTCTTACTGATTTTGCTCATTGGCACCTTATGCAGCAGTTGCACATATTGGCTGTATGTATCGGGGTGTTTCTCCAGATAGTCCAATACCGTATATTCCTTGAAGACGTACCTGTTAGTAACATCGACTGTTTCCTGGCATCCCATCATTATCAGGCTTGCAGAAACCAGAAAGATAATTATTCGGAATGTAAAACCATGACTCATAATATCCGCTGACTTGTACATATTAATAATAATAGTTGTAATCTCCTGTAAATTTTAGGGGGCGGGATTCTATATCGCACAAGCCCCGCCCCCAAACCTACTAAAAAAAAACCAACATCAATGAAGATCTACTTCTTAAATTCAATAACCATACATCGTAACTCTCTGGCATGTGCGTGTGCCTGTAAAAACCAACTATAACCAATTAACTTGTTGCAAAAGTACAGGGAAAAACAATTGTTGCTGCAAATGATTTGATTATCTGATATAATAATTTGATATAAGGGGCATATTCCAGGAGAAACGCTTGCCGGATAGGGGGGGGGAGTATAGTTTCTCTTCTGGTTAAAGATTCAGATAACAAAAAAAGGCTGCACATCCAAGTGCGGCCCTTCTTTTACTTATAGTTTTATGATTATCCAACCATAAAGACAATCTACTTGCCGATTATCAACAAACTTCGATAGCCTTAGTGCATTTCTTCTCCTCCTTGGCCAGCCTTGGCATGGTAACCGTCAGGATACCGTCCTCTACCTTGGCAGAGATTTTGTCGCGTTCCACATCATCGGGCAATGTGTATGCCTGCTCGTAGTTTGAGTAGCTGAACTCACGGCGCAGATAGTGATGATGCTTATCTTCCTGTTTGTGTTCAACCTTATTCTCGATGGCAACGGTAAGGTTACCCTCTTCGTTGATACCTACACGGCAATATTCTTTCTTGATGCCTGGAGCTGCAAGTTCCATTGTGTAGGCTTTCTCACTCTCCTTAACATTGACTGCGGGTGCTGTACTGTTGGCACGAGGCATAAAATCAGTGTTAAAGAAATCATCAAACATTGTTGGCATCCAACTGTTTTGAAACATTACTGGTAACATAATTAATACCTCCTAGTTATATTTTAGTTAAACATTTATTTCGTTGAACATTGAACATTAAGCATTGAACGTTGTTCGTTACTTTTTGTCCTTCGTTCACTAAAAGTAATACAACTATTGTGCCAGCTGGTGTTACCCTGACAGATTGGGCCAATGTGTCATAAAAGGCGGCAAAAAGACTTCTTTCGTGCCTCTGTCAGTTCTTCGAAGCGGCTTTCCTGCGACGTTCGGTACGGCGACCTATCATGTAGCCAGACACAAGTATGGCAGAGAAACAGTCCAAGAAAAAGAATGATATTCCACAATAGCACCGATTAACAGAGGAATCATTATTAGCATCAATAATGACGTAAGAATGACCAGTGCACTTGCATCCTTATATCATTAATATTAATAAGGTATATGGCATTGTTGATTGTTTTCTACTGCTGCTTCAGTTTCAGTATAGCCTGACGAACGGTAGGAGCAAGGGCGGGAATATTATGCTGTTTCTCGTATTCCTCCAGCTTGCTCAGCTTTTGTGCGTTCTTGTATTTCTGCTTCAGTTCATTCTTTTTGTCTTTCCACTCTACCTTATTTATATAGGCATGGTCAACGGCATAGGTCTCAATGATGAATTTTACATGGCTCTTCTTGTCGTTATACTCCCAGTGGTCGGTTCTCATGACAAAGTTGCTCACATCATAGTCTTTACCGTCATCGCCGATATAGATCAGGGAGTACTGATACTGGTAGCCCTTCTCTTGGCGAGCCTGCAGCAACTTAGTCTGTCCTTTCGCCTCGTTGACATACATCTGCATCTTACCTCCATCGAGGGTTAAGTGCGACTGGCCGTTCGAGATTATGCGGTTCCCCACTATACCTTTCGGGTTAGAGAAAACCTTATGGTTAGGACTTTTCTCGGTAGCTGTAATGTAGTATTTATCTTTCAGGAATTTATCCGACGAGCCACCTGTTTGGACTAATCCTGCATGAAGGCGTTGCGCTCTGACACCCCAGTTGACAGCCACACCTAACTTCGGAGCATATTCTGCATAAGCATGATAGTAGCTGCCGTGCTCCAGTTTCTTTTTCTGTGGATCGTAGGCATTAGGCATAATACCCGTCAGGAAGTAACAGAGCGAGTCGTTGCGATATACATAGACACGATAGTAGGTCTCAACATAGATATACTGTTTGGGCGTAATGGTGATCTCTCCTATGGAATAATCCTGATTCTCCATCACGACGCGTCCGTTCTGTATCGTTGCAGCACTAATAGTCAGTGGCTTGTAGGCCACATGGGTAACAACCACCTTCTGTGCACCGTTCATGTCAAAGTACCCCTCCAGATTGGTGCTACCTATCATTACGCCCTCTTCGGTTAGAACAGTGGCCAAGGGAATACCCAAACCTTCGTCGTCAACAACCTGAACCTTCTGCGCCTTAATACCTATTGCTGCCGTCAAAAAAGCAACCGCTATCAATAATATATTTCTCATATCAAGTCGAATGTTTAATGTCCACTGCAAAGATACACGTTTTTCTTTATTATAAGAATCAACTTGGATAATTTATTATTTAACTTACTTTCTGACGCTAAACAAATTGAAAAAACAAGGCATGTAAGGATTGCTGACAATCATGCCGTTAATAATCATGGGAAGTACAACGGGTAAGGTAACCAGGTCCTCGCGGTGGTCGGTGGTAACACCATAGCTGATGCCGTTGTCGTCCAAGTAGTAACGCATATAGCACAACGGGGTCGTCTGTCACGCTGGTCGATGGGTAGTTGAGCTTACAGACCATTCGGTTGCTCAGTGTCGTAATATACGGTTCCAACTCGGTGGAAGGCGTCGGCGCTTGTGCCCATGCTCATTGTACCACTGCACACAGCAATACTAAAACGTAAAATAAAGAATTCCTTTTCATAATCTGTTTTTATTAGAAAAAGTAGTAGAGTTCGTAGCCATCAGCCTTCTTCTAAAGCCACTGCGGGCCAGCTGTAGTCCTGATAGAAACGAATCTTCATGTCGTGCTGGCGGACATACCATTGTAGTTGTTCCTTGCGAGCAGCCTCACGCACTTCCTGGTTGCCGTTCATGTTCTGAAAGACATCGAAGTGCTTACCAAAGATGCGCTTGGCACTGGTCTCATTTCCTGTCCCATCAACCGTCTGTTCAAACACCGTCACCACGGGTTTGCTATCCTTCTGCTGAATGGTCATGCAGCCGGAATGATTGCCTCCCGACACCGTCTTCAGCGTATCGCCGGCTACGTTGTACCAGTACACCCAGCTGTCGCACCAGACAAGCGTGTTGTCACCTTTCTCCTCCTCTGCCACAATCAGCAGCGTGGGGATGCACACCTGTCCCTGCAGATAGCGTGTGCCAATCTCTTTCACCAAATAGTCACTCATCGCAAGGCGCAGAGCCTGTTCTTTGCGACTGATGGCGATATGGCGGATGCAGTCCTTCTTATGGTCGTCAAAATCGGATATCAGCCACCGTCCGTCCACCTTTTCCATATATAGCTTGTGTTCTTCGATGTCGCTGCTCTCGTCGAACGAACCGTCCTCCCACTTCTGCCGAACCTTGACGGTCGCTACAGCATGAGCATCATCCGTCAGCTGCACCCCCACTACCTCGTAGTCGGCTATCGAGCCGCCATTACCCGTCACAAAGTAGTACAGCCACTCATGATCCATCGCCTCATGTTCTGGCAGACGATTGAACATCGTGTCCAACACGGCATAGAAGTCTGACGTCATAAAAGCCTTCGACTCCTCCTGCAGTTCATGGTCAGGAATAAACTGACACAACTCTGCAGCCCGTTCCTGCAACTGCTTTTCCTTGTTTCCACAGGCAGCCAACAACATCGCTGCCAAAATGATTGTCATAATCTGTTTCATCGTCTCTTCGTTTTGTTTTTGTGATATTATCTCACCTACTTCCATCTTACATCTTCCATCATACATCCTCCGCTACTTTCAGGTAATTCTCACCTTCTTCTTCCAACTGAGAGTACATCTTACTTCTTACATCAGCCATCTTACATCCTCTGTCTTGCAGCCAGATGTGATTAAGCGTGAAAGCAAGTGATTCCAACGTCTGCTCTCTGACTTTAGGTTTCAACTCACATTCCCAGATGGTGATGCAATGCCAACCCATTGCCGCCAGTTTCCGCTGCTCTTCCTTGTCCCGCTCCATGTTCCTCCGAATCTTCGCTACCCAGAATTCCCTGTTCGTCTTCGGAATCTTACAGCACTCCGAATCCTCAATCGTAAATTGTAAATGGTCAAATGGCAAATGGATGTGGTGTCCGTGCCAGAAGCACCCGTTCACAAAGATACACGTACGGTATTTCCTCAGCACCAGGTCCGGATGCCCAGGCAGCCGCTTATAGTTCAAACGATATCGGAATCCTCTACTCCACAACCCACGCCGCACAATCATCTCAGGCTTCGTATCCTTACTGCGGATAGCATCCATGTTTGAATGTCGTTGTTGTGGAGTCAGGCGGTCCATAGGGATATATCTTACTCGAATTTCTACTGCAAAGATAAGGATTATTCTAACATAGACTTTTGTCTGTCGAAGAAAAAGTGATTCACACCTCAACAAATGTTCTTGATTCCATTCTGTATGATATGGAAAACTGATAGGATATCAGATAAATGGGGATCAGCAAGTGCAGACTCACGGGGCTGGAAATTATTGAATATTCGCAAAACAGGTAACACCTAACTTAAGATAGTGATTGTACCGACAACCATCGGTGATGACAGCGTGTTACCTGTTTGCCTAACAGGTAACTAACAGGTAACACACAGGTAACATCAGAAAATTATGATTTCAAGATTATGATGAGTTACCTGTTAGTGAGGTGTTAGTTACCTGTTGCGACAACAGGTAACATCGCATGAGAACGATAACCATCGGAGCTTGTAGCCATTTAGGGTATATGTTAGGTTATTTTTCATAAAACCATCTTCGGAAAAGAAGAGAAAAAGGAATTATCATTACAAAATCAGAAAACCACTTAACAAGCCGTTTTTTACTGCTTAACCATGAAAAACTTACTCCCACGTTAGGAATTTTTCACTGCTTAGTGTGGGAGGAAAAAGGCCCCTCTCCGACTCCCCCAAAGGGGAGAGTATTAACAAGAAAGAATAATCTTTACATTTTCAAAAGATTGCAAAACGCCCTTATTTGCAGGTATTAATAGGAAAAAGTGCTGCTATTAATAGAAATTATTGTAAGTATTAATAGACGTAAGACCTACGACCAATGAGGTGTTGGTGAAAGTACCTGAAAAAGAAAAAGCCGAGATTTGTCTCGGCTTTCGCGCTTCAGGATGGGCTTGAACCAACGACCCCATGATTAACAGTCATGTGCTCTAACCAACTGAGCTACTGAAGCAGGGTGCATTCGCTAACTTCTCTTGTTTGCGCTTCAGGATGGGCTTGAACCAACGACCCCATGATTAACAGTCATGTGCTCTAACCAACTGAGCTACTGAAGCAAAATTAAAGTTTTGTTGCAAATGCGGTGCAAAAGTATAGCATTTTTTGGAAATATGCAATATCTTTGCAAAAAAAATGATTCAAATGAAGAAAATAATTGGAATTGGCAACGCATTAGTAGATGTATTGGTGCAGATAAATGATGATTCAATGCTTACCGCACTACAGCTCCCGAAAGGCGGCATGACACCTATTAACGATGAACGAATGCGCGAATTGCACCTGCACATGAAAGCGCTACACCCACACAGAGCTACAGGCGGATGTGCAAGCAACACCATGCTGGCACTAGCGAATTTAGGTGTCACACCTGGATTTATAGGAAAGATAGGAAGAGACGAAACGGGCAGTTTCTTTGCCGAGACGTTCAAGCAACTGGGCATACAGACACAACTTAGCTTATGCGATACACCTTCGGGAGTGGCCAACACCTTTATATCTGCCGACGGAGAACGGACATTCGGAACGTACTTGGGTGCAGCGGCTCAGATGCGACCCGAGGAGATAACACCTGATATGTTCCACGGTTACAACCTTCTGTATATTGAGGGTTACCTGATTTTAAACCGTGAACTGATAGAGAAAATATGCAGGACAGCCAAAGAAGAAGGACTGACGCTGTGCATCGATCTGGGCAGTTACAACCTGGCACAAACCCTTCGTCCCCTGTTTCTTCACCTGTTAGAAGAGTATATAGACATTGTCTTTGCCAACGAGGAGGAATGTGCTGCCCTCACGGAAGAGGCGGATGCCAAAGAAGGAATGAGACGTATAGCCCAACTGTGCAACCTGACCATAGTGAAACTGGGTAGCAAAGGTGCTATGGCTATGTGGGGAGCTTCGTCGGACAAATACGGCACAGAGGCTTACACTCCTACATCGAAAGTTAAGGTTGTGGACACTACGGGTGCAGGAGATTTCTTTTCAGGAGGATTTCTGTACGGTTTCTGCAAAGGAGCATCGTTAGAGCAATGCCTAAAGATGGGAGATTTAGTTGCAACAAATGTTATTCAGGTGATTGGGACACGACTCTCTGACAAGACATGGGAAAATATTCGCTCCTCAATAAAAGAACTTTACTGAGGAGCGAGAAACTAATTATAAACACAGACTACGACTTATTTTCTAACCAGCATTTTCTTCTGCTGGTAGATGTAGAGTCCTTTATCTAAATTTCCGACCTGGCCAAGGGTTGCATCCTTCATAACCAGTTTACCATCGATGGTGTAAACGTCGGAATTAAAGCCAACTGCTCCTGAGGGAATATCCTCTAAGCCATCCTGTATGTCATCGGCTGAAATATGGGCAGGGAACATTAGCATCAGGGCAGGCATTCCACTACCACCGTAACTCTCCACTACATCCGTCTCGGCGGTCTTCTTATTAAAATTGCCTGCCTGAAGACCACGTGTCTGGTCGCGATTGTCCCACGCTTTTTGCATGTTACGCTGAATATAAGTAAGGTATGACTTCTGCCCCAGATCATATACTACCATCGGGAGATACTGGGCAAAGATAGCCGCATAGACGCCTTGCTCGTAACCGTTCTCGAAATTAAGAATCTTTGCCGTACCGGTTACCATGCTGTTAAAAACATAGCGTGTGCCGTTTATGGCATTGGTACGATACTTATTCTCGCCCGTAAGTTTATAGAGCAGGCAACTGGCACCAATATATGTAGCCTGATTATACAGATGGTCTGAATATTCGGGGCCGCCGCCGTGAATTCCGTCTGCTACGCGACCATTGGTGGGAGCCAAAGTCTTACTGGCCCAGTCGTAAATCTCGATAGCCTTCTCCAAGTACCATTCCTTGGTCTGACGGGTAGGGCGGGCCGCTGTAGGTACAGCTCTGCCTTCAGGAACCAACTGATGTAACAGACAGGCTGCTATAACAGTAGGAAAGTTAATACAGGCAGAGCGGAAATCGCCCTCTTTGTGTGGATTGGCCTTAGCAATAGGCTGCCACTCCCAGAACATTCCACCGCCGTACTTTCCGCTGAAACGGGCAGGATCGGCATAAGAACCGTCATCGCCCACCTTAGCACTTCCGTACCAAACACGGCAGAAACTCTTCTCGGAATTGGTAAGATATTCTGCTTTTCCAAAAGTCTGGTATGCACGAGCCAAGGCACAGGTCCACCACATGATATCGTCATAAACAAACCATCCGTTATTAGTATTGGGGTCATCGAAGTTAAAGTTGACATAATGGGATTTCTCACCACCATATATCCTATCGTGCAGGGTCTTGTACTTCTTCATCAGGTCTTCATTACCTTCGTTCTTAGCACGATTGTAGGCATTGATGACCATATCGTAATAGATAGCCTGACACCAGATGGCGGCAGCACAACCGGAACGGTCGTTGTCGCGTGCTCCGTTGCCTCGGTGGTCGGCAGCCTTCTGTTCTGTGTCGGCCTTATAGATATTGCGTGTTTTATCCAACAGGGCGCTGTTGAAGTCGTCGTATGCCTTCCACTGCATGGAATCGGTGATGGTGAAAGTCTGTGCTGACAGACTGCCGACACAAACCGTTGCATACAATATGGTTACTATTTTTTTCATAAGAAAGAATGTTTACTTCTTAGACTTCTTTTTACCCTTCTGGGGTGCTGCCTTGTACTCCTTGCTGAAGGAATAGGGAGCAGCCTCTGCTGTATTGCCGCGATACTCGTTTGCCTTGGGGCCCATCACATAGTCCATTCTGGCACCCTGCAGCAGGTCGGCATGGTTCACGTAGTTCACCTTATGCTCTGCTCCGTTAACGGTGAGTTTCTGAACGTAACGGTTCTCATCGCTATTCTCGGGAGCTGTAATCACCACATCCTTACCATTCTCAAGATGCATCGTCATCTTCTTGAAGTAGGGAGCACCCAGCACATACTGGTTAGAACCAGGGCAGACGGGATAGAAGCCCATAGCAGTGAAGATATACCATGCAGAAGTCTGACCGTTGTCCTCGTCGCCGCAATAACCGTCGGCATGGGCGTTATACATACGGTTCATAGTCTCGCGCAACCAATACTGGGTCTTCCAAGGCTGACCGCTATAGTTGTACATGTAAATCATGTGCTGTATAGGCTGGTTGCCGTGAGCATAGTTTCCCATATTCATAATCTGCATCTCACGAATCTCGTGGATAACACCGCCGTAGTAGCTGTCGTCGAAGATAGGAGGCAGGATAAAGACGCTGTCGAGCATCTGATTAAAGGTGGCTGTGCCGCCCATCAGGTCGATAAGTCCCTGAGGGTCATGGAACACACTCCAAGAGTAATGCCAGCTGTTACCTTCGGTAAAGGCATCGCCCCACTTGAAAGGATTGAAGTTGGGAGCCCACTCGCCATTGGCCAACTTGCCTCGCATCAGGTTATGGCTCTTATCAAAGAGGTTCTTGTAGTTCATGGCATGCTCGGCATAAACCTGGATTTCTTTCTCGGGCTTACCCAAAGCCTGTCCTAACTTATAAATGCTCCAGTCGTCGAAGGCATATTCGAGGGTACGGGCAGCACTCTCGTTGATGCTATCGTAAGGTACATAGCCCAACTTGTTATAGGTCTGCCACTGCTTACGTCCACTGGTAGTTCTGGGCAGGTCGGCATTAGCACCATGCTTAACAGCCTCCCACAGGGCATCGATATCATAACCGCGAACACCCTTCAGATATGCATCGGCAACTACGGATGCTGAGTTGTTACCTACCATGCAGGCACGATGACCGGGAGCACTCCACTCGGGCAGGAAACCGCTCTCCTTATAGGCATTGGCCCAACCTTCCTGCATCTTCTGACTCATAGAGGGCCACATCAGGTTCACCAAGGGGAACAAAGCACGGAAGGTATCCCAGAAACCGGTATCGGCAAAGAGATAGCCGGGAAGGGTCTCGCCGTTATAGGGGCTGTAGTGAACCACTTGTCCCTGAGCATTAATCTCGAAAAAGCTGCGGGGGAAGAGGACGCTACGATAAAGACAGCTATAGAAAGTACGCAGGCGATCCACATCGCTCTCGTCCTGTACATCGATAGTAGAGAGGACCTTGTTCCATTCCTGACGGCCTTCCTCGCTAACCTGCTCCAAGGTCTTGTTACTCAACTCCTTCAGGTTCTGCTCGGCCTGCTCAATACTGATAAAAGAACTGGCAACACGGACGTTTACCTGTTCGCCGCGCTTGGTATTGAAACCGACAACACCCTGGGCATGCTTGCTGGTAGTCTCGAGTGCAGACTTGTTCTCCTGACCGGCATCGCTAATAGCGGTAATGGTGAAGGGACGGTCGAACTGCAGAACAAAGTAGTTCTTGAAGTTACGGGGCACACCTCCACTGTTACGTGTGGTATAACCCACAATCTTATTCTGCTCGGGGATAATCTTTACGTAGGAACCGCGGTCGAAAGCATCTACTACCAGGTAACTCTTGCCAGCAGGATAGGTAAAGCGGAAGATGGCAGCACGACTGGTAGGAGCAACCTCTGTTACAATATCGTAATCGGCCAGATATACCTTATAATAATGTGGTTTGCTCACCTCTGCCTTATGAGAGAACCAACTCGCGCGCTTAGCCTCATCAAAGATATAATCTTCGCCGCACTCGGGCATAATGTTGAACATACCATAGTCGTTCATCCAGGGACTGGGCTGATGGGTCTGCTTGAAGCCGCGAATTTTCTCAGCGTCATAAGTATAACACCATCCGTCGCCCATCTTACCGGTCTGGGGAGTCCAGAAGTTCATACCCCAAGGAAGGGCAATCGCGGGATAGGTATTACCTGTAGATAAGCCTCCCGTAGAGTGAGAGCCCACCAAGGGATTCACGTACTGAACGGGGTCTGTTATTGCAAAAGAACCGACACAAAACAGTGTGGCAATAGTTGACAGAATGATTTTCCTCATGTGTGCAAACATTTAAAATTCCTTAATCTTAACATTCTTAAACCACACCTCGTTGCCATGGTCCTGCAAGAGAATGCGTCCGTCGCGGTTACCGAAATTAGGCCAGTTCTTGTATTTGCTGTAGGCTACAAGTGCGTCCCACTCCTGTGTATTGCGCTCGTATTCCAACAACTTTACACCATTCAGCCAATGCTCTACGTGCTTATCCTTTACAATAACCATTGCTGTGTTCCAGGTGGTAATGTCGAAGGGCTTGTTCTCGGGAGCGGGAATCAGGTCATAAAGAGAACCCAACTTGCGGTTACCCTTAACGCCCAACTTGGCATCGGGATGACGCAGGTCGTCCAGAATCTGGAATTCGCAACCGATAGCGCTACCCTCACCCTGGTTCATATCAGGATCCACGAAATACTTGATACCGCTGTTGGCACCTTCGGTAATCTTAAAATCAACCTTCAGGATGAAGTTATGATAACTTTTGTTGGTTACGATGTCGCCACCATTCCCACTTTCTGCACCATTGGCAGCCTCTACCTTCAGCACACCATTTTCGATACGCCAGCCCTTTGCAGGGAAACCTGCCAACTTAGCGCCGCGCCACCCTTCCGTGGTCTTACCATCCCAAAGGAGTTTCCAGCCTTCGCGTTCTTCCTGCTCGGTGAGTACATTATCTGTAGTTGGAGTTGGAGCAGCAACTTCTTTTACAACTTTCTTCTGTGCGGCTACGGGCAGAACAGCCAGCATAGCCGTTGCTATAATATATTTCTTCATAACTCGGCCCCTCTCCCTAACCCTCCCCCAAATGGGAGGGAACTGCTAACAGGGGCTTGGCAGTTTATTAATATCTCTTACTTACTTTGGACTTCCCCACCTCCCATTTGGGGGGCGACTGGGGTCTTTAGAGTAGTGACTGGATGTCACTGCGATCCCACAAAGGGGAGCGAGTCCCCACTCGCGACGGAGGATGAGGGGCTAGGGGTTGGAGAGGGGCGTTAATCTATCTTATAGAACTCTTCCCAACCTCTGCGAGGAGGCATGCCAGAGAGCATAGCGTTAGCAAACTCGTTGTTGGTGAACTTCTTGGTACGTGGGTCGAAGAACAACTGAGTGTTCAGGCGCTGAGCGATAACACCCAGGCAGAATACCTGACAAAGCACACCTGCAATCTGGAAGGGCGAACGGGTCTTCTCTGTTCCCTGACAAGCACGCAGGAAGTTTACATAATGGTTACTGGGACTCTTGGGAACAACGGGAAGTTTGTCCTTCATTGCCTCGGCCTTCTCCTTGGGGATAATCTCCAGCGTGCTACCATGACTGGCACCCTTGAAGGTAAGGTCGCGTCCGTAGATAATCTTACCGGGGTTCAGTTTCTGGTTGGTGTACTCGCCCTGACCGCTGGCAGGGATACCGTCGGCCAACTTGCTCTCACCATAACCTGCTGGCAATGGAGGCTGGTTATCTACACCATCGTACCATATTACATCACAGGGAGGCATATTGCCACGGGCACCGAAACGGAACTCGATAGTACTTGAGAACGGGTAGAAGAACTCGTTGTGGTTCTTGGCATACTTCATGTTGATTTCGTAAGGCAAGCCTAACTGTAGGAACTCATGGGCGGTATCCAAGAGGTGAGCGCCCCAGTCTCCCAAAGCCCCCATACCAAAGTCGTACCAGCTGCGCCAGTCGCCCTGATGATAAAGCTTGCTGTAGTTATGGTAACGGATTCCTCCGTGCCATGTATCGTAGTCCATACCTTCGGGGATAGGATCACCCTCGGGCATCTTGGTCATATTCCAATCGTACTTATGCCAACGACGGTCGTTATTCATGTGGGCGACAACCTTGGTAACATCCTTGATGATACCTGCTTCCATCCAAGCCTTGAACTGGAAATAGTTACCTTCTGAATGGCCCTGGTTACCAACCTGAGTAGCAAGTTCGGGATGACGGTTGGCCATCTCTATGAGAATTTCGCCTTCCTGGAAAGTACGAATGAGGGGCTTCTCGCAATAAACATGCTTGCCATGCTTCATGGCGGCCATGCAGACGAAGAAATGCGTATGGTCGGGCACACTTACTGCAACGGCATCAAAATGGTCGGAATACTCGTCGAAAAGTTTACGGAAATCTGTGAAGCGCTTTGCATTGGGATACATATTCAGCACCTTCTGGCACTGTTTACCCTGCAGGTCAACATCGCAAAGAGCTACAACATCCACCATATTGGTTTTGGCAAACTCATCAATGTTCTGCTGACCACGATTACCGATACCAATGTAGGCAATCTTCACTTTGTCACTCTTAGGTGCAGGAGCGGGTTGTGTTTTCTTCTTGGCTGCAAATAAATCACTTGGAGCCAAGGTCAAACCAGCGGTTGCAATACCCATACCTTTTAAAAAATCTCTTCTTGTAGACATAATTAGGTTATTTAGTGGTTTTGATTTGTTTCTTGGTGCAAAAGTAGCAAAAATAATCAAACAAATGTAACAAGAAAAAGCAAAAATAGCAAATTTAGTCAATTTTTGCTTTCTCGCATAGCAAAAGGACATGAGATTCGTCTTTCAACGTGGTAGCAAACAAATAAAAGTTGCCTCCATCGCTCAGTTTCAACTTCTTACGAAGTTCCTGAACACTGGCAGGAAAGTTCCTTACTGTCAGGTTGGCTTGCTTGACTCCAGAGAGCAAAGTTCTGAGCCCCTGCTTACTGAAATCGCTCCTGCCTAAAATGCGGAAGGACCGGCCCGGGAAGCTTGCGATAAGCTCCTCAGATGTGAACAAATGACTGAACGGATGCAGTTTCTCTACCCCGAGCTGTTCGCAAAGTGCATCTTGTACACCGGCTTTAAGAATCGAAGCGTTAGGTTCGTACAAGAAGGCTTTCTCTTTCTCGCAAATAACAGGATTGGGCCATGCGGCAGGCACAACAGTTTCTTGTCGTGTGCCGGAAAGGTTCACACAATGATAATGAAATGGGATATCTTGTTGATGCAACACCAACAACAGTTCCTTACACTCTCCATCTACGCTTACCACATGCACCTCGCGAACATTTTGTAACTGGCGTAAGGCCTGGCGTATCTCAAGCATGGGTGAGAGTTTCAGCAATACAACTTTTGCCTGCTTAAGTAATTCGTCTTGCAAACCGATGACGTTAGGCTGACAATCTTCTAACAGCACTACCTTTCTGCCTTTACTGTCCCTTCGGGCGGGATCAACATATATTAGGGATACATTATTTATTTGAGCAAGTTCGTCTTCTGCCTGCGATTGTCTCACCCCGACATGATGCAAACCTAATAGATTAAAGTTATGTAGAGCTATCTGGCAAAGGGTCTCTTGCCGCTCTATGTAAACAGCCTTGCGGAACAAAGGGGCCATATAGCTGAAATCGATTCCGAAGCCTCCGGTCAGATCGACCATTTGTTCCAATTCATCGCATAAAACACGCTGTACAAGTTGTTTTTTATAAAGTGCCGTTTTTTCGCTGCTGCACTGCTCCATAGAGAGATGCGGCGGATATAACAATCCGTCCGTTCCAGCCCACTGGGGTATCTTTTTACAGGCTAACTGCCAACCTTCTATCTGCTGCAGGCAGAAAGGCAGATCTATTCCTTCCGGCACCTTTCCGAGCGCCAGTTTACGAACGTCGTCTGATTTGTGTTGAACTATGAATTCGGCATTGGTCATACCACTTTGGAGAGAATATCCTGTGCATGAAAGGCGTCCTGTTCCAATTGTCGCTGAAGCGCCTCGACTGAGGGAAAAGATTGTTCATCGCGCAGACGATCTACAAAGCTTACCGAAATCTCCCTGCCATATAAATCTCCGTTGAATCCAAAAAGATTGACTTCGACAGACAGCTCATCTCCATTGTTCAACGTTGGTCTGTGCCCAATGCACAGCATGCCATTATAAGAAGAATCATTAACCATGGCTCTAACAGCGTACACCCCACAAGCGGGAAGAAGTTTGTCTTTCGGGGCCATTATGTTGGCCGTAGGGAAACCAATATTCCTCCCCACCTGATGCCCTGTAACAACTTTACCATGCAGGTTGTATTCGTAACCCAGGAAATGGTTGGCTTGTCTTATTTTCCCCTCACCCAACAGGCGTCGGATAACACTGCTGCTGACCTTTTCCTCTTCCAACTCGTGGGCCAAAACGACATCAATACCAACCAGTTTCCCCCACTCTACATATTCAGTGAAGGTACCGCCTCCACAACCAAAACGATGGTCGTAACCCATTACCAAAGTCTGAACATGAAACTTAACAGTCAGCACCTGCTGCATAAACTCCAATGCAGTAAGACGACTCAGTTCCTCAGTAAAAGGCAACATCTCCAATCTGTCAACACCAGTGGTTGTCAAGAGAGCTTTTTTTTCTTCATAAGTAGAGAGTAACTGGGGAACGTAGTCAGCATGAAGCACCTGACGCGGATGACGGTCGAACGTGACAATCATAGAGGCACACTGCAATTTGCGGGCAAGTTCACAGACCTGACTTACCAAACATTGGTGCCCGCGGTGAACACCATCGAAAAAACCTATCGTTGCTACGTACCTCATTTTCCTTCCAAGCTGCAAAAATAGGTAAATATACTTTGCTGACCAAATTTTTCCGCTTCACATTTGGATAATTCATCAGAAATATCTACTTTTGCACCCGCAAACCAAATATATGGATGCACTGGACTTGTAGCTCAGTTGGTTAGAGCAACAGACTCATAATCTGGAGGTCCCAGGTTCAAGCCCTGGCTGGTCCACATTGAAAATCAAGCACTTGCGAGTTTCTCGCAAGTGCTTTTTTCATGTCTGCGTAAACAATGCGTAAACAAACTGTTTCAGTCCCCGCTTTTGTGTCATAGATAGTCACGGAGTCTCTGTGGAACTAACCAATGAATAAAAGGAAAATAAAATGCCATAACGATTCACATCGCCATGGTCTAGCAGAAAATAGAGTATCTTTGAGAATCTTTAACTATCATACTTGGATAGAGTATGAGAATCTCTTGAATCATGATGTTATCTCCCCAACCATATCACTTTTGTAAGGACTCTAACAGGCTTGACGCAATTTCTATGTTTTTGAACCTAATAAGGTTGTCTTCTATGGAATGGAAGCCAAGGATATTGACACTACCATACCAAATCGTACTTTTATCAATAATAGCAGAATGAAGAGTGAGATAGTCACGGCAGATAACGGATATACCTTGCTGTTGCATTCGCAACGTATCATCGGTTTCTTCTTTTGTATATAACACCACCTCTCTACCATTAGCGGCTATTTCAAGTAGCCTTTCTGTCACATGTGAATATCGACCCGACTTCACTTTAGGACAGGAAATGACAATAGATTGCTTGCAATTTGCCAAATCTGATATAAATGGTTGTTCGAAATTCAGACCATTATAAATAACATCAGTTGTTGGGAATAGTCTGTCAAATACCTCATTATTCCTGATTCTATAACCGATGGAGGCATATCCCTTCAGGCGTTTTCGATATGATGATTCGCAAACTGGCACACGGATGTCTATGTAATCGTAAACCTGCACATTCTGCTTCCCTTTGTATTCACGGTGAAGTCGCCCAACATATTGTGCGACGATGCCTTTCCACGATACTGGAGACACAAGAAAAAGTGTGTCAAGACGCGCATAGTCAAATCCTTCACCAACGTATTTACCCGTAGCTACAATCACCAATGGCTCAGATGGTGGTATTGACTGCAGTTGCTCCATCTTCTCACGCTTCTCCTTTGTACTGTAAGAACCGACAAGTGTTATGACATTGTGGCAATGTGGCTGTAGCAGTTCTGCAAGCAAGGCTACATGTGATGTTCTGCTGGTTAGTATGATTGGCGAGCGTCCTTTTTTCAGAACTTCAAGAACATCCTTGACGATGAGAAGGTTGCGATATTCATCTTCTGCTATTTGTTGCGTAACCTTCGCAAACGATAGGTCTTCGTTACTGACAAGTCTGAAGGGAGTAAAACGAGGAACCAACAGACGCTGGAAGGTCTGAGTTTGCATTTGTGCCTTGGCATCTGCACTGAATCTTATTGGACCACATTGCATAAAGATAATAGGCTGATGTCCATCCTTCCGAATAGGTGTAGCCGTCAGTCCATAGACATATTGGGCATTGACGGCTTTCAGAATTTGTTCAAAGTTTACCGCTGAGACATGATGGCACTCATCGGCAATAACCATTCCGTAGTCTTTGACGAATGGCTTTACCTCATTATCCGAGATACACGACTGCATCAGTGCGATGTCAATAATGCCATGCAGTTTGTTTCCCGTTGAAGAAAGTGTGCCTATAGGTGAAAGATTCTTCTTTCGTCTGTGCTTACCTTCTTCAGATTCTGGAATCTCATTGATAACCAAGAACTGCTCCAATCTCTGCACCCATTGGTCGAGTAATGCCTTAGTATGTACAAGAATCAGCGTGTTGACACCATGCTTGGCTATCAAGCCAATGGCGGAAACCGTCTTTCCAAAAGCTGTTGTGGCTGAAAGAACTCCAGTATTGCTGGAGGTCAAAGCCTCGACAGCCTCTTGTTGGTCATTGCGCAGCTCTCCATTGAAATGTACGGAGATACTTCTACCATGATTTGTCTCGTCATCAAAGCGGAATGCTACACTTTTCTCTTTGAGCAGTGCAACAACAGCATCCTCGCATCCACGAGGTAACATCAGATATTCGTCTGTCAGATCTGCGCATGAGATGATTCGTGGCGTGGAATATGTTGACAGGCGCAATGCCTGTTTGCTATAGAACTCTGGATTTCGGAACGAGGCAATGCGTCTTAGATGGTTGAGCACCTTTGATGAAAGCTGACTCAATGGGATGTAAAGCATGTTTGACCTTGTGATAATAATCTCTGAGGCAAAGTCGGCCCGTTCTATTTTGTTCGCAACAGGCACTTCCCACGGTTTACACTCACTGGTCTTCGACAAATCACCGAGTGGCATAGTGTTCGCATTCTGCTTCAAAAGTTCTTCAAGTGCTTGCTCAGAAAGCTTTTCCACATTCAGTAGATACTGCCATTGGTCTAGATATGGTTCAAAGAACTCATTCACAAATACACAGTTGCCATTCTTTCGTGCATTACCCTGCAGCGGAAGCGCTACCAAGTTGCCCAGTCCTCCTTCGGGTAATGTATCTTGATTTGGAAAGAAACGGTCGTAGGACTTGAATCCCATTTTTCCATCTCTATTCATGGCTTCAGTCAGGATTGCATTACCAAGTTTGCGGGCTTTAACCGCAAGTACTGGACTATCAAAGAAGATCCAAACGTGAGCACCATTACCGGAACGTGACCTCTCTATGGAATATGGAACATTCCAGCTCTTGCACACTTCGACAAAAGCTAATACATCATCCTGATAGCCATGCTCACAATTCTTATCGTCGAAATCAGTACAAAGAAGGTTACATGTATTGTCTTCGTTAAGTACATAAAGACCTATAACGTCTCTGCCATCCGCATCTTTTCCTTCCAGATGTCTATAGTAGTCGTTGTCTGTTAATGGCGAAAACTTACGATTAGGACAATCGGCACACTTGTACTTGCGTTTATCACATAGCGGAGTCCATTCATTTTGGCACACTGGCTGATAACCTGCCTTTCCACTTGTCTTACTGTACCATCTTCTCGCAAAAACATCATAGCGTCCCTTGAACAAACTGCAGAACAAATCTATCTTCTCTTGTAGTGACAGATTCTTCATGGCACAGGAGGCTGAGGACACAGTTGCAACAGGTTCGCCAAGCCTTTTCCGAAGCTCGGCGTTCTCGGCTTCCAACTCCTTGATGCGTTCAAGTAGTCGTGCGCGTTCCGCTATGAATTCCTGATACCGTTGTGAGGACATACTATTATCAAGCTAATGGCGCAAATATGAGACTTACACTCCTTGTACTTACAATAAGGGTGTCATGTAAATTGGAAGATAGGTTATGCCATCCTCTACCTTATAATCGGCTGCATGCAAAACAGTAGGAGAGGTCATATACTCTCCAAACTTCTTCATGCACTTCGTTAGGGAAGACAATGTGTAGTTCTTCCCGCTTTTGACTTCTATCGGACGGATATTGTGGCGACTGGTCACTTTATCTTTTTGGAGCAAGAAATCTATTTCCATTCGTTCCTCAGCTTCCTCTGATGACTTACTGTAGAAAAATAGGTTGTTACCACTGGCAGCCAGCATTTGGGCCACGATATTCTCAATGAGCATTCCCTCGTTTACCTCCAGTTTTCCAAAGAGCAGTTTCTGGTAAATCTCAGATGAGACTATGCCCTTTTCGTCGAAAGCATGACTGATCAACAAGCCTGTATCGTTCATATAACACTTCAATGTCGTGCGGTCTTCGTTCATTTTCAGTCCGATATTAGGCTCCGTCGAATTATAGCAGATATTGACAACTCTTGCATCCTTTAGCCAGAAGAAAGCGTCGTCCCAGTCGCGATATTTCGCACCAGGTTTCAAAGCTGACAGTCGGAACTTCTTTTCGTGTTTGGATAGCTGAGGAGGAATCTGGTCGAAGATAGACACCACCTTGTCTGCTATCTCACCTGCATAATTGAAGATGTCATTACGATAGATTGTCAGCACATCACGTTTAGCA